>NZ_JASTTH010000004.1:0-838128 GCF_032248595.1 Streptomyces winkii | reverse complement strand
GCCCTAACCCCGCCCGCACGGCCGCCCGGCCCAACTGGGCCCCTTCGGGGGCCTCCTGGCGGCGGCCCCGGGACCACGGCCCCGTTCCGCCGGTACGGCGCCCGTCCGGGACGGCCGGTGGCGGCGCGGGTGTTGGGGCGCTGGGCGCTGAGCCGGCGGACGCACGGGGGCGGCTCGGCCGCCCCCTGTGGCACCTGTGGCACCTGGGGCCCCGGTAGCCAGGGTGGCCCCGGGGGTTGGACTCGGACGGCCTCTCGGCCGTGACCGCGGGCACCGCCCGTACTTCCGCCGCGACGGTGCCCAGCCGGGACGGCGTGGGTCCGGCGGCTGTACGACGGCCGGTAGCGCTATGGGAGTTGGCACACTGGGTGCCCAACTCATGGCTGCTGGGCAGCACCCTGCCACCTTGCACCGCGACGCGCACCCGGCCGGGATGGCGGGTGGCGGCGCGGGTGTTGGGGCGCTCGGTGCTGAGCGGGCGGACGCACTGAGGGCGGCTCGGCCGCCCCAGTGGCCCGGCGGCCCGGTGCCCCGACCCCGGCCCTCTTTCCGCCGCGACGGCGCGCGGCCGCGACGGCGTGGGTCCGGCGGGACTGTGACGGCCGGTGGTGCTACGGGAGTTGGCACATCGTGTGCCAACTCATCGCTGCCGCTCGGCGCCGAACCGCCGTCCGCCGCGACGCCGTGCGCGGCGGATCCGCTTCCCCGGAGCCGAGGGGACACCGCTCCGGGGAAGCGGATCCGGCTTCGCCGGATCCGTGAAGCCGGAGTGCAGGCCCGCCCGGGATGCCCGTGTCCGGGACAACCTCACCCAGGAGGTCAGGTCCCGAGGCGGGCCCGGCCCGTAGGTGCGCCCGGAGCTGAGGCGGGCCCGGCCCGTGGGTGTGCCGCGGCGCCCGCGTCCCCCGGTTGTGGAGGCGCCGCCGCCCGGGAGGGCGGCCGGCGGGAGGCGGGGCGGCCGCCCGCCCAGGGCCTACGCCTCCTCGAACTCCCGCACCGCGTCGATGTCCGGCCCGTGCGGCGTGTTCGCCTCGCGCTCGATCATGATCTCCACCAGTACGGGACGCGACGTGGCCACCGCCTCCTTCCGCGCCCACTGGATCGCGCCGGCGATGTCCTCCGGCTCCCACACGCGCCGCCCCGAACAGCCGTAGGCCTCCATGACCTTGACGTTGTCCGTCCCGAACTCGTCGTAGTGGATGTCGACCTGGTAGTTCATGCCGAAGCCGATCTCGGCCTGCCGGATCAGCCCCAGATACTCGTTGTTGAGCATGATGAGCACGTACGGCACGTTGTACTGGGCGGCGACGGCGAGTTCTTCGACCAGGTACTGGAAGCCGTAGTCGCCGACGATGCCCACGACTTCGGCCTCGGGCCTGCCCATCCCCTCCAGCGCCTTCTTCACGCCGATCGCGGCCGGGACCTCCCAGCCCAGCGGGCCCGCCTGCCCGCAGACCTGGTAGTGCCGCGGCAGATACGCCTTCTGATGCTGGCCGCCCCAGATCTGGTACAGCCCGATGGCGGTGACGAAGTACGTCTGCTCGTCGAAGGCCTCGTTGATCTCCTTGTACGCGCGCGGCGCCTTCACCGGCGTGGAGTCGAAGTCCTCCCGGCGCACCAGCGTCCGCTTCAGCTCCTTGCAGCGCTCGACCCAACTCTCCACGTCCGCCCGCGCCTTGCGCTTGCGGGCCGCGGCCAGCAGGGCCGTCAGGAAGAGCCCCGCGTCGGAGACGATGCCGAGGTCGGGCTCGAAGACCTTGCCGATCTGCCCGGGTTCGATGTCGACGTGCACGAAGGTGCGCTCGCCGCGGTAGACGTCGATGTTCGCGCCGGTGTGCCGGTCGCCGAAGCGCGCGCCGACGGCGAGCACGAAGTCCGACTCCAGGAAGGAGGCGTTGGCGTAGCGCTGCGAGGTCTGGATGCCGGTCGTGCCGAGGTTGAGTTCGTGGTCGTCCTCGATGACGCCCTTGCCCATCAGCGTCACCTGGAAGGGCACCCGCAACTCCTCGACCAGCTCCCGCAGTTCCGTACCGGCCTCGGCGAGGATCACCCCGCCGCCCGCCAGGACCAGCGGCCGCTCGGCGGCGAGCAGCATGTCCAACGCCCGTTCCACGCGCGGCAGATGGGGCTCGACGGCCGGTACGGGCAGCCGCGCGTCGATCTCGGCGTCGTAGGTGATCTCGCGCTTGGCCAGGTCCAGCGGCAGGTCGATGAGCACCGGCCCGGGACGGCCCGTACGCGCGATGCGGAACGCCTCGCGGAAGACCCAGGGGATCTGCGCCGGTTCCTTGATCTGCACGGCCCACTTGGTGACGGGCTTGGCGATCTCGACGATGTCGACTGCCTGGAACGCCTCCTGGTGCAGCTTCGGCGAGACGGCCTGGCCGGTGAGGCACACCATGGGGATCGAGTCGGCCTGCGCGGTGTAGAGCCCGGTGACGAGGTTGGTCGCGCCGGGCCCGGAGGTGGCGATCGCGACGCCGACCTTGCCGTTCGTACGGGCCCAGCCGTCGGCCATGTGCGTCGCGCCCTCCTCGTGGCGGACCGTCAAGTGCTCGATGCGGCCGTCCACTTCCATCGCCTTGTACAGCGGGAGGATCGCGGCGCCCGGGCAGCCGAAGGCGATGTCCACCCCTTCGTCGACCATGATGGAGACGGCCGCGTCCATCGCGGGCATCCTCTTCGGGGCCATGCGTCAGCCCTCCGTCTTCTCACCGGACAGGCGCCGCACGCCGAGCACGAGCGCCGAGTGGTCGAGGCCGCCGTCGCCCTGCTGCCGCAGCGCGCCGACGAGCTGTGCCAGCAGCGCACCCGCGGGGACGGCCGCGCCGACGTTGCGCGCCGCGTCCGTGACGATGCCCATGTCCTTGTGGTGCAGGTCGATCTTGAATCCGGGCCGGAAGTCGCCCGCGAGGATGCTGTCCTTCTTGCGGGTCAGCACGGTGGAGCCGGCGAGCCCGCCGTTCAGTACGTCCAGGGCGGCCGCGAGGTCGACGCCCGACTTCTCCAGGAAGACGACGGCCTCCGCGACGGCCTGGATGTTGACGGCGACGATCAGCTGGTTCGCGGCCTTCACCGTCTGTCCCGAACCGTGCGGGCCGCACAGCACGATCGTCTTCCCGAGCGCTTCGAGCACGGGCAGCGCCGCGTCGAAGGTCGCCTTCTCGCCGCCCACCATGATGGACAGCACGCCCTCCACCGCTCCGGCCTCGCCGCCGGAGACGGGCGCGTCGAGAACCCGGACTCCCTTGGCCGCGGCGGCCTTCGCCACGTCCACGGAGGTCTGCGGGGTGATGGAGGACATGTCGATGAGCAGGGCGCCGGAGGGGATGTTCTCCAGCACGCCGCCCTCGTGCAGCACGACCTGCTCGACCTGGGGCGAGGCGGGGACCATCGTGATGACGACGTCGGCCTCGCGCGCCGCGTCCGCGATGGAGGAGGCGGGCGTGCCGCCGTCCTTGACGGCCGCGTCCACGCGGGCCGGGTCCAGGTCGTAGGCCGTCACGTCGTATCCGGCGGTGACGAGGTTGCGCACCATGGGCGTGCCCATGATGCCGAGACCGATGAAGCCGATCTTCGTGTTGTCCGGGGTGTGGCTCATGGTGCGTCATGCCTTTCGAAGTCTTCGTCGTACGGGCGGAGTCGGTACGCAGCGGCCGGTGTCCGTCGGTCGCCGTCGGCCGGTGTCCGTCGGCGGTGGACGGTGGCGGTGGTGTCCGGCCCCGGGCCGGCGCTGCCCAGCGGGCCCGGGGCCGGGGCTCAGGCGCGGCGCAGCTCGCGCGGCAGCCAGCCGAAGCTCTCCGCGCTCGGCAGGTCGCCGGGCTTGTACTCCAGGCCGATGCGGCCCTCGTATCCCGCCTTGGCGAGGCGCTCCAGCAGGTCGGGGAAGTCGAGTGCGCCGGTGCCGGGCGCGCCGCGGCCGGGGCTGTCGGCGATCTGCACATGGCCGGTGCGTCCCGCGTGCTCGTCGATGATCTTGTGCAGGTCCTCGCCGTTCATGGCCAGGTGGTAGAGGTCCATGAGGAACTTCGTATTGCCCAGCCCGGTGGCCGCGTTGACCTTGCCGGCGACGTCGACGGCCTTGGGCGCGCTCACGATCGGGCAGTGCGGCGACTCGATGGCGTTGAGCGCCTCGATGAGCAGCACCGCGCCGATGCCGTCGGCCGCGCGCGCCGCCGACGCCAGGTTCTCCAGGGCGAGTTCGTCCTGCTCGTCGGGTGTCGCGCCCGGAACGCGATTGCCGTAGAGGGCGTTGAGCGCCGTGCAGCCGGTCGACTCCGCGAACTCCACGGCGACGTCGATGTTCCGGCGGAACTTCGCGGACTCCTCGCCCGGCACGGACAGCGCGCCGCGGTCCGGGCCCGGCAGCTGCCCGGCGTAGAAGTTCAGACCGGTGAGCCTGGTGCCCGCGTCGCTCAACGCCCGCCGCAGCGCGTCCAGTTCGGCCTTCTCGGGTACGGGCGCGTCCACCCACGGCCACCACAGTTCGACCGCGGTGAATCCGGCCGCGGCCGCGGCGGCGGGACGCTCCAGCAGCGGCAGCTCCGTGAAGAGGATCGAGAGATTGACGGTGTAGCGGTGCTCGGTGCGGCCGATGCCGGCGAGCTCAGAAAGGGGCGCCACGGGCGATCGCCTTCCCTCCGGGTCGGAGTGTCCACGAGGAGAGTTCGAGTGTCGTCGGGTGTTCCGTATGTTCCGTATCGTGAAAGTGTATTTCTACTTTATGGAAGACTGCTCTCGCATCCCGGAAGCTGTCAAGGGGTCTGCGGCCGGTCCGCCGCCGCCGGAGGGTCGTCAGAGGGCCGCCGGAGGTCCGCCGGAGGCATCTCCCGGCGCTTCGGCCGCTCCCTTCGGATGGCCGCTGCCTGCACCGCTCGCGTAGGTTGACGACGTGCGATTGCGAGTTGAGTTCACGACCGAACCCTTCGACCTCGACGAGGCCCCGCGGCATGCGCTCGTGGCCCGCGAGGTCGTGCAGAGCGCACCGCTGGACTCCGTGGACGTCGGCCCGTTCGGCAACACCGCCGAGGGCCCGGCGGAGGCGGTGCTCAGCGCCGTCCAGTCCGTGCTCCGCGACTCGCTGGGCGCGGGCGCCACGCGCATCTCGCTCCAGCTCAACGTCCTTCCGGGCGCGGAAGCGGAGACGAACGCGGACACGGACCCCGGCACCGGTACCAGCACCGGCACCGGCACCGGCGCGGACACCGGCGCCGCCGGGAGCGGGACGTGACCGGCGGAGGAGCATCCGGAGGCCACCCCTTCGCCGACGCGGTCAAGCCGCTCGTCGACGCCATGGGGGGCGAGATGATCGCGCCGGAGGACGCGGAGGGCGACGACGTGGTCCTCGCCTGGGAGGGCCGGGACGTCGTGGCCGTACGGCTGCCGCACCTGTCCGACTCCCTCGACCACATCCTCGCGGAGCTGGAGCGCCGTCACGGGATGCCGCTCTGCGAACTGGACCGCAAGACGAAGCAGTCGGTCGTCCGAATCCTGGAGACCCGGGGCGCCTTCTCGGTGCGGCACGGCGTGGAGACGGTCGCGAGCGCGCTCGGGGTCAGCCGCTTCACCGTCTACAACTACATCAACGCCCAGGAGGAGAAGCGGGCGAAGAAGCGCCGCGACGAGGGGTGACGCAACCCCCCTCGCCGGCGTCGCGGGCCGCCGTCAGCCCCGGGCGCCGCCGAGGCTGATCTCATTGCCGTCCGCGTCCCGGTAGATCACCTTGGTCACGCCGCCTTCGAACGTCTCGCGCTTCGCGGGCTCGATGCCCCGCCCGGCGACCTGGGCGACCTGTTCGGCGAGGTCGTCGACGAACGACAACACCAGCGCGTTCCCCGCCCGTTCCGGGTCCTCGACGATGTAGACGTACCGGTGCTCGGCCACCTCCCACACCGCCTCGATGTCGTTCGGCAGAAACGACGGCTGCGCGCCGAAGAACCGCTCGTACCACGGCAGCGCCGCGGCGTAGTCGGTGACGGGGATGCCGGCGAACAGGTTCAGAGCCATGCCGTCCTCCAGGTGCGGTGGATGCGATGTCCGTACCGACTCCGGCGGCCTCGCCAACTCATCGCCGTCCGGGCCGTTTACGGCTGCCCGGTTCCGTTCGCGGTCATGTCGAGGCCGGGCCACGCCGCACGGCCGGTCGCACGGCGGTCCTGCCGCGGTTGCACACCGTGGCGGCGAACCACACCGTTGAAACAGCGGAAGGGTCTTCCGGCCTGGACGGCGCGCAGGCGGGGCGCTCCCGTCCACCGGCCGTGAGGAACCGTGCACGCCGATGCGAGACCGGTGGCGAACGCACGCTCTGTTGCACCGTGCGCATTGCCCCGTCGTCGTGGCACGAGAGCAGAACCCCGTCCGTGAACCCCGCCGCTGTCCCGCGGCGGGCGCCTGCCGCGCTCGGAAGGGAGCCGCTATGACACCCGAGGCCCACAGCCGGCACCGTGCCCGGCCGTCCGCCGAGCCGGCATCGGCGGAGGCGGAGGCGTCCCGGCCGCATGCGCAGGACTCCGTGCCGGGAAGCTCGTCGCGCACCGTGGCCGACGTCATGACGCGGGCCGTCATCGCCGTGGGCAGGGAGGCCACCTTCAAGGACATCACCCGGAAGATGCGCGAATGGCAGGTGAGCGCCGTCCCGGTCCTGGAGGCGGACGGGCGCGTCATCGGCGTGGTCTCCGAGGCCGATCTGCTGGCCAAGGAGGAGTACCGCGACGGCGCCCCGGTCCTCGGCGAACCCCGCGAACGCATGGAGCAGTTGCGCAAGTCGGGTGCCCTGACCGCGGGCGAGTTGATGACCACCCCCGCCGTGTCCGTCCACGAGGACGCCCCCCTGGCGGAGGCCGCCCGCATCATGGCGCACATGCGCGTGAAGCGGCTGCCGGTCGTGGACGGCGAGGGCAGGCTCCGGGGCATCGCCAGCCGCGTCGATCTGCTGAAGGTCTTTCTGCGGACGGACGAGGACATCGCCGCGGAGATCAGGCGCGACGTGATCGGCATGCTCCCGGGCACCGCCGCTTCCCCCTCGCCGCCCTCGCTTCGCGTGGACGTGGAGAAGGGAGTGGTCACGGTCACGGGCGAGCTGGCCGACTCCTCACTCGTACCGGTCGCCGCCCGCCTCATCCGTTCGGTCGAAGGGGTCGTGGACGTACGGTTCGACCTCGACTGAGCCCCCGGCCTCGACTGGGCCCCGGCCCCGGCCGAGCCCCGGCCTCGATCAAGCGCGACGGCCTGTGCCTGTGCCGATGCCGATGCCTATGCCTGTTCCGGTGCCGATGCCGATGGCGGTCCGAGGGTCTCCCTCATGGCCTCGACCGCCCTCGCGACCGCGAGCGTGTGGGCTCCGGCCCTGCGCTCCGGTTCGTCGTCGAGTCCGCCCGCGCGCACGTTGATCCGTACGAGGGCCACCGCCGACTCCGCGGCCGCGGAGCACAGCATCGCCGCCGTGTACGCGTCCCCGCGCAGGTTCGGGTTGCCGTCCGTGCCGACCCGCGCGGCGAGTTCGGCAACGGCTGCCGCCACGCCCGCGATCCGCAGCGGCACGTCGCACGCCGCGCGGCAAGCTTCGGCGAGCCGCTCCCGGTGGCCGGGTTCCTTGTCGCGGAACGCGGCGAGCAGCTTCCCGTACGCCTCGGCGTCGGCCTCCGCCAGTGGCAGCGCCTCGCCGCGCAGATCGTCGGCGGTCGCCGCGACCCGCTCGGCGTCGGGCAGCTGCTTCGTGGAGAAGCGGGCCGACATCGCGACGAGCGCCGCTGCGGTGCCGGCGGCGAACGCACACGACGCGCCACCGCCCGGCGCCGGCGTGCGCGCCGCGACCTGGTCGAGGAAGCCGCGGACGGTCGCGGACGGGAAGCCGGCCGGTTCGCTCACGACAGTCCGACGATGTCGTTGTTCTCGTCGAGGTCGATGGTGTAGTCGACGCCGTCGGCGCCGTAGACCCGGGTGGCGACGGCCTCGATCTTGTCGCGCAGCGTGGCGCCGTCGGGGTAGAGCGGCCGGACCGCGACGGTTCCTCGCACGCCTCCGCGACGGCCTCGGCGAGCCGGGTCGCGCCGCGTCCGCTGTCGGAGAGGTGGGTGCACACGGCCGACCGTACGCCCTACCGGCTTGCGGCACAGGACCGCGCCCGGGCTGGCCCGTCCGCTACGCGGGGTCCGCGCGTCCGGTGACCGCGACGGTCACCCCGAGGCCGATCATGCTGAGGCCGCCGGCGGCGCCGAACAGCGACGTCCGGCGCGGTGAGCGTGCCAGGCGGCTCCTCGCTGCGGACGCCGTCAGGCCCCAGACGCTGTCCGAGGCGAACTGGAGCAGGGCGCCGGCAAGGCCCAACACCAGCATCTGGAGCACGACATGGCCCGCGCTCCGGTCCACGAACTGGGGCAGCACCGCCATCAGGAAGACGACGCTCTTCGGGTTGGTCACCCCGACCGTGAAGCCCTCCCATGCCTGGCGCGGGCCGCGGCGGGCGTCGTGTGGCGGGCTCGCGGTACGCGCGCTTGCGGTGCGTGCGCTTTCCGCACGGGGCGCGGCGTGTTCGGCCGGGCCGTCGCTGAGGGCGGCGTTCCGGCGGGCCTTCCGGGCGTCGAGAAGTGCCCGTACACCCAGCACCACCAGATACGCCGCCCCCGCCATCTTGATCACGCCGAAGAGGAAGGCCGACCGCGCCACCACACTGCCCAGGCCCGACGCCACCGCGACGACGAGGACGTAGCCGCCGACGGCGTTGCCGGTCACGGACGCGAGCGCGGCCCGGCGTCCGTGGGCCAGCGCCCTGCCGACGACGAAGAGCACGCTCGGTCCGGGCACGGCGGACAGGACGAGGGACATCGCGCAGAAGGCTGCGAGCCGGTGCGGGTCGACCATCCCCCGAGAATCCCGCAGCCGGACCGGCACGACCACCCGGACCTTCGCACCAGCACCCCGGACCTCCGGACCAGGACCCCGGACGTAGCCCGGGACCGGACCGCCGGTGGAGACGTCGTCCGGAGCCAGATTTCAACAAAGTGTTGACGTTACGTTGCTCCGGGGTTTAGCTGTTCCCCAGCCCGAACCGTCTCCGGAGGCTTACGTGACGCCTTCCCCTTCCCCCGTGGCGCCAGGTCTGACCTGGCTCAACTCGGCTTCGCAGAGCGATGCCGGGGCCGCGCTCGACGAGGTCTGCGCCGCCCGTGCATGGGCAAGGCGGCTGCTCGCTGGCCGTCCGTACGCGGACACGGCGGCGCTGCTCGCCGCGAGCGACGCCGCCATGGCGGAGCTGACCGCCGCGGACCTCGCCGAGGCCATGGCGGGGCATCCGCCCATCGGACGGCCCCGCCCCGGCGATCCGTCCTCGGCGCGCGAACAGCGCGGCATGGCCGGAGCCTCCGGCCGGCTCAAGGAGGAGATGCTGGAGCTGAACCTGGCGTACCAGGAGAAGTTCGGCCACGTCTTCCTGATCTGCGCGACCGGCCTGAGCGGCGAGCAGATGCGGGACGCCGCGCGCGAGCGCATCGCCAACTCACCTGAAACGGAACGGGAGATCGTCCGCACCGAATTGACGAAGATCAACCGGATCCGGCTGACCGCACTGGCGGACGCGGACAAGGAGCCTGAACGAGCATGACCAGCGAAGCCGCCGCGGCGAGCGCCGCCCGTACAACGGCGTCGGTCTCCACGCACATCCTCGACACCAGCGCGGGACGCCCCGCCGCGGGCGTCGGCGTCCAGCTGTCCGTACGCACGGGCGGTACGGCGGAGTGGTCCGCGCACGCCGCCTCGACGACGGACGGGGACGGACGCTGCAAGGACCTGCCGCCCCTGCCGGAGGGCACCGCACACGCACGGCTGACCTTCGGGGTCGAGCCGTATCTGACGGCAAGCGGCGCGGACGGCGGGCAGGACGCCGGCCACGCGAAAGACACGAACAGCACGGACAGCACGGACAGCACGAACAGTGCGAACAACGCGCGGAGCACGGACGGCGGCGGCAGCAGCGCGCACGGCGCGCACGCCGCGGGGGAGCGGGGAAGCTTCTTCCCCGAGGTGACCGTGGTCTTCGCGGTCGCCCCCGGTGAGCACTACCACGTGCCGCTGCTGCTCAGCCCGTTCGGCTACTCCGTATACCGAGGGAGCTGACAGCGACATGACGGTGCCGACCACGGTTCTCGGCCAGAACCAGTACGGCAAGGCGGAGAACCGCGTCGTCAAGATCACCAGGGACGGCGCGACCCACCACATCAAGGACCTCAACGTCTCCGTCGCCCTGAGCGGCGACCTCGACGAGGTCCACTACTCCGGCTCCAACGCGAACGTCCTGCCCACCGACACCACCAAGAACACGGTCTTCGCCTTCGCCAAGGAGCAAGGCGTCGAATCCGCCGAGCAGTTCGGCATCGCCCTCGCCCGTCACTTCGTCGACGAGACGGAGCCGATCCGCACCGCGCGCGTCCGCGTCGAGGAGTACGCGTGGGACCGCATCGCGGTCTCCGGCGGCGACGCCCCGCACTCCTTCGTGCGCCGCGGCCAGGAGACGCGCACCGCGCAGATCACCTACGACGGCTCAAGCGTCCAAGTCCTCAGCGGGCTCAAGGGACTTACGGTCCTCAACTCCACCGACTCGGAGTTCTGGGGCTACATCAAGGACAGGTACACGACCCTCAAAGAGGACTACGACCGCATCCTCGCCACCGAGGTGAGCGCCGTGTGGCGCCACCGCTCGGCGGAGGGCGGACCCGGCTGGGACGACTCGTACGAGGCCACCAAGCAGCTGATGCTGCGGGCCTTCGCCGAGACCTACTCCCTCTCCCTCCAGCAGACGCTGTACCGGATGGGCTCCCAAGTACTGGAGGACAGGGGCGAGTTGGAGGAGATCCGGTTCTCCATGCCCAACAAGCACCACTTCCGGGTGGATCTGGAGCCGTTCGGCATCAAGAACGACACGGCGGACGGCGCGGTCTACATCGCCGCCGACCGCCCCTACGGGCTCATCGAGGCCACGGTGCTGCGCGCCGGCGCCGAGGAACTCATACCGGCCGACATGACCAACCTGTGACGCGCGGCGCACCTGCGTACGCGACCGGCCTGGAGGGCACGAGAGAGCATGACTGATCCGGCAGACCGCACCACGAACGACCCGGCCGGGCGAACACGGCGGGCAGAGCGCACCGTCATCGAGAACTGCGCCGTCGCCACCGTCGACGCGCACGGCACCGAACACGCCGAGGGCCACGTCGTCGTCGCCGGCGACCGCATCGAGCACGTCGGCGAGGGCAGCGCGCCCCGCGAACTCGACGGCGTGGTGCGCCGCGTCGACGGCACCGGACACCTCGTCACGCCCGGACTGGTCAACACCCACCACCACTTCTACCAGTGGCTCACCCGGGGACTCGCCCAGAACGCCAACCTCTTCGACTGGCTCGTCGCCCTCTATCCCGTCTGGGCGCGCATCGACGAGGACATGGTGCGCGCAGCCGCCCGCGGCTCGCTCGGCATGATGATGCGCGGCGGGGTGACCACCGCCATGGACCACCACTACGTCTTCCCTCGCGGTTCGGGGGACCTGCTCGGCGCCGAGATCCGGGCCGCGCGGGAGCTCGGCGTCCGCTTCAACCCCACGCGCGGATCGATGGATCTGGGCGCGTCCGACGGCGGACTGCCCCCGGACTTCGCCGTCGAGACCACCGACGACGCCCTCGCCGCCACCGAGGAGGCCGTCGACACCCACCACGACCCGTCCTTCGGATCGATGCTGCGCATCGGCGTCGCGCCCTGCTCGCCGTTCTCGGTCACCACCGAACTGCTGCGGCAGGCAGGCGAGTTGGCGCGCCGCAAGGGCGTACGGCTGCACACGCACGGCTCGGAGACGGTCGAGGAGGAGAAGTTCTGCCACGAGCGGTTCGGCATGGGCCCCACCGACTACCTGGACTCGGTGGGCTGGCTCGGCGACGACGTGTGGATGGCGCACTGCGTCCACATGAGCGACACCGACATCGCCGCTTTCGCCCGCACCCGCACGGGCGTCGCCCACTGCCCCTCGTCCAACGCCCGCTTGGGCGCGGGCATCGCGCGCGTGCCCGACATGCTGGCCGCCGGGGTTCCGGTCGGCCTCGGCGTCGACGGCACCGCGTCCAACGAATCCGGCGAACTGCACACGGAGTTGCGCAACGCGCTGCTCGTCGGGCGGCTCGGCCCGCACAAGGAGAAGGCCCTCACCGCACGCCAGGCGCTGCGCCTCGGTACGTACGGCGGAGCCGAAGTCCTGGGCAGACAGGACGAGATCGGCTCGCTGGAGCCCGGCAAACTCGCCGACCTGGTGCTGTGGCGCATCGACGGCATCGGGCACTCCTCGATCGCCGACCCGGTCGCCGCGCTCGCGCTCGGCGCCGCCGCGCCCGTCACGCTCTCGCTCGTGAACGGCCGGACGGTCGTCGAGGACGGCCGACTCACCACCGCCGACGAGGACTTGATCGCACGCGAGGCACGCGACCAGGCCCGGCGCCTGGCCCGGGCCGCCGCGGACGCGAGCTGAACCGGAGCCGGGCGTCCGCACGACGGCGACCGCGGCGCCGACCCAAGTGGGTGACGACCGCGGCGGCGACCGCGACGAACCGGCAACCCCAAGACTCCGGCCGGGAGGGACGGCTCCCGGCCGGGCCGAACACCACCCAAGCCGTTCCCGGGGCGTGGCCCAACCCCTCACGCTCCCGGGACGGTCCGGCACCACCGGGCGTAACGGCAGCGCACAGCACCACCGTTGAACGTGACTGACCTGTGAACACCGACAGGAGGAACGCCGTGACCGACACGCCCGCACACGACGACCAGCCCCGCGGCGCCGACGACCAGTCGGAGGGCGCCGCCCGCGAACCCGAGGACGCCGGGGCCCCGCCGGCGCAACCGGAACCGGCCGGGCGGGGAGAGCCCCAGGAGGCGTCCCGGGAAGGGGCGCAGGAAAAGCACCCCGTTGACCGGTCCCTCCCGCCGCTCAAACTCCTCACCACCGGCCTCCAGCACGTCGCGGCCATGTACGCGGGCGTGGTGGCGCCGCCCCTCATCATCGGCTCCGCGGTCGGGCTGTCCGTATCCGAGCTGACCTTCCTCACCGGCGCGAGCCTCTTCCTCGCGGGCATCGCCACGCTGCTCCAGACCCTCGGCGTATGGCGCATAGGCGCACGCCTGCCGTTCGTCAACGGCGTCACCTTCGCCTCGGTCGCGCCGATGCTCGCCATCAACAAGTCCGAAGGCCCCGACGACGCGCTCCCCGTGATCTTCGGCGCCTGCATGGTGGCCGCAGCCCTCGGCTTCGTGCTCGCGCCGTACTTCAGCAAGCTCGTGCGCTTCTTCCCGCCCGTGGTCACGGGCAGCGTCATCACGCTCATCGGCGTCTCGCTCATGCCCGTCGCCTTCAACTGGGCGCAGGGCGGCGACTCTCAGGCCCCCGGCTACGGCGCGACGAAGAACATCGCCATGGCCGGAGTCACCCTCGTCGTGGTGCTGCTGCTCAGCCGCTTCACCCGCGGCTTCGTCAAGCAGATCGCGGTGCTGCTCGGGCTCGTCGCGGGCACTGTGATCGCGATCCCCGTCGGCATCACGGACTTCGGGGCGCTGCGCGGCGCGGGCATCGTCGGCTTCCCGGCGCCGTTCCACTTCGGCGCACCGCAGTTCGCCGTCGCGGCCATCGTCTCCATGTGCATCGTCATGCTCGTCTCGATGACGGAGTCCACGGCCGACATGCTCGCCCTCGGCGAGATCGTGGACCGCCCCGCCGACGAGAAGACCATCGCCGCCGGGCTGCGTGCCGACACCCTCGGCTCCTTCGTCAGCCCGTTCTTCAACGGCTTCCTGGCCACCGCCTTCGCGCAGAACATCGGCCTCGTCGCGATGACGCGCATCCGCAGCCGGTACGTGGTCGCCGCGGGCGGCGGCATCCTCATCCTCATGGGGCTCTGCCCGGTGGCCGCCGCGCTCATCGCGACCGTGCCGCAGCCGGTGCTCGGCGGCGCGGGCGTCGTCCTGTTCGGCTCCGTCGCGGCCAGCGGCATCCGCACCCTCGCCCGGGCGGACCTGGGCGACGACAGCAACATCGTGATCGTGGCGGTGTCGTTGGCGGTGGGCGTCATCCCGGTCGCCGCCCCGGACTTCTACGACGTCTTCCCGGGCAGCGCGCGGATCATCCTGGACTCCGGCATCTCCACGGGCTGCGTCACGGCGGTCGTCCTCAACCTGCTCTTCAACCACCTTGGACGGCGGCGCGATTCGGCGGTGAGCGCCCCGCCGGACACGGCCACGGGGAAGGACGCGGTCCCACGGCAGCAAGACAAGGACCACGCCGCGGGCCGCGCGCCCGGGACGCCGGACCGGGCGCCCGCGGAGGGGTGAACTCCCGGACGACGGTGGAACTCCCGGCCCGCGGGACGCCGCACCCGCGCGGCCGGGCCCGTCCGCTACCGTCGCCGTCGTGCGACTACTGCTCACCTCGGACACGCACCTGCCCAAGCGCGCCAAGCGGCTGCCCGACCCGCTGCTCGGCGAACTCGCCCGCGCCGACGTCGCCGTACACGCCGGGGACTGGGTCGACACCGCCACGCTCGACCTGTTCGAGTCGCGCGCACGCCGGCTCGTCGGCGTGTACGGCAACAACGACGGGCCCGAGCTCCGCGCACGCCTGCCGGAGGTGGCGGAGGCCGAACTCGCCGGTGTGCGCCTCGCCGTCGTCCACGAGACGGGCGACGCGCGCGGCCGCGAACGCCGCTGCGCCGAGCGCTTCCCCGAAGCGGACGTGCTGGTCTTCGGCCACAGCCACATCCCCTGGGACAGCACCACGGCCGACGGCCGCCTCCGCCTCCTCAACCCCGGCTCACCCACGGACCGCCGCCGCCAGCCGTACTGCACCTACATGACGGCCCGGTTGACGACCGACGGCCTCTCCCAGGTCCAGCTTCACCGCGTGCCCCGGCGCGGCTGAACCCCGACCCGCGCAGCGCCCAAGGGGCGCCGCACGGCAGGGATTTCCGTTCCACCGCTCACCAACCGGTGTCAGGCCGTTGCGAACTTGGCGACGTACGCGTCGAAGGGCTCGATGCCGACTTCGGCCCGCAGTTCGTCCATACGCTCTGGCTCTTCGCAGGGCCACGGCACGGGTGCCCCGTCCTTCACACCGGCGATCTGAGTGCCGTAGATCTGCTTGCGGCCCTCGTTGACCAGCGTGCGGTCACGTAGAAAGGCCAGCTCGCGCGGACCGGCCGAGCCCGCTGACACCGCCTGCTGCATCAGCTGGAGGGCGCGTCGCTGGACGTGGAGTTGCCGATCGGCGTGCTGGGCGATCAGCCACGCCGAGCGCGCGGCCTCCTCGCCGACGAGTTCCGCGGTAGGCCAGCCGTACTCGTCCATGATCTCGCTGAGCCGGTCACCGTGCCGTGCGGTCAGCCGGCGCCACGCCAGCTGTTCGGCCGGGTCGTCGCTGTTCGCGTGAAGGGAGGACCGGTGATCGCTCGCAGCCATGGCCTTGAGTTCCTCCGCCAGTGCGGCAACATCGTGCGCCACTCTCAACTCCCCAGCCGGATCGCTGTGTTGTGCTCCTCGCCCGCAACCCTAGGGGTGCATATCGACCCGAAGATCATTCCGGAGGACGGTGACAGACACCTCGGCGAACGGCGACAATGGATCCGAGCCCGGAACCAGAGCCGTGGTACGAGCGACGGTCACGGCGCATGGAGGGCAATGGCACGCTTGTCCGTCGCGCGGCCATCGCGCGGAAGACCGTGCTCGCGGATGACCGCCGCGCCTTTTCCCACCCCGTCCCCTGGCCCAAGGCGCAGCCATCGCCTGTACCCACCGGTGCGACAGTGGCTGGGTCACGCTGCAGACCCATCTTGGAGGCATGCACCATGCCACTCGTCCGCATCGACGCCATGCACTGCGACACAGAGCGGTTGAAGGCCCTGGGCCGAGCCGTCCACGAGGCGCTTGGCGAGACGATGGGCTTCCCCGATGAGGACCACTTCCAGATCCTGACCGGTCACGACGGACAGAAGGGACTGCTGCGCCACGGCACGTATCTCGGCGTGCAACGCGATGACGGCATCGTCTACGTGGCCATCACTCTGCGGGCCGGCCGTCCGGACTCGCAGAAACAGGCGTTGTACCGGCGCACATCGCAACTCGCCCAGGAATACGCGGGCGTCGAACCACGCAACATGTTCGTCGTGCTGACAGAGAACTCGAACGCCGACTGGTCCCTTGGCAACGGCGAGGCCCAGTACCTCTGACGACAGCAGCCTCGCACGGGCAGTCCTCGAAGCTCGCACGGACACCGGGCCTGGTCTCGCAGCGGGTCACGAGGACGCTGTCTGGTCCAGGGGCCGGCCGGGCCGCCTACCGCGCCTCCACTCCGTGCTCGTCACCTGATCCGTCACCTGAATCCGTCACCGGATCAGCCACGCCGCCCCGACCCGGTGATGAGTTGTCGCGCCCGCACCCGTCACACATACGACGGGACACGACGATGCACGACGAGGCGGAAGGACGACGCGATGAGTGCGGACACGCGGCCGGAGGAGCTGGGCGTGAGCGGGCTGGGTGAGGTCGGCGAGGCGGCGTTCTCGGGGATGGCGGAGCGGCACCGGCGGGAGCTGCACGTGCACTGCTACCGGATGCTCGGGTCGTTCGAGGACGCCGAGGACACCGTGCAGGAGACGTTTCTCCGTGCCTGGCGGCGGCGGGAGACCTTCGAGGGGCGGTCGACCTTCCGGGCCTGGCTGTACCGGATCGCCACCAACGCCTGCCTGGATCTCCTGGCCAGGCGCCGCCCGGAGCCCGCCACCGGCGGCGAGGTGCTGTGGCTTCAGCCCTACCCGGACCGGCTGCTCGACGAGCTGCCCGCCGGTGACGCGGACGAGCCGGAGACCGTCGCCGTCGCCCGGGAGACGATCGAGCTGGCGTACCTGGTCGCGGTCCAGCACCTCGCGCCGCGCCCGCGGGCCGTCCTGATCCTGCGGGACGTGCTCGGCTGGCCCGCGAAGGACGTCGCGGAGCTCCTCGGGGACTCCGTCAACTCCGTGAACAGCGCCTTGCAGCGGGCCCGCGCCGGCATGCGGGAGCACCTGCCCGCCGAGCGGCAGGACTGGACGGGCGGCGACGAGGGCACCGGGACGCGCGAGCTGGTGCGCCGGTTCACCGACGCCAGCGTCGCCACGGACATCCCGGCACTCGCCTCGATGCTGCGCGACGACGTCCGCTCCTCGATGCCGCCCACCCCGGGCCTGCACGTCGGCCGCGACGCGGTCGTCAACAGCTGGATCGAGGACGGCTTCGAGGGGATGACGGGTCTGCGCCCCGTCCCCACCTCCGTCAACCGGCAGCCCGCCGTCGCCTTCTACCTCTGGCGGGAGCAGGACGGCGCGTACCTGCCGCTGACGATCGACGTCCTGCGCATCTCCGGCGGTGCGATCACCGAGGTCACCACCTTCCACGACGACCAGTTCCCGCGGCTCGGGCTGCCGGAGCGCCTGCCGCCGGACGCCGCGGAGTAGTCCCGGTGCGGACGCTCGCGCAGCGCGACGGCGACCCCGGGCCCGTACTCGGACGCGACGCCGGTTCCGGCTCCGCGGCACCGGCGTCCGCGCCCTGCGGAACCCCGGCCGTCGGCGTCGGCTTTCGACGAGGAATTGCTCGGCTTCTGGCTGGATCGGGCCGGATTCGGCTGATCCGCCCGCCCTGTCGCGAATCCGCGCCGCCCTCCGGATGCACTCTTTTTGCCGATGGCTCATCCGCCACGTACGGCCCGCCACGGGCGAGTACGGTGACGTCTCACCGACGGCCCCGCGGTGGCTGACGCCCCGGGGAAACAGGAGCCGGCACCCCGGCTCCGCGGCTGAGGGCAGTGAGGAACGGTGTTTCGGTGACTGCGGACCATCAAAGGGAAGATGTCATGCCAGAGGCCTCACTCGATCGTGACGAGGACGAGAAGGCCACCGAGCCACCCCCGGGGGCGGGCCCCCCGCCGCCCCCTGCGCAAGGCGTCCCGCTACCCGCGCAGAGAGTCCCGCTCCCCGCGTGGCTTCCCGAGCGTGCGGTGCCGCTCAGACGCGAGGCCCTGTGGGCGCTGGCGGCGGCCGCCTCGTACGCCGTCACGCTCTTCGTGGCCAGCGACGACCTCGTATTCCTCGCGATACCCGGGATACTGGGCCTGGTCGCTCTCGAGGTCGCAGCCGTGCGCTACGTGCTGCGACGGCCGTCCCGTGGCGCTCCCGCCCCGTACGCAACCGACGGCAGCGACCAGAAGGGCCCGGTCCACTTCCTCTACGCGGCCCTGCTCAAGCGCTACGCGATCCTCGTGCTCTCCTGCCTGGTGATCATGGCCGTGCCCCTGGTCACGAGGGTCAGCTACCTCATACCGCTCATGGGCGTCGGCCTTCTCGGGGTGGCGCTGGCGACGGTCTTCTGGTTCGACCAGCTCCGCTGGGTGCGGCAGTGCGCCCGCGTCCTGGACGTCTACCCCTTCGAATTCCGCAGCCCCGTCTACGGGTTGGAGCTGTGGAGGAACGGACGGCGCGTCCTCGTCCTCGGCTATGGCGGCCTGGAGTCGCCGGACATGCACGCCAGGGAGCCCATGGGCCACCCGCGGTGGCCGGACGGCATCGCCCAGGGCGGATGGTTCGCCGGTGACGAGGTGTTCGGCGGCGTGCTGCTCGTCCCGGGGACGGGGGAGCTGATGTGCATGCAGCCGCTGGAGTGGGACGAGTTCGAGCAGTGGCGGAAGGAGGCGGGGGAGGAGCGCCGCGCGAGGGCGAAGCGGGCCGGGCTCGACCTTCACTCCGTCTGACGCGCAGGCCGCACTCAAGGCCGTTGGTCCGCCGCCCTGGCGTGCTCTTCGAACGGCGAGCCGCCTCGGCATGCCCCTGGGCGCGGGCGAGGATGGTGCCTCCGCGAACCCCCAGGAGGAGGCGCCCGCATGGACTTCCGTGACCCGCCGAAGGCCGCAGCGTGGCAGCACATGAAGGCCCGTTCGGGCTTCGAGGTCGTCTACTTCCGCCAGGCCGACGACGGCTGGCGTATCAACGGCTGCACGACGGCCGTTGAGGACGGCCGCACCTGGATCGTCGACTACGAACTCGACCTCGACTCCGCCTGGGCGACCCGCGCCGCGCACATCTCCGGACGCTCCGCGGCCGGGCACCGTACGGCGTCGGTCATCACCGACGGCGCCGGCCACTGGCAGGTCGACGGCATGGTCTCCCCGCATCTCGACGGATGCCGCGACGTCGATCTCGAATCCTCCGTGATGACCAACGCCCTTCCCGTGCGCCGCCTCGGCCTCGCCGACGGGGGCCCCGCCGACGCCCCCGCGGCGTACGTGCGCGCCGCGGACCTCGCCGTCGAACGGCTCGACCAGACCTACGAGCTCGTCCGCGACAAGGCGGGTCAGCAGCGCTACGAGTACGCCGCCCCCGCCCTCGACTTCAACTGCCGCCTCGCCTACGACAGTTCCGGCCTCGTCCGCGACTACCCGGGCATCGCGATCCGCGTCACCTGACGGCGCGGTCCGGCACGCGGAGAGCACGCCGGAGCGGTGTGAGGAGGCCCACGCGCCAGGACGGCCCGCGTCCCGCGCTTGAGTCTCCAGCCGCTGGAAGGTCCACACTCCCGGTATGAGTGACGAACACCCGGAATCTCTCACCATCGGGCAGCTCGCCGAGCGCGCCGATGTGTCCGTACGCACCGTCCGCTACTGGTCGGACGTGGGCGTGCTGACACCGGAGCGGCGGTCCGAGGGCGGCTACCGGCTGTACGGGGCCGACGCCGTCGCCCGGCTCGAACTCGTACGCACCCTGCGCGAGTTGGGGCTCGGGCTGGAGGAGATAAGCCGGATCGTGCGCAGCGAGGCCACGGTCGCCGAGGTCGCCGCCGCACATGTCGCCGCTCTCGACGCCCGGATACGTGCGCTGAAGGTCAGCCGGGCCGTTCTTTCCACCGTCGCGGAACGCGGTTCCACCGCTGAGGAGACAGCACTGATGAACAAGCTCGCGCGGCTCTCCGTCGCCAAACGCAGAACCATCATCGAGGACTTCATGCTGGAGGTGTCCGAGGGCGTCGAGGGCGGGCCCGACATGCGCGAGCGCCTGCGGCGCGCCCCGGTCGAACTGCCCGACAGCCCCACGCCGGAGCAGGTCGACGCCTGGATCCAGCTGGCCGAACTCATACAGGACCCCGACTTCCGGGCCGGGATGCGGAGGATGCTGGAGCTGAGCGCTCCGCGCTCGCACGGCGGCCACATCTGGTTCACCCGGCACGTCGTCGAGGTCGTCAAGGACGCCAGGGAGGACGGCGCGGATCCGAACGGGCCTGAAGCGGCAGAGGTGTTGAGCCGCCTCTTCGGAGACGCCGACAGGGCCGAGGTCCTCGAAAGCCTGGACGCCGGTCTGAACGCGGGCGCCGAGCGCTACCAGGAGCTGTTCCGCGCCGTCAGGGGCCACGAGCCGCTGCCGTCACGCGCCGAGGACTACGCGTGGCTGCGGGAGGCGCTCGGGGCGGAGGTGCAACAGGCGTAGGGAGAGGCCACGACCCCACGGCACCCTCCGGCACCGCGCGGCGGAGTCCGCAGCGTTCACGGCGTCCGCTTCTGCTCCCAGTGGCTCCGGCGCCGGGTGAGCTTTCTGGCCGTCCTCCGTGTCAGGCGTACGACCACGCCGGTCCGGAAATCGTCGAGGAGGACGAGGGCGACGACGCCGAGGGCGACGCTCGCCCACGATTCGAACGCGAAGCAGCCCACGCCGGTCACCGTCGCACCGCCGCCCAGGACGATCTTGTCCCGGAGCCCGAGGGGCCGTTTGTCGTGCAGCTCGTCGATCTCGGCGGTGCGGCGGTCCGCCCAGTCCCGGAGGTGGGCACGCCGGTCCGTCTCGGACTCGGTGGTGCCCGCCAACGTCAGCTCGTAGCGCCTGCGTTCGGCGTCCAGCCGCTCCATCTCCTCTTCGGCCGTCTCGCGTGGCATCTGTCCTCCTCGCCGTTCGGGGCCCGCACAGAACATGCCATGGATGCCCCGGCGGAGGGACGGGTTCAGCCCGGCACCTTCCGTGATTCGCCGGTCGGAGCCTTCTCGGGCGGTGCGTGTCCGCCCCGTCCGCGGAAATCCGATGGCAGCCGGGCGGGCCGGCGTGGGAACTTCGGGCCATGGATGGAGAGATCTGGAACGAGCGGGTGGCGCAGGAGTACGACGAGTCCTCCGCCTTCATGTACGCACCCGAAGTCCTCGATCCCACCGTCGACTTCCTGGCCCGCCGCGCGGGCCGCGGCCCGGCCCTGGAGTTCGCGATCGGGACGGGCCGTGTCGCCCTTCCCCTGAGCCGGCGCGGCATCCGCGTGGCCGGGATCGAGATGTCGGAGCCCATGCTGGAACAGCTGCGCAAGAAGCCGGGAGGCTCCGAGATCCCCGTGTCGGTCGGCGACATGGCGAGCGCGAGGGCGCCGGGCCGATTCAGCCTCGTCTACCTGGTCTTCAACACCATCACCAATCTGCTCTCCCAGGATGAGCAGGTCGAGTGCTTCCGCAACGCGGCGCGGCACCTGGAGCCCGGGGGCCGCTTCGTCATCGAGGTCGGCGTCCCGGACCTCCAGCGTCTGCCGCCGGGGGAGACGGCGCAGCCGTTCCACGTCGGCGAACACCATCTCGGCTTCGACACGTTCGATCTGGCCCGCCAGCGGATGGTTTCGCACCACTACCGGATCGCGGACGACGGGCGAGCGGACGTCTTCCGCTCGCCGCACCGATTCGTCTGGCCCTCGGAGCTCGATCTGATGGCCAGGCTTGCGGACTTGGACCTCCGCGAGCGCTGGGCCGACTTCCACGAGAGCCCCTTCACCGCTGACAGCAGGTCGCACGTCTCCGTCTGGCAGAAGCCGGTCGGCTAGCGCCTCGCGGCCCGGTGCCGCCCTGTCAGTCCCGGGCGGCGTAGGAGACGAACGCCGTCCAGGCGGCGGGGGAGAGGGCCAGTTGGGGACCTGCGGTGTCCTTGGAGTCCCGGACGTGGACGGTGTCCGGGAGGGTCGCGACCTCGACGCAGCTGTCCCCTTCAGAGCCGCTGTAGCTGCTCTTGCGCCAGGTCAGGGCGACCTCCAGGCAGCTGTCGCCGTCAGAGCCGCTGTAACTGCTCTTGAACCACGTCAGTTCGCGCATAGCGATCCTCGCATTCGCCTCAGCAAGTCCATTGATTCCTCGGGGGTTTCGGCTTGCGAGCGAAGTTTGGCATACCGCTGCGAGAGGACACTCACCTCTCCGGACTCTGTGATCAGCATCCCGCTGCGCTGGGCTTCCGAGTAGCCCAGCCACTGATGCGCCGAAGTCTCCAGCAACTGCATGGGCCCGTCAGCACCGGCGTGCCAAGGCTGACAGAGCGGCATCACCTGAATCTCCATGTTCGGCAGCTGTGCGCATGTGACGAGGTGGTCGATGAGCTCTCGCGTGACGTCGACGCCACCCACCTGCCGTTCGATCAGAGCCTGTTCGACGATGAAGCTGTACGCCGTGTTCGGCCTGTCGCGCAGCAGATGCTGCCGGTCGAGCCGTGCCGAAACCTGGTCCGCCACCTGGTTCTCACTCTTGGGCGGCGGGACACTCAGCGTCACCGCCCGCGCGTACGCCTCCGTCTGCAACAGCCCCGGGATCACCCGGCATTCGTACGTGCACAGGCTCACCGCCTCCTCCTCCAGCCGCGCCCACTCGCGGAACCAGGACGCCAACCCCGGCCTGCGTACGGCATGTTGGGCCGCCGCCTTCAGCGCGCCGAAGGCGTCCAGGACGACCTCCGCGCGCTCGACGAGATCGGCCGGTGGCAGTCTCCGGCCCTGCTCCACGGACGAGATGGTCTGCACCGAATAGCAGACTCGCGGGGCCAGTTCTTCCTGGGTGAGCCGTGCCCGCCTGCGGAACACCTTGAGCACCGCTCCGAACGCCTTCAGGCCGTCGGAGCTTTCCGGCTCGCCCCCGTACGCCGCATCGTTCCCCGTCATCTCCGGCCACCTCCGGTGCTCCGCGAACTGCCTCAGATTCAGGGTGCCGATGATTACGGACGGTGATGCGTACCGTCCACGGAGAGAACCCGTACGCGGCCCGGCGTACGAGCCAGAGTGCTGGTCAAGTCGCCTGTCACGAGGGCGGGTTGGCCCGCATGCCCGCCCGTGCGTCCGCGCCGGAGGCCATTACCGTACGTGCGTTCGTGCGGCGATCCAGCGCCATGGGGCGCGGCGCGCTGGGGAATACGGACGACGCACCCGCGCCCGGCAAGACCGAAACGGCGCGGGTGCGGTCGCCCGCACACGGGTGGCAGCGGTCAGGTCAGGCGTCCGCGTCCGCCAGCAGGCGCGCTCCCTCGCGTTCCAGCGCCGCGCAGGACTCGACGATGCCCGCCATCTCGCCGAACAGCTCGCGCCGGGCGGCCTCGTCCAAGTGCCCGTGCTTCTCGGCCAGTTCGTCCGCACGCCTGTCCAGGGCGCGCAGCTGCTCCGGCCGCGGGTCCTCGTGCGACATGAGCAGCCGCATCCGCTCCTCGCAGATCTCGGAGTAGTCACCCGCTTCCGAGACGGTCTCGAGCGCGAGCGCGGCCAACTGCTCCCATCCGCGGCCCGATTCGCGGAAGAGCTTCGCCGCGTCCGGCCTGCCTGCCTGTTCGAGGAACCGCGCGTACAGGGGGCGCGTCGCGCCCGGAGCCGTGTACTCGACCTCCAGGCACTCATGCAGCCGCCGCAGTACGCGGCCGAAGGGAGCCGCACGGTCGAAGCGGCGTTCCCACCCGGTCTTCGTCGTCGTGTCGCGCAGCTGCGCGGCCAGCTTCTCCATCCCGGACAGTCCGAAGTTGACGTCGAAGTTGTTGCCGAGCACCGGGCCGGTCAGATGTGACGTCGTGGCCGCGACGGCTCCTGCGACGTCGGGCTCTCCCGCGGGCGGCCCCGTCGGCACGATCATCTGGTGGCGGCCCTTCTTGTGCGCCGACCAGGCCGCCCCGAACGCCTCGGTGGCGATGGCGTGCGGCGCCGCGGACTCGTCGTCGACGTACAGCGTGTCCCCCTGATATCCGGCGATCACCACGTTGTACGGGTCCTGCCCGAAGCCCGGTTCCATCCCGTGCCACGGCAGCCGCGACTTGTCCACCGTGCAGAAGACGGGACGTCCCTCGTCGAGTGCCTTGCGGACGCGGTCCCAGCGGGGCTTGCCGCTGTGCTGCTCGGTCCAGGGGACGCCGAGCCGGTCCAGCGCCGCCGGCACCCACGGTTCGGGGTGGTGCTGGGCGACGATGGTCATCAACGGCGGCACGTTCTGGTACTCGAAGACGAAGTACATGAACCCGATGCCTCCGGCCAGGCCCGCGATCATCGCCTCGTCGTGCGTACCGCCGAGAGCGCCGAGCGCATGGCGGATCAGGGAGGCGTCGTGATGCTGGTCCGTGCCGAACTCGGTATAGAGCACACCGTCCGGAAGCGCGGGGGCCTCGGCACGTGCGGCCTGGGCCAGTACGTGCCGCCGGGCCGTGGTGTACGACTCTCCGGTACGGGTCATGCGCTGCCGTACCAGCTTCTTCAGTGCTCGCTGCTCGGTCACCGCCGGTCCTCTCAAGGCGCACGATGCGAGCCCCTCACGCGGGCCCACCACCGTCGCCACGAAAGGAAAGGCCGACAAGGCAGACAACGGAACACGCCCGCGATGACAAGGAGATCACCTTCGCCTCCGCGCGGCCCGGCAGCGTGAGTGCCGGGTCAGGAGGTCGGGCGCACAGGCGGCGCCGGCGCCGCAGTCTAGCGTCTCGTCTCCCGTCCCGGCACTGCTCGTCCGCGGGGGAACCGGCCGACGGGGCCCGGTTCCCTTCCCGGGGATCAGCCCAGCAGCTCGTACGCCGGGAGCGTCAGGAACTCCTCGTACTTCTCGTCGAGCGCGACGCGCAGGAGCAGTTCGTGGGCCCGCCGCCACTCGCCCGCCTCGAAGGTCTCGGCGCCCAACTCCTCGCGCAGCTGCGCGAGATCCTCCTCGGCGACGCGCCGCACGAGCTCCGGTGTGACGCGCAGCTCGCCCTCCGGTGCGTCCGGCAGCACGACGCCCGCGTTCACCCACTGCCAGATCTGCGAGCGGGAGATCTCCGCCGTCGCCGCGTCCTCCATGAGGCCGAAGATGGCCACCGCGCCCATGCCGCGCAGCCATGCCTCGATATAGCGGGTGCCGACCTGCACGGCGTTGCGCAGGCCCGCGTACGTCGGCTTCGCGCCGGTCGAGTCGACGGCGATGAGTTCGGCGGCGGTGACCTCGACGTCCTCCCGGAGCCGCTCCTTCTGGTTCGGACGGTCGCCGAGGACGGCGTCGAAGGACTCCTGCGCGACGGGCACCAGGTCGGGGTGGGCGACCCAGGAGCCGTCGAAGCCGTCGGAGGCCTCGCGGTCCTTGTCGGCGCGTACCTTCGCGAGCGCCTGCTCGTTGGCCTCCGGGTCGCGGCGGTTGGGGATGAACGCGGCCATGCCGCCGATGGCGTGGGCGCCGCGCTTGTGGCAGGTGCGCACGAGCAGTTCGGTGTAGGCACGCATGAACGGTGCCGTCATCGTCACGGAGTTGCGGTCCGGCAGTACGAACTTCGCCCCGGCGTCACGGAAGTTCTTGACGATGGAGAAGAGGTAGTCCCAGCGCCCCGCGTTCAACCCGGAGGCGTGGTCGCGCAGTTCGTAGAGGATCTCGTCCATCTCGTACGCCGCGGTGATGGTCTCGATCAGCACGGTCGCCCGCACGGTGCCCTGCGGGATGCCGCAGTAGTCCTGCGCGAAGACGAAGATCTCGTTCCACAGCCGGGCTTCGAGGTGCGATTCGAGCTTGGGCAGATAGAAGTACGGGCCCTTGCCCATGTCGATGAGGCGCTGGGCGTTGTGGAAGAAGTAGAGCCCGAAGTCGACGAGCGCGCCCGGCACTTGCTCGCCGTCCACCCGCAGATGGCGCTCGTCGAGGTGCCAGCCGCGGGGGCGCATGACGACGGCGGGCATGTTCTCGGGCGGCCCCAGCTCGTAGGACTTGCCGGAGACCTCGTCGGTGAAGTCGATGGTGCGCTCGTAGGCGGAGATCAGATTGAGCTGGCCGCCGACGACGTTCTCCCATGTGGGGGCGGAGGCGTCCTCGAAGTCGGCGAGCCACACCTTGGCGCCCGAGTTGCAGGCGTTGATGGTCATCTTGCGGTCGGTGGGGCCGGTGATCTCGACGCGGCGGTCGTTCAGGGCCTCGGGACAGTCGGCCACCCGCCAGTCGCCCTCGCGGACGTGCGCGGTGTGGGGGAGGAAGTCGAGTGTGGAGGTGCGGGCGATCTCGGCGCGCCGCTCCGCGCGCTGGCTCAGCAGCTCGTCGCGGCTCGGCGTGAACCGGCGGTGCAGGGCGGCCAGGAAGTCGAGCGCCCCGTCGGTCAGCACCTCCTCCTGACGCTCCACGGGAGCTGCGCCGGCGATCTCGACCGGGGAGGACGCGGGTGCGGTCATGGTGGGTCACTCCTTAGGGCGGCGTGCGGTCACGGCCGCCGGATCGCGTGCGTCGCGGCACGGAGTGCCGCGGGTCGAGCGGTGCTTGCGGAAGCGGTCCGGTTTACGAGTGTGAGAGACCGGACGCTTCTGAACAGTGGATACTAGTTTTCTCATGGTGGAACAATCAAGGGTCTGTTGATGTCGAGACATCGCTGCTGGGTCGTCGCTCCCGTCAGATGGCCCGGGGTGCCAGCCCGCGGGCAAGGCGTCGGCCCTGTCCTCGGCCCCGTCCTCGGCCCTGTCCTCGGCCAGGTCACCGGCCGGGCATCGCCGACTCATGGGGCGGCGAAGGCGGTTGGCTGAGTTCCGCGCCGGCGCGCGGCGAAACCCCGCGCCGCCTTCCAGGGTTCGGACGTCTCAGGGTCCCGTCCGTCTCAGCCGCTGGAGGTCCTTCGGGGTGTCGATGTCCGCCGGGTCGGCGATGTCGCCGCACTCGACCAGTTCGATCTCATCCGCCCGCGTACGCAGATAGGGGCGCGCTCCCTCGTCTCCCTCCGCGCCCTTGGCGATCGCCGCCCAGTGCTCGGCCCCGAAGAGGACGGGATGCCCGCGCCGTCCGCCGTACGACGCGGCAGCGAGCGTGGCGGAGGAGCGGCACAGCTCCCGCACGCGGGCGACCGCGGCCGCGCCGACCCCCGGCTGGTCGACGAGGAGGACGAGGGCCGCGTCCGTGCCCGTACCCGTGAGGGAGTCGAGCCCGGTCCGCAGCGACGAACCCATGCCGGATTCCCAGTACGGGTTGTCCAGCACGGTGCAGCCCGAGAGTTCGGCCCGTGCCCGCACCTGCCCGGCCGCCGCGCCCAGCACCACGTGCACGCGATCGCAGCCGCCCGCGCGCAGCGTCCGTACGGCGTGCTCCACCAGCGGCCTTCCGGCGAGCGGCAGCAGCGCCTTGGGCCGTCCGCCGAGACGCCTCCCGCCGCCGGCCGCGAGCAGCAGCCCGGCCACGACGGGGGCGGCCCGGTCCTGCGCCTCGTCCCGCTCGGTCGTCATTCGGGCCTCTCTCCGTCTTCGGCTTTCCGTGTGCAGTCGCCTGCTTCGCCTGCTGCCGAGTCGGTGACCGGCGAGCGGTGGCGAGGCACCTCCATACCGCACGATTGTGACGAGTCGCGCAAGGTGTTGCGAACTTGGCGCTGCACGCCCCGAATTTCGCCCTCCGTGTGGCGCGATGTGCGGAGAGTGGCGTTTACTTGGGCGAGCCGGTCGCGCTCCATCCTGTGGGGGATAGGCGCACGGCACCATCTCTGTGTGGGGGAGAACCGTGGTGCGAAGCGATGCTGTGGGGCAGCGTGCGATACCTGTGGCACACCGCGCGGACGATCCGCGCGTCGCCGGGCTGAGCGCTGCCGTGGCCCGTCTCCGGGCCGAACTGGACGCTCATCCCGCCCAGTTGCGCGACAGGCGTGCCGCCGAGGACGAACTCGCCGCGCTCGACGCCCAGGCCGCCGGGGGCGCGGTCACGGCGGAGCAGCTGCGCCACTCGCTGCTTCAGATCGTCGCGGCCGTCGGTTCGGTGAGTGCGCTGTCCGCGGCGCTCTCGGGCCTGCGGAACGCGATAGAACTCTTCGGGGAGCCGTCGGGCTTCCGCAGGGTCAACTAGACGGACGGTCGCCGCCGGAGGAACGGACAGCCCGCGAACGTAAGGGATTTGTCCGAGTCCTTACGCGCCCGTGACGCCGGGGCCGAACCGATGGCTCGTCGTGAGTCCTTCACGCGAGCGTGTTGAACCGATGAGAGCGCGGAGAACCACTCCGCCTCATCGGTATGCCGACACGCGAAAGTGAGGATTCATCGTGCGTGCTCACAAACGCAGCAGGGCCCAGCGCCACGGCATCGTCGCCGTCGTCGCGCTGCTGGTGGGAGGCGGCGGAATCGTGGTCGTAGGCTCCAGCGCCGACGCCGGGGAGTCCGGCGCCTCCGAGCCCGGCGCCTCCCGTACGGCGCAGACGGTCGACTGCCCCTCCGTCCAGGACCGCCTCCAGGGCGTCCCCGCGAAGGCGAAGGACGAGGTGGACCGCGAACTGGCGCAGCTGAAGACCCAGATCGCCGAGGCGAACAGCCGGCTCGCCTCGGCGCGTGGCGAGGGCGGCCCGGAGTTTCCGCGCAACGCCGTTCTCGAACCGCTGAAGGACAAGCGCACCGCCACGCTGGAGCGCATATCCATCGCGATCGGCCGCGTCGCCGACCGCCCCGAAGGCCTCGGCGCGCTCGCCCCCTGCGCGCTCGCGGCCGGGGGCGACGGTTCCGCAGGCGGCTCCGGAGAGGCCGGGCAGGAGCACGGCCACGGAGGCGGCGCGGGCGGCGACGCCGGGGACGGCGGCCCGGTCAGGAGCGACTTCGTCGACATCACCAAGGTGCCCGGCAACGTCGAGGAGCCCAGCCGAGGCGCGGACGCCTCCACCGGCACCTTCACCTCCGCCTGCGGCACCAACTCCGGCGGGCAGCACAACTCCGACAACGTGATCGTGGCTCCGGGCGTGGGCAACGGCGCGCACCACACCCACGACTACGTCGGCAACAAGCAGGTCGACGCCGACTCCACCGACGAGTCGCTCGCGGCCCAGGGGACGACCTGCACCAACGGAGACCAGTCCACCTACTACTGGCCGGTGCTCCGCGACCGTACGAAGCAGGGCCCGGACGCGGACAAGCCGGGCGGCGGCGCCGAAGGAAACCTCGGAGCCGTCATCGAGCCCGCTTCCGTGGACATCACGTTCCGCGGGAACGCCCAGAGCGACGTCGTCGCCATGCCGCGCTTCCTGCGGATCATCACCGGCGACGCGAAGGCCTCCACGAACGGCGGCGCGAACGCCAACGCCTCCTGGTCCTGCACGGGGTTCGAGGAGAAGGTCCAGCTGAAGGACAAGTACCCGATCTGCCCGGAGGGGAGCAAGGTCGTCCGGACGTCGTTCTTCCAGAGCTGCTGGGACGGCCGGAACGCCGACAGCGCCGACCACCGCTCGCACGTCGCGTTCACCAAGGCCGACGGATCGTGCCCCGGCGGCTTCAAGGCCGTCCCGCAGCTGACAGAGCGGCTGACGTACGACGTTCCGGAGGCGCCCGACTTCGCCGTCGACACCTTCCCCGAGCAGAAGCACAAGCCGGTCACCGACCACGGCGACTTCATCAACGTGATGAAGGACGACCTCATGAAGGAAGCCGTGGACTGCATCAACTCCGGTCGCCGGTGCGGCTGACGGGCCCCCTGATTCCCACCGTTGTCATGTGATTGCCGCCGAGAAGGGGGCTGTTGAGCATCGACGATCACGAGGAGTCCCGGGTCGCCGCGGGCCGGGTCTCAGCCCTACGGGCTGTACGGGCCGCACGAGCCGTCCCGGCGGGCACGGTCGTCGCTCTCGCCGTGGTGCTGCTGGGGATGACCGTGGTCCTCCGGCTGGCGGGCGCTTGGCCGTTCGGGCAGTACGAGTCCGTGGACGCCCGGTCCGTGCCGGACGCCAGGCTGCCGCTGCCGCCGTCGGCGGTGGGCTCCGGCGGTTCGCCGTCAGGCCGGGACGGCGACGCCCGGGGCCGTAGTTGCAGGGCCGTCTGGCACGCCGACGCCTGGCGCTCCCGCACCCGGGAGGGATTCGACGCCACGGTCAGGATCGTCAACCGGGCCGAAGTGCCCGTCCGCGGCTGGGAGGTCGCCTGGAAGTGGCCCGGCAGGCAGCGGACGGTCAAGGGCTGGAACGCCCGCATACGGGACTCCGGAAGCGCCGTCACCGTACGCGACGGCAGCGGCAGCGCGGAGATCCCGGCGGGTGGGGAGACCACGTTCGGCCTCCAGGCCACGGGCTGCGCGACTCCGGCTCCGCGTCTGACCTGCCGCGCCCTGTGAGGCCCGCTCTGTGAGGCCCGCCCTCTGAAGTGCGACCTCTGAGGCGGCGGCCCCACCTGCCCCCGAACCCGGCGCCCGTGAGCCCGGGTTCGGGGTGCTGGGGTGCGCCAGTACCGCAGTGCCGCAGTACCGCGGTCGGGGAAGGGGAGAGTGCCGGAGCGTCCGTCAGCGGCCCGTGCCGCCGTTGCCGTCCGTGCTCGCGAGCGCCTTCGAGAGCTGCTCCGCGACCTCGTGCATCAGCGGTACGAACTTGTCCGTGGCCGCCTCCGTGACCCGCCCCGCGGGCCCGGAGATCGAAATCGCCGCCGCGGTGGGCGAGTCGGGCACCGAGACGGCGATGCAGCGCACCCCCAGCTCCTGCTCGTTGTCGTCCATCGCGTAGCCCACCTCGCGGACGTGTTCCAGCGCCGCGAGGAAGTCGTCCGGCGTGGTGATGGTCCGCTCGGTCGCCGCGGGCATCCCCGTACGGGCGAGCACCGCGCGCACCTCCTCGGGCGGGCTTCCCGCGAGCAGCGCCTTGCCGACGCCCGTGGAGTGCGGCAGCACGCGCCGGCCGACCTCGGTGAACATCCGCATCGAGTGGCGCGAGGGCACCTGCGCCACATAGACCACCTCGTCGCCGTCGAGAAGCGCCATGTTGGCGGTCTCACCGGTCTCCTCGACCAGCCTCGCGAGGTGCGGACGCGCCCACGTCCCCAGCAGCCGCGACGAGCTCTCGCCGAGGCGGATGAGGCGCGGGCCCAGCGCATAGCGCCGGTTGGGGTGCTGGCGTACGTAGCCGCAGGCCACGAGGGTGCGCATCAGGCGGTGGATGGTCGGCAGGGGCAGCCCGCTGCTGCCGGAGAGCTCGCTCAGACCGACCTCGCCGCCCGCGTCGGCCATCCGCTCCAGCAGATCGAAGGCGCGCTCAAGGGACTGGACGCCGCCCGAGGAACCCGTGGCGGCGCCGGCGGCGGGATCGGCGGTGGCGGCATTTCGCCGGTCGGACGACGGCACGTCGCATTCCTTTCCTGCGGGTGGGGCGCATGCTACCGGCACGGATTCACCGGCCCCCGGGACGCTCACCCTGCCGGTCTCCCGGCGGAATCGCCCGGAGAATTCTGCATGCTGGAATGGTAGTTCCATTTTGCGGAATCCGCCATGGCCAACGTCTTGACGGGGCGGGGGATCTGCCCAGAGGATCTGACCTCAACAGAATGTTGAAGGCACGGCTCGAAGTGGAGCCGAAGAGGAGGGTGGTCGAGTGCCCGGCGTCCAACTCGTGATGCGCTCGTCGCGCGTCGTCACACCCGAGGGTACGCGGCCCGCGTCGGTGGGCGTCGCGGACGGCAGGATCGCTCACGTCGGTGCGTACGACGCACCGGTTCCGGACGGGGCACGGGTGGTCGACGTGGGCGACGACGCGCTGCTCCCCGGCCTCGTCGACACCCACGTCCACGTCAACGATCCCGGCCGCAGCGCATGGGAGGGCTTCTCGACCGCGACCCGCGCGGCCGCCGCGGGCGGCATCACGACGCTGCTCGACATGCCGCTGAACTCGCTGCCACCGACCACCACCGTCGCCCACCTCCGTACGAAGCAGGAGTCGGCCCGAGGGCAGGCCCACATCGACACCGGGTTCTGGGGCGGCGCCGTCCCCGGCAACGTGGCGGACCTGCGTCCGCTCCACGAGGCGGGAGTCTTCGGCTTCAAGTGCTTCCTCTCGCCGTCGGGCGTCGAGGAGTTCCCCGAACTCGACCCGGAGCGGCTGGAGTCGGCGCTCGCCGAGATCGCCGGATTCGGCGGGCTGCTCATCGTCCACGCGGAGGACCCGGCGCATCTGGCCGCGGCGCCGCAGAAGGGCGGGCCCGCCTACGCGGACTTCCTCGCCTCCCGGCCGCCCGCGGCGGAGAACGACGCGATCGGCCTCCTCATCGCGCTGGCCCGCAAGCTGGACGCGCGCGTGCACGTGCTGCACCTGTCCTCCGCGGAGGCGCTGCCCGCGATCGCGCGGGCCCGCGGCGAGGGCGTGGCGCTCACCGTGGAGACCTGCCCGCACTTCCTCACCCTCGCCGCCGAGGAAGTCCCGGACGGTGCGACGGAGTTCAAGTGCTGTCCGCCCATCCGCGAGCGGGCCAACCAGGACGCCCTGTGGCAGGCCCTGGCCGAGGGCACCGTGGACTGCGTGGTCTCCGACCACTCGCCCTGCACCGCCGACCTCAAGGACGGCGACTTCGGCACGGCGTGGGGCGGCATCTCCTCGCTCCAGCTCGGCCTGCCCGCCGTGTGGTCCGAGGCCCGCGCCCGAGGGCACACGCTCGACGACGTCGTGCGCTGGATGGCCGCGGGGCCCGCCCGGCTCGCGGGCCTGGAGGGGCGCAAGGGCGCCGTCGCGCCGGGCTACGACGCGGACTTCGCCGTCCTCGCTCCCGAGGAGTCCTTCACCGTCGACCCGGCGAAGCTGCACCACCGCAACCAGGTCACCGCGTACGCGGGGCGCACGCTGCACGGCGTGGTACGGGCGACCTGGCTGCGCGGGCGGCAGATCAGCGAGGGCGGCCGACCGCTCCAGCAGACCGGACGACTGATCGAGAGGCCCACGGCATGACGGCAGCAGAGCACGTCGCGCGCTTCACCGGTGACGCGAGCCCTTACGGCGGCGGCGACCCCTACGCCGACTACCGCACCGCCGAACTCCCCTTCACCCACCTTCCCGATCTCGCCGACCGCCGTCTCGGAGCCGGAGTCCTCGCCGCCAACGACGAGTTCTTCGCGGAGCGCGAGAACCTCCTGGAGCCGGGCCGCGCCGAGTTCGACCCCGAACGCTTCGGCCACAAGGGCAAGATCATGGACGGCTGGGAGACCCGCCGCCGGCGGGGCACCGGGGCGGCCGCGCCGCACCCCGCCGCGGACGACCACGACTGGGCCCTCGTGCGGCTCGGAGCGCCCGGCGTCGTGCGCGGAATCGTCGTCGACACCGCCCACTTCCGCGGCAACTACCCGCACGCCGTCTCGGTCGACGCCGCCTGCGTGCCGGGGGCTCCCTCGGCCGGGGAACTGCTCGCGGACGGCACCGAGTGGACGCCCCTCGTCCCGCGGACCGCGATCGGCGGCCACGCGGCCAACGGCTTCACCGTCGACAGCGGCCGCCGCTTCACGCATCTGCGTCTCAACCAGCACCCCGACGGCGGCGTCGCGCGGCTGCGGGTGTACGGCGAAGTCGTCCCCGATCCCGAGTGGCTGGCGGCCCTGGGCACCTTCGACGTCGTCGCCCTGGAGAACGGAGGCGCCGTGCAGGACGCGTCCGACCGGTTCTACTCGCCGCCCAACAACACGATCCTGCCCGGCCGTTCACGCCGTATGGACGACGGCTGGGAGACGCGGCGGCGCCGGGACGACGGCAACGACTGGATCCGCTACGCCCTGACCGCCCAGTCCGCCGTCCGTGCCGTCGAGATCGACACCGGCTGCCTGAAGGGCAACGCCGCGGGCTGGGCCGCGCTTCGGGGCAGGGACGGCGCGGAGGGCGATTGGCTCGAACTGCTGCCGCGCACAAGGCTCCAGCCGGACACCGTGCACCGTTTCGTGCTCACCGACGCTCCGCCCGTGACCCATGTACGGCTCGACATCTTCCCCGACGGCGGCATCGCCCGGCTCCGGCTGTACGGCTCGCTGACGTCAGAGGGCGCGCGTGACCTCCGTGAACGGCACCAGAGGTCGGCTGGCGGTCCGTGAACTCCGGCTCAGCTCGCGCCGGGCGGCGGCGCGGTGGGGTCCGTGGCCGGCTGCTCTGACGCACGGTCGCCGGCCAGCGCGGCGAAGAGCGCTTCGTCACCCTCGGCGATCCGGCGGGCGACGGCGGACAGCCGCTCGTGGTGGGCTCGTGCGTGATCCCGGATCACGGTGAACGCCTCGTCCATCGGCATCCCCAGCCGCGTGGACAGGACCCCCTTGGCCTGCTCGATCGTGATTCTGCTGGTCAGGGCGTTCTGCAGCTGGCCTGCGAGGACCTCGCCCTCCCGGAGACTGCGCTGGGACAGGATGCTGATGGTGGAGATGTCCGCCAGGGCCTGACCGACGTGCCTGTCGGAGTCGCTCAGCGTGCTCGGTTCGCTCTGGAAGAGATTCAGGACGCCGATGATCTCGCCGCGCAGACGCAGCGGGAGTGCGTGCAGCGAGGAGAAGCCGGCCTCGCTTGCGGCATCGTTGAGGTGCGGCCAGCGCGGGTTGTCGAGATCGGTGTTGATCAGTGGCTGTCCGCTGCGGAAGCAGTCCACGCTGGGGCCGGTCTCGGTCTGTGATTCGAACAGATCGAGGAGCCGGGCGTGCTCCGAGGAGGCCGCGGCCGACCGCAGCCGGCCGTGCTGGTCGCCGAGCATGATTCCGGCTGCCTGCACGTCGAGCAGTTCCACACAGCGGTGGGCCAGGGTGTGCAGGAAATCTATGACGTCGAAGTCGTCGACGAGCGTGTCAGCCAACTCCACGAACACCGCGACCAGTTGTTGTTCACGCATCGTGCGTCTTCCTCCAGTCGCCCGCCCGCTGCCGGGCAGTAAAGCCGCCATTGTACTTTGGCAGGGTGTGGGTGGGATTCGTCATAGGCAGTCGGTGAAGTCCAGACGGTGCGCCACGACATCCGCGGCGACTTCGTCGATCGGACGGTTGCTGCCGAACGCGTGGCCCCGCAAGCGGACCAGCGCCTCGTCCAGGCTGATGCCCAGTTGTGCGGCGATCATCCCGGTGGCCTGATGCACCGCGCTGCGCAGGACGACGAACTCGCCGTCGAGAGACAGCCGTAGCAGACGTGAGGTCAGCGCGTCCGCGAGGACCAGTACATCGCTGATCTCACCGGTGCTCATCGAACCCGGGGCATCACGGTGGAGTTCCAGCACACCGAGACCGATCGCCCCGATCCGCAGCGGGAACGCGAACAGCGCGCGTACCCCGAGCTCGCAGGCGGCACCGGCGAAGGCCGGCCAGCGCGTCATCGGCGCATCGGCGAGGTCCGGTTCGAGGACCAGGACGCCGTGCCGTGCGGCGTCGACGGAGGGACCCTCTCCCAGTGTCAACTGGAGGTTTCCCAAAGCTGTGTTGGTCTCCCCGGTCGACCAGATGCTCTCGGCTGTTCCGGCCGTCGTGGTCAGGATCGCGCCGAGGCCGCTGACACCCGCGACGGTTGCCGCCTGCTCACCGAGCACGCCGGTCAGGCTGCCGTTCGAGGTGATCCGCGCCAAGACTGCCGCCATGCGCTCACTGGCCACTGTTGCTCGTCTCTGTGCCGACGTCCTAGCGGAGCGTCATCCCGGACCTCCTTGGTCCGGGTCCGCCTGGGGCGGCTTGCCGGACAACGGTTCCCGCGCGATCCGGGTTCTCATTCGGCGCGGTGCTGCTGTGCGCCGCCTCCAGCCGTCAGCCGGCGGCGGAACGGTCCAGTGAGCCTGGTCCAGCTTAGACCTCCGGCACTCCTGGGCGGTCCGGTGCCGGAGATGAATCCAGATAAGGCGGAAAAAAGCAAGAGTGCACGCCGCAGACTGTACCCGGGAGGAGACGGACGGTTAGTATCCCCGGTACCGTCCCGGACCCGACGGTATCCGCACGAAGCCTTCCCTTGACGCAGGTGCCGCTACGGCACGATCCGGCAGTGCGTGTGCGTCTTCCGTCTCGGCTCCATCAGAGGCGGGGCCGCCGCAACCAGGTCCTCCTCACCAATGCCCGCCGCATTGCGGCCGTTGCGCCCCGGACGAGCCGGATCCCCGAACTGGGCTCCCCTTCCAAGGCCGTCACTGCCCGCTTCAGCGTCGCACTCTGCGGTCCGTCTCTCCCCAGGGACGAAGAACGGCAGGGCACACCCAGGTCGCGCTACTTCACGATCCGTGACCGTCCTTGTGCCGTGAGGTGCCGCACCGTGGTCCCAGCGGCCGGGAGACGCAGGTCAGATGAGGATGCAACACCATGATCACCCCCGGTGAAGAACCGCACGACAAGACACCAGCCGGCAGCGCGGACGGTCCCCAAGCCGTGGGCGTGGAGGACGAGTTGGAACTCTTCCTGCGCTTGTCCTCGGAAGTGTCGGTGCCGATCACGGCCCGTTTCGCCTACTGCACGAACGACCCCTACGCCGTGGACGTCGTCTTCGATCTGGGCATGCATGAGCCGGTGCGCTGGATCTTCGCCCGCGAGCTGCTGGCGGCCGGGATGGACGGGCCGACGGGCGAGGGGGACGTGCTGGTGTGGCCGGTCCGCGAAAGGGCGGTGTGCTGTCTGTCCCTGGCGTCACGTGAGGGTCACGCGCTGGTGGAGATGCCGTCGGGCATCCTCGCGCGGTGGCTGAAGCGCACCCATCGGCTCGTCCCGCCCGGGCGCGAGGCGCAATTCGTCGATGTGGACGCGCTGTCGCGGTACCTGCTGCACGGAGCGGGGCCGGACGGATGAGACGAGGGTCGGCCACGGCTGCCCCTCTGACCTGGCTCGGAAAGGCCGGCCGGAGCTGACGGCTCGTGAACTCCGGGGAAAAATCCTTCACTTGGCGTTGACATGTCATCTACGCGCGTCAGCATGGAATGCATGAGATTCCCCCCACGAATCGCGCGCATCAGCGCCCTCAGTGCCCTGTCCCTGACCCTCCTCGTCGGCGGCCCGGCCGCGATCGCCCAGGCGACGGCGGACGCCCCGAAGGCCTCGGCTCCGGCCGCGCCCGCGCCCGCGGACGTCGGCAAGATCTGCGAGTCGAAGCTGCCGAAGGAGGCCCACGACACCCTCGATCTCATCGACAAGGGCGGCCCCTACCCGTACCCCCAGGACGGGACCGTCTTCGACAACCGTGAAGGAATCCTCCCCGACCAGGAGTCCGGCTACTACCACGAGTACACGGTGGAGACGCCGGGCTCTCCCGACCGCGGAGCCAAGCGCATCGTGACCGGTGAGGAGAAGCAGGAGGACTACTTCACCGAGGACCACTACGAGTCGTTCGACAAGGTCGACTTCAGCTGCTGACGCGTCGTCACGGCCGCACGGCCCGCATGGACCGGGATGTGCGGCCGTGACGGTCAGCGGCGGCGTCAGCCGGCGGCCGTCCGGCCGGCTGCCGTTCAGCCGGCGGGTGCCGCGGGCCAGGTGAAGGTCGCGACGGCGCCCGCCGGCAGCTCGTACGCCAGCGAGCGACCGGACTCCGTGACGGAGAACTTCCGTGCGGACTCCGCGGAGTTGAGGACGACGGCCGCGCGGGAACCGTCCGGGTTCTCGAAGACCACGTCCTCGACTCCGCCCGGCTGCTGGGTCGTCGAGCCGATGCGGTGAGCACCGCGGTCCACGAACTTGGAAATGTGGCCGAGCGAGTAGTACTCGGCGTTCTTCCCGACCTTGCCGCCGTCGATCTCCACGACGCCGTTGCACCTCGTGCCGCAATTGCCGAAGTGCGGGCCGCCGTTCGCGTCGAGCGCCATGTTCCACAGCACGACGGTCTCGGCGCCGGAGCGCAGGCTGCGCACGACCAGGTTCTCCGTCTGCCACTTCAGGCTGTCGGCGAAGGTGTGCGACGGGTCGTCGCTGTCCGTGCCGGAGCACTCGGTGAAGAAGACCCGGCTGCCCGCGTCCCGCACCTGCTGCTGGGCCTCGGGCTCACCGCCGTAGCAGTGGAAGGCGGCGCCCTGGACGCGGCCGATGTCCTTCGTCTTCTCCAGGACTTCGAGCGGGTACTCGGGCTTGTCCCAGTTGTGGTCGTAGGCGAAGAGCTCCGTGTCCAGGCCGGCCGAGGTCAGCTTGGCGTCGAGCACTCGCAGGAACTCCGCCTGCTCGGCGGCGGACATCCCCATCGACGGATACGTGGTCTCGAACAGCGGCTCGTTCTGCGCCGTCAGGTCGTGCACGGTGACGCCCTCGTCGGCGTACGCCTTGAGTGCCTTGACGAGGTAGTCCGCGTACGCGTCGTAGTTCCCGGGCTTCAGCTTCCCGCCCTCCAGCTTGCCGCCCTCCTTCATCCAGGCCGGCGCCGACCAGGGCGTGCCCATCACGCGGATGCCGGAATTGACGCCGAGGGCCTCGCGGAGCAGCGGAAGGATCTCCTTCTTGTCGCGGTCGACGGAGAAGGAGCCCTGCTCGTCCTCGTAGCTGTAGTAGGGGAGTTCGGCGACGAAGTCGGAGCCGCCGAGGGGCTGGCGCAGATAGTCGAGGCCGATGCCGTCGCCGTCCGCGGAGAACAGGCTCCGCATCAGCTTCTCGCGCTCGCCGTCCGGCAGCCCGCTCATCAGACGTGCCGACGCCTCGGTGACGGAGGCGCCGGCGCCGGTGAACTGCTGCCCCTGCGCGGACGCGTCGACGGCGATGTCGATGTCCTGCTTGCTGCCGTCGAAGGAGACGTCCTCGCCGCGCTCCAGGCGCTTGCCGCCGTCGGCGGTCGTCACCCACACCTGGGCCGTGTCCGCGGCGGCCGCGGCGGCCGCGGCGTTCGCGGCCGCCGTCCTCCCGGCGGCGCCGGGGGAGCCGTCGCCGTCCGCCTGGGCGGCCTGGCCCGCCAGCACGTTGGCGCCTGCGAGCAGCGCGAATGCGGTCGCCGATGCGGCGAGTCTCCGTCTGTGTGTCACGGTGCGGCTCCTTCGTCGGGTGTGGGGTGTGGGGCGGGTTGCGGGGACGCCGGAGTGAACCGGCGGGCCCCGTCCCGGTGTTGCGTGTTCCGGTGTCGCGGGCTCCGGTATCGCGGGTTCCGGGTGGTACGCGCTCACGCCGCGCGGCGTGAGCGGCGGCGGTGCCTGCGGACGATGTCCGCGTACCGGTGCCCGCTGCTCTTGACCGTCCGCCGCTGCGTCGCGTAGTCGACGTGGACGAGCCCGAAGCGCTTGTCGTAGCCGTAGGCCCACTCGAAGTTGTCCATCAGGGACCAGGCGAAGTAGCCGGCGAGCGGCACGCCCCGGTCGACCGCCGCCACGCAGGCGGCCAGGTGCTCGTCGAGGTAGCGGACGCGCTCCGGGTCGTGGACCTGGCCGTCCGTCCCCACCACGTCCGGGTAGGCGGAGCCGTTCTCCGTGACGTACAGGCATCGGGCCCCGTAGTCCTCGGTCATCCGCACCAGGGTCTTGGTCAGGCCCGGCGGGTGCACCTCCCAGTCCATGTGGGTGCGACGGGCGCCGGCCGGTACGACCTGGCGGGCGCGCGGGACGGAGCCGCCGGGCTCGTCGGCGACGAGGCTGCGGAAGTAGTAGTTCAGGCCCAGCCAGTCCAGCGGCTCGGCGATCGTGTTCAAGTCGCCCGGCTGCTCGGGGAGTTCGACCCCGTACAGCTCCAGCATGTCCTGCGGGTAGCCGCGGCCGTGCAGCGGATCCATCCACCAGCGGTTGGTGTGCCCGTCGGCGCGGCGTGCGGCGGCGACGTCGGCGTCCCTGTCGGACGCGGGCTCGCAGTGGGTCAGGTTGTTGACGATTCCCACCTGCGCGTCGGGCACCTGAGCCCGGATCGCCTGCACAGCGAGCCCGTGGCCGAGGTGCAGGTGGTACGAGGCGCGCACCGCCGCTTCGATGTCTGTCAGGCCGGGCGCCATGTGGCCCTCTAGATGGCCGATCCACGCGGAGCACAGCGGCTCGTTGAGGGTCGCCCAGTGCTTGACGCGGTCGCCGAGCCGCTCGGCCACCACCGAGGCGTACGCGGCGAAGTGCTCGGCGGTCGCGCGCGCGGGCCAGCCGCCGCGGTCCTGGAGCGCCTGCGGCAGGTCCCAGTGGTAGAGCGTGGGGAAGGGCGTGATGCCCTCCTCCAGGAGGGCGTCGGTGAGCCGGTCGTAGAAGGCCAGTCCCGCCTCGTTGGTCTCGCCGCTGCCGTCGGGCACGACGCGCGGCCAGGCGACGGAGAACCGGTAGGCGTCCACGCCCAGTTGCTTCATCAGGGCGATGTCCTCGCGCCAGCGGTGGTAGTGGTCGCAGGCGACGTCGCCGTTGTCGCCGTTCGCGACCGCCCCGGGGACGCGGCAGAAGGTGTCCCAGATGGACGGGCCGCGGCCGTCCTCGAAGGCGGCGCCCTCGATCTGGTACGAGGCGGTGGCCACGCCCCAGAGGAAATCGGCGGGCAGGGCGTGCAGCGACGCTGCGGGGGCGGTGGAGGCTTCGCTCGCTTCGGACACGGACTTCCTTTCGTACGGACTGGACTGGTGTGACGGGCTGCTCAGGGCGTGACGGACCTGTGGGCCCGCGGCGTGGAGGACGGGCGTGACGGACTGGTGGGGTGGCGTGGCGGGACAGGGCGGTGGCGTCTGCGGGCGCGGTCGGGCTCCGGCGCGGGCCGTGACGGCACGGGCGGGCGGAACGCCCGCCGTGCTCCGTGCCGTTCACGGCCGGCGCGCGGGCTCGTGGGGGTCGTGCGGTCGTGCGGTTCAGTTGTGTGGTCGTGGGATCAGCCGGGGGCGGGTCCGCTCACTTCACGGCGCCCGCCGTGAGCCCGGTGACGAGATAGCGCTGGAGCAGCAGGAACCCGGCGACGATGGGCACGCTCGCGACGAGCGAGGCCGCCATGACCTGGTTCCAGTAGACCTGCGTCTGCGTCGCGTACCCCTGGAGCCCGATCGCGAGGGTGCGGGTGGTCTCGTTCGTCATGACGGACGCGAAGAGGACCTCGCCCCACGCCGTCATGAACGAGTAGACGGCGACGGCGACGATGCCGGGGACCGCGGCCGGCACCACGACCCGCATCAGCGCGCCGAGCGGCCCGCAGCCGTCGGTGAGCGCCGCCTCGTCCAGGTCGCGCGGGATCGAGTCGAAGTAGCCGATCAGCATCCAGATGGAGAAGGGCAGGGTGAAGGTGAGGTAGGTGACGATGAGCGCCCCGCGCGAGCCGTACAGCGCGATGCCCGTCGCGTTGCCGAGGTTGACGAAGATCAGGAAGAGCGGCAGCAGGAAGAGGATGCCGGGGAACATCTGCGTCGAGAGGATCGTGACCGTGAACAGGCGCTTGCCGCGGAAGCGGTAGCGGCTGACGGCGTACGCCGCGAAGGTGGCGATGAGCACCGAGCAGCCGGTCGCCGCGCCCGCCACGATCAGCGAGTTGAGGAAGTAGTCCGCGAGCGGAACCGTGCTCCAGATGTCCACGTACGGACTGATCGTCAGGCCGCTCGGTATCCACCGGAAGCGGTCCGTGACGTCCTGAAGCGGCTTGAGCGAACTGCTCACCATCACCAGCAGCGGCGTCGCCGCGAAGATCGTGAGCAGCGTCAGCACGATGCGCCGCGTCCAGATGAAGGACGGGGGCGGCGCCGTCGGGGAGGCCGCGCGCACGCCGGACCGGCCGCCCTTCCGGGAACCGGCGAGCGAAGTCACCGCCAGGAAGGGCCTGTTGGGCTTCTGTGCGGTGCCGCTCGCCGAGCCGCCCGCGCCCCCGTTCGCCGTCCCGCCCGCGGGGGCGGTCGCCGTCGCCTCAGACATCGCGCTTCCTCCCCGTGCCGGTCGCCAGCAGATAGACGCCCGTCACCACGAGCAGGAAGAGCAGCAGCAGCACGGACATGGCCGAGCCGGAGCCGAAGTCCCAGGTGACGAACGACGATTGGTAGATGTGGATCGAGATCAGGTCCGCCGCCTCGGGCGCCGACTTGCCGAAGAGGATGTACGGCACGTTGAAGTCGTTGAACGTCCACAGGAACAGCACCAGCACCAGCACCTGGTTGACGGGGCGCAGCGAGGGCAGCGTGATCCGGCGGATCTGCTGCCGCATGCCGGCGCCGTCCACCTGTGCCGCCTCGTACAGCTCCCGGGGGATGTTCTGGAGCGCGGCCATCAGGATGAGGAACGCGAACGGCCATGTGCGCCACACGGCGACGACGACCAGGGCGGCGAAGCTGTTGTCGCCGATGAGCCAGAACGGTTCGGAGTCGGTGAGGCCCAACTGGTCGTGTATGACGTGGTTGACCATGCCGCCGTCGCGCTGGAGCAGGAAGGACCAGGTGATGACGGCGGTGTAGACGGGCAGCGCGTAGGGCGTCAGGAACAGCGCCCGCAGCACTCCTCGTCCCCGGAAGGACTCCTGCATCAGGATCGCCGCGGTGACGCCGAGCAGCCAGGCCAGCGAGACCGCCAGCACGGTGAAGGCGCAGGTGACGAGGAACGAGTGCAACAGGGCTTCGCCGACGGGGGCGTCGACGTCGACGGCGATGCGGAAGTTCTCCGCGCCCGTCCACGGCGCCGCGCCCCAGTTGCGGATGTACTCCTGCGTCAGCTCCTTGAAGCTCATCACCACGCCCACGGCCATCGGCGCGAGGTGGATGAGGAGTTCGAGGACCAGGGCCGGCAGCAGCAGGAGATACGGCAGTCCGGCCCGGCGCAGGCGGTCGGGGAGGATGCGCCTGCGCCGGGGGCGTGAGGGTGCGGCGCCGGCCGGGCCGTCCGCGGCGGGAGCCGGGCGGGATGTTCCGGGTGGTGGGGGGCTGAGAGTCGTCATCGGCCGGACTTACTTCCGCATCTGCTGCTGTGCTGCGGACAGTTCCTTCTCGACCGTCGCGGAGGTCACCTTGCGTCCGGCCGCGGCGTCGGCGAAGAGGTCCTTCGTGGCGTTGCCGACGAGCGTCTCGAACTTCGACTCGTCCTTGACCTGCGGGAGCGGTGCGGAGGAGGTGGTGAGGACCTCGCGCAGCACCTTCAAGTCGGGGGTGTCGAAGGCCTTGTCGGACTGCGCCGACTTCACCGGAGGTATCGATCCGTAGGCCTCGTTGAGGGTGCGCTGCTCCTTGTCCGACGTCATGAACTTCGCGAACTTCATCGCGCCGTCGATGTTGTCGGTGTTCTTGAAGACGGCCAGGTTGATGCCCGCGACCATCGACCTCGTGCCCTTCTCGCCCGAGCCGGGCGTCTGCACGGGTATCGGTGCGACGCCGTACTCGTCGGGCTTCATGCCGTTGGACTTCAGCCCGGTCGCCGCGGCCTGCCACATCAGCATGGCGGCCTTGCCCGTGGCGAAGTCGCGCACCGACTCGCGCTTTGCGTACTCGGCGTTGCCGGGCGGTGCGATCTTCTCGGCGGCCACCAGGTCGACGTACTGCTTGACGGCCTTGACCGCACCGGGCGAGTCGAAGTTCGGCTTGCCGGAGGGGTCGAAGAAGTCGGCGCCGTGCTGCTTGCCGAGGATGAAGGCGTGGTGCGAGTTCTCGACCGGGTCGCCGCCCTCGACGGCGATCCCGTACTTGCCGTCGCCCGTGAGCTTCTTGCCGTCCTTCACCAACTCGTCCCAGGTGGCCGGGGGTTCATCGATCCCGGCGTCCTTGAACATCTTCTTGTTGTAGTAGAGGCCGTAGGCGAGCGAGTAGAGCGGCAGGGCCGCCGGGTCCTTCTGCGGCGCCCCGGCCGCGGCCAGCGCGGACGGCGTGAAGCGCTTCGCGCCGCCGACCTTCGCCATGTGCGCGTCGTCCCAGGGCAGCAGCGCGCCCGTCGCCTGGAGCGAGGCGGACCAGGTGTTGCCGATGTTCAGCACGTCCGGGCCCTGGCCGGAGGACGTGGCGGCCAGGATGCGGTCCAACAGGCTGTCCCACGGGATGACTTCGAGCTTGACCTTGATCCCGGTCTGCTTCTCGAAGCGCTTGAGCTCCGGGGTGAGCACGCGCTTGTCGTGGGCGATGCTGGTGCCCTGGTTGCTGGCCCAGTACGTCAGCTCCTTCGGCTTGTCGTTGCTGCCCTCGCCGTTCGTCGTGCTGCCGCCACCGCAGGCGGCGGTGACGGCGGTGAGTGCGGCGACGGCTGTGACGGTGACTGCGTTGCGTGCCCGGCTTCTGCGCATGGCGACGGCCCCTCCCCGAGGCTCCTGCGTTCGGACCCTGAATGGTCCGAACCATTAATTTCACGCCGTGAGTTAAGTAGTGAGAGAAGGGGGCGTCAAGACTTCTGACAGAGGTAGATTGACATGGGAGGGCGGCTCATGGGCGGATACGACAGGCGAACTGTGCGCGACCTGCGGCGGAGCAACCGCGCGGCCGTGCTCCGCCGGCTGTATTTCGAAGGCCCCCTCAGCAGACAGGAGTTGGGCCCGGCGACGGGGCTCAGCTCCGGGTCGATAAGCAATGTCGTCACCGAACTCCTCGCGGAGGGCGTCCTGGAGGAGGCCGGCTCCGTCGGCTCCGACGGCGGCCGCCCCCGTACGTTGCTGCGCGTGGCCCCCGGCAGTGCCTGCCTCGTCGGCGTCGACGTCGGCGAAACGCGGGTGCGCGTCGAGCTGTTCGACCTGATGCTCACCGAAGTGGCCCGCAGCGAGCAGCCGTTGGACGACGGCGGGCACGACGCGAGCCTCGTCGTCCGGCTCATCGAGAAGGGCCTCGCCACGGTGCTGGCCCGGGTCGGCCCCTCCACGGGGCCGCTGCTCGGCGTCGGCGTGGGCGTCCCCGGCATCGTGGAGCGCCGCACACCCGGGGGAGCCGTGGTGCACGGCCAGACCATCGGCTGGGACGCCGTCCCGCTGGAGGCCATGCTGCGCGACTCCGCCGGGCTGCCGGAGGGCGGGCCCCATGCCGAGGGGAACCGCGCGCCGCTCCACATCGACAACGGTGCGAAGACCCTCGGCCAGGCCGAGATGTGGTTCGGCGCGGGCCGCGGAGCCCGGGACGCCGTGATCGCGCTGATCGGCTCCGGCGTCGGCGCGTGCGTGGTCACCGGCGGCGAGCCGTACGGCGGCGCGTCCAGCGGTGCGGGCGAGTGGGGCCACACCGTGCTCACCGTGGGCGGCCGCCGCTGCCGCTGCGGGGCGCGCGGCTGCCTGGAGGCGTACGTAGGCGCCGCGGCCGTGATCGACCGCTGGCGCGAGGCCGGCGGCCGGCCGGGCAGCGACGACGAGGAGTCGGCCCTGGCCGAACTACTGGCGACGGCGCGGGGCGAGGGCACGCGGGCGCGGATCGCGGCGGCGGTGCTGGCCGGGACCGCCGAGTACCTCGGGGCCGGCATCGCCGACCTGGTGAACCTCTTCAACCCGGAACGGATAGTGATCGGCGGCTGGGCCGGACTGTTGCTGGGCCCACAACTCCTTCCCGCTGTGCGGGCCGCGACGGACGCGTACGCTCTCCGGTACCCGGCGGCCCGTACGGCCGTCGAACTGTGCAGGCTCGGCCCGGACGCTGTGACCGTCGGCGCGGCCACGCTGCCGCTGCGCCGGTTCCTCGACGCGGGAGGAAGTCCGCCCCCAGGGGTGGCATTGTCCGTGTGAACGGGTAACGTCTCCACAGAGAGTGATGCCATGGTGGCAGATGTGGGGAGACTTCTAGGGGGAAATCGGTGGTAAACGGACCGGAGGCCATTACGTGCGGTGAGGCGATGCTGCTCATGCTCGCCGAGCCGGGCATGCCGCTGGACCGTGCCGTCTCCTTCCGGCGCTCCGTCGCCGGCGCCGAGTCCAACGTCGCGCAGGGCCTCGCGCGTCTCGGCCACTGGGCCCGCTGGATCGGCCGCGTCGGCGACGACCCCGCGGGCGAGGCCGTGCTGCGTGAGCTGCGCGCGGACGGAGTCGACGTCTCCGGCGCCGAGATGGACCCCCAGGCGCCCACCGGCCTGCTGCTGCGCGACAGCCACGCACAGCGCGTGATCGACGTGCAGTACTACCGCGCGGGCTCCGCCGCCTCGCTCCTCTCGCCGGACCAGATCCGCCTGGAGATGCTCGAAGGAGCCCGGGTCGTGCACGTCACCGGCATCACGCCCATGCTCTCGGAGCCGGCGGCGCAGGCCACTTGGGCACTGATCGAGCGCGCCCGACAGGTCGGCGCCGCGGTCTCCTTCGATCCGAACGTGCGGCGCAAGCTCGGCTCCGAGCACGAGTGGATCCGCACGGTGGGCCCGCTGCTGCGCGAGGCCGACCTCGTCATCGCGGGGGAGGACGAGCTGGAGCTGCTGCTGGGCGGCGGCGCCGAGGAGACGTCGAAGGCGCTGCTGACGATGGGCCGGGCCCGCACCGTCGTCGTCAAGCGGCGCGACCACTCCTCCGCGGCCCTCTCGCGGGACGGCGAGTGCACCCAGGAGCCCTTCGACGTCCCGGTGTGCGACCCGGTGGGCGCGGGAGACGCGTTCGCGGCGGGCTGGCTCTCCGCATGGCTGCGCGGCCAGAAGGCCGAGGTCGCCCTGGCCGAGGCGGCGTGCGTCGCGGCACTGGTCGTCCAGGCGCCGGGCGACACCGACGGGCTGCCCACGGCGCACACCAGGGACCGGGCGCTGGCGGGCTTCCTCGAGGGGGCCGACTCCGTACACCGCTGAGCGCGGGCAGACGCTTCCGTACGGCACGGCGGGAGTCCCGAGTATCAGCGGCCAGACAGGCAACCAGCCCAAGAAGAGCGCATCACAGGAGGCCGGAAGCGGGAGGGGGCCCCACGGCGGCCGTCCGCCCGGCCCGGCCAGGGGACGAGAAGAGAGGCGGCGACTGCCGTGTACCGATGGGAGATCACCCGTACCGCCCTTGAGCAGCGTGTCTTCGCCATCGTCCGCAGCGACAGCTACGAGCGCGTCACGGCCACGGCGGACACCCTCCTCGGGGCGGGCATCACGAGCCTGGAGATCTCGCTGACCACGCCGTACGCACTGGACGCCATCGCCACGCTGGGCCGCGAGACCGGAGAGGACTGCGTCATCGGTGCCGGCACGGTCCTGGACGCCTCCGCCGCCCGCGCCGCCGTCGACGCCGGCGCCCGCTTCCTCGTCTCGCCCGCGCTGGACGCGGAGGTCATCAGCACCGGCCACCGTTACGGGGTGCCCGTCTTCCCCGGGGTCGCCACGCCCACCGAGATGGTGCGCGCACTGGAGCTCGGTGCGGACGCCCTCAAGCTCTTCCCGGCCTCCGGGCACGATCCGGGCTGGCTCAAGGACGTACGGGCGGCGCTGCCGCAGGCGCCGCTGCTGCCCACCGGAGGCGTCACCGTCAAGAACGCCCCGGAGTGGATCGCCGCCGGAGCCGTCGCCTGCGGAATGGGCTCGGCGCTCGCGGAGGGAGACAGGGAGGCGGTCGCCAAGCGCGTCACGGCGCTGTTGCAGCGGCTGGAGGAGGCGGTGCCCGTGCCGTCCGGCAGACGCGGGCGCTGACGGTTCACCGGCGCGGGCACCGACCGACGGTCCGCGGCGCGCAGTTGGCGAGAAGACGGCGATCAGGCAGCGCCGTGGAGACGGCGAGGAGACACGGGCGTGGAGAGGCCGAGGAGGCATCGCCGTCGAGGAGCCGCATGTTCCGCCTCACATGCCTCCGGAACCCCCACCTCACCGGCACATGAGGAATCTAGTCTGTGCGCAATGAAAATCAGGGAGTGCCGGGAAGAGGACGTGGCATTGCTCGACGAGCACATGCCCTGCCCCGGTGCTGCCTTCGACCACGCCTCGCGCTTCGTCCGGCACCGGGACGGCCTCAGCACCCTCCTCGTCGCATGGCGCGACGGACTGCCCGTCGGCAGCTGCGAGGTCCTGTGGGAGGGCTGCCAGGCACCGGAGGTGAGGGCCGTGCACCCCACGTGCTCCGAGATCAGCGGCCTCGGGCTCTGGCCGGAGACGCTCCGCTCCCAGACCGTGGGCGCCGCCCTCATCCACGCGGCCGAGCAACTCGTCCTCGGGCGGGGCCGGTTCAGCATCGGCGTGGGCGTCGAGAAGAACAACCCGCGCACCGAGGACCTCTACAAGAGGCTCGGCTACCGCCCCTCGACCCCGTACCTCGACCTCGGGTCGTACGAGGACAGTGCCGGTCTCATCCACCGGGTGGCCGACGCGTGCACGTTCATGGTCAAGGACCTGACGCCGGCTGACGCGATCGCCGTCCGGGAGACCCAGCCCTGACCCGGTCGATGCGTGGCTCGTTCGACGCCGCCCTGGATTCGTGGCGGGCGTGGCAGGAGAGCCCGTGGGGCCGACTGCGGTACACACTCGCCGAGTTCAACCTTCAGCGGCGGCTGGCCGGGCTCGGCCCCGGGCCCCTGCGGGTGCTGGACCTCGCGGGCGCCGACGGCGGTGACGCCGTGCGGCTGCTGCGGCGCGGACACCACGTCACCATCGCGGACTTCTCCCCGGGCATGCTCGCCGCCGCGCGCGAACGGGCGCGGCAGGCCGGGGCGGGCGACCGCCTGCGCACCGTCGAGGCGGACGTCTTCGAGCTGCCCGCGTCCGTCTCCGGCGAGCGCTACGACGTCGTGCTGTGCCACAACCTTCTCCAGTACGTGGCCGATCCGGCGCTCGCGGTCCGCACGGCGGCCTCCCACGTACGGGGCGGCGGGTTGCTCTCCGTCATGGCGGTCAACCGGCACGCCGCGCCTCTCGGCCTCGCCGTGCGCTCGCTCGATCCGGTGGCGGCGCTCGACGCCCTGGACCGGCGTACGTCCCACGGCGAGACCTTCGACTCCGAACTGACCCTCCACACGGCCGAGGAGATCACGCCGCTGCTCGCCGAGGCGGGCTGCACCGGCATCGAGCACTGCGGCATCCGCAACGTCAACGACCACATCACGGACGACGCGCGCAAGCACGACCCGGAGTTCTTCGCCGCGCTGGAGGCGCTGGAGCTGGCGATGACGAACCGCCATCCCTATCCGCACACGGCGAAGATCTTCCAACTCCTCGCCACCGCGGGCGACTAGGGGGTGTCCTCGGAGCCGACCGCGCGGCTTCCCTTCTGCCCCGAAATCGTTTCGCCCGTGCTCACCCCGTCCCGGTACGCTCGCGGGGTCGTTTTCACTGCTGGGAGCCCATGAGCTTCGCGTGCGGTCTCCCTGGCGGTCCTCAGGCTGAGAGCAGGTTCCCTTATGGCATGTCGTATCGGTGAGCTCGTCCTCGGGTGCCGGGACCCCGAGCTGCTGGCGCGGTTCTGGTGCGAGGTCCTGGACTTCGTCGTGCTCGATCGGGAGGACGACGGCACGCTGGAGATCGGGCCGCGCGAAGGGTTCGGCGGTCCGCAGCCGACGATCATCCTCAGCCGCAGGGACGAGCCGGAGAAGGGCAAGTCCCGGCTGCACATCGACGTCAACGCCACCGACCGCGATCAGGACGCCGAGCTCGAACGCCTTCTGAACATCGGTGCCCGCCCGGCCGACATCGGCCAGACAGGCGAGGAGCAGTGGCACGTCCTGACCGACCCCGAAGGCAATGAGTTCTGTCTGCTCAAGGCCCGCCTCGACCCGCTCTGACGCGACTCGGCCACGTCTCGGGACCAGCCGGCGCCGGCCACCGCCCCCACTCCGTACGACTCCATCCGGCCGGGCGGACGCCCGGCCGGCCGACCCACGGGAGCCTCGATGTCCGTCCGCCGCGTCGTACCCGACATCCGTACCGACGCCATGGAGGAGAGCCGCGATTTCTACGGATCGCTCGGCCTGGAAGAGGTCATGGACATGGGCTGGGTCGTGACGCTCGCCTCGCCCTCCAACGCCACGGCCCAAGTCATCCTCATGACGGAGGACATGACCGCTCCCGTCCCGCCCGACCTCAGCGTCGAGGTCGAGGACGTCGACGCGGTGTACGAGGCCATGCATGCCCGCGAGGCGGAGATCGTGCGGCCGTTGCAGGACGAGGAGTGGGGCGTGCGCCGCTTCTTCGTCAGGGACCCGAACGGGCGCGTGGTCAACGTCCTGAGCCACAACCAGGCCTGAGCCGGTACTCCGCCGGGGCGGGCCCCCAACCGTCGGTCGCGCCCGCCCCGTCGGGTTCCGGCTCCGCCGGCCGCTACGCCAGTTCCTCCACCGCCACCGGGCGCCCCTCGTGCCGCGAGCGCTCGCACGCCTCGGCGATGCGCAGCGCCGCCAACGCCTCGTATCCGTCGCAGGGGTTGGGCGCCTCGCCCCGCACCGCCCGTACGAACGCGGCGAGTTCGGACTCGTACGCGGGGGCGAACCGCTCGAGAAAGCCGGGCCAGGGCGTGCCCTGCGAGGCGCTCGCCGTGGGCTCGACGGAGGTGAGCGGCGTGCGGGCGTCGAGGCCGACCGCGATCTGGTCCTTCTCGCCGGCGAGTTCCATGCGTACGTCGTAGCCCGCGCCGTTGACGCGGGTGGCCGTCGCCGTGCACAGCAGGCCGTCGTCGAGTGTGAGCAGGACGGCGGCGGTGTCGACGTCGCCCGCCGCGCGGAACATCTCGGGGCCGGCGTCCGATCCGGCCGCGTACACGGAGATCACCTCGCGGCCGGTCACCCAGCGCAGCGCGTCGAAGTCGTGCACGAGGCAGTCGCGGTAGAGGCCGCCGGAGAGCGGAATGTACTCGGCGGGCGGCGGCGCCGGGTCCGACGTCGCGGCCCGTACGGTGTGCAGCCTCCCCAGCGAGCCGGACCGCACGGCGGCGCGGGCGGCCGCGTACCCCGCGTCGAAGCGGCGCATGAAGCCGATCTGGAGCAGGAGCCCCGCGTCGTCGACGGTGCGCAGGGCGTCCATCGTGCCGGGCAGGTCGAGGGCGATCGGCTTCTCGCAGAAGACAGGCACTCCGCGTGAGGCGGCCGCCTGGATCAGCCCCGCGTGGGACGAGGTCGCCGAGGCGATCACGACGGCGTCGAGATCGCGGGAGAGGAGTTCGTCGGGGGAGGGGGCGAGGGTCGCGCCGAGGTCCGAGGCCACCGCGGCGGCGCGTGCGGCGTCCACGTCGGTGACGAGCAGCTCGCTCACCTCGGGTTCGGCGGTGAGAGTACGGGCGTGGAAGGTGCCGATCCGGCCGGTGCCGATGAGTCCGATGCGCATGGGGGTACGTTCGCCCGCGCCCTCAGGAGCTGTCAATACTTTGTCAGGACAATTGGACGAGCGTGCCGTACCGGCCGAAGAGGAGCCGGGGTGCGCCGGGAAGAGCGGCGTTGTCCAGGAGCGGCGCCGCTACGGCTCGCTTTGTCCGGACAACCGAACTTACGCCTTCCGGCGAACCGCCCGGCCCACTACGCTCCCCTCGTGGCAAAGAATGATCCCGTGGACCTGGAGTTCAGCGTGGACCGCAGCAGCCCGGTCCCGCTCTACTTCCAGCTGGCCCAACAGCTCGAGACCGCCATCGAACGCGGACGACTCTCCCCCGGAAGCCTGCTCGGCAACGAGATCGAGCTCGCCGGGCGGCTGGGCCTGTCCCGCCCCACGGTGCGTCAGGCCATCCAATCGCTCGTCGACAAGGGCCTGTTGGTGCGGCGGCGCGGCATCGGCACGCAGGTCGTGCACAGTCAGGTGCGGCGCCCGCTGGAGCTGAGCAGCCTCTACGACGATCTGGAGGCCGCCGGTCAGCGCCCCGCCACGCGGCTGCTGCTGTACGAGAAGGAGGAGGCCACGGCCGAGGTCGCCGCCGCCCTGTCCGTGGCCGAGGGCGCCGAGGTGCGGCGCGTGGAGCGGCTCCGGCTGACCCACGGCGAGCCGATGGCGTTCCTCCGCAACCATCTGCCGGGCGATCTGCTCCAGGGGGAGAGCGGTGAGGAGCTGGAGTCCACGGGCCTCTACCGGCTCATGCGCGGGCTCGGCGTGACGCTGCACAGCGCGCGGCAGTCCGTCGGCGCACGGGCCGCGACCGCCGAGGAGGCCAAGCTGCTGGGGGAGGACGCGGGTGCGCCGCTGCTGACCATGGAGCGGACGACCTTCGACGACACGGGCCGCCCCGTCGAGTACGCCTCGCACCTGTACCGTGCCTCCCGCTACGCCTTCGAGTTCCAGCTCCTCGTACGCTCCTGACGAGCGCGGCGGCGGGCCATGGCGCTTCCGGGCTCCCCGAGTCCAGGCCCCTCAGCTTTGTTCGGACAAACTCTCATGGAGAATGTTCGGACAAAGTATTGACGCCCCGCTCCGGCCCCGGCTACAACTCCGCTCATGGTCCTTCGGCGTAGAGCACTAAGAGCGACAACTGTGGCGGCAGCCCTGACGAGCGCGGCCCTTCTCGCCGCCGGATGCAGCAGTTCCGGCGGCAAGGGCGGCGAGGAGAACAGCGACGGCGCGGGCGGCGGCAAGGGCGTCGACACACCGCGCATGACGATCGCGATGGTCTCCCACTCCGGGGAGGGCGACACCTTCTGGGACATCGTGCAGAGCGGAGCGAAGGACGCGGCCCGCAAGGACAACGTCCAGTTCGACTACTCGCACGACGACGAGGCGGGCCGCCAGGCGCAGCTCGTGAAGTCGGCCATCGACAAGAAGGTCGACGGCCTGATCGTCACGCTCGCCAAGCCGGACGCGATGAAGGGCGTCGTCAAGAAGGCGGTGAAGGCCGGGATTCCGGTCATCACCATCAACTCCGGCGGCGAGTTCTCCAAGGAGTTCGGCGCCCTCTCGCACATCGGCCAGGACGAGGCGATCGCGGGTGAGGCCGTCGGCGACGAGCTGAACAAGCGCGACCGCAAGAAGGCGCTGTGCGTCATCCACGAGCAGGGCAACGTCTCCCTCGAAGACCGCTGCGCCGGCGCGAAGAAGACGTTCGACGGCGAGATGAGCACGCTCAACGTCGACGGCACCAACATGCCGGACGTGCAGTCCTCCGTGGAGGCCAAGCTCCAGTCGGACAGCAAGATCGACACCGTCCTCACGCTGGGCGCCCCCTTCGCGGCGACGTCGGCGAAGGCCAAGGAGAAGGCCGGCAGCAAGGCGGAGATCGACACCTTCGATCTCAACGCGCAGGTCGTGAAGGGCCTCAAGGACGACAGCTTCGGCTTCGCCGTCGATCAGCAGCCCTACCTCCAGGGGTACGAGGCGGTCGACTCCCTGTGGCTCAACTCCTACAACGCCAACGAACTGGGCGGCGGCAAGCCCGTGCTGACCGGGCCGCAGATCGTCACGGACAAGGACGTGCCACGGCTGGAGAAGTACACCAAGCGCGGCACCCGGTGAGATCCCTCCGCAGGCGGATCGCCGATACTGGCGCGGGCCTCCGCGCCGGTAGCGGCGACCGCCGCGGGCGCCGGGCATCGAGTCGGGACCGCCGCAGGGGCGGGCACTGACCGGCCCGCAGATCCTCACGACGAAGGACGCATCCACCTTGCAGAAGTACACGAAGCGGGGAACGCGATGACGGCTGCACCCACACCCACACCGTCCGACGCCCCCGAGGCGGCGGAAGAGAACGCGACCACCGCGACCGCACAGTCCGGAGGCGCCGGCGCCGCGAAGGACGCCGGCAAGGCCGCGGGCACCGACGACCGTCTGGTGCACCGCTCGCTGCTCCAGCGGCTGCTGGGGCGACCCGAACTCGGCGCCGTCGTCGGCGCTGTCGCCGTCTTCATCGTCTTCTCGGTGGTCGCCGACAGCTTCCTGCGCGCCTCCAGCCTCTCCACGGTCCTCTACGCCTCCTCGACCCTGGGGATCATGGCGGTGCCGGTGGCGCTGCTGATGATCGGCGGCGAGTTCGACCTCTCGACCGGCGTGATGGTCACCACGTCGTCGCTGGTCTCCTCGATGTTCAGCTACCAGATGACGGCCAACGTCTGGGTGGGCGTCCTCGTCTCGCTGCTCGTCACGCTGGCCATCGGCCTCTTCAACGGCTACATGCTCGTACGTACGAAGCTGCCGAGCTTCATCATCACGCTCGGCACGTTCCTGATGCTGACGGGCCTCAACCTCGGCCTGACGAAGCTCATCAGCGGCACCGTCTCCACCAAGACCATCTCCGACATGGACGGGTTCGCCTCGGCCAAGGCGGTCTTCGCCTCCGAGCTGACGATCGGAGGGGCGGACATCCAGATCACCGTCGTGTGGTGGCTGGTGCTGGTGGCGCTGGCGACGTGGCTGCTGCTGCGCACGAAGGCCGGCAACTGGATCTTCGCGGTCGGGGGCGGGCAGCACACCGCCCGCGCGGTCGGCGTCCCCGTCGCCCGTACCAAGATCGGCCTGTATCTCGGGGTCGCGCTGGGCGCGTGGATCTCGGGCCAGCATCTGCTCTTCAACTACGACGTCGTCCAGTCCGGCGAGGGCGTGGGCAACGAGCTGATCTACATCGCCGCGGCCGTCATCGGCGGCTGTCTGCTGACCGGCGGCTACGGTTCGGCGGTCGGCGCCGCCGTGGGCGCCTTCATCTTCGGCATGACGAGCAAGGGCATCGTGTACGCGCAGTGGGAGCCCGACTGGTTCAAGTTCTTCCTCGGGGCGATGCTGCTGGTCGCCGTGCTGCTCAACGCGTACATACGCAGGCGGGCGGAGGCGAACCGATGACCGCGGACAAGGACGGGAACGTGGCGGACAGCGCACCCAAGGACGCTCAGGACGCCGAGGGAACCCAGGACGTCCAGGACGTCCAGGACGTCCAGGACGCCCGGAGGACGCGGACAGTTCAGGACGCGACGGCGGCGACGGACGACCCGGCACCGGCGGCGGCGCAGGACGCGCCTCCGCTCGTGGAGCTCACCGACGTCAGCAAGTTCTACGGCAACATCCGGGCCCTCCAGGACGTCTCCCTCACGGTGCACGCGGGCGAGATCACCTGCGTGCTCGGCGACAACGGCGCCGGAAAGTCGACCCTGATCAAGATCGTCGCGGGCCTGCACCAGCACGACTCGGGCACGTTCCGGATCAACGGCGAGGAGGCACGGCTCTCCTCCCCGCGCGAGGCCCTGGACCGGGGCATCGCCACGGTCTACCAGGACCTCGCCGTCGTGCCGCTGATGCCCGTGTGGCGCAACTTCTTCCTCGGCTCCGAGCCGACCAAGGGGCGCGGGCCCTTCCGGCGGCTCGACGTCGAGCACATGCGCCGTACGACACACAGCGAACTGCTGCGCATGGGCATCGACCTGCGCGACGTCGACCAGCCCATCGGCACCCTCTCGGGCGGCGAGCGCCAGTGCGTCGCGATCGCCCGCGCCGTCTACTTCGGCGCGAAGGTGCTGGTCCTGGACGAGCCGACCGCGGCCCTCGGCGTCAAGCAGTCGGGCGTCGTGCTGAAGTACGTGGCGGCGGCGCGCGACGCCGGGCTGGGAGTCGTGCTGATCACGCACAACCCCCACCACGCGTATCTCGTCGGAGACCGCTTCGTACTGCTCAAGCGGGGCGCGATGGCCGGCAGCCACCGCAAGGAGGGGCTGGAGCTGGACGAGCTGACCCGGCAGATGTCCGGCGGCAGCGAGCTGGAGCAGCTCAGCCACGAGCTGGAGCGTGCGCAGGTCCCGCAGCACCTGTCGTGAGGCGGCGGCGACGGTCGCGGGGCGCCGGGGCCACGGGTCGCGGGAGTTCGGAGTACGGGGGCTCCGGTTGCGGACTCCGGGGCCGCGGATTCCGGGCGGGCCCCGCGTCGTTGCTGGTGAGAGGCCCGAGGCGCCGCCGGGCCGCGCGGTAAGGCAGAATCGGCCAGTGGGCCGGGGTACGGGGGGACCGTACGGCCTGGCCCACGAACGACCCGACCCGTGGCCCAGAGCCAGCAGCCGCGCACAGGAAAGGCCGCGCAGTGAGCATGTACCGAGAGCGCGCGGACCGTGACCGTCTCTACCGCCGCTCCGCGCCGAGCGCCAGCGTCCTGCGGACCGTCAGCACCAGGGAGCGGCGTTCGCCCCTGTCCGCGCCCCGCGTGCCCACCGTCGGCATCGACATCGGGGGCACCAAGGTGATGGGCGGCGTCGTCGACGCCGACGGCCACATCCTGGAGCAGGTGCGCGCCGAGACGCCCGAGAAGTCCAAGAGCCCCAAGGTCGTCGAGGACACCATCGCCGAGTTGGTCCTGGACCTCTCCGACCGGCACGACGTGCACGCCGTGGGCATCGGCGCCGCGGGCTGGGTCGACGCCGACCGCTCCCGCGTGCTCTTCGCGCCGCATCTGGCCTGGCGCGACGAGCCGCTCAAGGACGCGCTCACCGCGCGCCTCGCCGTCCCCGTCATGGTCGACAACGACGCCAACACCGCCGCCTGGGGCGAGTGGCGCTTCGGCGCCGGCCGCGGCGAGGACAACCTCGTGATGATCACCCTCGGTACGGGCATCGGCGGCGCCATCCTGGAGAACGGCCAGGTCAAGCGCGGAAAGTACGGTGTGGCGGGCGAGTTCGGGCACATGCAGGTCGTGCCCGGCGGCCACCGCTGCCCCTGCGGGAACCGCGGCTGCTGGGAGCAGTACAGCTCCGGCAACGCCCTCGTGCGCGAGGCGCGCGAGCTGGCCGTCGCCGAATCGCCCGTGGCGTACGGGCTGATCGAACGCGTCGGCGGCCACATCTCGGAGATCACCGGGCCGCTCATCACCGAACTCGCCCGCGACGGCGACGCCATGTGCACCGAGCTGCTCCAGGACATCGGCCACTGGCTCGGGGTGGGCATCGCCAATCTGGCGGCCGCCCTCGACCCCGGCGGCTTCGTGATCGGCGGCGGGGTCAGCGCCGCCGACGAACTGCTCATCGACCCGGCCCGCGAGGCATTCAAGCGCCATCTCACGGGTCGCGGATACCGGCCGGAGGCCACCATCGCCAAGGCACAACTCGGCCCGGAGGCGGGCATGGTCGGCGCCGCCGACCTGGCACGCCTCGTCGCCCGCCGCTTCCGCCGCGCCAACCGCCGCCGCCTGGAGAGATACGAGCGCTATGAACGGGCCGCGGACAACCTGCGACGGGCGGTGGGCCAGTGACCACCACGGCGCCGCAGAGCGTGCGACCGTCGCAGCGTCCTCCGCACCGGCCGCGCCACCGCGTGCTCACGCTGCTCATCGTCGTGATGCTGATCGCGATCCCCGGCGGATACATCGTCAAGTCGGCCTTCGAGAGCCGGGCCAGCGGCGAGAAGAAGGAACGCAACGCCGCCGCCACCAACCTCACGTACGGCTGGCCCAGCAAGGTCCAGCGCAGCGTCTACGACGTCCCCCTGCCGTCCAAGTCCAGCCACTACGCCTTCTACGAGACCAACTCGTGGCAGACCAGCTCGCTGTACGTGCAGTTCCGCGTCCCCAAGAAGGAGCTCGACGACTTCCTGGACGATGTCGGGACCAGCTCTTCCGCGCTGCGCCCGGGGCACGTCACCATCAGCGACAAGCATGCGGAGAGGGTCGGCTGGGACCTGCACAAGGACGGCCACGAATACGCGGGCACCACCTACCGGCAGGAGAAGAGCCGGCCGGATGTGGCGATCACGGTCGACCGCAGCTACAAGCGCATGCCCCGTGTATATGTCGTGTCCACCGTGAAGTTCTGATGTACGGGGCAATGCCCCTGTGGCCGCGTCCCGGCAGGCGCTGGGTAGCGTGGCCGCGTGAGCGAGAAGCAGAGTGACCGGATGTTGCAACACCGCCTCGACGGCCCCGACGGCGCCCCCGTGCTCGTACTCGGTCCGGCCCTCGGCACGACCTGGCACATGTGGGACCGGCAGATCCCTGAACTGACCCGCAATTGGCGCGTTCTCCGCTTCGACCTGCCAGGTCACGGCGGAGCCCCCGCGCACGCCGCCGACTCGGCGACCTCGCTCGCCGAGCGCGTCCTGGCGACCCTCGACTCCCTGGGCGTCCAGCGCTTCGGCTTCGCGGGGTGCTCGATAGGCGGCGCGGTCGGCATCCAGCTCGGCCTGCTGGCCCGCGAACGGCTCTCCTCGCTCGCCCTCATCTCCAGCTCGCCCCGCTTCGGCACCGCGGACGCCTGGCGGCAGCGCGGCGTCGTCGTCCGTACGAACGGGCTCGACCCCATCGCCCGCTCGACGCCCGAGCGGTGGTTCACCGAGAGCTTCATCGAGGCCCAGCCCGCGATCGTGGAGTGGGCCGTGCAGATGGTCCGCACGACCGATCCCGGCTGCTACATCGCGGCCTGCGAGGTGCTCGCCGCCTTCGACGTACGCAGCGACCTGGGCAGCATCGGCGTACCCACGCTGGTCGTCGCCGGCGCGGAGGACGAGGCGACGCCGCCCGCCGACGCGCGTGCGCTCGTCGCCGGGATACCGGACGCGAGACTCGCGATAGTGCCCGGGGCCTCACATCTGACTCCCGTCGAACAGCCGGGCGCCGTCACGGAGTTGATCATCAGGCACTTCACCACCGGCTGGCAGGAGTCCTCGGCCGGCCCGCCCGCGCCCGCTCCCGTCATCGCGCCCCGGCCGGCGCCCACCGGCGCCATCGCCGAACTGGAGTCCGCGGACGCCGTCGTGGCCCGCGGCGACTCGTACGACGCGGGCATGAAGGTACGCCGCGAGGTCCTCGGCGACGCGCACGTGGACCGGGCGCAGGAGAACGCCGACGACTTCACCCGGGACTTCCAGGACTTCGTCACCCGCTACGCGTGGGGCGAGGTGTGGACGCGGCCCGGCATCGACCGGCGCACGCGCAGCGTGATCACGCTCACCGCGCTCGTCTCGCGGGGCCACTACGACGAGCTGGCCTTCCACATCCGCGCGGCCCTGCGCAACGGGCTCACACCGGAGGAGATCAAGGAGGTGCTCCTCCAGACCGCGGTCTACGCGGGCGTCCCGGCCGCGCACTCCGCGTTCTCGGTGGCCCAGCGCGTGATCCTGGAGGAGACCACCCCGGACGAGTAGTCCCCTGCCGGCGCGGGCCCGCCCCGGCAGGGCGCTGGGCGATCCGGGCCTCCCGGGCCGCCACGGCCGTGGGCCCCGCAGGGCCCGGTCCTGCCGCCGCGGCGTGCGACGGTCCGGCAGCATGTGCGGCGGCCTGCGGTGCGGCCGGGGCCGCGCAAGTGCCGTGCTGGCGGCCGTCGTTCGTGCCGCCGCACTCTCGCCGTCGTGGCCGCTCGCCGTCGCGGCGGGGGAGGGAAGGCGGGCCAAGCCCGCCGTCTGAGGACGCCGTCGCGGCGGGGATGGCCCGGGGGACCCCGGGGCCCGGGGGGCCTCGGGGTGGTCGCGCGGCGAGGTCGGCCCGGGCGCCGCAGGCAGCAGGCACAATGGGGCCCATGAAGCTGATCAAGAAGGGACACGCCTGCGTACGGATCGAGCGGGACGGGCGCACGCTCGTCATCGACCCCGGAGGCTTCAGCGAGGGCGACGCCGCCGTCGGGGCCGACGCGATCCTCGTCACGCACGAGCACGCGGACCACTTCGACGAGAGCAGGCTGCGCGCCGCCATGGAGGCCAACCCGGCGGCGCAGATCTGGACGCAGCGCAGCGTCGCCGAGAAGATCTCCACGACCTTCCCCGGCCGCGTGCACATCGTCGGCGAAGGCGACACCTTCGAGGCGGCCGGATTCGAGGTCGAGGTGCACGGGCAGCTGCACGCCGTGATCCACCCCGACATCCCGCGCATCGCCAACTGCGGCTATCTCGTGGACGGTTCGCTCTTCCACCCCGGCGACGCCCTGACCGTCCCGGGCCGCTCCCTCGACACGCTGCTGCTGCCCGTGCACGCGCCCTGGAGCAAGGTCTCCGAGATCATCGACTACGTGCGCGAGGTCGCACCGCGCCGCGCCATCGACGTACACGACGGGCTTCTCGCGGACCGGGCGCGGCCGGTCTACGACAGGATGATCGGCGACCTGGGCGGCGTGGAGCACGGCCGACTGGCCCCCGGCGAGAGTGTCGGTGTCGCGCGGTAGATTCACGGCATGCGTATCGCGACCTGGAACGTCAATTCCATCGGAGCCCGTCTGCCGAAGCTGCTGGCGTGGCTGGAGTCCTCGGCCCCCGACGTGGTCTGCCTCCAGGAGCTGAAGTGCTCCGCGGAGGCGTTTCCCGGCTCCGAAATCGCCGCGCTCGGCTACGAGTCGCTGGTCAACGGCGACGGGCGGTGGAACGGGGTCGCGGTGCTCTCCCGCGTCGGCCTGGCCGACACCGTCCTGGGCCTCCCCGAGGGCCCGGCGTACGACGGCGGGGAGGAGTCCCGCGCCGCGGCCGCCACATGCGGCGGCGTCCGAGTGTGGTCGGTGTACGTGCCGAACGGCCGCGAGGTCGGCCACCCGCACTACGACTACAAGCTGCGGTGGCTGGAGGCCCTGCGCCTCACGGCGCAGCGCGAGGCGCCCGGCGACCTGCCGTTCGCGATACTCGGCGACTACAACATCGCCCCGACCGACGAAGACGTCTACGACCGGGCCGAGTTCGAGGGCTCGACACACGTCACCGAGCCGGAGCGTGCCGCTCTCGCGGCCCTGCGCGAGACAGGCCTGACGGATGTGATGCCCCGTCCCCTGAAGTACGACCACCCGTACACGTACTGGGACTACCGGCAGCTGTGCTTCCCCAAGAACCGTGGCATGCGCATCGACCTCGTCTACGGCAACGCCCCGTTCGGCGCGGCCGTCAAGGACGCCTACGTCGACCGGGAGGCACGGAAGGGCAAGGGCGCCTCCGACCACGCCCCCGTCGTGGTCGACATCGAACTCTGACCGGGGTGCCCGGGGCGGGGCGCCCGCAGGCGCCCCGCCCAGGACCCAGTCCGCGCCCCGGACCGGCGCCCCGCCCCGGACCGCGTCCTACGGCACGAGCTTCTTCAGCTCCACCGAGTCCGCCATCGCCTTCAACCCGGCGTCGCCCGGGTGCAGATGGTCGCCGCTGTCGTAGGCGGGCAGCATCCGCTGAGGTCGCGCCGGGTCCCGTACGACGGCGTCGAAGTCGAGCACCGCGTCGAACGTGCCCTTGTTCTCGCGTACGAAGGCGTTGACGGCGCTGCGCTTGGCATCGACTTCGGGAAAGCAGTCCTTGTAGCCCTCGCAGGGCGTCAGAGTCGCCCCGACGACGCGCAGTCCCCGCTCGTGCGCCCGCCGGGCCACCTCCTTCAGGCCCGCGATGACCTCCTCCGATGTCGCGCCCCACCGCACGTCGTTGATGCCTTCGAAGACGACGACGGTGTGGGCGTTCGTCTGCGCCAGCACGTCGCGCTCCAGCCGGTGCAGTGCGCTGACGCCGCCGGTGTCGTCGCTGACGCCGTCGCCGGGATAGCGGTCGGAGACGACGCGGTTCGCGGAGATGCCCTGGTTGAGCACCCCGTAGCGCGGCACCTCCTGCTGTGCGCGCAGCCGCCGCGCGAGCACGTCCGGCCAGCGCCGGTTGGCGTCCGGCGTCGAGCGCACCCCGTCGGTGATGGAGTCCCCGAACGCGACGACCGAGCCCGGTCCGCCGCGCACGTCGACCCCCGTCAGGAACGGCCACACGTTCAACGAGCCGGTGAACGCGGCGCCTTCCTGGTCTCCCGTACGGTCTCCGCTGCCGCCCGCGCTGACGTAGCTGCGCTGGATGGCCTCGCTGTGCACGGGGGCGGCCTCGACCGGCTTCGGCAGATGGACGCTCACCAGCAGGTTGGTGTCGGCCGGCACCTGGAAGCCGACGGAGTCGCTGACGGCGCTCGTGCCCGCGGGCATCACCACGCCGTCCCTTCCGCCGAATTGCAGCCGCACGGGCCGTCCTCTGCCCGTGGCGCCCTCGCGCTGTACGACGACGGACGCGTGCCCGATCTCCACGGGGCCGGAGGCGAAGGTGTTGGCCAGCCTGATCCGCGTGTGCGAACCGCCGGCCGAGGTGTGCACGACGAGCCGGAGGGTCTGGTTCGTCCAGGGGCCGACGGTGGTGTAGCCGGCGGAACTCGTCGTCCAGCTGCCCGTCCAGGACGACTCCTGACGCCGCACGGACGCGGCGAAGACGTGCAGATCGCTCGCCGGGCCCGCGTCGCGCGGCAGCGTCAGCGAGCGGATGCTGCGGCCCTCGCGCACCGGAACCGTGACCGCGTACAGCTTGGCCTTCTCGGTGAGCGGGCCGCCGGACCGGGTGTTGATGCGCGGCAGCGCCACGCCCTTCGTGGCGAGGGGGCCGCCGCGCCAGTCCGGGGCGGACAGCGTGTACGCGGAGGTGGAGCCGTCCGCGTAGCGGATGGTGCCGCTGCCGGTGACGTCGCCGCCGGGGGCGCCGCGGGAGGTGCCCGCCACCAGTAACGAGACGGCGTTGCCCTCGCCGCTCAGCCGCACCTGCTGCCCGTCGGCCCGTACGTTGTCGGGGCTGCCGGGCTTGGTGTGCGGCCAGCGCAGGGCGGCGGAGTCGAGTCCGAGGAGCCGGCCGGGCTCCCATCCGGCATTGTGCAGATCCTGTGCAGAGAGGGAGTTGCCCGCTCCGTCGAAGTCGGCGTCACCCGGGCTCGCGTCGTCGCTCACCGCCCGGTTGTCGAAGAGCCGCTCCAGAGGGAGCGGCTCGGTGGTCGTCGTACGGTCCTCCGCGACCGCGACCGCGGGGGCACCCGCGAGCGTCAGCAGGATCAGGAGGGGAACAGTCCACAGACGTCTGCGCACGCCGGTTGTCCTCTCTCTCGTCTCTCGCGTCCGGCACCAACACCCTTTCCGCGCCCCCTGATTCGAGCGAGGCCCGGTGAAGGTAGAGAGACGGCAAAGCGGCGTCAAGGTGTCCAGTCGGGACACCGTCCGTTTTTTCCGCACCCCTGCCCGTTGCACAGCGTGCCTGTGGTGCTCGCCCATGTGGGGATGACACCCTGATCCGTATGAACATCCCCTTCCTGGACAACTGGCGTAAGAGGCACGAGGACGCGCAGGGCGCGTCGCTCGCGGACGCGGTGTCCAGCGACCCCGAGGGCGCCGCTCAGCTGCTCTCCGAATGCGAACTGCTGCGGGACCACGCAGAGGACGCAGGGGTCGAACTCGACGACTCCGCCGAGTCGTTGTCCGCTCTCGACCAGCTGCTGCCGCGCTGGCGCGAGGACCCGGAGGTCTCGCCCTGGCTCGGCAGCGACGCCGGCCTGTATCTGGGCACGGTCCTCGTGCGTACGGTTCCGGGCGCCGTGTGGGGGCTGCGCCCGGACGGACAGCCGGTGGTGCGGCTGGAGTCGGGCCGGGAGCTGGACGTACTGGAGGAGGGGGCCGCGTGGGCGGAGACCGGCACGCCGGAGCTGTCGCAGCTGTACGCGGAGTTCTCCGAGGGCTGACGGCGGCGGCAGGGCTTGCCGGGGCTCAGCGGGCCGCCGGAGGGGCCCACAGTTCAGGTGCCGGTGTGCCGCGCCCGCGGCAAGGACGGACGTGCGTCAGCTCTTCGCGCGGTGGCCTCCGCGCCGGCCGCCGCCGTCCGGGTCGGCGGCAGGGGGCGGCGGGGCGCTCGCGGCGCGCGTGACGTCGGCGACGAGTTCGACCACGTCCGCCCCGTACGCCTGGGAGTTGACGACCCTCAGCAGCACGCAGAAGTTGCCGTTCGTCCCGTACTTGCGCATCAGACGCGCGTGGTGCCGGGCCAGATAGCGGGCCGCGGCCTGGTTGGTGACGGCGCGCTGGCCGCAGAAGAGGAAGACGGGGCGGGAGGTGTCGCTCTGACCGGCCGTGAGGCGCGCGAGCAGCACGTGCTCCCGTACGCCGGGCTCCAGCAGATGCCGCTCGCCGCCGATGGTGAAGGCACCGCGGTCCGGGCTGTTTCCGGTCTCGGTGTCGATGTGGACGCCGGGCAGCAGCGACTGGAGATGCGCCGCCATGCGGCGGTTGGAGACCGGCCCGCCGATGCAGAACTCGGTGCGTTCGCCGAAGCCCTGCTGCGCCATCTCGTGGGATATGACGTCCCCGTTCGCTCCGCACTCCTTCACGACGGCCGACAGCTCCAGGAGCGCGAAGACGTCGTTGCGCGCGACGGACCACTCGCCGGTGGCCGCGTCGCGGTTGACCACCAGCAGGCATTCGGAGTGCTCCGGCAGCCCGAAGAAGCGCCGCTTGCGGGCGAGTCCGCGCTGCCACAGATACGTGCGCGCGAACCAGCCCAGCGCGGCGGCGAGAGCCGCCGCGAGGACACCCAGCACGAGCGCAGGCAGGTTCTCCGTCATGGGGCGGCAGCGTACATGCGCACGAGAACGGGGCGTACGGGGTGCGCGGGATCTGCGCCGCTCCGGTGCTGACGCTGTTCGGGCCGCGGGCTAGTCTTCGCTGAACCGTCTCGTCAGGAGGTCTCCATGCGGCGCATGACCAACCGCCGTTCCGCCAGACTGCTCGCCGTGGTCACCGCCACCGCCGCCGTCGCCGCGCTGGGAGCGGCGGCCGCGCCCGCGCTCACCGGGAGCGGCGGGGAAGCGGAACACGGGCAGCAGTCGAAGAAGCCGGTCGCGGTCGGTTCCGGCGGCGCCGTCTCCAGCGTGGACGCCGACGCGTCGGCGGCCGGCATCAAGGTGCTCAAGCAGGGCGGCAACGCGGTCGACGCGGCGGTGGCCACCGCGGCCGCGCTCGGCGTCACCGAGCCGTACTCGGCGGGGCTCGGCGGGGGCGGCTACTTCGTCTCGTACGACGCCGCCAGCGGCAAGATCCGCACTCTCGACGGCCGTGAGACCGCCCCGAAGAGCGCCGACGAGAAGCTCTTCCAGGAGGACGGCAAGGCCATTCCGTTCGACGAGGCCGTCACCAGCGGCCTGAGCGTGGGCACGCCCGGCACGCCCGCCACCTGGGAGCAGGCCCTCGGCAAGTGGGGCACCAAGCCGCTGGGCAAGGTCCTCGCCCCCGCCGAGAAGCTTGCGCGCGACGGCTTCACCGTCGACGACACCTTCCGCCAGCAGACCGCCGACAACGAGAAGCGCTTCCGCAAGTTCCCCGACACCGTCAAGCTGTTCATGCCCGGCGGCAAGCTCCCGGAGACCGGCAGCACGCTGCGCAACCCGGACCTGGCCCGTACGTACGGCACGATCGCTCGCGAGGGCACCGGGCCGCTCTACGACGGGGCGATAGCGGACGACATCGTCGACACGGTGCGCAAGCCTCCGGTGGACCCGGACGCCGGGAAGGTGCGCAAGGGCGATCTGACCCAGGACGATCTGAAGGCGTACGGGGTCAAGAAGCAGGCGCCGTCGCACACCCGCTACCGAGGTCTCGACGTCTTCGGGATGGCTCCCTCCTCCTCCGGCGGCACCACGGTCGGCGAGGCCCTGAACATCCTGGAGCGCGGCGATCTGAGCAAGCTCAGCAAGAAGAAGCTGCTGCACCGCTACATCGAGGCCAGCCGCGTCGCCTTCGCCGACCGAGGACGCTGGGTCGGCGACCCCGCCGCCGAGGACGTCCCGTCCAAGGAGCTGCTGTCGCAGCGCTTCGCCGACTCGCGGGCCTGTCTCATCAAGGACGACAAGGTGCTCAAGAGCCCGGTGGCGCCCGGCGATCCGCGCGACCCGGAGGACTGCGGCAAGGGCGACGAGGCCGCGCCCACGACGTACGAGGGCGACAGCACGACACATCTGACGGTCGCCGACAAGTGGGGCAACATCGTCTCCTACACGCTGACGATCGAGCAGACCGGCGGCAGCGGCATCACCGTCCCCGGGCGCGGCTTCCTGCTCAACAACGAGCTGACGGACTTCTCCTTCGTGCCCGCCGACCCCGACGTGCACGACCCGAACCTGCCCGGTCCGGGCAAGCGCCCCCGCTCGTCGATGTCGCCGACGATCGTGCTGGACGGCGGCAAGCCCGCCTTCGCGCTGGGTTCGCCCGGCGGCGCCACGATCATCACCACCGTCCTCCAGAGCATGATCAACCACGTGGACCGGGGGATGACGCTCCCCGATGCCCTCAACGCCCCGCGCGCCAGCCAGCGCAACGCGGCGAAGACGGAGATCGAGCCGAAGCTGTGGAACAGCGGCGTGCGGCCCGAACTCGAGGATCTCGGCCACTCGTTCACCAAGATCGACGAGATCGGCGCGGCCACCGCCGTCCAGCCGCTGCCCGGCGGGCGCTGGCTCGCCGCGGCGGAGAAGGAGCGGCGCGGCGGCGGTTCGGCGATGGTGGTGCACCCCTCGAAGAAGTAGCAGCGGGAGAGCGGGCGGCCGGCGGGACGACCGCCGGCCGACCGCCGCTGGTCGGGCGGTCGGCGGGAGCGGGACGAAAACCGGCCGTAGCGCTCCGGTAACACCCGCCGTAACACGGCGGGTGTGCAATGCGGGGCATGGCCGATATGCCCGCACCGGCGACCGTCCGGCAGCCTCCCGGCGCCGTGCGTTCGTACGCCGCCGAACTCCTCGCGCTGGCCCGGCGGCTGGATCCCGCGTCCGGCTGGTTCGCCGTCTTCGCGGAGCACGATCCGGACGGGCTGCGCGAGTGTCTGTCGGGGCGGGAGATGCCGCCGTGGGACGTCGTGGCCTCGCTGCTGGAGGACCTGCGGCGGCAGCACGGCCCCGGCGCCGCGCGCCAGGCGGAGGAGCAGCTGCGCCCGCTGCACGGCACGGCCGCCACCGCGTACGACCTCCATGCCGGCGGCGAGCCGGTGCTGCGCCGCCGACTCGCCGCGGCGGCGGGGGAGTTGGACGAGGCGGCTGCGCGTGTCCGGGCGCTGGAGCCGGGCGGCGGCGCGGAACAGGCATGGGCGCACGACTATCTCGTACGCGTCGAGGCGCGCTGCGAAGAACTGCGCGCCCGCCTCGCGGCGCTGACCGCCTCCGGGCAGGCGGAGCCGGCGCATCGCGACGCGCACCCGGGCGCGGGCGGCGAGGGCTCCGCGGCCGATGCGGGCTCCGTGGCCGATGCGGCTTCCGCCGCGCCGCCGGCCAAGAGGCGTGTCCGGAGCGGTGGTTCGCGGTTCGCCGGGGCTCTGGATGAGGAGACGGAGGCGGGCGGGCCCGCGCCGATCGTGCCGCCCGGCGCCCCCACGCCCGACCTGGCTCCCCGTAGCGGCGGCGCGGCCGATGCGGGCCCCGTGGCCGATGCGGCTTCCGCCGCGCCGCCGGCCAAGAGGCGTGTCCGGAGCGGTGGTTCGCGGTTCGCCGGGGCTCCGGGCGAGGAGACGGAGGCGGGCGGGCCCGCGCCGATCGTGCCGCCCGGCGCCCCCACGCCCGACCTCGCTCCCCTTACCGGCGGCGCGGGCGGTCCCGGCGACCGCGACGACGCGGCACCGAGCGGTGAACTCGCCCCGCGCGGCGCACGGTTCGCCGGGTCGGTGCCGCGGCCCGCCGAGGCCGGGACCCTGCCCTCCCCCGACGAGATCGCACAGGCCCGCGCCCTCGCGGACGAGGCCGCGGCACGCCTGGTACGGCTGCGGCGTGCGGGAGCCGGCGGCGAGGCGCACGCCCTGCTGTGCGAGGCCGCGCACTGGCCGCCCTTCCGATTCGCCGTCCTGGTCGACGAGTTGCAGGGCCGCGGGCTGGCACCGGACGCGGGAACCCTGCTGTGGGAGGCGGCGGATCTGCCCGCCGGAGCCTTCGCCGCCGCAGCGGCGGCACTGGCCGCGCTGGGCCGCGGCGAGGACGGCGTCCGGATGCTGCGCCAGGGCGTGTCCCGCCCGCCGCGCGAGATAGCCGAGGCGGCGCTCGCCCTGCACCGCGCGGGCCGGGAGCACGAGGCCAGGGAGCTGCTGGCCGCCGTGATCCGGGCCCGCACGCCGGCCGGGGCCGCGCAGGTGGTGCGCGCGGAGCCGGCGGTGCTCGCCGGGCTCGTCCTGGAGGCGGCCCGCGCCATGTCGCACGAGCAGTTGCGCAGGGTCGCCGACGCGCTGCGGACGGCAGAAGTTCCCGGCGTGCCGAGGGCGCTGTGAGGCCGCGGCGCACCCTTGGACGTACGGCGCTGCCGCCGCTCGTCATGCCTGGTGGGCGGCGTTTGGACGGCCGCGGGACCGCGCCGCGCCCCCGCCCGCGGCAGGGAGATCGTTCGGGCGACGTGGCGCAGATGCCCTTGCCACCGTGCGAGAGCCGACCTACGGTCACATTCTCACGTGGATCTACGCGTGTCGAATGGCCTTGACCTCCCGGCAAAGGAGCTGCTCATGCCCGATGTTGTGCGCGCCGCCCTCGTGCAGGCGACCTGGACAGGCGACACCGACTCGATGATCGAGAAGCATGAGCAGCACGCGCGCGAGGCGGCCCGGCAGGGCGCCCGCGTCATCGGCTTCCAAGAGGTCTTCAACGCCCCGTACTTCTGCCAGGTGCAGGACGCCGAGCACTACAAGTGGGCCGAGCCCGTGCCGGACGGTCCGACGGTGCGGAGGATGCAGGAGCTCGCGCGCGAGACGGGGATGGTCGTCGTCGTGCCCGTCTTCGAGATCGAACAGCCCGGCTTCTACTACAACACCGCCGCGGTGATCGACGCCGACGGCACCGTACTGGGCACCTACCGCAAGCACCACCTGCCCCAACTGCCGGGATTCTGGGAGAAGTTCTACTTCAAGCCGGGCAACCTGGGCTGGCCCGTCTTCGACACCGCCGTCGGCCGGGTCGGCGTCTACATCTGCTACGACCGCCACTTCCCCGAAGGCTGGCGCGCCCTGGGCCTGGAGGGCGCCCAGCTCGTCTACAACCCCTCGGCCACCTCCCGCGGCCTCTCCAGCCATCTGTGGCAGCTGGAGCAGCCCGCGGCGGCCGTCGCCAACGAGTACTTCGTCGCCGCCATCAACCGCGTCGGCCGCGAGGAGTACGGCGACAACGACTTCTACGGCACGAGCTACTTCGTCGACCCGCGCGGCCAGTTCGTCGGCGACGTCGCGAGCGACAAGGAGGAGGAACTCGTCGTGCGCGACCTCGACTTCGGGGTCATCGACGAGGTGCGGCAGCAGTGGGCCTTCTACCGGGACCGCCGGCCCGACGCGTACGAGGGGCTGGTGCGTCCCTGATGACCTCCTCACACTCCCCGGGCACGGCCGAGGCGCTCCTCCAGCGCCACCGGGCCGTCCTGCCCGACTGGCTCGCCCTCTACTACGACCGGCCCCTGGAGATCACCCACGGCGAGGGACGGCACGTCTGGGACGCGGAGGGCAACCGCTACCTGGACTTCTTCGGCGGCATCCTCACCACGATGACGGCGCACGCGCTGCCCGAGGTCACCAAGGCCGTCAGCGAGCAGGCCGGCCGCATCCTGCACACCTCCAGCCTCTATCTCGCCCGTCCCATGGTGGACTTGGCCGAACGCATCGCGGCCCTGTCCGGAATCCCCGACGCCCGCGTCTTCTTCACCACCTCGGGGACCGAGGCCAACGACACGGCGCTGCTGCTCGCCACCACGTACCGCCGCTCCAACCAGATCCTGGCGCTGCGCAACAGCTACCACGGGCGGTCCTTCTCGGCGATCGGCATCACCGGCAACCGCTCCTGGTCGCCGACGACCCTCTCGCCGCTCCAGACGCTGTACGTGCACGGCGGAGTCCGCACCCGCGGCCCCTACGCCGCGCTGGACGACGCCGAGTTCATCGACGCCTGCACCGCGGACCTGGAGGACATGCTCGGCCAGACCGGCGGCGACGTCGCGGCGCTGATCGCCGAACCGGTGCAGGGCGTCGGCGGGTTCACCTCGCCGCCCGACGGGCTGCTCGCCGCGTTCCGCGAAGTCCTGCACGAGCACGGCATCCTGTGGATCAGCGACGAGGTGCAGACCGGGTGGGGCCGCACCGGCGAGAACTTCTGGGGCTGGCAGGCGCACGCGCAGTCGGGGCCGCCCGACATGCTCACCTTCGCCAAGGGCATCGGCAACGGCATGTCGATCGGCGGCGTCGTCGCCCGGGCCGACGTCATGAACTGCCTGCCTGCCAACTCGATTTCGACCTTCGGCGGCAGCCCCGTCACGATGGCCGCCGGCAACGCCAACCTCAACTACCTGCTGGAGCACGACCTTCAGGGCAACGCGCGCCGCGTCGGCGGCCTCCTCCTGGAGCGGCTGCGGGCCGCCTCCGCCGGTCTCGGCGTCGTACGGGAGGTGCGGGGGCGCGGGCTGATGGCCGGCGTCGAGCTGGTCGAGCCGCACACCGACACCCCGTCGCCGAAGGCCGCCTCGCTGGTGCTGGAAGCGGCACGCGAGAGGGGCCTGCTCATCGGCAAGGGCGGCGGCCACGCCACGAGCAGCGTGCTGCGCATCGCGCCGCCGCTGAGCCTGACCGTCGCGGAGGCGGAGGAAGGCGCCGAGATCCTGGAGCACGCCCTGCGCACGGCCGACACGGAGCTTGGAGGGGAGAGCACACAATGACGCACTCACGTACGGTCGTTCGCGGGGGACTCGTCATCACCGCGGCCGACGAGACGCACGCGGACGTACTCGTCGAGGACGGGCGGATCGTCGCCACCGCCGCCACCGGAAGCGACGTGGCCGAGGGCTGGAGCGCCGAGCGGACCATCGACGCCACCGGCAAGTACGTCATCCCGGGCGGCGTCGACCCGCACACGCACATGGACATGCCCTTCGGCGGCACCTTCTCCTCCGACGACTTCGAGACTGGCACCCGGGCCGCCGCGTGGGGCGGCACCACGACCATCGTCGACTTCGCCATCCAGACGAAGGGGCACGCCCTGCGCGAGGGGCTGGACCGCTGGCACGCCAAGGCCGACGCCCAGTGCGCCGTCGACTACGGGTTCCACATGATCCTGTCCGACGTGAACCAGGGGACGCTCAAGGAGATGGACCTGCTGGTGGAGGAGGGCATCACCTCCTTCAAGATGTTCATGGCCTACCCGGGCGTCTTCTACAGCGACGACGGGCAGATCCTGCGCGCCATGCAGCGCACGGCGGGCAACGGCGGCCTGATCATGATGCACGCCGAGAACGGCATCGCCATCGACGTCCTCGTCGAACAGGCCCTGGCCGCGGGCCGCACCGACCCCCGCCACCACGGCGAGGTCCGCAAGGCGCTGCTGGAGGCGGAGGCCACCCACCGCGCCATCCAGCTCTCGCGGGTGGCCGGTTCGCCGCTGTACGTCGTGCACGTCTCGGCGGAGGAGGCCGTGGCCGAGCTCGCGTCGGCGCGCGACAAGGGCCTGCCCGTCTTCGGGGAGACCTGTCCGCAGTACCTGTTCCTCTCCACGGACAACCTCGCCGAGCCGGACTTCGGCGGCGCCAAGTACGTCTGCTCCACGCCGCTGAGGCCGAAGGAGCACCAGGCGGCGCTGTGGCGGGGGCTGCGCACCAACGACCTCCAGGTGGTCTCCACCGACCACTGCCCCTTCTGCTTCGTCGGCCAGAAGGAGCTGGGCCGCGGCGACTTCTCCAAGATCCCCAACGGGATGCCGGGCGTGGAGCACCGCATGGACCTGCTCCACCAGGCCGTGCTCGACGGGCACATCACGCGCCGCCGCTGGATCGAGCTGGCGTGCGCCACCCCGGCCCGCATGTTCGGGCTCTACCCCAAGAAGGGCACGTTGCAGCCCGGTTCGGACGCGGACATCGTGATCTACGACCCGCAGGCGCAGCAGACGCTCTCGTCCGAGACGCACCACATGAACGTCGACTACTCGGCGTACGAGGGCAAGCAGATCACCGGCCAGGTGGAGACGGTGCTCTCGCGGGGCGAGAGCGTGATCGACAGGCGCACCTACACAGGACGCGCGGGGCACGGGCAGTACACGCCCCGCGGTCTGTGCCAACTCCTCGACTGAAACCAGCGGTTGAAAGGACGGACAGGGCATGGACTTCGGACTCGTACTGCAGACGGACCCGCCCGGCTCCCGCACGGTCGGCCTCATGCGCCGCGCCGAGCGGCAGGGGTTCCGCTACGGCTGGACGTTCGACTCGGCGGTGCTGTGGCAGGAGCCGTTCGTCATCCACAGCCGCGTGCTGGAGAACACCGAGCGGCTGATCGTCGGCCCGATGGTCACCAACCCGGGCACCCGCGCGTGGGAGGTCACCGCCTCCACGTTCGCGACGCTCAACGAGATGTACGGCAACCGCACCGTCTGCGGCATCGGCAGAGGCGACTCGGCGATGCGCGTCGCCGGGCGCAAGCCCAACACCCTCGCGAGACTCAGCGACGCGATGTCCGCGATCCGCGACCTGGCCGAAGGGCGTGAGGCGGTCATCGAGGGCAAGCCGCTCAGACTGCCGTGGGTGCGCGACGGGAAGCTGCCGGTGTGGATGGGCGCATACGGGCCGAAGGCGCTCGCCATGGCGGGGCGTGAGGCCGACGGCTTCATCCTTCAGCTCGCCGACCCGTATCTGACGGAGTCGATGGTCAAGGCGGTGCGCGTCGCCGCCGCGCAGGCGGGCCGCGACCCGGACGACGTCACGGTCTGCGTCGCGGCACCCGCCTACGTCGGCGACGACCTCCAGCACGCGCGCGAGCAGTGCCGCTGGTTCGGGGGCATGGTCGGCAACCACGTCGCGGACCTCGTCGCGCGGTACGGCGAGGAATCCGACGTGGTGCCCGCCGCGCTGACCGACTACATCAAGGCCCGTCAGGGCTACGACTACGCGCACCACGGCCGCACGGGCAACCCGGACACCGAGTTCGTCCCGGACGAGGTCGTCGACCGCTTCTGCCTGCTGGGCCCGGCCGAGTGGCACATCGAGAAGCTGCGCACGCTGCGGGACCTCGGCGTCGACCAGTTCGCGGTGTACGCCATGCACGACGCCACGGAGTCCGTCATCGACGCGTACGGGCGGGACATCATTCCCGCGCTGAACAGCTGACGGGTGACAGCTGACAGTTGACGACGACTGTCAGCCGACGATTGCCAACTGACAACCGAAGAATTCCAGCACCGAGCCGAAGAGGTGTGAGCCATGACCGGGACCGTTCCCACCGCCGCACCGGGCCCGCAGGGCGCGCCCGGCCACGGCACCGCCGAAGAGTTCACGCACCCCGACGGCCGGGTCGAGCTCGCCCCGGGCGCCATACCCGAGGGCAGCCGCTTCGCCAACGCCGACCTGCACCCGGTGCCGGTGGCCGAGCGGCACTGGACCACGTACAACTTCGCCGCCGTGTGGATCGGCATGGCGCACAACATCCCGTCATGGCTGCTCGCTTCGGGTCTCGTGGCCCTCGGCATGGACTGGAAGCAGGCCGTCTTCACCATCGCCCTGGCCAACGTGATCGTGCTGCTGCCGATGCTGCTGACCGGGCACGCAGGCCCCAAGTACGGCATCCCCTTCCCCGTCTTCGCACGCGCCTCCTTCGGTCTGCGCGGCGCGAACCTGCCCGCGATGATCCGGGCGGCGGTCGCCTGCTGCTGGTTCGGCATCCAGACGTGGATCGGCGGCCAGGGCATCTTCGTACTGCTCGGCAAGATCTTCGGCGGCTGGACGGAGGCGGCGAAGATCGGCGGCCAGCCGTGGACGCTGTGGGTCTGCTTCGTGCTGTTCTGGGCGCTCGAACTCGCCATCATCTACCGGGGGATGGAGACGCTGCGCCGCTTCGAGAACTGGGCGGCGCCGTTCGTCATCGTCGGCGCGTTCGTGCTTCTGATCTGGATGGCCGTCAAGGCCGGCGGCTTCGGCCCGCTGCTGGACGAGCCGTCGAAGCTGGGCTGGGGCCCGGAGTTCTGGCCGGTCTTCTTCCCCGCGCTGATGGGCATGATCGCCTTCTGGTCCACGCTGTCGCTCAACATCCCCGACTTCACGCGCTTCGGAGCGGGGCAGCGCGCCCAGGTGTGGGGACAGTCCCTCGGGCTGCCCACGACGATGACGCTCTTCGCCCTGCTGTCGGTGTTCGTCACCTCCGGCTCGCAGGTGGTGTACGGGGCGTCGGTCTGGGACCCGGTGCAGCTCGCCGGGAAGACGGACAACGTCTTCGGGCTGCTCTTCGCCCTGGTGACGGTGCTCGTCGCCACGATCTCCGTGAATCTCGCCGCGAACGTCGTCTCACCGGCGTACGACCTGGCGAACCTCGCGCCGCGCTTCGTCAACTTCCGTACGGGCGCGCTCATCACGGGCGTCCTCGGTGTCGTGATCATGCCGTGGAAGCTGACCAAGACGCCGGAGCTGTACATCTACACCTGGCTCGGCACCGTCGGCGGTCTGCTCGGCACCGTCGCCGGCATCCTCATCGCCGACTACTGGCTGGTGCGCCGGACCCGTCTCGACCTCGCCGACCTGTACCGCGAGGGCGGCACCTACTGGTACGGCTCCGGCTGGAACTGGCGTGCCGTCGCCGCCTTCGTCGTCGGCGGTCTTCTGGCCGTCGGCGGCTCCTACTCGGCGAAGGGCAAGGGCCCGTTCCCCGCCGACGGCCTGATCCCCTTCCTCCAGCCTCTCGCCGACTACGGCTGGGCCGTGGGCGTCGCCAGCTCGCTGGTGCTGTACGTCGTGCTGATGCGGATCAGCCCGCCGAGTGCGGGCGCCGCGCGCTGAGTTCGGGGCAGCACCCGCGTCACAGTCACAACTCCGCGTCGAGAGCGAGGCGGTGGACCCCGGGAAGGAACTCGTCGAGTTCCCCCGGGGTGAACCGTGTCATGCCGACGACGTGCCAGAACTCGCCCGTCACATCGCCCTCGTACTTGTATCCGCCGCTCGGCGTCAGCGCGGCCCAGCCTCCGGGCACGCCGATCAGGGTGGCGCGCAGGTCCGGGGCGGCCTCACCGGCACCGGCGGCCCCCGCCTCGCCGAACCCGTCGCCCGGTCCGGCCTCGTCGGGCACGTTCCACAGCCGGACCGTGCCGTCCTCGCCGCCGCTCGCCAGCAGCCCGCCGTCCGGGCTGAAGGCGAGCGTGTGGATGCGGCCGGTGTGGCCCGTCAGCCGTGCCGTCTGCTCGCCGCTGTCCGCGTCCCACAGGCAGATCGCGCGGTCGTCGCCCGCGGTCGCGAGCAGCGGGCGGCGCGGGTGTGCCGACGCCGTCCACAGCCGGCCGCGGTGCCCGCGCAGCACGTGCCGCTGCTCGCCGTCCTCCCACACGACGGCCGTGCCGTCCCACGACGCGCTCAGCAGGGCGCTGTCGCCGCAGCAGAAGGTGACGGCGTACACGCGGTCGGCGTGGCCGTCGAGGTCGGCGACCATGCGTCCCGAGGAGGGCTCCCACAGCCGTACGCGGCTGTCGTCGCAGCCGGTGGCGAGGAGTCCGCCGTCCTCGCGGAAGGCGATGGAGCGCACCCGGCCGCGGTGCTGCGTCAGCGTCGTCACATGCGCGCCGGTGCTGCGCCACCACAGCCGTACGGTGTCGTCGTCGTTGGCGGTGGCGAGGAGTTCGCCGTCGCCGCTGAAGGCCTCCGCCCAGGTGTGGTCGGTCTCGACGTCGATCTCGCGCAGATATTCGCCGTTCGCGGCGTTCCACAGATAGACGTCGCCGTCGTTGCTGGCCGTGCCCAGCACGGGCCCGGCCGGGCTGAAGACGGCGGAGACCAACCGGTCGCCGCGGCCGGAGAGTTCGGCGGTGCGCCGCCCGGTGCGGGCGTCCCACACGCGTACGAGTCCGTCGTTGCCGCCGGTGGCGAGCCGGCTGCCGTCGGCGCTGAAGGTCAGGGTGTTGACGCGGCGGCCGTGGCCGCGCAAGATCCGCTTGCCCTGACCCGTCCCGGCGTCCCAGATCTGCGCACCGCCGTCGTTGCCGACGGTCAGCAGCTGCCTGTCCTGCGGACGGAAGGCACAGGCCCAGGCCGAGCCGCGGTGTTCGAGGGGCTGTTGCGGCAGCAGGCCCACCGACGGGCCGCCGGCACCGGAGGCGGTCACGCGCCACATCCGAACGGTGCCGTCGCTGTCGCACGCGGCCAGCAGGCGGCCCTCGTCCCCGAAGAGCACCTGGTAGACGGCGCCGGTGCAGCGCTCCAGCGTCCCGGCCGGCGCCCCGACACGCGGGGCCCACAGCCGCACTCCGCCGTCGGTGTCGCCGCTGACGAGGAGGTCGGCGGCGGGGTGGAAGTCGAGCGTATAGACGTGCCCGGAGTGGCCGGTGAACTCGTGCAGCAGCCGGGGGACTTGCGCGTGCGGATCTGCGTACGGTGCTGAATCCGGGCCCGTGTCCTGCCCGTCCGGGTCCGCGGCTTCGCCCGCGCCCGTCGCCGCCGTGCCGGCCCCGGCTCCCGCCGTGGCCGCCGTCATGTCCCAGACGCGGACCGTGCCGCGGCCGTCGGCGCCGCGGTCGCCGGTGGCCAGCAGCGTGCCATCGGGGCTGAACCTCGCCCGGTACAGGGCCCCTTGGTGCTCGCGCAGCTCAGCGGTGCACCGCCCCGTGCGGGTGTCCCAGATCCGCATGACGGCGCCCGCGTCGCCCGTGACGAGGGTGCCGCCGTCGGGGCTGAAGACCGCCGTGTAGACCGGTACGGCGTGGCCGGGCAGCCGGTGCACGGGCCGCCCCGCGTCCGGCCCCGTCGCGTTCCAGAGCGTCACCATGCCCTCGGCGTCGCCCGTGGCCAGCAGCCGTCCCCCGGCGTCGAGCGAGACGGGCCACACACCGCCGGGGTGGACGTCGAGGCGGTGCAGGCAGCGGCCCGAGACCGGGTCCCACAGCCGCACTTCGCCGTCGGCGGCGCCCGTCGCGAGCACGTCGGCGCGGAACTTGACCGCGTAGACCCGCCCTTCGTGCCCGTGCAGCGTGCGCACCGCCCGTCCGGTGTCCGCCGCGCAGACCAGCACACCGCCGTCCTCGCTTCCCACGGCGAGGAGTTCGCCCTCGGGGCTGAAGGAGATCGGCTCCGGCAGCCGGCTCGTGCGCATGTCGAAGCCGTACGGGACGCCGACCGCCGACGGACGCAGCCCCGCCTCCACCGGCATGCCCGGCGCGACGGAGGCCGTGGCCAGCTCCGGTGCCGACGCGGCCTCCGCGTCGGTGACGGCGTCGATGAGCGCCGCCCGGTTCCACCGGCTGTCCGTCAGCACCGCGCCGCGCAGATCGGTCCTGGTGAGCCGCGCCCTGCGCAGGTCGGCGCCGGTCAGGTCCGCGTCGCCGAGGTCGGCCTGGTCGAGGCGTGCGCCGACGAGGCGTGCGCCGCGCAGTATCGCGCCGGAGAGGTTGGTGCCCAGCAGCCGTGCGTCGGTGAGGTCGGCGCCGGTGAGGTCGACGCCGGAGAAGTCGCGCGCGGAGAGGTCCTCGCCGACGAGGCGCGCGCCGCGCAGATCGGCGTCCGCCGGCACCCGCAGCCGGTCGATGATCCGCACCGCGTTGGCGCGGGCCGCCTCGCTCGTACGGGGACCGGGGGAGTTGAGCACGCCCTGGACCCACTCGGTGCACCGCGCGTGGTCCGCGAGGTCGCAGAAGAACTCCACGGCGAGCTGGGTGAGCGGGCGGGCCGCGAGCAACGCGTCGTCGCCGCGGGCGAGTTGGGCCGCGGCCTCGCGGGCGACCAGCCACTCGACGACGGAGCCGTGGATGAAGTGGAAGAGCCCGTCGTCCGTACGCACCAAAAGGCTCCCGGCGCCGACGGCCTGCGCGCTCTCCTGGGTCGACATCGAACCGCTGTCCGCCAGCCCGCTCAGGGTCTCCGCGACGGTCTCGGTCAGCTCGTCCAGGCGGAGCGCGCTGCGCCCGCTCTCCCACAGCCGCTGTGCGAGCGCGGTGACGGCAGCCCACAGGTGCTCGATGCTCAGGCCGGGGGCGGCCCCCGGCCCGCCCTGGCCTCGGCGCTCCTCGACGGCGAGCCACGCGGCGAAGACGTCCTCGTACAGTCCGGCGGGGCTCAGCGCGCGGCCCGCCCCGGCCACGGCGCGCAGCTGCTCCGGTTCGAGGTCGGCGACGAAGCTGAGCAGCCGCGGATTGCCGCACAGCTCCAGCAGGTCGGGGATGTTCCGCAGCATCCGGAAGCGCTGTTCGGCGACGGCCTCGTCGCCGTAGCGGTTGACGAGGTACGTGCGGATCTGCGCCGGGGCGAAGCCTTCGAGGGACAGCACGCGCCGGCGCGGGAGCATGCCGACGCGTTCGCCGAGCGCCGTGAGGATCTGCGCCTGCGACTTGAAGTGCTGGGTCCGGCTGCTCACCACGATCTTGGCGTTGTCGACGGACGCGTCGAGGAGGACCTGGAGGTGGTCGGCGGCCCGGTCGTAGCTGACGCGGTTGACCAGCTCGTCGAAGCCGTCGAAGAGCAGCACCACACGGCCCTGCCCCAGCATGTAGCGCAGCGCCCGCAGATCGATGGTGTCGACTCCGTGCCCGGCCAGGTGCGCCGCGACGAGACCTTCGAGGCTGTGCGCCCGGTCCAGGGTGTTGAGCGGGATGAGCAACGGCGTGAGATGCGGCAGCTGTTCGGGGATGCGCCGCGCCAACTCCCGCAGCGCGAAGGTCTTTCCGTGCCCGAAGTCGCCGAGGAGCAGTACGAAGCGGCCGTGGTCCGCGGCGAGCAGATCGAGCATGTTCTCGACGAGGCCGTCGCGTTCCTCGCCGTCGGGGCGCTCCGCGTCGCGGAAGCGGCCGGGCAGGTAGAGGCCGGGCGCGTAGCGGCCGTCGGCGGCGAGGCTCGCCGTCTGAGCGCTCACGTACGCGCGCAGGTCGAGCAGCCCCTGGAACTCGAGGAAGCTGCGGACGCGGATGCCGCGGCGGCCCGCGCGCTCGCGCAGTGACCGCTCGGGCGAGGGGCCTTCGTGGACGATCTCCGCCTCGGAGCCGGTGTCGGTCGCGTGGGCCTGCGCCGTGAAGCGGTCGATCTCCTCCTCGGCCGGGGTGCCCGGATGCACGGCGATGCGCTGCTGCCGGACCACGCCCTCCTCGTGCCACGTGGCCATGATCTGCGTCATGTCGTGCGGATCGCGGCGGGGGACGTCCCGCAGGCGTACGCCCTCGCGCCGTGCGCGGCAGACCTCGCGTACGCGTTCGGCGAGCGAGTCGGCGGGCTCGTCGACGGGCCGGTTGTCCGTCTCGTCCTCGGGGGCGGATGCCGTCGGCAGCGGCGCGGCGGGCTCGTCGGGCACGGCGAAGACGCGCCGCGCTGAGCGCCATTCGAGGGGGAAGTCCGCGGGCTCGCTTCCGGCCTCATCCGTCCAGCGGGTGATGCCGCCGGAGCCGACGCGCAGCAGCTCGCAGCGCGCCGGGGCCGCCGATCCGAACAGCGGCAACTCACCCGTGGGGGTGGTCAGTTGTCCGTACGACGGCTCCGAGGAGGTGGTGCGGGGACCGCCCGTGGGCCCGTGCAGCACGAAGTGCAGGCGGCGCGCGGTCAGCCGGGCGAAGGTGTCGGCGTCCCGGAGCGGACCGGGCCCACCCGGCGCGTCGCCAGGCCGCTGCCGGCCGCCGGTGAGCGGATGCCGCAGCACGCCGATGCGCAGCCAGCCCTCCTCCTCGTAGGTGCGCAGCGCCTCGGAGAACCAGGTGGCCTGGTCGCGTCCGAGGAAGCCGTACTGGTCGTCGGTGCGGTGGCTGAAGGCGATGGAGGAGTTGAACCCGGCGACGACGGTGTGCAGTTCGGGCACGGGGAAGAGCGTCCACGGCTGGTCGCTCTCGAAGACCGTGTCCATGCCGTGGTACAGCCCGCGGAACAGCCGTGTGTAGTGGCGCCACTTGGGCCAGTACGGCGGCTGCGGCGGCACCTCGTCGGCCTCGCAGGTGTGGAAGTAGCCCCGGCACGCGGCCTGGCTGACGTCCTGGGTGCCCGGCACGATCACCGTCCGCTGCGGCGGCAGGTCCAGCTGGGAGCGCAGCCCGGTCAGGAAGTTCAGCGCCTGGTCGCACTCGCGGGGGCTGCCGGACGCGGTGAGGTCGCCGGAGACGACGAGCAGATCGGGGGAGGGCGCGCCGGCGTCCTTCAGCTCGACCAGGTCGCTCCACATCTCCCGCAGCAGCGCGTCGGGTTCACGGCCGCGGCCGAAGTCGGGCCCCGCCACATGCAGTACGGACAGGGCCTCCTGCCGCGCCGCGCCGCCGCCCGGCCCGGCGGGATAGTGCGGTGCCCTGGCGGGCCGCCGCCGCCCCGGCCAGCCCGTACGGCCCAGCGGCCGCTGTGCGTCGCCTGATCCGCCGCCGTGCCGGCCGGCGGCGGCCGTCTCCAGCGGGGCGCGCTGGCCGGGGACGTCCGCGGAACCGTCGGCGCCGCCGGGGTAGCCGGGCCGCAGTCCTGGGCGCGCATGGCCCTCGACGGCCTGCCCGACGCGGGTGAGCAGCATGCCGCGCGCCGTCTCCGTGTCGGTCACGCCCACGAGGTCGACGTACGTGATCGTCGCGAGCAGCCCCTCGATGGGGATGTCCTCGACCCGCACGGTGAGCAACTTGCGCTCCGGCGCCTCCGGTTCGGCACGCAGCGCGGCCTGCCACTCCATGCGCCCGTATGTGGAGCGCCCGTAGTGGCTGGAGAGCACGGCGATGACGGCGGCGGACTCGCTGACCCCGCGGTCCATGAAGTCGATGAAGTTGGTGCCGGGAACGAAGTCCCACGCCTGGATCACCGTGCGGTACCCGGCCTCCTCCAGCGTCCACGCGATCCACGACGCCCACTGCTCGTCCGCGGGGGAGTAACTGATGAAGAAGTCCAAGTCCCTTGCCTGCCCCACCAGTTCCCCGTTGTCCGTCATGGGGACATCGTAGGAGCCGCGGTGCAGGCCGGGCACCTCGGCTACGACACGCAGCGACGCCCCCCTCACATCGCGTGTGCGATTCTGTCTGCCGTGCGAATCCTGAAGAGCGTGCATCCACTGGACTGGCTGGCCGGCGGACTACTGGTGTGCGGGGTCCTGCTGGTGGCGACGGGGCTGCTGCCGGCAAGGCCCGCGGGGGACGCGATGACGCGCATCGGGCCGCTGCTCGTCTTCCTCGCCACGGTCATCGTCCTGGCCGAACTCACCGGCAAGGCCCAGGTGTTCGACGCGGTCGCCTCCTGGGTCGCGCGCTCCGGGAAGGGCAGCTATCCGCTGCTGTTCGGGCTGTGCGTGCTCTTCGCCTCCGTCACCACCGTCACGCTCAACCTGGACACCACGGCCGTGCTGCTGACGCCCGTGATGCTGGCCCTCGCGACCCGGGTGGGCATCGCGGCCGTGCCGCTGGCGATGACGACGGTCTGGCTGTCGAACACCGCGAGCCTGCTGCTGCCCGTGTCCAACCTGACCAACCTGCTCGCGGCGGACCGCGTCGCGCTGTCGCCCGTCGAGATGGCCGCCACGATGTGGCTGCCGCAACTCGCCTCGATCGCGGTGACCATGGTCTGCCTGTGGGGCTTCTACTGGCGCCGCGGGCGGCGCGGCGCCGCGAGCTACATACCTCCGGAGCCGCTGCGGCCCGCCGACCCCGTGCTCTTCCGTGTGTGCGCGCTCGCGTGCGCGGGCTTCCTGGCGGCGATACTCGTCGCCGATGTGCCGCTGTGGTCGGCCTCGTTGACGTCGTCCCTCGTCGTCGTCGCGGCCTTCGCGCTCAGACGGAGAGCGGACCTGCGGCTGTCGCTCGTCCCGTGGCGGCTGCTGATGCTGGTCCCGGGGATGTTCCTCGTCGTGGAGACCGTCAACGCGCACGGACTGCACGATCTGCTCACCGCGGCCATCGGCTCCGACGGCGGGCTGGCGGGAATGCTCCGCTCGGCGGGCGTCGGCGCCGGCCTGTCCAACGTGCTCAACAACCTCCCCGTCTATCTCGCGGGTGAGGCGGCCGTACCGGTCGAGAACCAGCACCAGTTGCTCGCGCTGCTCATCGGCACCAACGTGGGCCCGCTCGTCACACCCTGGGCGTCGCTGGCGACGCTGCTGTGGTTCGAGCGCTGCCGCGGGCACGGCACGCGCATCCCCCTGACGCGCTTCGTGGGCACCGGATTCGTCCTGGCCGTGGCGGCGACGCTGGCCGCGACCGCCGGACTCGCCCTCGTCTGACGGCTGTTGAGCCCCCCCCGGTAGCTCTCCTGGCTCTCCTGGCCCTTCTGCCCTTACCGAGCCTCCGCCCCCGCTCCTCCGTCTCTTCCCGCCCGTCCGGTGCTCTCACTGCCGCGCGGGGCCGGCGGCCGGGGCCGCCGCGGACACGAGATCCACGAGATGGCCGAGCACCTCGCCCCGGGCCGCGACGAAGCTGCGGCCCGAGTCCGGCCCGTCGAAGCCCACGTGGAACTCGCCGCCGGTCAACGTACGGAATTCCACGCCCGCTTCGGCGGCCAGCAGCGCGCCCGCCGGAAAGTCGATGCCCTCGGCCCGGTAGCCGACGTAACCGTCGATGGTGCCGCTCGCCAGCATGCTCCACCCCAACAGCGGGGCCCACAACTGGAGTACGCGCCGGGAGTGCAGCTCCAGGGCTCCGCGCAGGCCCCGGGCGCGCGCGTCGCCGCGGCCCACCGCATGCCCCTGCGTCCACGCCAGTACGGGTCCCGGGCGCGGCAGCCGCCCGCACGGGCCGCCCAGCCGCGCGGTGCCGCACCAGGCCCCCTGCCCGAGTGCCGCGCGCCAGGTGCGCCCCGTCACCGGCTCGTGCACCGCGCCGACGACGGGCGAACCGTCCACACACAGCGCGATGCCCACGGCGTAGGCGGTGAGGCCGATCGCGACGTTGTTGCTGCCGTCCAGCGGGTCCACCAGCCACGTCCGGCTGCCGCCCGCGTCGAGGAGCCCGGCCTCCTCCGAGACGATCCGCTCGTGCGGGAAGTGCGTGCGCAGGCGGTCGAGGATGACCTTCTCCGCGGCCAGGTCCAGATCGGTGACGACGTCGCCTCCGTCGCCCTTGCTGCCCACGGTGTGCGCCTCGGCGAAGCGCGCACGCAGCAGCGCACCGGCCTCCTCGGCGGCTTCGACGGCCACCTTCTGCTCGTACGAGTACGTCCCGGCGTGCGACCCCGGCTCCGTCCCGCCCGTCCCCGGGTACGCTCCGCCCGTCCCCGCGTCCGCGGCTCCGCGCGAACTCGCGTGCCTGTCAGTCCCGTTGCCCGGCATGGACCCTCCTCAGCGCCGCCCGCACCGTCCTTCGGGTGTCTTCTGCCCCGCACAGCCGCCGCACAGTGCGGTGTCCGCCGCCGTGCAGGGGCCCGAGGAACAGGTCCGTGCGCCCCGGCAGCGTCCTGCCCAGCACGAGCGTGGCCGCCGGTTCGCCGTGCCGGACGACGGTCGAGTGGAACTCGCCCGCGGCCAGCGTGTACGTCTCGCCGCCGCCGCTGGTCTTCTCCGGGCCGGGCTCGCTGCGCACGAGCCGCCCCGTGGGCCGCAGTTCGTCGGTGCCGTCCGGCGCGCTGTGCACCTCGAAGACGCGGTGCGTGGGACCGGGCGCCGGCGCGGGCAACGTGTCGGCCACCCGCACGGGGACGTTGGAGACGTGCCCGTAGAGCACGTAGCTGAGCAGCTCCCAACTGTGGGCGTGGACGCCGGCGTTCGCCGGCCCGGCGGGGGTGTCCCCGTCGAAGAGGTGCACGCACACGCCGCGTTCGCCGTCGCGCACCACGGGCAGGCACAGAAAGCCCAGCGGATGCCGCACCGCGCGTAACCGCCGCTCTCCCGCGGCGATTTCACCGAGGACGTCCGCGACCGCCTCTCGCGGGCTCCACCGCGGGCCCCGCGACGCCGAGCCGCCGCCGCGCAGCGCGTCTTCGAGCTCGTCGTAGTCCATGGCGCGCGACAGGTTCACCTCCGGTACGGGTCCTCGGCGTGCAGTGCCTTGTCAATGATCTCGCCGACGTCGCCGTCGGTGAAGACGGCAGGGAGCGGAAGCCGCAGATCGTCGAAGACGGCGCGCACTTCGTCGACCGTCGGCTCCTCGCTCAGCGGCGGCAGACCGTGCAGATCGAGCCGCTCGGCCTGCTCTCTGCTCTGGTGCAGCTCGGTGACGTAGTAGTCGTAGAGCGGCTGGTCGCGTGCGACGAGGAGGTTCACGCGGTTGGGGTCGTCCTGGGTGATGACGAGGCAGGATTCGGACAGGTCGAAGCGCAGAGTCGGCACACCGGAGGAGAGATGCACGGTGATCTCCAGGGTGTCCAGGCGCTGCCGGTACCAGCAGGCGGCCAGCACCGTCGCGTACGACTCCTTGCGGGTACGGGTCGCCGTCCAGGCGTTGGCGGCGTCCACGTTGCGCTGCCGTGCGAAGGTCTGCCGGAAGCGCGCGTAGTCCGAACAGGTCTTCTCACTGCCGGGGTTGATGATGTCGATCTTGATGTTGAGCGGTGTCCGCAGCCGCGTGGCCCGCTCCACGCAGCGCGGCAGCGTCACCGCCCGCAGATAGGTGCCCGTGCCGCCCTTGAAGTACCAGAGGTTGGTCTCCTCCCGGGCCTTGCTCAGCGCCTCGGCGACCTCGCTGCCGGTCAGGGAGCGCACCATCGCCAGGTCCTCCAGGGCCCGGCGGGTGTCCGCGGAGACCTCCTGGATGTCGGACCTGCGGCGGACGCGCTCCGTCATCGAGCCCACGGCGAGCGCGCCGAGGACGAGGAGGGTCGCTCCGGAGGAGACGTCGTCGCTGACCACGTCCCCGAAGACGTCGAGGAAACCGATCGTCAGACCGAGCCCGACGGCGATGACGACGTCCAGATTCCGGATGATCCAGCTGACGCCCGACTCCAGGCGTCCCACACGCTGTGCCACGTAACCGCCCCTCCCCGTGATGACCAGCATCGTAGGAGCAGCGGCGATCGGCACGCCAGGCGGGCCGGGTCCGGCTCCCGTCCAACTCCGCGGTGTACCGCGGGATTTCACGGCGTACGGCATGCTGTGCGCGGTGGCGGGGCGGCGGGGGAGCCGTCCGGGCAGGAAGGAACCCGATGACCGACGCGACGCGGTCCGTGCTGGAAGGCGCCGAATCGGCCGCGCTGGCCGAGCAGTTCCACGGCGCGGACGGCCGCGCCGTACGTCCCTGCACGCCCGCCGACGTCACGCGGCGCCATCTGCGCATGCTGGACGTGCGCCCCGGCGCCAGAGTCCTCGACATCGGCGCCGGCTCCGGGCTCTCCGCGGCGCTCCTCGCCCGGCTCGCGGGCCCGGAGGGGCAGGTCACGGCCGTCGAGATCGATGCCGGTCTCGCGGGGCGCGCCGAGGGCCTCTACCGCGCGCACGGGCACCGGGTCGCCGTCGTCGTGGGCGACGGCCGCCTGGGGCATCCGCCCGGCGCCCCGTACGACCGCATACTCGCCGGGACCACGCCGCCGGCCGTGCCGGACGCCTGGCTGCGCCAACTCGCGCCCGGTGGCGTGCTGTTGAGCGGCGTACGCATCAGCGACCTGCCGTTCGGCTACGCGATCGCGCGCATCACCGTCGACGAGCGGCACCGCCCGCACGAGGTCGAAGTCCACCACGGCGGCTATATGCCCATGGCCGGCCCGGAGCGGCCGGACGACGTCACGCACGCGGCCGACCCCGAGCGGCCGGAGCGCTCCGTCACCCTTCTCGGCACGCACGATCCGCGGGTGGCGGACTCGTTCCTCACCGCGCTCACCGGTGCGCGTCACATCGAGCCGAGCCCTGCGATGGAGGGCGACTGGTACCACCTGAAGAACTGGCTCATGGCCGTCGAGCCGGACGGGCTGCTCGAAGCGACGCTGGACCGCGGCAACGGGATCGGCATCGGCGTGCGGGGCGCGGGCCATCCCCTGGCGGGCCATCCCATGAATGCCTCCCCGGACCCGGACTCGCCCCCGGAACGCGGCTCTTGGACCGTGGGAGACCGCAGCGCTCACGCCGCCCTCGTCACCGGCCTGCACCTCGTGGCCGATCACTCCGGCTCGCCCGCTCTCGCACGCCTCCGCGCACTGATCGACCGCTGGCGGGCGGACGGCGCCCCGCGCACGGACCGGCTGCGCGCGGAGCTGCGTCCCGACGGAGACGTGTGGCATGTGCGGATCACCGCCCGGGCGTGACGGCACCCCGCATCGCGTCCGTGTGACGTCGGCAACCAGCGTGCGGTGCCGGGCTGTTCCGATGTGCGCCCGATGTGCGCCCGCGCCCGGGGGGAGAACCGCCTCCCGGCACGCGGCGGCCGCCCTCAGCCCCTGTGCAGGCTCTCCAGCAGCGGCGGAAGCGCCTCGCCGATCGGTTCGCGGACGATCTCGTCCGCCATGCCGTCGTACGGCGTGGGCTCGGCGTTGACGATGACGAGCCGCGCGCCGTGGTCGACGGCGATCTCCGCGAGCGACGCCGCGGGCTGCACCTGGAGCGACGTGCCGACGGCCACGAAGACGTCGCACGCCTTGGCCACGCCCACCGCCTGCCCCAGGACGTCGGGATCGAGTGCCTGCCCGAACATCACCGTGCCCGATTTGAGGATGCCGCCGCAGTCCAGGCAGGCCGGGTCGTCCTCCCCGGCCTCGACTCGCCGCAGGGCCTCCGCCATCGTGCTGCCTGCCTCGCAGCGTGTGCACACCACGGTGCGCGAACTGCCGTGCAGCTCCAGCACCTTGCGGTCCGGCAGCCCGGCGAGCTGATGCAGCCCGTCCACGTTCTGCGTGATGACGCGCACCGGTCTGCCGGACTTCTCCAGCTGCGCGACGGCCTTGTGCGCGGCGTTCGGGCGGGCGTCCCACGTCGGGCTGGTGCGGCGCATCTGCCATGACTTGCGGCGGATGTCCGGATCGTTCATGTAGTAGTCGTACGTGACGAGCTTCTCCGCCTCCGGGTCGCGGCGCCAAAGCCCCTGCGGGCCGCGGTAGTCGGGGATGCCGGAGTCGGTGGAGATGCCCGCGCCGCTGAGGATCGCCACGAGGGGGCCGCGCGGGGAGTCCGCGGCGTGCGGTCCGTCCGGTGCGGGTGCGGAGGAGTCAGGGGAAGCGGCCATGCCCGCCAAGGGTAGTCATCGTCCGGACTCCGGCGGTCGCGGCGCAGCACCCGTCGCGATCGCCTCGGCCCAACCGCCGTCGGACCGAAGCCACTTGACCGGCACCGGACGTCTCGCCTCCTTCTCGCCCGCCACCGGGGAGCAGCTCGCCGAGTATCCGGTGGACGGCCCGGCCGAGGGCGGACGCCCGACTCCGCACCGTGGAACGGCCGTCGGTGTGCACTTGAGCTTGATCCACGTTAATGTTCCGGCTCCTGCACCGGGATGCCTCGCGGCTGACCGGGGGTGACAGGTCGGAGCAGGCTGAGCAGGCACGTCTGGCGACGGGCGGGCTCGCCCGGCAAGGGGCAAGGAATGGCAGAGACAGACATATCGCCGGGCGTGGTGGTGGCGGGCGCTGTACTGCTGACCGCCTCACTGGCGGCCGTCGTGCTGACAACACGAGGAAAGCAAGTGATCAAGCAGACGCGCGACAGCAGCACTTCGTCCGGCGACTCGTGGGAGCAGCTCGAACAGCGCCGCCGCCGCAAAGAGGCCGGTTACGCGTTGGCCGCGTATCTGCTGCTGTTCTGCTGTGCGGCGGTGGCCGCGGCGCTCTCCTTCCACGGTCTGGTCGGCTTCGGGCGGCAGAATCTGCGGCTGTCCGGCGGCTGGGAGTACCTGGTGCCGTTCGGTCTCGACGGCGCCGCCATGTTCTCCGCCGTCATGGCCGTGCGCGAGGCGAGCCACGGCGACGCGTCGCTCGGATCGCGGCTGCTGGTATGGGCGTTCGCCGGCGCCTCGGCCTGGTTCAACTGGGTGCACGCGCCGCGCGGCGGCGGGCACGCGGGCGCGCCGGAGTTCTTCGCCGGGATGTCGGTCTCCGCGGCGATCCTCTTCGACCGCGCGCTCAAGCAGACGCGGCGGGCAGCTCTTCGTGAACAGGGCCTGGTGCCGCGGCCGTTGCCGCAGATCCGGGTCGTACGGTGGCTCCGCGCTCCTCGGGAGACCTTCCGCGCCTGGTCGTTGATGCTGCTGGAGGGCGTACGGAGCCTCGACCAGGCGGTCGAGGAGGTACGGGACGAGCGCCGCCGGCAGGAGCAGGAACGACTGCACCGCCGGGAGCAGCACAGGCTGGAGCGTGTGAAGGCGAAGGCCCTGGGCGGTCAGCAGCCGTGGCGCGGCAGCCCCTGGCTCGGTCGCGGTCTCGGCGGTGCGGCAGCCGCCCCGGCACCCGCGGAGGTCCCGGCCGGTCCCACGGTCCAGGCCCCGCAACTGCCCGCGCCCCAGCCGCAACCGCAACCGCACAACGCCGCCCCGAGTACGCGCGCGGACGCGTCCGCGGGTGCCCGGAGCGAGGAGGACGGCCCGACAGGACCGCGGCTCGACTCGCTGGAGGAGAAACTCGCCAAGATCGAGCGGCAGTTCGGCTGAGACGACGCGGCCACGGGGCCGCGGGCCACCGGCTCGCGGCCCTCGTCGCACACCGTCCCGCCATCGGCGGAGCGGCGAACGACCACCCTGACCAAGTCGCTCGGGCAGGGGGCTAGTCAAGAAGACTGTATACGACATACAGTCGCCCGCATCTGTCGATACCGCTTCAGAGGTGGGCAGCCTTGCTCCCCCACGCTTCGCCTTCCTGGCTCCGTCAGGGGGAGTTCCCCCGGCGCGCACCGGTTCGCTCACGCGCCGCGGCCGTGGCGGCCGTTCTCGCTCTCGGTCTGACGGGCTGTGCGTCCCTCACGACGTCCGCGACCGAGATCGGCGGCGTACGGATGGCGGACGACAGACCGGTGCGCGACGGCGGCACCCTCACCGTGGCGTTCAAGTCCGACCCCGACAAGCTCGATCCGAGCCTCGGCAGCACCCTCGTGGGCCGCAGCGTCTTCGCCGCGATGTGCCAGAAGCTGTACGACACCGACGCGGACAACCGCATACGGCCCCAACTGGCGTCCGGCATGCCGGAGGTGAGCGACGGGGGCCGCAAGGTCGTGATCCGGATACGTGGCGGCGCACGCTTCAGTGACGGCACGCCGCTCGACGCGAAGGCCGTCGAGACGTCCCTGCGCCGCCACCGTGACCTGCCCGAGTCGGCACGCGCCAGCGAACTCGAACCCGTGGAGAAGGTCGAGGCCGTCGGCGACGACAAGGTCGAACTCCGCCTGAAGGAGCCGTACGAACCGCTGCTGGGCGCGCTCGCCGACCGCTCCGGCATGGTGATGTCGCCTCGTGCGCTGAAGAAGTACGGCAAGGACTTCGCCACCCACCCGTCCTGCGTCGGGCCGTTCCGCTTCAAGGAGCGCGTGACGGGCGACCGGATCGTGCTGGAGAAGGACCCCAACTACTACGCCGCCTCCCGCGTCCACCTGCGCAGGATCGTCTACCGCACGATCATCGACGGGAACGTGCGGCTGGCCAACCTCCGCTCTGGCGACGCCCAGATCAGCGACCAGACCGCACCACTCGAAGTGCAGAGCGCGCTGACCGACGACACCCTCCAGCTCTTCAACTCCCCGACGCTCGGCTACCAGGGCCTGACCGTCAACATCGGCAACGCCCACGGCCTGGGCAAGAAGCCGGGCAAGGTCGACGGGGCGCTGGCGCGCGACAAGCGCATACGGGAGGCGTTCGCGCTCTCGCTCGACCGCCGGCTCATCAACAAGATCGTCTTCCAGGGCATGTACGACACGGCCTGCGGCCCCGTCGCCCCGTCCAGCGAGCTCGGCACCAAGGCCCGCTGCCCCGGCCGCGACCTGGCCGGGGCACGACGGCTGCTGCGCGAGGCGGGGGAGAAGGGCCGGGTCCCCGTCGAACTGACCATCTCCAACACGGTGGAGGACATGCGGCTCGGGCAGGTCGTCCAGGCGATGGCCAAGGACGCCGGATTCCAGGTGAAGCTGCGGCCCACGGAGTTCACCACGCTCCTCGAACACGCCGACAAGGGCGACTTCGAAGCCGTGTCCGTCGGCTGGTCCGGGCGGCTCGACCCCGCGGGCAACGTCGACGCGTTCGCCGGCACGCTCGGCTCTGAGAACCGCTCGGGGATCTCCGACGAGCGCATCGACTCCCTCATCGCGGACGGCCGCCGAACCGCCGACCCCGGCGAGCGCCGCGACATCTACCGCGACGTCACCCGCGCCATCAACGACCAGTACGCCCTCATCTACCTCTACCGGCAGCGCAATTACGTCGTCGCGACCGACGACGTCGCGGGCCTGCGTGTCTACGGGGACGGGCTGATCCGCGTCGAGAACGCCGGCTACGCGGAGGGAAGGAGCCGATGACCCGCTACGTCCTGCGCCGCCTGGGACAGTCGGCGGTCACGCTCGTCCTCGTCAGCATCGTCGTCTTCCTCGGCGTACGGGCCATGCCCGGCGACACGGCGCGCGCCCTGGCCGGTGAGGAGACCACGCCCGAGGCGCTCGCGGCGATCCGCCGCCAGTACGGGCTCGACCAGAACATCGCCGTGCAGTACGGCCGTTACGTGGAGCACGCCGTCACCGGCGACCTGGGCACCTCGGCCCGCACAGGGCTGCCCGTCCTCGACGGCATCTTCGACGCGCTGCCCGTCACGCTCGAACTCGCCCTGCTCTCCCTGCTGCTGGCCGTCGTGCTCGGCATCGGCGCGGGCGTCGTCGCGGCCGTGCGGCGCGGCAGGCCCGCCGAGTGGGTGGCCAACACCGTGGCGCTGCTGGGGCTTTCGGTGCCGAACTTCTGGCTCGGCATCGTGCTCATCCTCGGATTCGCCATCGCCGTACCGCTGTTCGCCGCGTCCGGCTACGTGCCGTTCGGCAACGATCCGCTGGAGAACCTGCGGCGCATGGTCCTGCCCGTCGTCGTCCTCGGCAGCGGCCTCGCCGCGATCGTGATGCGGCAGACCAGAGCGGCGATGCTGGAGTCCCTGTCGGCCGACTACGTGCGCACCGCGCGCGCCAAGGGCCTCGCGCCGCACCAGGTGGTCGGCGGTCACGCGCTGCGCAACTCCCTCGTCACAGTCGTCACCGTCCTCGGCCTCCAGCTGGGCCATCTCATCTCCGGTGCGGTGGTGACGGAGCAGATCTTCGTCCTGCCCGGATTCGGCAAGCTGATGATCGACGCGGTCTTCACGCGCGACTACGCGATGGTGCAGGGCGTCGTGCTCTTCACCGCGTCCGGCTACATCCTCGTCAATCTGGCCGTGGACCTGCTCTACTCCGTCATCGATCCGCGCATCAGGCTGGGAGGCGCCCAGTGACCACCGACAGCACGGTCACCACGGCCGGCGGCAGCGCGGACGCGTCCGGAGCGCGCGAGGCCACGCCCGGATCCGGTGCCGCACCGGCACGGCCGAGCGGCCTGCTGCGCCAACTGCGCCGCAACAAACTGGCGTTCAGCGGCGCGGTCATCGCCGCCGTCTTCGTCGTCACCGCCCTGGCCGCCCCGCTCATCGCGCCGTACGACCCGGCGCGCGCCGACTTCGGCTCCGCGCTCGCCGCGCCGGGCCTCGACCACTGGCTCGGCACCGACGACCTCGGCCGCGATCAGCTCTCCCGCGTCATCCACGGAGCCCGCGCCTCCATGCAGGTGGGGGTGCTGGCGGTGGCGCTGGCCTTCGCGGCGGGCGTGCCGCTCGGGCTCGTCGCCGGATACTTCGGCCGGTTCGCGGACTCGCTGGTCTCGCGCGTCACCGACACGCTGCTCGCCTTCCCCTTCCTGGTGCTGGCCGTCGGCCTGGCGGCCGTGCTGGGGCCCTCGCTGCTGAACGCGACGATCGCGATCGGCGTCTCCCTCGTCCCGCAGGTCATACGCGTCATGCGCGCCGAGACGCTGCGCCTGAAGCACCTCGACTACATCGGGGCGAGCATCGCCTGCGGCGGCGGCGACGGCACCGTGCTGGCCCGGCACATCCTCCCCAACGCCGCCTCGGCGCTCCTCGTGCAGGCCACCGTCGGCGTCCCCACCGCCATCATCGGCGAGGCGCTGCTCAGCTTCCTCGGTCTCGGCGTGCAGCCGCCCGAACCCTCGCTCGGCGTGATGCTCTCCAGCGCCCAGCCCTACATCGCCGCGGCGCCGTGGATGGCGGTCTTCCCCGGGCTCGCGATCGTCGCCGCGACGCTCGCCTTCAACCTCTTCGGCGACGGGCTGCGCGACGTGCTCGACCCGAGGGGGGTGACCCGGTGAACCGGACCACCGCCGGCGAAGCGGCCCCCGGCGCCGGGGCGCCCGTGCTGCGCGTACGCGATCTCACGGTCACCTTCCACGCGGAGGAGGGCGACGTGCACGCCGTCGACGGCGTCGGCTTCGACGTCGCACCGGGTGAAGTGCTCGGCGTGGTGGGCGAGTCGGGGTGCGGTAAGTCCGTCACGTCGCTGGCCGTGATGGGACTGCTGCCGGGAACGGCGAGCGTACGAGGCTCCGTCGAGCTGCGCGGACGTGAACTCGTCGGCGCGGACGAGAAGTCGCTGCGCGGCGTGCGCGGCAGCGAGATGTCCATGATCTTCCAGGAGCCGATGACGTCGCTCAACCCGGTGCTGAGCGTCGGGCGCCAGATCGGCGAGGTGCTCCGCCGCCACCAGGGGCTGGACCGGCGCCAGGCGAAGCAACGCGCCGTGGAACTCCTGGAGTTGGTGGGCATCCCCGCGCCGGGGCGGCGCATCCACGAGTACCCGCACCAGCTCTCCGGGGGCATGCGGCAGCGCGTCATGATCGCCATAGCCGTAGCGTGCGACCCGGCGGTGCTCATCGCGGACGAGCCGACCACCGCGCTCGACGTGACCGTCCAGGCGGGCATCCTCGACGTACTGACGTCGCTGCGGGAACGGCTCGGCACGGCCATCGTGCTGATCACCCACGACCTCGGCGTCGTCGCCCACACCGCCGACCGCGTGCTCGTGATGTACGCGGGCCGTGCCGTCGAACACGCCCGCGCCGACGACCTGTTCGCACATCCGCGGCACCCCTACAGCCGCGGCCTGCTCGACGCGGTGCCCCGCCCGGGGGCGTGGTCCGCCGACTCTGCCGACTCCGCCGACGCCCGCGACCCTGCCGATCCGGCGGCGTCGACGGACTCCGCGGACTCCGGGCCCTCGCCCGCCCGGCGGGCGCGACTGCGGGAGATTCCGGGCATCGTCCCCGGACTCTTCCGGCAGCCCGACGAGTGCACGTTCGCGCCGCGCTGCTCCCGCGCCGACGAGCAGTGCACCGCCGAACGGCCCGTGCTCGGCACGCCAGGCGAGACGGCCGGCGAACAGGCGGGCCCCGGACACACGGTGGCCTGCTGGCACCCGCTGGGCGACGCGGGCGAACCGGCCGGCTCCCGGGGAAAGGCAGCACCATGACGGTCCCACCAGCCGCGGCCGGGAAGACCCGGGACGCGGACGCCTCCTCATCTGCCCCCGCCCTCGAAGTGCGCGATCTGGTACGGCACTTCGCCGCGCACCGCGGACGCGGCACCGTACGCGCCGTCGACGGCGTGTCCCTCACCGTCGGACGCGGCGAAGTCGTGGGCCTCGTGGGGGAGTCCGGCTCGGGCAAGTCGACTGTCGGGCAGTGCGTCGTACGCCTCGACACACCGACCGCCGGCACGATCCGCATCGGCGGCACCGACGTCACGCGGCTCTCCCGGCGCCGGCTCCGGCCGCTGCGCAAGCACTTCAACATCGTCTACCAGGACCCCTCGGCGTCCCTCGATCCGCGGATGCGCGTCGCCCGCATCGTCGGCGAACCGCTCGTCCTGCACGGGGTCGCGAGCGGCACCGCCCTCCGCGACCGGACCGAGGAGCTGCTGCGCCAGGTGGGGCTGCCGCCCGGCACGGCGGAGCGCCGCCCGCACGAGCTGTCCGGCGGCCAGCGGCAGCGCGTCTCCATCGCGCGCGCCCTCGCCGTCGACCCGATGCTGCTCGTCGCGGACGAGCCGACCTCGGCCCTGGACGTCTCCGTGCAGGCGTCCGTGCTGAACCTCCTGGCCGACCTCCAGCGCGACCGCGGCTTCGGCTGCCTCTTCATCACCCACGACCTGGCCGCCGTGGAGTTCCTCGCCGACCGCATCGCCGTGATGTACCTCGGCGAGATCGTCGAAACCGCCCCGGCCGCCGCCCTGTTCGCGGAGCCCAAGCACCCGTACACGCAGGCGCTGCTCTCCGCCGTGCCGGTGCCCGATCCGCCCGTACAGCGCGCGCGGCAGCGGATCGTGCTCCAGAGCGATCTGACCGGTCCCGTCTTCCCCGGAGCCGGGGGCGCGTCGCAGACTGTGGACCAGTGCCGTTTCCACACCCGCTGCCCCCTCGCGGTCGAACGCTGCCGTACGGAGGCACCCGAGCACCGCACGCTGCCCGGCCCGGACGGCAACGGGCGCATGGTGGCCTGCCACCTCGTCTCGGACGACGGGACGGCGCCGGACGCGGCGGCGCCCGCCCACGCCCGCCCGTGACCACTCCGATGCGACCCGCGATCCCGTCACCCCATAACCCCCCGCACCCGCAGCGAACCCCGTAACCCGGACCCCCGGGACCCCGACGAAGCAGGAGCCGCACCGCCGTGTTCACCACCCGCCCCACCCTGCAAGGCACCTTCGGCATGGCCTCCTCCACCCACTGGCTGGCCTCCCAGACGGCGATGGCCGTACTGGAGGACGGGGGCAACGCCTACGACGCCGCCGTCGCCGCCGGCTTCGTGCTGCACGTCGTCGAACCCCATCTGAACGGTCCCGCCGGCGAGGTGCCCATCATGATCGCGCCGGCCGGAGGGCCGGTGCAGGTGCTGTGCGGGCAGGGCGTCGCGCCGGGCGGCGCGAGCGTGGAGCACTACACCTCCCTCGGGCTCGAACTCGTCCCCGGCACCGGCCCGCTGGCCGCCGCCGTACCGGGCGCGTTCGACGCCTGGATGACGCTGCTGCGCGACCACGGCACCCTGTCCCTGGAGCGAATACTCGGCTACGCCATCGGCTACGCCGAGCGCGGCCACCCCGCCGTCGAACGCGTCGGGGAGACGGTCGAGACCGTGCGGGAGCTCTTCGAGACGGAATGGACCACATCCGCCGCTCTCTACCTCGACGGCGGACGCCCGCCGGCCCCCGGAGCGCTGCTGAAGAACCCGGCGCTGGCCGCGACGTGGCGGCGCCTGCTCGCCGAAGCGGCGGCCGCCGGCCCGGGCCGCGAGCAGCGCATCGAGGCCGCCCGGCGCGTCTGGCGCGAGGGATTCATCGCCGACGCACTGCTCGCCGCCTCGGCCCGCCCCACCATGGACACCTCGGGCGAGCGCCACACCGGCACCCTCACCGGGGACGACCTCGCCGGCTGGGAGGCCACGTACGAGGACCCCGTCACCTACGACTGGAACGGCTGGACGGTCTGCAAGGCCGGCCCGTGGTCCCAGGGCCCCGCCCTGCTCCAGCAGCTCGCGCTCCTGCCCGCCGAAGTGACGGCGGCGGACGTGCACTTCGGCGTCGCTACAGGCACCGCCGGCACAGCCTCCGCCTCGGACCCCGGCGGCTCCGCGTCCGATGACGCCTCGGCCTTCGTCCACCGCCTCATCGAGGGCACCAAGCTCGCCATGGCCGACCGCGAGGCGTGGTACGGCGACGCCGAGGGCCCGGCCGCCGTCCCCGTCGGGGCGCTGCTCTCCGCCGAGTACAACGACGAGCGGCGCGCGCTCATCGGCGAGAGCGCCTCCCGCGAACTGCGCCCCGGCAGCCCGAAGGGCCGCGAGCCGCGCCTGTCCGCGCACGCCTCCGCCGTCGCGAACGGCGAGGCCACCTCGTTCGACCCCCTTGCCGTCTCCGCGGGCGCCGGTGAGCCCACCGTCGCCCGCACCGGCGCCACCAGCGGAGACACCTGCCACATCGACGTCGTCGACCGCTGGGGCAACATGATCAGCGCCACCCCCAGCGGGGGCTGGCTGCACTCCAACCCCGTCGTCCCCGAACTCGGCTTCCCGCTCGGCACCCGGCTCCAGATGACCTGGCTGGAGCCCGGCCTGCCCAACTCCCTGACGCCGGGCCGCCGTCCGCGCACCACCCTCACCCCGTCGCTGGCGCTGCGCGACGGGCAGCCGGTCCTCGCGTTCGGCACTCCGGGCGGCGACCAGCAGGACCAGTGGCAGCTGCACTTCTTCCTCGCCGCGGCGCTGCGCCCGTACGTACGCGGCGGACTCGACCTGCAAGGTGCCGTCGACGCTCCCAACTGGCACACCGACAGCTTCCCCGGCTCCTTCTACCCGCGCGCCATGCGCCCGGGCAGCGTCACCGTCGAGTCCCGGGCGCCGCACGCGGTGACGGACGGGCTGCGGCGGCGCGGCCACGACGTCGAGGTGGGCCCGGCCTGGTCCGAGGGGCGGCTGTGCGCCGTCGCACGCGACCCGGAGACCGGTGTGCTCAGCGCCGCCGCCAACCCGCGCGGTATGCAGGGCTACGCGGTGGGCCGGTGACGCCGGTCGTCAGCGCACCCTCGGGAGCCAGGTGTGAGCCAGGGGGAGGCAGAGTGCGGCAGGAAGAGGGGGCAGCGCCGGCCGGTGCTCCGTGCTTTCATGGGCGCATGATCGACGATGAGCTGGTCACAGCGGTCGAGGGCGTCGTGCGCAGGGCCGTCGCTCAGGAGGTGACGCCGCGGTGGCGCCAGCTCTCCGACGACGAGGTGGTGCAGAAGAGCGGCCCGCACGACCTCGTCACCGTCGCCGATCAGCGCGCGGAGGAGCAGTTGAGCCGGGAGCTGGCCGCCCTGCTGCCGGGCTCCGTCGTCGTCGGCGAGGAGGCGGTGCACGCGATGCCCGCCACATACGAGGCGCTGCACGGCGACGCACCGGTGTGGATCGTCGACCCGATCGACGGCACACGGCAGTTCGTCCGGGGCCACGAGGGGTTCTGCACGCTCGTCGCCCTGGCCCGCTACGGCGAGCTGCTCGCCTCGTGGACGTACGCGCCGGTGCCCGGCGAGATGGCGGTCGCCCGGCACCGCGGCGGCGCCCTGCTCAACGGGGAGGTGCTGCGCGCCGGTTCGCCCGAGGAGGGCAAGGTCCTCGAAGTGGCCACCTCCCACCCGGACTTCACCACGGACGCGCAGAAGCACTCGCTCCTCGGGCTGCGCACGGAGGGCGTCGCACCCCGCCCGTGCGGCTCCGCCGGGCTGGAGTATCTGTCCGTGGCGCGCGGCCGCGTCGACGCCGTCGCCTTCAGCTGGGAGGCCGCGTGGGACCACGCCGCGGGCCTGCTTCTGGTGGCCGAGGCGGGCGGCGAGAGCCGCACCGTCGCCGGTGAGCCCTTCCGCCTCGCGGGCGGCAACGCGCTGCCGTTCACCGCGGCGCGGGACGCCGGTACGGCCCGGCGTATGGTGGGCCTGCTGCGCGCCGGACGTTGACCAGGTACGGCACGCGACCTCACAGGCGAGGGGAGAGCCGACAGTGCCATCGATCCGTGACGCGGTCGTCGTCGGAGCAGGTCCCAACGGTCTGACCGCGGCGGTCGAACTGGCCCGCCGCGGCTTCTCCGTGGAGCTGTTCGAGGCGAAGGAGTCCGTGGGGGGCGGAGCGCGCACCGAGGAGCTGACGCTGCCGGGCTTCCGGCACGACCCGTGCTCGGCGGTGCACCCCACGGCCGCGGTCTCGCCCGCCTTCAACAGCATGCCGCTGGAGAAGTACGGGCTGGAGTGGCTGCATCCCGAACTGTGCATGGCCAACCCCTTCCTCGACGGCACGGCGGCGGTGCTCTCCCGCTCCGTCAGCGAGACGGCGGTCTCGCTCGGGGCGCGCGACGCGGGCACCTACCGGCGCATGGTCGAGCCCTTCCTCGCCAAGTGGGACACCCTCGCCGCGGACTTCCTCGGCATGGGCTCGTGGTTCAACGGCCGCTTCCCGCAGGACCCGCTGCTGCTGGCCCGCTTCGGCCTGACGGCGTTGCAGCCCGTCAGCCTCCTCAACGTCCGCTTCCGCGACGAGAAGGCGCGGGCTCTGATGGCGGGCATGGGCGGGCACGTCATCGCGCCGCTCGGCACGATCGCCATGAGCGGCGCCGCCCTGACCTTCGCACTGGCGGCGCACAAGGCGGGCTGGCCGGTCGCGCGGGGCGGTTCGCAGGCCATCTCGGACGCCCTCGCCGCGTATCTACGCGCGCAGGGCGGCCGTATCCACACGGGCACCGAGGTCAAGCGCCTCGACGAACTGCCCCCGGCCCGCGCCTACATCTTCGACACCTCGCCCCGCGCGCTCGCCCGCATCGCGGGTCTCGGCAACGCCTACGACGGCTTCCGCTACGGCGCCAGCGTCTTCAAGATCGACTACGCGCTGGACGGGCCGATGCCCTGGACGTCGCACGCCGCGCGCCGCGCCGGCACCGTACACGTCGGACCTACGGCCGGGGCGATCGGCAAGGCCCTCAAGGACGCCGTCTCCGGCCGGGCGCCCGAGCGCCCCTTCCTGATCACCTCGCAGCCGAGCCTCGTCGACGCGAGCCGCGCCCCGGAGGGCAAGCACGTCTTCTGGGCGTACGGGCACCTCCCGAACGGCTGGGAGGGCGACGCGACGGAGGCCATCGAGGCCCAACTCGACCGCTTCGCCCCGGGGTTCCGCGACCTCGTACTCGCGCGTGCGACGGCCGGACCGCCCCAACTCGCCGCCCGCAACGCCAATTACGTCGGCGGTGACTTCTGCGCGGGGGCCGCCGACGGGCTCCAGCTGATGATCCGCCCGAAACTCACGCGCCTGCCGTACGGCACCGCGCACCCCGCCGTCTTCCTCTGCTCGTCCGCGGCGCCGCCCGGCCCCGGGGTGCACGGAATGTCCGGACATCATGCGGCTCGTGCCGTCTGGAGGCAGCTGCGGCAGCGTCCCTGAACGGCCGGCGGCGCCGTACGGGGCCCGCCCGGCGTCTCCGCCTCCCGCATGCGGGAGCCCACCGGCCTTCCGCATGGGCCCCTCTACCGGGGCTCTCGTTGCATAGCCCATGGTGGCCGGGGGCCCGCGCCGGATAAGGTCGCACCGGCGCGACTGCCTGTTCGAACGTAAACAGACCCAGGGGCAGAACCATGACGACGACGGCGCGCGTACTGATCGCCGCGGACAAATTCAAGGGCTCACTGACGGCCGTCGAGGTCGCCGAGCGGATCACGGCCGGGATCAGGCGGGCACGGCCCGACGCGAGCCTGGAATCGCTGCCCGTGGCCGACGGCGGCGACGGCACCGTCGCCGCGGCCGTGGCGTCCGGCTTCGAACGCCACGAGAAGGAGGTCACCGGGCCGCTGGGCGCACCCGTCATGGCGGCGTTCGCGCTGCTCGACGGCACCGCGGTCGTCGAGATGGCCGAGGCCTCCGGGCTCGAACTGATGCCGCCGGGCGTCTTCGCACCGCTGACCGCCACGACGCGCGGCACGGGTGAACTGCTCCTCGCCGCCGTCGAGGCGGGCGCCCGCACCATCGTCCTCGGCGTCGGCGGCTCCGCGACGACCGACGGCGGCGCCGGCATGCTCGAAGCGCTCGGCGCGCGCTTCCTCGACGAGGACGGCGATCCGGTGCCGCACGGCGGCGGCCCGCTGGTGGAGATGGTCTCCGCGGATCTCTCGGGCCTCGATGAACGGCTGCGTGACATCGAAGTCGTCCTCGCGAGCGACGTCGACAACCCCCTCACGGGCCCGAAGGGCGCCGCGTGCGTCTACGGTCCGCAGAAGGGCGCGGGGGAGCAGGACGTGAAGGTCCTCGACGCCGCGCTGACCCACTTCGTGCAGGTGATGGGCGAATCCGTGGGCCCGCGCGCCGCGGAGACCGCCGAGGCGCCCGGCGCCGGCGCGGCCGGCGGCATCGGCTACGGCGCCCTCGTCGGCCTCAACGCGACCTTCCGGCCCGGCATCGACGTGCTCCTGGAGGTGCTGGGCTTCGGTGACGCCCTCGCACGCGCCGACGTCGTCATCACGGGCGAGGGCTCACTGGACGAGCAGACCCTGCACGGCAAGGCGCCCGCGGGCGTCGCGGCGGCGGCCCGCAAGGCCGGCAAGCCCGTGCTCGCGGTGTGCGGCCGGCTCGGCCTCGACAACAAGACCCTCAAGGGCGCCGGCATCGAACGGGCCTACGCCCTCTCGGACTTGGAGAAGGACCCGAGCCGCTCCATGTCCCAGGCCGGGCCGCTGCTGGAGCAGCTCGCGGAACGCCTCGCGGCCGACCGTCTCTGAGAGGACGTCTCCGAGGCGTACGAACCGGCCACGTCGTGTGCGGGCGGCATCAGCCGGCGCGGGCCGCCCGCAGGGGCGCTCCGGCGCGGTGCAGGCTCCTGAGCGTCTGCCGGTAGGAGGCGATGATCCCGGTCTCCAGATAGTCCACACCCATCTCGGAGCAGTACTGCCTCACGATGGGCTGCGCCTTGCGCAACTGCGGGCTCGGCATGCTCGGGAAGAGATGGTGCTCGATCTGGTGATTGAGCCCGCCCAGCGCGATGTCCGTGAACCATCCGCCACGTACGTTGCGCGAGGTGAGCACCTGACGCCGCAGGAAGTCCGGGCGCTCCCCGGCCCTCAGGATCGGCATGCCCTTGTGGTTGGGGGCGAAGATCGAGCCGAGGTAGAGGCCGAACGTGCACTGGTGCACCGCCAGGAAGATCAGAGCCAGGACGGGCGGAAGCACCAGGAAGAGCGCTGTCAGATACAGCCCGAAGTGCGCGAACAGCATGGTCCCTTCCACGCCGCGGCGTTTGACCGCCCGGTTTCGCAGCGCCCTGACTCCGGAGACGTGCAGATTGAAGCCCTCCAGAGCGAGAAGCGGGAAGAACAGGAAAGCCTGTGCGCGCCCGATCAGCCGCGGCAGGCCCCGGGCCGTACGGGCCTGGTCCTGCGTCCACACCAGCAGGTCGGGGACGACGTCGGGGTCCAGTTCCTCGTCGTTGGGGTGAGCGTGGTGACGGGTGTGCTTGTCCTGCCACCAGCCGTAGCCCATGCCGATGCCCAGGTTCCCGGCGATACGCCCCACGCGCTCACTCGCCCCGCGCCGCCGGAAGACCTGACGGTGAGCCACGTCGTGTGCCACGAGCGCGACTTGGCCGAACACCAGCGCCAGGTACCCTGCCACGGCCAGGCTCCACCAGCTCTCGCCGAGCAGCAGGAAGGCGGCCCAGCCCGTGGCGTAGAGCGCCGCCACGAGCGTGATCCGCAGCGTGTAGTAGCCCGGTCGACGGCGCATCAGCCCTGCCGACACGATCTGCTTCGACAACCGGGCGAAGTCACTTCCGCCGGAGCGCGAGGCGGTGTCCGCGGCGGGGGGTGCCGGACCGGAGTGCTGACTGCGGGCCGGTTCGTGTTCAGCGCTGCTCAAGGGAAGAGCCTCCTTTGAAGGGATTGACAGGGGCCGGTGATCATTCATTTCAGGATGCCTCCTTGGAGTGGTCCCCGCGTCGGCCGGCACCGGGACGCCCCTTCCCGCTCCGCCGGAGTGGCTTCTGAAGCGTGGTCGCGGCCCGGTCGGCCTGGGTGCGGTTCAGCCGGCGGATGGTGAGCGTGCCCGCGGCGATCATCGCGAGGACGATGCCGATGGTGATGAGGGTGTCCATCGTGCTCACACTCCGCGCGTCTGTGAGGTTGCGGCGGTCACGGGAGCGGAGCCGCCGTCGGACTCCCACTTCTCCTCTTGGGCTCGCAGCTCCTCGGTCACGGTCCGAGCCGCGTCGTCGGCCGCGAGAAGAGCGCTCGCGGTGAGGCGGAGCCCGGGGTCGATCGCGGCGGCCATCAGCCGGGCGGCAGTGGCCGAGCCCGTCTCGGGCGGTACCACCAGCAGGTCCCAGCGTCCGACGCGGTAGGACAGCAGTACGAGCTTGTGCTGGTCCTGCTCCGCCCTGAACCAGCCGACCTTGACCTCATGACCGGTGACCGGCACCTTGCGCGGGATGACCGGCCAGCGAGCGGGGTTCACGGAGATTCGCGTGATGCGTCCCCGGCGGGGGTCCAACGCGTCCGTGAGGGCGGGGAGTTCACGCAGAAGATTGCGCGAGTGCGGCCACCAGGCACCGTCGAGAAGACCCGCCGGGGCCCCGTCCGACTTCAGTGCGAGCCGGAGCGGCGGCGCGGAATACGGCTCGTGGATCAGTTGAGTGCGGTCTGCGGTCACGTGCATGACGCGTACCTGACTCGGGCGCATGAGCGGCCCGGTGTCTTCCATCGCCCAGGACGGCACCCGTATGGACAAGCGGTGCACGGAAGGCCCTCGGTATCGCCAGCCTACTCCGCCGTGAGGCTCAACGGGTCTGCCACGGCCCGGCGTTCCGGCGGGCCCACCCCGGACCGGGAGGTATGACCAGCAGGTCGCAGTGGGCTGCGGCGGAGCGCAGGCGTACCGTGTGCGGGTCCGGGGGGACGTCGCACCGGTCGATGTGCACCGTGCGGTCCTCGTCAAGTGCCAGGACTTCGGGGCGGATTCGCCACATCGCACGGCTGACGGTGACTCGGGTGATGCCGGGCCAGCGCTCCTCCAGCGCGGAGATGAGGGCGGGAAGTTCCCGGCCGAGGTCGTGCGAGCGTGGCCACCAGGTGCCGTCGCACCACAGCGGTTCCGTGTGCGCGGGCAACAGGGCGAGGCGGACGGCGAGGCGGCCTGTCCGGTGCGGGGGCCTGACGTTCCCGGCTATGCCCATGTCTGTCCGGTTCCTGCTGCCAGGTGTCCGGGCCGCCCCAGTGCGTGCCCACGGGGGAGCCGGCTGGTGTCCAGGGTGAGGCGGAGCTGCGTGCCCGTGCCGGTTTCGCCGGCGGGATAGCTGCGTTGTTCCGTGCCGGCGAAGCAAGCGCGCAGTGCCTGCGCCACCTGCCGGGCGACGTCGGGTGAGGCCGCCGTGATGCGTACCTCGGCGAGGCCGGGCTCGGGAAGGGTGTCATCGTGTGTCATCAGTGGTCCTGATCGTTACGGCGCGTTCCGTCGCGCCTTGGAACCCGCGGCGATCGCACTCCACCCGTCCCCTCGGGGGCGGTGGAGGTCCACCGCAGGGATGGTCAGAAGTCGGCAGCCGTCATCGGGGGATGCGGGGCGGGACCCTGGGGCTCCGCCCCGAAATCCGTGACTGCTCCGGAGGTCTCGCGTGCTGCCTCGGCGTGGTCGGTCATCGCGAACACTGCGCAGACCCGTCCCCGGCCGTTGTCGGGCCGGCGTCGTCGTTCGGCGAGAGCGGCGCCAGCGTGAAGGCCAGCGTACGACGAACTCTCCGTGCCGACTGTACGGCACAGCCGACCGGGCACACAGCCGACGGCTGAACAGAACAGCGCCGGGGCCCGGTTGTGGAAACCCGGGCCCCGGCGCCGACGAGACGGTAAGCGGTGCCGTCGCACCGCGACGCGGTGTGCTGCCGAAGGTGAACCGCTAGCCCTGCGCCGCGGTCCTCGCCTCACGGCGGTTGTCGCGGAAGGTGTGCACTCGGCGGAAGGTCGCGAAGAGCGGGATGACGGCGCCCAGTACGACCTGGAGCGCGCAGCCGGTCTGGAGCAGCAGCTCGCCGCCCGGAGCGTCGAACGCCCAGGCCGCCAGCAGCCCCATGCTCGCGACGATCCAGCCGAGCATCGCCACCGCCAGCCGTCCCCTCGGCTTCGGATACTCGACGCGGCTCACCATCAGCCACGCGACGCCCATGATGGCCAGCAGCGTCGGCACGAACGGCAGCTCCAGCAGCACGATCGACACGACGCTCAGCGCACCGAACGGCCCCGGCATGCCCTGGAACATGCCGTCACGCATGGGCACGCACGAGAATCTGGCAAGGCGCAGCACCACCGCCAGCAGCACCACGACGGCGGCCACCACCGACACCTGCTGGTTCGCGTCGTTGGCGACCATGCCCCACGTGGCCACGAAGTAGGCGGGGGCCAGCCCGAAGCTGATGAGATCGGAGAGGTTGTCCAGCTCCGCGCCCATGGCCGAGCTGCGCAGCTTCCGCGCCACCAGCCCGTCGAAGAGGTCGAAGACGGACGCCAGCAGCATCAGCATCACGGCGGTCGCGGCGCTGTGCCGGGCCATGCCGCCGTCCTCGCTGCCCGTCAGATGCGGGATGAGGACGCCGGTGGTGGTGAAGTACACCGCCATGAAGCCGCAGGTCGCGTTGCCCAGCGTGAGGGTGTCGGCTATCGAGAGCCGCGTGGAGAGCGGCATCTCGTCGTCATCGTCCGCCCCTGCCTCTGCCTCGGCGACCCAGGCGGCGGCCTGCGTATCGGGATCAATCACGGTCAAGGCGAGTCACCCCCGCGGTGGTGGCCTGGCCGACCTCGACGGCGGCCTCGACTCCTTCGGGGAGGTAGACGTCGACGCGGGAGCCGAAGCGGATCAGGCCCACGCGGTCGCCCTGTTCGACCTTGCAGCCCTGCGGCACGTACGGCACGATCCGGCGCGCCACCGCACCGGCGATCTGCACCATCTCCACGTCGCCGATCTCGGTGTCGAAGTGCCACACGACCCGTTCGTTGTTCTCGCTCTCCTTGTTGAAAGCGGGGACGTAGCCGCCGGGGACGTGCTCCACGGACGCCACGGTGCCCGCGAGCGGGGCGCGGTTGACGTGGACGTTGAGAGGGCTCATGAAGATCGCGACGCGGGTACGTCCGTCGTGCCACGGCATGATGCTCTGCACCACTCCGTCGGCAGGAGAGATGACGCGTCCCTGCGAGATCTCGCGCTCCGGGTCGCGGAAGAACCAGAGCATGCCTGCCGCGAGCGCCGTCGCCGGTACGGCGACCGCGGCCGCTCTCTTCGAGCGGCGGGCGCGGAGGAGGCCGACGGCCGCGGTGGCCACGGTCGGCACGAGCCACGGCGACGCTCCGCGCGCGATACGGACTCGTCCGCGGGGTGCAGAGGATGGGCTGTGGGGCATGTATGACCTTCGTAGCGGAGGGAGCCGCGGCAACGATTGGGGGACGGCGGCTTTCCGGGATGCTATCGGTTACGGATGGCAACTGGCCAAGCCAGTGCGGCAGTCCGTGCCGTGAATCCCGGATCGGGATGCCTTCCCGGCTGTCAGGAAAACACCCCGAAAAGGGACATCACCCCTGGAAGCGATACTCCTCCAACAGGCGGCGGCCTACGATCATTTTCTGGATCTCGGCGGTTCCTTCACCGATCAAGAGCATCGGCGCCTCTCGGTAGAGGCGCTCGATCTCGTACTCCTTGGAGAAACCGTACCCGCCGTGGATGCGAAACGCGTCCTCCACGACCTCCTTGCAGTACTCGGAGGCGAGGTATTTGGCCATTCCGGCTTCCAGGTCGTTGCGCTGACCGGCGTCTTTCTTACGGGCCGCGCCGACCATCAGCGCATGGGCCGCCTCCACCTTCGTGGCCATTTCGGCCAGCCTGAACTGAATGGCCTGATGCTGGGCGATCGGCTTTCCGAATGTGTGCCGTTGCTGTGCGTAGTCGATGCCCAACTCGAAGGCACGCTGTGCCACACCGCAGCCACGCGCCGCCACATTCACGCGGCCCACTTCGACGCCGTCCATCATTTGGTAAAAACCGCGGCCCGTCTGGCCGCCGAGCACCCGGTCCGCCGGGACGCGCAGGTCCTGCATGATGAGCTCGGTCGTGTCGACGCCCTTGTAGCCCATCTTGTCGATCTTGCCGGGGATGGTCAGGCCGGGCCGCACCTCCCCGAACCCCGGCTCCTTCTCGACCAGGAACGTCGTCATCGACTTGTGCGGCGCCGTTCCCTCGGGGTGGCCCTCGTCGGTGCGGCAGAGCACCGCGACCAGCGTCGACGAACCGCCGTTCGTCAGCCACATCTTCTGGCCGTTGAGGACGAAGTCCCCGTCGGGGCCGTCGCCCTCGCGCACGCCCTTGGACGAGATGGCCGAAACGTCCGAGCCCAGACCGGGCTCCGACATCGAGAAGGCGCCGCGCACCTCGCCCGTGGCCATCCGCGGCAGGAAGTGCTCCTTCTGCTCCGTGGTGCCGTGCTGCTTGAGCATGTACGCCACGATGAAGTGCGTGTTGATGATGCCCGAGACGCTCATCCAGCCGCGCGCGATCTCCTCGACGCACAGCGCGTACGTCAGCAGGGACTCGCCGAGGCCGCCGTACTCCTCGGGGATCATCAGTCCGAAGAGGCCGAGCTCCTTGAGGCCCTCGACGATCTCCGTCGGATACTCGTCGCGGTGCTCCAGCTCCGTGGCGACCGGCAGGATCTCCTTGTCCACGAAGCCGCGGACGGTGGAGAGGATCTCCTGCTGGATGTCCGTGAGGCCTTCGGTCTGTGCGAGCCTTCCCATCTCACTTGCCTCCCTTGGCCTCGTCGCGTGAGGGCGCCTCGCGCAGTTCGGGCCGGCCCGGCTGCTCTCCGCCGCGCTCCTTGACGTACGCCTCCGTGGGCACCATCACCTTGCGCCGGAAGACGCACACGAGCGTGCCGTCCTGGTTGTAGCCCTTGGTCTCGACGTGCACGATCCCGCGGTCGCTCTTCGACTTCGACGGGATCTTGTCCAGGACCGTCGTCTCGCCGTAGATCGTGTCGCCGTGGAAGGTCGGTGCCACGTGCTTGAGCGACTCGACCTCAAGATTGGCGATGGCCTTTCCGGAGACGTCCGGCACGGACATGCCCAGCAGCAGCGAGTAGACGTAGTTGCCCACCACGACGTTCTTGCCGAAGTCGGTCGTGCGCTCCGCGTAGTTGGAGTCCATGTGGAGCGGGTGGTGGTTCATCGTGAGCAGACAGAACAGGTGGTCGTCGTACTCGGTGACGGTCTTGCCGGGCCAGTGCCTGTAGACGTCCCCGACGGTGAACTCCTCGTAGGTGCGGCCGAATTGCATGTCGCTCACGCCTCCGGTGCTTCGAAGGACGTCGTACGGGACATACCGGCGGCACGGCCCTTGCCCGCGACGACCAGTGCCATCTTGCGGCTGGCCTCGTCGATCATCTCGTCGCCGAGCATCGCCGAGCCCTTCTTGCCGCCCGCCTCGGACGTGAAGTACTCGTAGGCGTCGAGGATCATCTCGGCGTGGTCGTAGTCCTCCTGGGAGGGGGAGAAGATCTCGTTGGAGGCCTCGACCTGGCCCGGGTGCAGCACCCACTTGCCGTCGTAGCCGAGCGCGGCGGCGCGCTGGGCCACCTCGCGGAAGCCGTCGACGTTCTTGATCTGGAGGTACGGTCCGTCGATCGCCTGGAGGTCGTGCGTGCGGGCGGCCATCAGGATCCGCATCAGGATGTAGTGGTAGGCGTCCGACGGGTAGCCCGGCGGCTGCTCGCCCACGACGAGGGACTTCATGTTGATGGACGCCATGAAGTCGGCCGGCCCGAAGACGATCGTCTCCATGCGCTGCGAGGCCGCCGCGATCTCGTCGACGTTCACGAGGCCCTTGGCGTTCTCGATCTGCGCCTCGATGCCGATGCGGCCGACCTCGAAGCCCATCGTCGTCTCGATCTGGGTGAGCAGCATGTCCAGGGCGTGCACCTGCTGCGCGTCCTGCACCTTCGGCAGCATGATGCAGTCCAGGTTGTGACCGGCGCCCTCGACGACGGTGATCACGTCGCGGTAAGTCCAGTGCGTCGTCCAGTCGTTGACGCGCACGACCCGCGTCTTGCCGCTCCAGTCGCCCTCGTTGAGGAACTTCACGATGGTGTGCCGGGCGTCCTCCTTGGCCAGCGGCGCACACGCGTCCTCCAGGTCGAGGAAGACCTGGTCGGCGGGGAGGCCCTGCGCCTTCTCCAGGAAGCGCGGGTTGCTTCCGGGCACGGCCATGCAGGAGCGCCGAGGGCGCAGACGGCGGGATGCCTGGCCGGTGTCCGGCGACGGGGCAGTCATGCGGGGACCTCCAGGGGGTCGAGCTTGTTCGCTGTGCGGATTTCGTTGACGATACGGCCGATGATCTCCGTGATGCCGAAGTCCTTGGGCGTGAAGACCGCGGCGACTCCGGCCTCGCGCAGGGCCGCGGCGTCGGCCGCGGGGATGATGCCGCCGACGACGACGGGGACATCCGCCGCGCCCGCGCGCCGCAGCCGCTCCAGCACGTCCGGCACCAGCTCGGCGTGCGAGCCGGAGAGGATGGACAGGCCGACGCAGTGCACGTCCTCGGCGACGGCAGCCGAGGAGATCTGCTCGGGCGTGAGCCGGATGCCCTGGTAGACCACCTCGAAACCCGCGTCGCGGGCCCGTACGGCGATCTGCTCGGCACCGTTGCTGTGCCCGTCCAGGCCCGGCTTGCCGACCAGCAACCGCAGCTTGCCGACGCCGAGTTCACCGGCTGTCAGCTCCACCCGGCGGCGTACGTCGGCGAGCGCGGAGCCCTCCTCGGCAGGCACCGCCAGGGGCGCGCCGCCGACGCCCGTGGGCGCGCGGAACTCCCCGAACACCTCGCGCAGGGCGCCCGCCCACTCGCCGGTGGTCACGCCCGCGCGGGCGCACTCCAGCGTCGCCTCCATGAGGTTCGCGTCGGTGGCGGCGGCGTCCTTGAGGCGCTGGAGCGCGCGGGAGGCCGCGGCGTCCGGCGAGGCGTCGCGGTCGGCGCGCCAGAGCCTGACGGCGTCGGCCACCTGCGCCTCCGTCGCGGGGTCGACGGTGTGGACGGCCGTCTCCAGATCGGCGGTGAGCGGGTTCGGCTCCGTCGACTCGTAGCAGTTGACGCCGACGATCTTCTCCTCGCCGGACTCGATGCGGCCTCGGCGCTCCGCGTGCGAGGAGACCAACTGCGACTTCAGATAGCCCGATTCGACGGCCGCCATCGCGCCGCCGAGCTTCTCGATGTGCTCGATCTCGGCGGACGACGCCTCGACGAGCTCGTCCACCTTCGCCTCGACGACGTGCGAGCCGGCGAAGATGTCCTCGTACTCCAGCAGGTCGCTCTCCAGCGCCAGCACCTGCTGGATGCGCAGGGACCACTGCTGGTCCCAGGGCCGCGGCAGGCCCAACGCCTCGTTCCACGCGGGCAGTTGGACGGCGCGGGCGCGCGCGTCCTTGGAGAGCGTGACGGCCAGCATCTCCAGCACGATCCGCTGGACGTTGTTCTCCGGCTGCGCCTCGGTCAGGCCCAGGGAGTTGACCTGCACGCCGTACCGGAAGCGGCGCTGTCTGGGGTTCTCGATGCCGTACCGCTCGCGGGTGATGCGGTCCCAGATGCGTGTGAAGGCCCGCATCTTGCACATCTCCTCGACGAAGCGGACGCCCGCGTTGACGAAGAAGGAGATCCGCGCCACCACGTCGCCCATCCGCTCCTGCGGCACCTGCCCCGAGTCCCGTACGGCGTCGAGTACGGCGATCGCCGTGCTCATCGCGTACGCGATCTCCTGGACCGGCGTGGCACCGGCCTCCTGGAGGTGGTAGCTGCAGATGTTGATCGGATTCCACTTGGGGATGTGGCTCACCGTGTAGGCGATCATGTCCGTCGTCAGCCGCAGGGAGGGCCCGGGCGGGAAGACGTGCGTTCCCCGAGAGAGGTACTCCTTGACGATGTCGTTCTGCGTCGTCCCCTGGAGCTTGGAGATGTCGGCGCCGTGCTCCTCCGCGACGACCTGGTACAGCGCCAGCAGCCACATGGCCGTCGCGTTGATCGTCATCGAGGTGTTCATCTGCTCCAGCGGAATGCCCTCGAACAGCCGCCGCATGTCCGCGACATGGGACACCGGCACGCCGACCCGGCCGACCTCGCCGCGCGCGAGGACGTGGTCGGGGTCGTAGCCGGTCTGCGTCGGCAGGTCGAAGGCGACCGAGAGCCCGGTCTGGCCCTTGGCGAGATTGCGCCGGTACAGCTCGTTGGACGCCTCGGCTGTGGAGTGGCCCGCGTACGTGCGCATCAGCCAAGGGCGGTCCTTGGCCCGCTCAGGCATGCTTGCCGTTCCGCCCGCCGTCTGCGTCCCGGAACAAATTGATCGCGCCGAGGTGCTTCGCGCGCTTCTCGGCGTCGCGGACGCCGAGGCCCTCTTCGGGGGCCAGCGCGAGGACGCCGACCTTGCCCTGGTGGACGTTGCGGTGCACGTCCTGCGCGGCCTGTCCCGTCTCCTCCAGGTTGTACGTACGGGAGAGGGTCGGGTGGATCTTGCCCTTGGCGATGAGGCGGTTGGCCTCCCACGCCTCGCGGTAGTTGGCGAAGTGCGAGCCGATGATGCGCTTGAGCGACATCCACAGGTAGCGGTTGTCGTACGTGTGCTGGTAGCCGGACGTGGAGGCGCAGGTCACGATGGTGCCGCCCTTGCGCGTCACGTAGACGCTCGCGCCGAAGGTCTCGCGCCCGGGGTGCTCGAAGACGATGTCGACGTCCTCGCCGCCGGTGAGTTCGCGGATGCGCTTGCCGAAGCGCTTCCACTCCCTCGGGTCCTGGTTGTGCTCGTCCTTCCAGAACTTGTAGCCCTCGGCGTTGCGGTCGATGATCGCCTCGGCGCCCATGCGGCGGCAGATGTCCGCCTTCTGCTCGCTGGAGACCACGCAGATGGGGTTGGCGCCGCCGGCGAGTGCGAACTGCGTGGCGTACGAGCCGAGTCCGCCGCTCGCGCCCCAGATGAGGACGTTGTCGCCCTGCTTCATCCCGGCGCCGTTGCGGGAGACCAGCTGCCGGTAGGCGGTGGAGTTCACCAGGCCCGGGGCTGCGGCCTCCTCCCAGCTGAGGTGATCCGGCTTGGGCATCAGCTGGTTCGACTTCACCAGTGCGATCTCGGCGAGGCCGCCGAAGTTGGTCTCGAAGCCCCAGATGCGCTGCTCCGGGTCGAGCATCGTGTCGTTGTGGCCGTCGGCCGACTCGAGTTCGACGGAGAGACAGTGCGCGACGACCTCGTCGCCCGGCTTCCAGGAGTTCACGCCCGCGCCCGTACGCAGCACGACACCGGCCAGGTCGGACCCGATGACGTGGTACGGCAGGTCGTGCCGCTTGGCCAGCGGCGACAGGCGCCCGTAGCGCTCCAGGAACCCGAAGGTGGACATGGGCTCGAAGAGCGACGTCCACACGGAGTTGTAGTTGACGGAGGAGGCCATGACGGCCACCAGCGCCTCGCCCGGGCCCAGTTCGGGCACCGGCACCTCGTCCAGGTGCAGGGACTTGCGGGGGTCCTTCTCCCAGGAGGGGAGGCCGTCGAACATCTCGGCCTCGTCCCGGTGGACGGTCACCGCGCGATAGGACTCCGGGAGGGGGAGGTTCGCGAAGTCTTCGGCGGTCGTGTCTGACGCGAGGATCGCGTCGAGGATCTTGTTCACGGTAATGCCTCCGGCGAAGCGCTGAGGAAGGAGACGCTTTGAGGGTCGTCGGGTATGAGGCAGAGCCGTCGGTTCGGCGGGGTGATGCTGTTGGCGCGCTGGTGAGCGCGGGGCTCGCCTGGTGACGCAGGCGTCCGGGCACGGACGGTGTGGTGCCGCTGGGACGGCGCCCGGATACTCTGAAGGTATGACACCCAGTGCCAGTACGCAAGACACTGCGTGCCAACAATTTCTCACATGTTACGGAGCCCCGCACGCATGAGCACCCCGGCCTCCGCCCGACCGGCCTTCCCGGCCCGCGCACGGCCCGTACGGCTCCCGTGGCCGTGACCGGTCGCGGGCCCGCACCCGCAACCGGCTCGGGCGGCCCGGCGCTCCCGGGCCGCGCCTGGAGCCCCGGGTGCGTGAACTTGCCTATCTGGCAAGGGGGTTGGTGCCCGTTACGGGCTTGTTCTTCCCGCCGCAGTGGCGGGACGCGGGACGGCGGTGTCCGGCGGTGACGTGCGTGCCGTAGCCGCGCTCGGTGGTGTTCGGTGGGTTCCGCACCGCCGGGCTGCGCCGCTGTTCGTCCCGCCGTCGCGGCGGGTCAGGTGCCCGGCACTTGTCGGTGCGGGGATGCGGCGTGCCTGCTCTGGTGTGATCGTGGCTCGAACTGGCCGGTTCGCTGCGGGAGTTGGTGCCGGGCGCCTTCCCCCGCCACGGCGGAGGGATACCGCCGGGCCGTGCCCGCCGCCGGAGCGGGTGTGAGGGAGCGGGCGGGTGCGGCGCCGCCAGGTGATCAGTCGCGGAGCGCCTGTTCGATCGTGCGCATGATCTCGCCGATAGGCGTATCCGTGCGGGCGACGGTGACCAGCACCTCGTCCTCCCGCGTCGTCTCCGCGCGCGGCGCGGCGGCGCCCGCACCGCCCGGCTCCGGCGCCGCGAGCCGGTTCGCCCCGAAGCCCGTGCCGAAGGTCCTGCGTACGATCGCGAACGCGTGGTCCAACTGCGCCTCCACGTCGCCGACTCCGCCGCTGCGCAGCCACCGCCTCAGCACGTGGTTGTGCGCCGTGACGACCGCGGAGGCCGCGACCTCCGCGAGCAGCGGATCGTCGTCGCCGTCGCGGTGCGCGGCCTCGTCGAAGTGGCCCAGCAGATACCGCGTGAAGAGCCGCTCGTAGCGCGCGACGGAGGCGATCTCGCGCTCGCGCAGCGCCGGCACCTCGCGGGTCAGCTTGTAGCGCTCGACGCTTCCCTTCGGGGACGCCGCGTACATCCGCATGACCTCCTTGATCCCGCGGCACACGGTGTCGAGCGGGTTCTCGTGGGCGGGCGCGGCCTCCAGAACCGCCTGGGCCCGTACGAGCGTGTCGTCGTGGTCCGGGAAGATCGCCTCTTCCTTGGCGCGGAAGTGGCGGAAGAAGGTGCGGCGGGCAACCCCGGCCGTCGCCGCGATCTCGTCGACCGTCGTGGCCTCGTAACCCTTCGTCGCGAAGAGCTCCATCGCCGCCGCCGCCAACTCGCGGCGCATCCTGAGGCGCTGGGAGGTTGCGGCAGGCGAACGGGACGGCTTCGCGGAGTCTGGCATGTGGGGAACGTTACATGCCGTGACGGACTCGGTGGGCGGGCGGCTTCGGGATGGCTCAAGCAGCCCGCCCCACCGGTTGTCCCATTTCACAGACGCGTCACCGTCGTGCGTACTCGCGGAAACCTCGTCCCGTCTTGCGGCCCAGGCACCCCGCCGCGACCAGGTGCTCCAGCAGCGGCGCCGGTGCCAGCCCCGGGTCGCGGAACTCCCTGTGCAGCACCTGCTCGATGGCGAGGGAGACGTCGAGACCGACGACGTCCAGCAGCTCGAAGGGCCCCATCGGATAGCCGCCGCCGAGCCGCATCGCCGCGTCGATGTCGTCGAGCGAGGCGTAGTGCTGCTCGACCATCTTCACGGCGTTGTTGAGGTACGGGAACAGCAGCGCGTTCACGATGAAGCCCGCGCGGTCGCCGCAGTCCACGGGGTGCTTGCGGACGCGCCCGCACACCTCGCGCACCGTGGCGTGAGCCTCGTCACCCGTGAGCACCGTACGCACGACCTCGACGAGCTTCATCGCCGGCGCAGGGTTGAAGAAGTGCATGCCGACGACGTCCTGCGGGCGGGACGTTGCGCGGGCGCAGGCGACCACGGGGAGGCTGCTCGTGGTCGTGGCCAGCACGGCGCCGGGCTTGCACACCTCGTCGAGGCGAGCGAAGAGCTCCCGCTTGACGGTGAGGTCCTCGGTGACCGCCTCGACCGCGAGGTCCACGCCGGCCAGGGCGTCCAGGGAGCCGGCGGGCGAGACGCGCGCGAGCGCCGCGTCGCGGTCCTCCTCGGTCATTCGGCCCTTCTTCACGGCCCGTTCGAAGGAGGCGGCGATGCGGGCTTTCGCCGCCTCCGCCTTCTCCTCGCTGCGGGCCGCGAGCACCGTGTCGTAACCGGCCTTGGCGAAGACCTCGGCGATGCCGCTCGCCATCGTGCCGGATCCGGCGACGCCGACGGACGAGACGGGACGGCCCTGCGTACGGGCGGCGCCGTCGTCCGGGGTCTCGGAATCCGCCACGGTGACGGACGAGCCGGGGGCCTCGTAGGAGTAGAAGCCGCGGCCCGCCTTCTGGCCCGTCAGTCCGGCGTCGCTGAGCTGCCGCAGGATGGGCGCGGGCGCGTGCAGCCGGTCGTGGGAGTCGGCGTACATCGCGTCCAGCACGGTACGGGCGGTGTCGATTCCGATGAGGTCGAGCAGCGCCAGCGGGCCCATCGGGAGCCCGCAGCCCAGCCGCATCGCGCTGTCGATGTCCTCGCGGCTGGCGTAGCGCGACTCGTACATCGCCGCGGCCTGGTTGAGGTAGCCGAACAGCAGCCCGTCGGCGACGAATCCGGGGCGGTCGCCGACCGCGACGGGCTCCTTGCCGAGGTCCCGCGCCAGTTCGGTCACCGCGGCGACGGCCTCCGGCGAAGTCAGCACGGACGAGACGACCTCGACGAGCTTCATCTTCGGGGCCGGATGGAAGAAGTGCAGGCCCAGCACGCGCTCGGGGCGGTCCGAGTCGGCGGCGAGGCGGGTGACCGACAGCGCGTTGGTGCCCGTGGCGAGGATCGCGTCGGGCTTGACGACGGTGTCGAGCGCGGCGAAGACCTGGCACTTGGTGTCGTAGTCCTCGGGCACGACCTCGATGACGAGCTCCGCCTCGGCGGCGGCCCCCAGATCGGTGAAGGTGCGGAAGCGGGCGAGGGCGTCCTGCCGCTCGGCCTCGGTCATGCGCTCGCGCTGGACGGCCCTCGCGGTCGAGGCCTCGAAGGCGGCGGCGGCCTGACGCGCGGCGGCGTCGCTGATGTCGATGCCGACGACCTCACGGCCGGCACGTGCGAGCACGTCGGCGATGCCGGTGCCCATGGTGCCGAGGCCGACGACGGCGATGGTGTGCAGAGGCGGACGGTCCATCACGGGACTCCTCTGTGTGACGACTGACGGTGAGGGTGTGCCGGGCCGCGCGCACGGCGAGCGAGCAGAGCGCGACGGCGGGCAGGGAAAGCAGGCGGCTCGGAAAACCGATGAAGGAAACCGAAGGAGGAAAGAGGTAAGGAAGGCGGGAGGAGAGACGGGTCAACCGGCCGTGTCCCAGGGGCCGTTCCGTACCAAGCGGGCGCTGCCCGGGCTGGGCCGCGGTGGTGCACCGCGGAACCCGGACCCCCGCCGAACCGACTTCACTCTCGGGCGGCTGCGTCACCAGGCCGCCTGAGCGGGGGTGCCGCTCCGACGAGCAGCTTAACTCGTGGGTAACCAATGCGCCAGGGGTATGGCACTTCCAGGGCTGTGGGACGGAGCACGTGGGGGTGGAGCGGAAGTGGGCGACGCATTCCGGTCGTTGATCGATCGCGTACGGGCCGAGGCCGAACCGGCCGAGTACGAGCGCCTGGTCGCGCTCGCCCGGGAGGACACTCCCGCGGCGCGCGACGAACTGGCCTCTGTGCTGGCCGAGGGCCAACGCCCGCTGTGGGCACGGGAGGTGGCGGCGTTCGCTCTCGGCAGCGCGGGAGACAGGCGCAGCTTTGAGACGCTGATCTTCATGCTGAACTACCGCGACCCCGTGCGCTGTGCCACAGCCGCCCACGCCCTCGCACGCCTGCGGGACCCTCGCACGGCCCGCGCCGCCGCCGCCCTCGCCACGAACGAACTGCGCACCGGCTACGCCCTGCACGCCGTACGGCTGCTCACGGCGTTACGGGCGCCGGAGTCCGTGCCCACATTGATCTCCGTGTTGCAGCGCCTGCTGATGGGGCCGGTGCACTACTGGCCGATCGCCGAGGCCTGCGTGCAGGGTCTGGGCGCGCTGGGGGACCGGCGCGCCGTCGCGGTGCTCGGAGCGGCCGCCGAGCACCACCGGCTCTCGCCCTCGGCGAAGGCGGCGCTGGCACGGATTCCCGCGCAGCAGGGGCGGGCCCGAAGGAGAGCGGTCAGGCAGCACCGCTGCCCGTGAGCGGCAGCGGTCTCGCGTAGCGCACGATCGGGACGTGCGTGCCCCGGCCGTCCAGGTCGTACGTCTCCTGTGTGCCGTCCGGTGCGAAGCCTGCGCGCTCGTAGAAGCGGCGGGCCCGCGTGTTGCCCTCGATCACCCACAACACGGCGCGTGTGAAGCCCCGTTGGGCTGCCCACTCCAGGCAGGCGGCCGTCAGGGCCCGCCCGAGACCCGTGCCGACAAGCCCCGGCAGGACGTAGATCGCGTACAGCTCCGCGCACTCGCCCGGCCCCTGCTCGTCCTGCGTCCGGATGTGGGTGTGGATACCGCCGGGCCGGTCCGGGCCGATGGCCGCCCAGCCCGTCACCGTGCCGTCCGCGCGCTCCGTGACGAGGTTGGCGACGGTGCCCTCGGTCCTGGCGAAGGTCTCGCGCCGCCGGGCGGCGTCCTCCTCGACGGACATCGCGTCGAGGAACGCGTCCGGCAGCAGGTCCCTGTACGCGGACTGCCATGCGCGCACGCGCAGTTCGGCGACCGCGCCGACGTCCGCCGTGGTCATCTCCCGTACCGGCATGAAACGGATCGTGGCAGAACGCCGCGGTCACCACGACAGGTTTTCCGGTGACCCGGGCCGCTCGGGCGGGGAGCGGCGCGCCCGGCCGAATCCGGACGGAAGATGTCGGGTATCGGCGCCAGCATGTGCGTATGACTGAGAGCTGGGCGGCCTTCCACGCCGCCGAACCCGACTTCGCCGACGCCGTACGTGCCCGCTTCAAGGCGTTCCAGCACCACGTGCTCGCCACGCTGCGCCCCGACGGCTCACCGCGCCTGACCGGTCTGGAGGGCGACTTCCGCGGCGACGAGCTGTGGCTGGGCATGATGATCGGCTCCCGCAAGGCGCTCGATCTGCGCCGCGACCCCCGCTTCTCGATGTACGCCAACCCCGGCACGGGCACCGGCATGGGCGGCGGCGACGTCCGGATCTCGGGGCGCGCGGTCGAGGTGACCGACCCCGAGGAGTTCGCGCGGTACGCCGAGGGCACTGAGCAGGGCGAGGTGCCGGAGCGCTTCCATCTCTTCCGCGCGGAGCTGTCGGAGGCCGTACGGATCACGATCGAGGACCCGTACATCGTCTTCCAGGTCTGGCGCCCGGGCCACGCCCTGCGCACGATCCGCCGTGCCGACGAGGACAGCACGCTCTACGAGGACGCGTGAGCCGCGCGTCCGCGTGGCACCGGCTCATGCCACGCCGCTAGGAGCGGACGACCGCGAACGCCTCCACCTCCAGCAGCAGATCCGGGCGTACGAGCGAGGAGACCTGGACGGCGGTGCTGGCCGGTGGCCGTTCGACGTCGATGCACGCGTCCCGTGCCTCGCGGACCGCGGGCAGGACGGCGACGTCGGTGGTGAAGAAGGTGAACTTCACGACGTCGTCGAAGCCCGCGCCCGCCGCCGCGAGACAGCGCCGCAGATTCACGAACACCTGCCTGGCCTGCGCCGCGGGGTCGCCGGGGCCCACGAGGTCGCCGTTCTCGTCGAGCGCGATCTGCCCGGAGACGGCGACGAACCTGCCGTCTCCCCATACGACATGGCTGTAGCCGTTGCCGGGGGCGACTCCGTGCGGGGCCCTGATGTGAGTGAGTTCGGACATGCGTGGATCGTCGTGCCTCCCGCACGGCCGCGCGAGCGGTTTTCCGCCCCTCTGCCCTCTGGGGTCCGCCGTCTGGAGCCTCTACAGGAGAGTCAGCTGTGTGCAGTGGGGCGACTCGGGCTCGGCCTCCTGCGGTTCCGTTCTGTCGGGGTGTACGTCGATGCGGCGGTGCGTGCCGGAGTCGGCGGGGCCGATGCCGTATTCGGCGGCCAGTTCGTGTACCTGGCGCGTGATGCGGCGCTGGTACCACTTCGGGGCGTAGGCGCCGTCCGCGTACAGCCCCTCATAGTGGCGCACCAGCCCCGGGTGGTGCTCGGCGAGCCACTGCATGTACCACTCGCGGGCGCCCGGCCGCAGATGCAGCGCGAGCGGGGTCACGGAGGTGGCCCCGGCAGCGGCTATCGCCCGCACTGTGGTGCGCAGTTGGGCCGGCGAGTCGCTGAGGAAGGGGATGACGGGCGCCATCAGCACCCCGCACGGGATGCCCTGGCTGCTGAGGGTGCGCACGACGTCGAGGCGGCGTTCGGGCGCCGGGGTTCCCGGTTCGACGGTGCGCCATAGCGCCTCGTCGGTGAACCCGACGGAGACCGAGATCCCGACGTCCGTGACGGCCGCGGCGGAGCGCAGCAGATCGAGGTCGCGCAGGATGAGCGTCCCCTTGGTGAGGATCGAGAAGGGGTTGGTGTAGTCGCGCAGCGCCGTGAGGATGCCGGGCATCAGCCGGTAACGGCCCTCGGCGCGCTGGTAGCAGTCGACGTTGGTGCCCATGGCGATGTGCTGGCCGCGCCACCGGCTCGAACCGAGTTCGCGCCGCAGCAGGTCGGGGGCGTTGACCTTCACGACGATCTGGGTGTCGAAGCCCGCCCCCGTGTCGAGGTCGAGGTAGCGGTGCGTGCCCCGCGCGAAGCAGTACACGCAGGCGTGCGTGCAGCCCCGGTACGGGTTGACCGTCCATTCGAACGGCATCCGGGAGGCCCCCGGCACCCGGTTCACGATCGACCGGGCGCGCACCTCGTGGAACGTGATCCCGGCGAACTCAGGGGTGTTGAACGTGCGTGTGACCACGTCGGTGCCGAAGAGGGCGGGATTCACCGCCGACCCGTCGCCGCTCAGGTTCTCCCAGCGCATGGACCCTCCTCGTGCCTCGTGCTGTTCGTACGCAGAGAATAGAACATCCGTTCCCACTCGTGCTGTCAAGCCGATTTGGGCCCCGGTCCGCGGGGTGATTGGGTTGCCATGCGCTTACGGGGCGCGACGGACGTACGAGGAGCAGGAGGACCAGATGGCGCAGGTCGAGGCGGAGACCCACCGCGAGATCGCGGCGGAGCCCGAGGCGGTACGCCGCGCGCTCGCCGACTACGGCGAGACCCGGCCGAAGCTGCTGCCGGACCACTTCAGCGAGTACGAGGTGCGCGAGGGAGGCGACGGCGCCGGGACCCTCGTGCACTGGAAGCTCCAGGCCACCAGCAAGCGCGTCCGCGACTGCCTCGTCGACGTCACGGCGCCGGCCGAGGGCGAACTGGTCGAGAGCGACCGCAACTCGACGATGGTCACGACCTGGAAGGTCGCGCCCGGCGCCGCGGACGGCGGCTCCCGCGTCTCCGTGCGGACCACGTGGAAGGGTGCCGGCGGCATCGGGGGCTTCTTCGAGCGGACCTTCGCCCCCAAGGGCCTCGCTCGCATCTACGACGAGATGCTCGCCAAGCTCGCCGCCGAGACGGAGAAGCAGGGGTAGACGCCGCGGAGCGGCCTCTTCAGGGGGCGCGGGAGGGCGGCGCGGCGGCGGGTGAGCGGCCGCACGTGCGCTCACCGGATCGGGTGGTCTTCCCGGTGGGACGGGCGGTGAGCCGCCGGGTGCGTCCCGCCGACGTCCGTCCTCAAAGCCGCAGTTGAGCGCCCGACAGGCGCCCGGGGCAACGGACTTGGCGCATCCGCGGACCGCTGTGCCCCGGGTGCTGTCTGACTTGCTCGCCCTTGTCGCGTAATGCGAGAAATGCTCCCCGAGGACGGGCGGACGCGATCAGGGGAGTGCGATGAGCGGTACGGCTCTGGAGCGCCCGGACGCTTCCCGTGCGCCCGGGGCCACCACCCGGGCCGAAGGCCCAGGGGGAGGCCCGAGCGAAACCCCTGTGCCGCCGGTCGTCGAAGTGAGCGTGGAGATCCCGGCGTCGGGCCTTGCGGCCGCGACCGGCGCGACCGGCGCGACCGGCGCGGCGGAGCCCGCGACGTCCCGGCCCGGGTCCGGCCCCGTCGCCGCCCCCCAGCAGGACAGCCCGGCAGGGCTGAGCCCCAGCCGCGTACGGCTGGTCTTCCTCGCCCTGATGCTCGCGTTGCTGCTGGCCGCGCTCGAACAGACCATCGTCGCCACGGCGTTGCCCAAGATCGTCGGCGAACTGCACGGCCTGGACCGCATGCAGTGGGCGGTGACGTCCTACCTCCTCGCCGCCACGATCGGCCTGCCCGTCTACGGCAAGCTCGGCGATCTCTTCGGCCGCAAGGGAATCTTCCTCGTCGCCATCGCCGTCTTCGTCGCGGGCTCCGCGCTCGCCGGCTGGTCCCGCACGATGACCGAACTGATCGCCTACCGGGCGCTCCAGGGCGCGGGCGCCGGCGGACTCATGATCGGCGTCCAGGCGATCATCGCGGACGTCGTGCCGCCGCGGGCCCGCGGCCGCTACATGGGCCTGATCGGTGCCGCGTTCGGGCTCGCCTCGGTCGCGGGGCCGCTGCTGGGCGGCTGGTTCACCGACGAACTCTCCTGGCGCTGGTGCTTCTACATCAACGTCCCCTTCGGCCTGGTCACGCTGCTCGTCACCGCGTTCGTCCTGAGGCTGCCGCGTCCGCGCGGGCGTCCGAAGCTGGACGTGCTCGGGACGGTGCTGCTGGCCTCCTTCTCCACCTGCCTGGTGCTGCTGACGAGCTGGGGCGGCACCGAGTACGAGTGGGACGACACGGTGATCCTCGGGCTCGCCGCCGGGGGTGCGCTGAGCGTGGTCCTCTTCCTCGCCGTCGAACGGCTCGTGAGCGAGCCCGTGCTGCCGCTGCGCCTCTTCCGGGACTCCGTCTTCAACGTGACCGGCATCGTCGGAGTGGCCGTCGGCGTCGCGCTGTTCGGCGCCGCGAGCTATCTGCCGGGGTTCCTCCAGATGGTCGACGGCGTCACCGCGACCGAGTCGGGCCTGCTGATGCTGCCCATGATGGGCGGGGTCGTGCTCTCCTCGACCGTCTCGGGCCAGCTCATCTCCCGTACGGGCCGCTACCGGATCTTCCCCGTGCTGGGCTGCGCCGTCTCCGCCGTGGGCATGTGGCTGCTGTCCCGGCTGGAGACCGACACCTCGCGCACGGCCTACAGCGTCTGGATGGCCGTGCTGGGGCTGGGTATCGGGCTCGTGCTGCCGGTGCTGGTGCTGGCCGTGCAGAACTCCGTGCCGGCGCGCGACCTCGGCGTGGCCACCAGCGCCAACAACTACTTCCGGCAGATCGGCGGCAGCGTGGGCGCCGCCGTCTTCGGCACGGTCTTCATCCAGCGGCTCACGGACGCCCTGGCGGACAAGCTGCAGCGCGACGCGCCACAGCGGCTTCCCGACCCCTCCTCGCTCACCCCGCAGACCGTGCACAGGCTGCCCGGGCCGCTGCGTGAGATCTACGTGCACGCCTACGCCGAGGCGATGCCGCGCATCTTCCTGTACCTGGTCCCGGTGCTCGTACTCGGGCTGCTCTTCACCTTCTTCCTCAAGGAGAAACCGCTCGTGACCGAGAACGCTCCCGTGCCCGAGGCGCGTACGCCCGGGCACGCCGACGCCCCCGCCCCCGCGTCCGGAGCCGCCGCAAGTGCCCCGCCCGTCGCGGGAGTTCCCGTGTGCGGAAGCGTGCGCCACCACGACGGCAGCAGCGTGCCCCGCGCGGCCCTCACCCTCATCGACACGTCCGGGAAGCAGGTCGGGCGTGGTGCGACGGGCGAGGACGGCCGGTATGCGCTGAGCACGCCCGCCACCGGTTCCTACGTCCTGATCGCCGCGGCGAGCGGCCACCAGCCGCAGGCCGTCAGCGTCACCGTGGCCGAACGCCCCGTGGAGCTGGACGTCGTGCTCGGCGGCGCCGGGCGGCTGGCGGGCTGCGTGCTCACGCCGGACGGGCAGCCCGTGCGGGAGGCCGCGGTGACCCTCACCGACGTACGGGGCGAGGTGGTGGCCGCCACCCGCAGCGGCGTGGAGGGGAGTTACGTGCTCGACGGGCTCGTGGACGGCGAGTACACACTCGCGGCGAGCGCCCCCGCCTACCGTCCCGCGGCGCTGCCGGTCTCCGTACGCGCGGCGCGCGAGACGCGGCAGGACATCGAACTGGCGGGCGGCGCCATGCTGCGCGGCACCGTGCGGGCCGCCGGCGGACGGCCCGTGGAAGACGCGCGCGTGACGCTGCTGGACGCGGCGGGCAACGTCGTGGACACGGCGACCACGCGCGCCGACGGCGTCTTCCGCTTCGTCGATCTGGCCGCTGGCGAGTACACCGTTATCGCCGCGGGTTACCCGCCCGTGGCGGCGGTGCTGCACATCGCGGGCGGCGGGCGCACGGAGCACGACGTGCAACTCGGCCACGAGAACTGACGGTTGGCGGTGGCCCGGACCGGCCTTCGTCCGTGCGTTGACGCGCAGCGTGTCGCGGTCCCGTCGAGAAGGGGCCCGCGACCGGTGAAACGCCAGGTCAGGAAGGGGTGGTGGGACTCCTCAGTGGTTGAGACCACAGGAGTTATCCACAAGGGTGTCACCGGGTTTGCGTACCGCGTAACGTTCCCGCCATGAAGATCCTCATCAGCGCGGACATGGAAGGCGCCACCGGCGTCACATGGCCCGCGGACGTCCTGCCCGGCACCGCCCAATGGGAGCGCTGCCGCCCCATGTTCACCTCGGACGTCAACGCGGCCGTGGCCGGCTTCTTCGAGGGCGGCGCCGATGAGGTCCTCATCAACGAGGCGCACTGGACGATGCGCAATCTGCTGCTCGAACAGCTCGACGACCGCGCGGAGATGCTCACGGGCCGGCACAAGTCGCTCAGCATGGTGGAGGGCGTGCAGCACGGCGATGTGGACGGCATCGCCTTCGTCGGCTACCACACGGGCGCCGGCACCGAAGGCGTCCTGGCGCACACGTACTTGGCGAACTCGATCACCGGCGTGTGGGCCGACGGGGCACGGGCGAGCGAGGGCCTCCTCAACGCCCTCGTCGTCGAGGAGTACGGGGTGCCGGTCGTGCTCGTGACCGGCGACGACCGCACGGTCGAGGACGCGAAGGGATACGCCCCGGACGCGTTCGGCGTCGCCGTGAAGGACTACGTCTCGCGCTACGCGGCGGTGTGCCGCACGCCGGGCCGCACGGCCGCGGACATCAGGGCCGCCGCACGCAAGGCCGTGGCTCTGGCCGAGCGGTCGAGCCCGTCACGGCCTCAGGAACACACGGTGGAGCTGGAGTTCGACGCGGAGCACCTGGCGGGCGCCGCGACCGTCGTGCCCGGCGTGGAGCGCACCGGGGAGCGCCGCGTCGCCTACACCTCCCCGGGCATGTACGAGGGAATCCGCACGTTCAAGGCGGTCACGACCGTCGTATCGGCCGCGGTGGAGGAGCAGTATGGCTGAGCACATCGACCAGACGGCGCTCGACGAGGCGGTGACCTTCACCTCGGAGCTGATCCGCATCGACACCACGAACCGTGGCGGAGGCGAGGGCTCGGAGCGCGCCGCCGCCGAGTACGTCGCCGAGCGCCTCGCTGTCGCGGGAGTCGAGCCGCGGCTTCTGGAGAAGGCCCCGGGGCGTACGAACGTGGTGGCGAGAGTCGCCGGAAGCGATCCGGCTGCCGACGCCCTGCTCGTGCACGGCCACCTCGACGTGGTGCCCGCCGAGCCCGCCGACTGGAGCGTGCACCCCTTCTCCGGGGAGATCCGCGACGGAGTGGTCTGGGGCCGCGGCGCGATCGACATGAAGAACGCCGACGCCATGGTGCTCGCGGTGGTCCGCTCCTGGGCGCGGGCCGGCGTGCGGCCGCGCCGCGACATCGTGCTGGCCTTCACCGCGGACGAGGAGGACAGCGCCGACTACGGCTCCGGTTATCTCGCCGACCACCATCCCGAGCTCTTCGAGGGCTGCACCGAAGGCATCAGCGAATCCGGGGCGTTCACCTTCCACGCGGGGGAGGGCCGCCGGCTGTATCCGGTCGCCGCGGGGGAGCGGGGCACCGCCTGGCTGAAGCTCACCGCGCGGGGCAAGGCCGGCCACGGCTCGAAGGTCAGCCGGGAGAACGCCGTGACCAGGCTCGCCGCCGCCGTCGCCCGCATCGGCGAGTACGAATGGCCGCAGCGGCTCACGCCGACCGTGCGCGCGGCCCTGCGCGAACTGGCCGCGGTGCACGGCCTGCCCGAGCCCGACGTGGACGCGCCCGGCTTCGACGCCGACAAGCTCCTCGCCGAACTCGGCCCGTCCGCCGCCCTGGTGGAGCCGACCGTGCGCAACAGCTCCAACCCGACGATGCTCGACGCCGGTTACAAGGTGAACGTCATCCCCGGCAGCGCCACCGCCTTCGTCGACGGCCGGATGCTGCCCGGCGGGGAAGAGGAGTTCCACCGGACTCTCGACAGCCTCACGGGCCCGCACGTGGACTGGGAGTTCCACCACCGGGAGGTTCCCCTGGAGGCGGCGGTGGACTCGCCGACGTACGCCGTGCTGCGCGCCGCGCTCGAGCACTTCGACCCCGGTGCGCACGTCGTGCCGTTCTGCATGTCCGGCGGCACCGACGCCAAGCAGTTCTCCCGGCTGGGCGTCGAGGGCTATGGATTCACCCCGCTGAAGCTCCCCGAGGGCTTCGACTACCAGGCGCTCTTCCACGGTGTGGACGAGCGCGTCCCGGTCGACGCACTGCACTTCGGAACCCGGGTCCTCGACCGCGCCCTGCTCGCTCTGTGACGCGGACAGGTCCCAGGTCCCCGCACCCGCATCCCGTACCCCACGCTTACGGAGGCTCACAGCACATGGCGAAGACCACCGCGCCGTACGGCAGTTGGCCGTCCCCCATCGACGCCGCCCTCGTCGCGTCGCACGACGGGCGGCCCGAATACCTCGGCGCCGTCGGCGACGAGATGTGGTGGACGGAGCCCCGCCCCGACGAGGCGGGCCGGCGCGCCCTGATGCGGCTGCCCGCCGGCGGCGGCGAGGCACAGTCGGTGCTGCCGCCCCCGTGGAACGTGCGCAACCGTGTCATCGAGTACGGCGGGCTCCCGTGGGCGGGCACACCCCGCGCCGAGGGCGGGCCGCTGATCGTCTTCACGCACTTCGCCGACCAGCGGCTGTACGCGTTCGAGCCGGACAGCCCCGGCAGCGCGCCGCGGCCCCTGACGCCCGTGGCCGAGGTCATCCCGGGCGGGCTGCGCTGGTGCGATCCCGTCGTGGTGCCGGACGGTCCGGCGGGGCCCGAAGTGTGGTGCGTACTGGAGGAGTTCACCGGTGAGCGCCCGACCGATCTGCGGCGGCTCATCGCGGCCGTGCCGCTGGACGGCTCGGCCGCCGACGACCGGGGCCGCGTACGCGAACTGACCGACGACGCAAGCCGCTTCGTGACGGGGCCGCGGCTCTCACCGGACGGCGGCCGCGTCGCCTGGCTCGCCTGGGACCACCCCGCGATGCCCTGGGACGGCACGCAGGTGAAGACCGCCCGGATCACCTCCGACGGCGGATTCTCGGACGTGCGAACCGTCGCTGGCGGCCCGGAGGAGTCCGTCGCGCAGGTCGAATGGGCCGCCGACGGCGCCCTGTTGCTCTGCTCCGACGAGTCCGGCTGGTGGAACCTTCAGCGTCTCGACCTCGACGCGCCCGCCTCCGGTCCGGGCGCCAGAAGGGATCTGTGCCCGCGCGAGGAGGAGTTCGCCGCCGGGCTCTGGCGCATCGGGCAGAAGTGGTTCGAGCCCTTCGACGGCGGGCTCATCGCGGCCCTGCACGGAAGAGGCGCCATGCGGCTGGGCGTCCTCGACCCGGAGACCGGTGAACTCGCCGACGCCGGCGGCCCGTGGACGGAGTGGGCGGCCCTGGCCACGGCGGGCAGCCGGGTCGTCGGCGTCGCCGCCGGTCCGCACAGCTCCTACGAGGTCGTCGAACTCGACACCCGCACCGGCCACAGCAGAGTCCTCGCGGCACACCACAAGGACCCGGTCGACCCCTCCTACTACCCGCAGCCGCTCGAACGCACCTTCACCGGCCCGGACGGGCGCGACGTCCACGCCCACGTCTATCCGCCGCGCCACCCCGGATACGAGGCGCCCGAGGGCGAGTTGCCGCCGTACGTGGTGTGGGCGCACGGCGGCCCGACGAGCCGGGCACCGCTCGTACTCGACCTGGAGATCGCCTACTTCACCTCACGCGGCATAGGGGTCGTGGAGGTGAACTACGGCGGCTCGACGGGCTACGGGCGCGCCTACCGCAATCGGCTGCGCGAGCAGTGGGGCGTCGTGGACGTCGAGGACTGCGCCGCCGTCGCACGGCGGCTGGCCGCGGAAGGCGAGGCCGACGCGTCGCGGATCGCGGTGCGCGGGGGCAGCGCCGGCGGCTGGACCAGCGCCGCGTCCCTCACCTCCCCGGCCGCCGAGGGCCTCTACGCATGCGGGACGATCAGCTATCCCATCCTCGACCTGACGGGCTGGGCCACAGACGAGACGCACGACTTCGAATCGCAGTATCTGGAGTCGCTCGTCGGCCCGCTGGAGCGCTTTCCCGAGCGCTACCGCGACCGCTCGCCCCTCCACCGTGCGGACCGGGTCACCGTGCCGTTCCTGCTGCTTCAGGGGCTGGACGACGTGATCTGCCCGCCTGTGCAGTGCGAACGCTTCGTGGCCCACGTCGACGGCGGCCGCGTCCCGTACGCGTACCTCACCTTCGAGGGCGAGGGCCATGGCTTCCGCCGCGCCGAGACCATCATCCGGGCGGTCGAGGCCGAACTCTCGCTCTACGCGCAGACTTTCGGCATCGCCCGCGACGACGTACCGGTACTGGAGCTGAACGCATGAGCAGCAGCAACGCGCCCGCAACGGCACCCGCACCACCGGCCGCCGACGCCGGTCCCGCACCCGCCGCCCTGACCAGGCCGCGCCGGCTGCGCGCCGGCGACCGCGTCGGGATCGTGGCGCCCAGCGGGCCCGTGCCGCGGGAGCGGCTGGAGGCGGGCCTCGCCGTTCTGCGCGAGTGGGGCCTGGAGCCCGTCGTCGGCCCGCATGTGCTGGAACCGCACCCGTCCCTCGGCCATCTCGCGAGCGCGGACGAGCACCGGGCCCGCGATCTGGAGGAGGCCTGGTGCGATCCGTCGCTCGCGGCCGTCATCTCGGCGCGCGGCGGATACGGCACCCAGCGCGTCCTCGACCTGCTCGACTGGGACAGGCTCCGCGCCGCGGGCCCCAAGGTGTTCGTCGGCTACAGCGATCTGACCGTGCTCCATGAGGCGCTGGCGCAGCGCCTCGGCCTCGCCACCCTGCACGGGCCGATGACGGCCACCGGCTCCTTCCTCGGCGACGAGGCGACGCGCGACCATCTGCGGCGCTCGCTCTTCAGCCCCGAGACGGTCCTGCAGATCGGCCCAACCGAGGGGACCCGCACGCTCGTTCCCGGGCGCGCCCGCGGCGTCACCGCCGGCGGAAACCTCGCCCTCCTCGCGGCCGAGCGCGGCACTCCGCACGCCCGCCCCTCCGCGGCCGGAGCCATCGTGCTCCTGGAGGACATAGACCAGCCTCCCTACAGCCTCGACCGGCTGCTGACGCAGCTGCTGCGCTCGGGCTGGTTCGACGGCGTCGCCGGGATCGCCCTCGGCTCCTGGACCGAGTGCGGCGATCCCGAGGAGGTCGGCGTGGTGCTGCGTGAGCGGCTCGAACCCCTCGGCGTGCCCGTCGTCGAGGAGCTCGGCTTCGGCCACGGGCCCTCGACGCCCACCCTGCCCCTCGGCGTCCCGGCCGTACTGGACGCCGACGCCCGTACTCTCACCTACGACGAACCGGGACTGCTGTGACTGCCATCGAAGCCGCCATCCCGCCACTGCCGCCGGGTCAGCCGGATCCGTCCGTCGGCGATCCGCACGTCCTGCTGCGGGGCTACCTCGACTTCTACCGCGACACACTCCTCAGGAAGCTCGACGGCCTGTCGGATGAGGATCTGCGGCGCAGCCGGGTCCCGTCGGGCTGGTCGCCGCTGGAGCTGGTCCGGCACCTGACCTATACCGAACGCCGCTGGCTCGCCTGGGGTTTCGCGGCGGAGCGCGTCCCCGACCCGTGGGGCGATACGGGCGGCGACGACAGATGGCGCGTGCCCGACGGGATGCCGGCCGCCGATGTCATCGACGCGTTCCGCGCGCAGTGCGACCGCTCGCGCGAGATCGTCCGCGAGGCGCGCCTGGACGCGCACGCCCGGCTCGGAGGCCGCTTCCCCACGGAGGACGAGGCGCCGTCGCTGGCCTGGATCCTCTTCCATCTGCTTCAGGAGTACGCCCGCCACGTCGGACAGCTCGACGTGGCACGGGAGTTGGCGGACGGCGTCACGGGGGAGTGAACGGGGCTCCGGCCACTGGAGCCGCGCAGCCTCGGGTCCCGCCTACAGCCCGGCCAGCTCCGCCAGCACGCGGGCTCGCTCCAACATCCGTACGGCCACGCGCAGTTCGCCCCCCTCTGCGCGTGCCGTCTCCCCGTCTCCGTCCGCCGCCCACAGCGCGTGCTCCACCTGCCGCGCCACGGCCCACGCGCGCATCCGTGCCACGTCCTCGCCGAGGGCGTCCGCGACCAGCTCGGTGCGGTGCGCGAGCGTACGGCGCGGATCGTCGTGCGCGAACGGGTCGTCGATCTGCTCGACCAGCCGCCAGGGATCGAACGCCGGATCGCCGTACATCGGCTTCGCATCGATCGCCAGCCACGGTGTCCGCTCGGCGGCGAGCAGATTGCCCGGGTTGAAGTCGCCGTGCAGCACGGTCTCCCGCCGTGCGCTCAGGGGGAGTTCACGCAGCAGTTCCGCGCCGAGCGCGGTCACGCCGGTGTCCAGCGCCCCCGTCCGGCCGTGGCGCTCCGCGCGCTCCTCGACCAGGTCCGCCCACTCCGCCGCCACGTCGGACAGCCGCTCGACCGACGTCGCAGCGTCCCGTGGCGGCCCGCCCTCCCAGGCCTCGCGGCCCGCGTCCCACAGCCGGCGCAGCACGCCCGCACCCAGCAACAGCCGTTCCCCGGCGGGGATCTCACCGGCCGCGCCCAGCTCGGTGCCCGGCTCGCACCGCTCCAGCAGCAGCGCGTACCGCCCGGGGTCGTGTTCGAGGACGAGCACCGAGCCGCGCCCCGCCCACAGCTTCAGTACCTCGCCCTCGGGCCGCGCCTCCCGGTGCGGCCACGTCACCTTCAGTACGGCCCGGGTTCCGTCGGTGCGCCGCGCCGGTGCCACCCAGGAACAGCTGCCGCCGTGGTACGGAGCGCCGAGCCGCAGCTCCCAGCGCTCGCGGAACTCGCCGACCAGCGCGGGCAGTTGCTCCAGCCATTCCCGTCCGCTCGCGGTGCGCCTCATGTCGTTGAGCACGGGCAGAGACGGCGGGAAGAGCGCGGCGTCGGTCACGCCACGTTCGTACCATGCCCGCCCGCCCCGCGGCCCCGGGGACCTGACACCCGCCCCCACCTGGGGCCCGAGCGCCCCGGCGTACGAGACCGCGCCCCCCGGCGCCCTGTTCAAGGCGCCGTCCACCGTGTTCCATGGCGATCGAGAGGGGGTCCCGGCAAGGCGGCGGCGCCCGCGGAGAGGATCGAGGTAGCCGTGCCGACGACGCTGCGCCGCACCACCCTCACCCTGCCCTTCGCACCGGTCGGCCCCGAGAATCCGCTGCCGGCGCTGGCGCCTCTCGACGAGATGCACACGATCGACGAGCGCCAGCGGGCCGAGCTGCCGCCCGACATGGCGCGTCAGGTCGGCTACGCGCCGCTGCGGTCCGTGCTGCCGGCCCCCGTTCTCGACGGCTACACACGCGAGCGCGCACCCGCGGCCCTGGACGCCCTGGTCCTGGAGAACGACCTGCTGCGCGCGACCGTGCTGCCGGGCCTCGGCGGCCGCGTCCACTCGCTCCACCACAAGCCCAGCGGGCGCGAACTGCTCTACACCAACCCCGTGCTGCAACCCGCCGACTTCGCCCTCAACGGGGCGTGGTTCTCCGGCGGCATCGAGTGGAACATCGGGGCGACCGGGCACACGACGCTCTCCGTCGCTCCCGTGCACGCCGCCCGCGTGCCCGCCCCCGGCGGGGACGGCGCGATGCTGCGGCTGTGGGAGTGGGAGCGGCTGCGCGACACTCCCTTCCAGGTGGACCTGTGGCTCCCTGAGGGATCGGAGTTTCTCTACGTCGGCGCCCGCATCCGCAATCCGCACGACCGGACCGTGCCCGTCTACTGGTGGTCCAACATCGCGGTCCCGGAGCAGGAGGGCACCCGCGTGCTCGTACCGTCGGAGGAGACCTGGTACTTCGCGTACGAACGGCGGCTGCGCCGCATCCCCGTGCCGGAGTGGGACGGCGTGGACCGGTCGTACGCGCTGCGCAGCGAGTTCCCGGCGGACTACTTCTACGAGATCCCCCGCGAGGAGCGGAAGTGGATCGCCTCCCTCGACGAGCACGGCACGGGCCTCGTCCAGACCTCGACCGACCTGCTGAGCGGCCGGAAGCTGTTCGTGTGGGGCCACGGCCCCGGCGGGCGGCGCTGGCAGGAGTGGCTGACCGAGCCGGGGACCGGCGGCTACGCCGAGATCCAGGCCGGCCTGGCGCGTACGCAGCTGGAGCACGTTCCCCTGGAGGCGGGGCAGGAGTTCGCATGGCTGGAGGCGTACGGTCCGCTCACCGCCGACCCCGCCACCGTGCACGGCGAGGACTGGGATGCCGCCCGGCGGCACACCGCGGACCGCCTGGAGGAGGCCCTGCCTCGCGCCGACGTGGACGGGGCGTTCGCGGCCTGGCGCCCGTGCGCGGACGCCGAGCCGCACACGGAACCGGCAGACGGTCCGGACGGTGGGCTGCTGGCCACCGGCTCCGGCTGGGGCGCCCTCGAAGTGGCCCGCGGCGGCTACGAGTTGCCCGGCACGCCCTTCCCGCGGGCGGCGATGGGGGAGCAGCAGCGCCCCTGGACGGAGCTGCTCACGCAGGGCCGGTTCCGCGACGACGCCGCCGGCGTACGCACGGCCCTGACCGCTTCCAGACCGCCCGGGCACTCGCTCGTCTCCGACGCCTGGCGCGACCAGCTGGAGTGCGCGCCCTCGGGCCCGCTCACCGACTACCACCTGGGCGTCGCCCAGTGGCACGCCGGGGACCGGGCCCAGGCCGTACGCAGCTGGGAGCGCTCGGCCGCCGCGGCGCCCACGCCGTGGTCGCTGCGCTGCCTGGCCTTCGCCGACGCCCGCGACGAGACGGCCGGCCTGCACCCCGAGCGGGCCGCCGACCGCTATCTGGCCGCCATGGACCTCGCGTCGGCCGCGGGAGCACCGGCTCTGGCGGCTCTCGTACGGGAGGCCGTGCCCGTACTGCTCGACGCGGGCCGGGCCTCCGCTGCCGCCGATTCCCTGGACCGGCTGCCCGCCGAATACCGCCACCGCGGCCGTTTTCAACTCCTCCGCGCGCAGGTGCTGTTGGCGCAGGGCGAGACGGAGCAGGCGCGCGCGGTCTTCGACGCGGGCTTCGACGTGGACGATCTGCGCGAGGGCGACGAGGTGCTGAACGAGACCTGGGCGGCGATCACCGACGAGCCGCTGCCCGCTCGGTATGACTTCCGGATGCGCCCGGCCTGACCAGCCGGGCCCGGAACGGGCACTTCCGGGCCGGGAAACAGACAGTCCGAACCGCCGTCAGGCCCGTTCCGTCCCAGGGCACAGGGCCCGTATGCAGCAGCGGAACGGGCAGATACGGTCACGATCCGACCGGCACCTGGCCTGGTCCTCGTGTTCGAGGGGCTGTACAACTCTCCACACAGGCCCGAACGGGCAGATCGGTGACCGTACGGAGGACGACCGTGCGGAGAAGAAGACCCCGCGGACATCTGCGGACGTCCGCGGAGCCACTTGGCAATGGAGCCCCGTGGAGAGGAAGGGAGCGCCGCTCATGAGCGCGGAGGAGCGTCAGCGGGAGATCGTCGGGGCGGCCCGGCGAAGCGGATCCGTGGACGTCGCCGAGCTCGCCGCCGAACTGGGCGTGGCGAAGGAGACGGTCCGCCGCGACCTGCGCGTACTGGAGTCCCACGGGCTGCTGCGCCGCACGCACGGCGGTGCCTATCCCGTGGAGAGCGCCGGCTTCGAGACGACGCTCGCCTTCCGCACCACGATGCACGTGCCCGAGAAGCGCCGCATCGCCGCCGCCGCGGTCGAGCACCTCGGCGAGGCGGAGACGGTCTTCATCGACGAGGGGTTCACGCCGCAGCTCATCGCCGAGGGGCTGCCCCGTGACCGCCCGCTGACCGTCGTGACCGCCTCGCTGGCCGCGGCGGGTGCGCTCGCCACAGCCGAGGAGATCACCGTGCTGCTGCTCGGCGGCCGCGTACGGGGCGGCACGCTCGCCACAGTCGACCACTGGACGACGAAGATGCTCTCCGGCTTCGTCATCGACCTGGCCTTCATCGGAGCCAACGGCATCTCCCGTGAACACGGCCTGACCACTCCCGACCCGGCCGTCAGCGAGGTCAAGGCGCAGGCGCTGCGCGCCTCCCGGCGGCGGATCTTCGCGGGCATGCACACGAAGTTCGGTGCGGTGAGTTTCTGCCGCTTCGCGGAGGTCGGCGACTTCCAGACGATCATCACCTCGACAGGTCTGCCCGCCTCCGAGGCCCACCGCTATTCACTGCGCGGACCGCAGGTGATCAGGGCTTGACGGCGCGGACGGCCAGCACGCTTCCGTCCTCCGCCCGTCAGACCCTCCGCCCGCCCCGCCCTCTCAACGCCCGTTTCGCCCCCTTATGAGCAGGAGACCGTTCATGCGCAGCCACAGCCGCCACAGGACACGCGCGCTCATAGGCGTCGCCACGGCCAATGTGCTGCTGGCCGCCTGCGCCGGCGCCGGCAGCCTCGCCACCGGCGGCGACACGATCAACGTCCTGATGGTGAACAACCCGCAGATGGTCGAGCTCCAGAAGCTCACCGCCAAGCACTTCACCAAAGAGACCGGCATCAAGGTCCGCTTCACGACGCTGCCGGAGAACGACGTCCGCGACAAGATCAGTCAGGACTTCGCCAACCAGGCCGGCCAGTACGACGTCGCGACCATCAGCAACTACGAGACGCCGATCTATGCCAAGAACGAATGGCTCAAACCCCTGGACGGCTATCTCAAGAAGGACGCGGACTTCGACCAGAAGGACATCCTTCCGCCCATCCGCGAGTCCCTGAAGGGCGAGGACGGCAAGACCTACGCGGAGCCGTTCTACGGCGAGTCCTCCTTCCTGATGTACCGCAAGGACGTCTTCGCCAAGAAGGGCCTGAAGATGCCCGACAGGCCGACCTGGCCGCAGGTCGCGAAGCTCGCCGCGAAGGCGGACGGCGCGGAGAAGGGCATGAGCGGCATCTGTCTGCGCGCGCTGCCCGGCTGGGGCGAGATGATGGCCCCGCTCACCACGGTCGTGAACACCTTCGGCGGCACCTGGTTCGACAAGGACTACAAGGCGAAGCTGACCGACCCGGGCTTCGCCAAGGCCACGAAGTTCTACATCGATCTGATCCGCAAGCACGGCGAGTCCGGCGCCACGCAGTCCGGCTTCGCCGAGTGCCTCAACAACATGACCCAGGGCAAGTCCGCCATGTGGTACGACGCCACCTCGGGAGCGGGCTCTCTCGAGGCCGCCAAGTCCCCGGTCAAGGGCAAGATCGGCTACGCGCCCGCGCCGACGGTGAAGACGAAGTCCTCCGGCTGGCTCTACAGCTGGGCGTGGGGTCTGCAGAAGGCCTCCCGCAACCAGGACAAGGCGTGGAAGTTCATCAAGTGGGCCTCCAGCAAGGAGTACGAGCGGCTGGTGGGCAAGGAGTTCGGCTGGGCCAACGTCCCCGCGGGCAAGCGCGCTTCGACGTACGAGATACCCGAGTACAAGAAGACCGCCGGAGCCTTCGGCGAGACCACCCGCAAGGCCATCACCGAGACCGACCCGCGCGACCCGGGCGTGCAGCAACGGCCCACGATCGGCATCCAGTTCGTGGACATTCCCGAGTTCTCCGACCTGGGCACGAAGGTCTCCCAGGAACTCAGCGCGGCGGTCGCCGGACGCCAGTCCGTCGAGACGGCCCTGAAGAAGTCCCAGCAGCTGGCCGAAGAGATCTCCGAGGAGTACGAGGGGCGAGGGCAGTGACCGACACGACCGACACCACGACCACCACGACCACACCACCCGGCGCGCCCGCGGACCGTACGGCCACGCCCGCGCCGCCGGCGACCCCGCCCGCCAAGCTCCGCGCCTGGGTCACCCGCGCACCGCTGCTGCCCGCGCTGATCTTCCTGATCATCGTCACGCAGCTGCCCATGGTGGCCACGCTGGTGATCTCCGTATTCGACTGGAACGCCCTGTATCCGGAGGCGCGTTCGTTCGCGGGACTCGCCAACTACGGGGAGGTGCTGGGCGATCCGGAGCTGCGCAAGTCGGTGCTCACCACGATCATCCTCACCGTCACCGTCGTGCTCGTCAGCCTCGTGCTGGGGATGCTCCTCGCCCTGCTGCTGGACCGCCGGTTCCGGGGGCGGGCCGCGGTCCGCACGATGCTCATCGCGCCGTTCCTGCTGGTGCCCGTGGCCGCGGCGCTGCTGTGGAAGCACGTGCTCTACAACCCCGAGTACGGGCTCTTCAACGGCGTGCTGCACGCGCTCTTCGGCGACGGCGCCGCCCAGCCCGACTGGGTCGCGGAGATGCCGCTCGGCGCCGTCGAGGCGTCGCTGGTGTGGCAGTGGACGCCGTTCATGATGCTGATCCTGCTCGCCGGACTGCAAAGCCGTCCCACCGAGGCGGTCGAGGCCGCCTGGATCGACGGCGCGAGCGCGTGGCAGGTCTTCCGCTACATCACGCTGCCGCATCTGCGCCGCTATCTGGAGCTTGGCGCCCTGCTCGGCACGATCTACATCGTGCAGAACTTCGACGCCGTCTTCACCATCACCTCCGGCGGACTCGGCACCGCCAACCTGCCGTACACGATCTACCAGACCTTCTACCAGGGCCACGAGTACGGCCTGGCCTCCGCGGCCGGCGTGCTGGTCGTGATCGGCTCCATCGTCATCGCCACCTTCGCACTGCGGGTGGTCTCGTCCCTCTTCCGCGAGGAGGCCCGGTCATGAGCGCCGCCACGCACGCCACATCCGCACCGAAGGTGCCGGACACCGCGCCCAAGAAGGTCCGCAGGAGGAACGCCGGACTGGGGCTGGTCGCCTGGCTCGTCGGCATCCTCTTCGTACTGCCCGTGCTGTGGATGGCGCTGACCTCCCTGCACTCCGAGACCGACGCCGCGACGAACCCGCCGTCGCTCGCCGCGCCGCTCACCCTCGACGGCTACCGCGAGTTCTTCGGCGCCGGGGGAGGACCCAGCCCGTGGTTCTCGCTCGCCAACTCCGTTACGGCGTCGGTCGTCTCGACCCTGTTCGTGCTGTTGCTGGCGCTGCCCGCGGCGTACGCGCTGTCGATCCGGCCCGTGAAGAAGTGGACGGACGTCCTCTTCTTCTTCCTCTCCACGAAGATGCTGCCCGTCGTCGCCGGCCTGCTGCCGATCTACCTCTTCGCGAAGAACTCCGGCATGCTGGACAACATCTGGCTTCTCGTCATCCTCTACACGTCCATGAACCTGCCGATCGCGGTGTGGATGCTTCAGTCGTTCCTCGCCGAGATCCCCACCGCACTGATCGAGGCGGCGCAGATCGACGGGGCGCGCCTGTCCGTGATCCTCACCCGCGTCGTGGCGCCCATCGCCATGCCCGGCATCGCCGCGACCTCGCTGATCTGCTTCATCTTCAGCTGGAACGAAATGCTCTTCGCACGGGTCCTGACGGGCGTGATCGCGCAGACCGCGCCCGTGTTCCTGACCGGATTCATCACCAGCCAGGGCCTGTTCCTGGCGAAGGTGTGCGCCGCGTCGCTCGTCATCTCCCTGCCGGTGCTCGCGGCGGGGTTCGCCGCCCAGGACAAGCTGGTCCAGGGCCTGTCCCTAGGAGCCGTGAAATGAAGGCAGCTCTCGTCGAGTCCGTGGGCAAGGTCGGACTCACGACCGTGCCCGATCCGACGCCCGGGCCCCGTCAGGTCGTCGTCCAGGTGGCGGCGTGCGGGCTGTGCGGCACGGATCTGCACATACGGCAGGGCGAGTTCGCCCCGTCGCTGCCTCTCGTTCCCGGCCACGAGTTCGCCGGGGAGGTCGTCGGCACCGGCGGCGAGGTGAGCGAACTCGCCGTCGGCGACCGCGTCGCCGTCGACCCGTCCCTGTACTGCTACGAGTGCCGCTACTGCCGCACCGGGCACAACAACCTGTGCGAGCGGTGGGCTGCGATCGGCGTCACCACGGCCGGCGGCGCCGCGGAGTACGCTGTCGCGCCCGTCGCCAACTGCGTGAAGCTGCCCGAGCACGTACGCACGCAGGACGCCGCGCTCATCGAACCCCTGTCGTGCGCCGTGCGCGGCTACGACGTGCTGGGCAGCCGCCTCGGCGCCCACGTGTTGATCTACGGCTCCGGCACCATGGGCCTGATGATGCTGGAGCTGGCCAAGCGGACCGGCGCGGCGAGCGTCGACGTCCTCGACCTCAACGAGGAGCGGCTGGCCACCGCCCGGCGCCTCGGCTGCTCCGCCGCGGCGGCCACCGCCGACGAACTGGACCGCCCGCAGGGTTGGGACCTCGTGGTCGACGCCACGGGGAACGCCGCCGCGATCCAGGACGGCCTCGGCCGCGTGGCCAAGGCAGGAACCTTCCTCCAGTTCGGCGTCTCCGACTACGCGACGACGGCCACCATCGAGCCGTACAAGATCTACAACCAGGAGATCACCATCACCGGCTCGATGGCGGTCCTGCACAGCTACGAGCGCGCGGCCGAACTCTTCGCGGGCGGCGTGCTGGACCCGGAGATCTTCATCTCCGACCGCCTGCCGCTCGACGAGTATCCGGAGGCGCTCGACCGCTTCGCGGCGGGGAAGGGGCGGAAGATCGTCGTCGTGCCGTGAGCCGTGCCCGGCGGGTGGCCGCCGGGGGTCCGGGTGGTGCGGTTCCGTTGCCGGGCGCGAGCCCACCCGCCTCCGGCGCGGGCCCGCGCCCGGGAGAGCCGGGGGCCTCTGCGTGCACGGAACCGGTGCTGTGAACAGGCCTGCGGGCGCGGGGAGTTGGGGCGTGAGGCCTGTGCTTTCCGGTGTGGTGTCCCGTGGTGACGGGCTCGTCGCGGGGTGGTGCGGTTGCGTTGCCGGCGTGGACCCGTGCCGCCCGCGACGGTGGCCCGCCGCGGCGGCACGGTCCTCCCGCGCGCTTGTCCCGCCGTCAGCCGGACGTCTCCTGGCGGTCGACGTACTCGAAGACGCTGCCGTCAGGATGGCGGGCGATGACGCTCCGGCCGATCGGCGTCTCCTTCGGACCCGCGATGATCTGGGCGCCGACCGCCTCCAGATCGGCGACGGCTTCACTCACGTCCTTCACGGCGAGAGTCGCCGCGATCTTCCGGAGGATGTCCAGGTGCTCCGACGGGCCGCTCATCAAGAAGAACGGCCCGACGGCCGCGACCGAGACCGGTCCTTGCGTGAAGCGCACCGCCTCGGTGCTGGCGAGCCGCTCGTACGCCGGAACCGCGGCATCCAGATCGTCGACGCAGACGCGCAGTGAAGTCCCCAGAATGTCCATGCGCAGCACCCTAGTTGGGCGACTCGGCGCACGTCAGGCCCGGCACAGGATCTCCCCGTGAGGCACCGCGAACCAGCCGTCCGGGTGCGTGCCCCACTCCCGCCACGCGGCCGCCGCCGCCCGCAGCTGCTCCCGCGAGGCGTGGCCGCCGTCCACGGCGGACGCCGCGAACGACGACGCGAGCGTGCGTTCCGCCCACAGCTCGCTCCACCACGCCCGCTCCTCCTCGGTGGCGAAGCACCACATGCTCGACGACGCGTGGACGTCCGCCGCTCCCGACTCCCGCGCCCACGCGTGGAGTCGGCGCCCCGCGTCCGGCTCGCCGCCGTTGGCGCGCGCCACGCGCCGGTACAGCTCCTGCCATTCGGCGAGGCCGTCGATGAGCGGGTACCAGAACATCGCGCCGTAGTCCGCGTCCCGGGCCGCGACGATGCCGCCCGGCGCGCACACACGGCGCATCTCCCGCAGCGCCCGCACGGGATCGCCGACGTGCTGGAGCACCTGGTGTGCGTGCACGACGTCGAAGGCGCCGTCGGGGTGGTCCAGCGCGTGCACGTCGCCGGTCTCGAACGAGACGTTGCGCAGCGACCGTTCGGCCGCCGTCGCCCGCGCCTGCTCCAGCACCCCGGACGCCGAGTCGAGGGCGGTGACGTGCCCCTCCGGGACGAGCGCCGCCAGATCCGCGGTGATCGTGCCGGGACCGCATCCGATGTCCAGCACGCGCATGCCCGGCTTCAGTTCGCCCAGCAGATACGCCGCCGAATTGGCCGCCGTCCGCCAAGTGTGAGAACGCAGGACCGCCTCGTGGTGACCGTGCGTGTAGACGGCGGTCTCCGCGTGCGGCCCCCCGTCCGGCGCCGCTGCTGCCGTTGTCGCCTCTTGCGCCCCTGCCACCCCTGCCGTCCCCGCCGCCTCTTCGCCGTCCGTCATGCCCGCAGGCTATGCCGCCAGGGGTGAGGGGGCGATCGCGGACCGCCATGCGGACGGACGCCGCCGGGCGGCCCCGCCGCGTCCCGGACGATCCGGATTCCGGCTCCCCTCACCGGGGCTTCCCGGCTCTCCTCACACGCTCAGCGGCCGGTAGACCCGCAGCGCCTCGTGCTTCTTGTCGAGCAGCAACCGCCCCGGCGCCCTTGCCACTTCACCGTCGTACGTGAGGTGGGTGCCCGGCGGAATGTCGGTGATCATCAGACGCCGCAGCCGCGTCGTGCTGTGCAGCGGCGAGCGGTCCACCGCGCTCGTGAGCGCGGCGATGAACAGGCGCGTACGGGCCCAGCGGCCCGCCTTGACGAGACGGACGTCGAGCATGCCGTCCGCGAGGTCGTGCCGCCGCACGGGCGCCATGCCCACCCGGTACGCGCAGTTGCCGGCGAAGAGCAGCCACAGGGCGCGCTCCTTGCCGCCGAGCCCGGCCTCGACCGGCCCGCTCGTACGAAGGACGCGCAGCGCCGCAAGCACTCCGGCGGGCCACGGTCCGATGCGGTGCGCCCACCGTTCGCGGATGCGGACGAGCTCCGGGTACGCGCCGAGGCTGAAGGTGTTGAGGAAGTAGCCCGCCTTCCGCTCGGCCTCGCCGGCCGCCGCTCCCGGTTCGGGCTGTGGTGTGAAGCGGCCCAGGTCCACGGCGACGGCGTGGCCCGACTGCACGGCACGGCAGGTGTCGGCGAACTCCTCGACGCCGAGGTCGAAGGCGAAGTGGTTGTGCGTGCCGCCCGGCAGCACGGCGAGCGGAACACCCGCTCGTACGGCGCAGGACGCGGCGGCGTTCACGGTGCCGTCGCCGCCGCAGACGCCGAGCGCGCCGCCGAGCTCCGCGGCCCGCCGGGCGGCGTCCCGGAGCGCGTAGGCCAGGCCGCCGGACCTCGCGTCGCAGGTGATGAACTCCGCCTTGGGGAGCATGTTCCGCACGACGCGCAGCGCGGCGGGCTCCGGGGCCTCGGAGACGTCCGCGGATGCCTCCGAGGCCGCGGACGTCGCCGCCGTCGTGGTCGTCGTGGTCGTCGCCGCGGACACGGGGCGCGCCACGGACGCCGTGTGTTCGCGGGACGGACCGCCCGCCGCCTCGGAGTCCTCCAGCCGCGATCCGGACGCGGAGTTGGCGACCAGCACCAGACCCGCGCCGTCCGGCATCGCCGGGGCATCGGCCAACGGGCGCCCTGGGGAGGGGAGTTGGGAACGGGTCGGGGCGATTCCCCGTACGGCGAATGCGGAGCCGACGCCGAGCGCCGCACCCACCAGGACGTCGCTGGGGTAGTGAACGCCGGTGTAGACGCGGGAGAACGCCACGGCCGCCGCGATCGGGGCGAGCGCCGCGCCCCAGCGGGGCGACTCCAGGGCCACACCCGTGACGAACGCGGCGGCGGACGCCGCGTGCCCCGACGGGAAGGACGTGGTCACCGGCTGACGGTGCAACTGCCGTATCAGTGGCACCCCTTCGAGCAGTGGACGCTCGCGCCGCACCGAGCGCTTGCCCAGAGTGTTGACCGTCGCCGAGGCGACGGCCAGCGAGGCGATGCCGCGCGCGGCGCTTCTGCGGGCGCGCGGGGTGTTGGAGAGCGCGAGGGCGCCCGCCACGGCGAACCACAGCCGCCCCTGGTTGGCGCTCCGGCTCAGCCGGGGCAGCACACGTTCGGATCCGGGCCAGTCTCGACGGGCCACGAGCGCGAAGACGCGGCGGTCGGTCTCCGACCAGGCCCGTGACGCCGGCCAGTTCCGCCAGGACGACGTACCGCGGCGCGTACCGGGCCTCGCGGCCCCGGGGACGGCTGCCGATACGGCGACCGGATTCGCCGGCCCGGCGGCCGCCGGGCCCCGAAGGCGCCGGTGCCGGAGTCCTCGCAGGCTCTGCCCCACACGGTAGGTGAACGTAGCCATGGAGCCTTGTTTTCTCCGACCTGGTCGCTGTAAACACTCGCTGCACGTGATCCGTGCCGTAGCGGACGCCGCGGGCCGGTCCTCCGCGGACCTGCATGGACGCGGAACTGGCCGTGGCCGAGGCCGACTTGAGGGCCTTGCGCGTCCGGAGCGTTGACGGACTTCGGCTGGATGGACTCCGCCTGGACGCCCGGCCGCCGTCGGCGGGACAGTCGCAAGCGGGGTCGGCTTCGTGTGGGCGGCCGCATGTCGCGGCCGTCCTCAAGGTGCGGCCGCCGTCGGTGTGGCATGGACGCGGAACTGGCCCTGGCCGAGGCCCTCCTGGTCGACCGGCCGCCGTTGACGGCCGCATGTCGCGGCCGACGCCGGGTTGGCACCGACGCCGAACTCGCTGTGGCCGAGGCCGACGACCCGCCGCCGTCGGCCGGACAGTCGCAAGCGCGTCGGCCGGATCGTCCGGGGTCGGAGCCGCTTCGCTAGCCCTGTCCGGGGCCGGGTCGGTGGCGACCGACCCCGGCGGCGAGTTCGAACGCACCCCCGAGGGGCAACTTGACTCCCCCAGGAAGGCGCCGAGTTGGCCATTCTGCCGCCCGGCTGCGCCCTCCTCACGCCTGGGGCTTCCGCCCCAGTGCGGCCATCACCTCCTGCACGTTCCCGTACGTGTCACGGCTCTTGGGCAGCTCCCGTACGGTCTCCACCAGGAAATCCGGCGCGTACTGGTCCAGCAGGGCCCGCTTGAGCCCCTCACGGTCGGCGGGAAAGGCGCCGCGTCCGAGGTGACGCGCGAGGTCGGAGCGCAGCGCCTCGTCCTCGGCCTCCTCCTGGCCCGCCCCGCCGAGCACCGGGACCGGATGCTCCGTGACCTCGGGGTCGTCGTCCGCGCCCGGTTCGGGGTCGTCCCACTCCTCGGCCCGCGTGGGGTGCCCGGACCGGATGCGGCCCTGCATCTCCTTCTTGGCCTCGTCGTCCCGGTGGACGTTCAACGGGTCACTACCGCGTTGCATGTTGTCCGCCACCGGTTCCACCTCCTTCCGGTGCTCCTCCGTGCGGCCAGCGCAGCAGCGCGCCGAGGCCGCCGTCCGGCAGGTCGCGCGGCACGCCCTCGGGCACGTCGGCGTCCCGTACGCACAGCACGTCGGCACCCGTCGCCGCGGCGGAGCGCAGCAAGGCGTCGTCGGCGCGCGCGGGGGCGGACTCCGTCGCGCCCAGGTACTGGGCCTCGGAGCGCCGCACGGCCAGCTGGCCCGGCTCGTCGCCGACCCAGACCTCGCGGCGCAGATCGGCGCCCTCGGGCCGTACGAGCAGCACGCCGATGCGGTGTTCGCGCGCGGCCTCGGCCAGCGCGGGCACGCCCTCGGCGGCGTCGATGCGGCCCTCCTCGCTGGGCGCGCGCCCCGCCTGGAAGCGCTCCAGCGCCTCGGCGACGCGCCGCCGCGCGTACTGCGAGCGGGCCTCCGCGACCTCCTCCTTCAGCAGCCTCCGGCCGCCGGCGGTGTTGAGGGCCGGGCCCTCGGGACCGCTGTCGGCGCGCACGCCGTGCTCCGCCTGGACCGTACGCTCGCGCAGGTCGGCCGGGAGATGGCTGTGGACCGAGTTCCGCTCGCGGGCGTCCCCGGCCAGTACGAGCACCTCCGCGCCGCACTTCTCCCAGCGGTTGCGCAGCTCTTCGGCGATCTCCGCCGCGTTCTGCTCCCAGGTGTTCTCGACGGCCGTCTGGAAGTGCCGCTCGGACCAGTCGCCGGTGGGGGTGCGGTGCACGGGCCAGTCACTGCCCGTGACGCGGCCCGCGGCCTGTGCGCCCAGGGGGCCCGTCAATTCGAATTCGGCGCCCTTGCGGTCGATGTACGCGACGAGCCCGGGCGGATCGCCGTCGGCCAGTTCGACGAGCGGGCCCGTACGGGGCAGCGCCTGCCAGGCGACGAGGGGTCCTCCGCCGGGCGGCGGCTCTGTCAGCTCGGTGTCCAGCACGACCTCGCCATGGGCTGCGAAGACCGCGTGGCCGGGCGGCTCCGCGCCCCGGGGCAGCGATACGAGCCTGTCGTACACGGCGCGGCAGGTGGCGTCGTCGGCCCCTTCGTCCTTGAGCTGCTCGCGCGCCGACTTGGCGACCAGCTTCTGGCGGGCGGCGGCGTCCTCGGAGGCCGCGGTGGTGTCGAAGTAGACCGACGCCCAAGGGCCCTGGCGCTCCAAGAGCGGACCGAGGAATCCGAGTTCCATTTATTCCCTCCTTGGATTGCCGAGGCCGGGTACCCGTACGGTCGCGGACCACACGAGGAATCCCGCCCACGCGGGCCTCCTGGCAGGTCGGCCGCGGGGCCCGGCGGAGGCCGGGACGCACAGCGCAGCAGCAAGCGAAACCGAGAGGGAGCCCCATGGGAATCGACCCCCGCGAGTTGTCCGACGCGGACCTCCTCAAGGAGCTGGAGACGATCCACCGCACCCGGCACGACACCCTGCTGCACGCCCCGGAGGACGCGCTGTCAGCGCACAGCGTCCGCATGACGGAGCTGGAGGCGGAGTATCTGCGCCGCCACCCGGTCCGTCCGGTCACGCCGGGCCGCACGAGGGAGGGCGCACGGGCCCGGGAGGCCTGAAGGGGCCTGTCCGGCGGCGTGCCCGGCGGCCCGGATGAACGGTGCTGCCGCCCCGGCCCCGGCGGTGTGGCCGGGCGGCGGCCCCACGGGCGCGGCCGGGGAGGCACCGCCCGGCGGCGCCTCCGCGCGGCTCATGCGGCGAGCAAGGACATCAGCTGCCGGCGCCCTTCGCGGCGCGTCCGCGCCGGCCCGTCGCGCGCTCGCGCTTGTGCTTCTTGGGCTCCTTGCCCGCCTTGGGCGTGCCGTGCCGTCGCCCGCGGCGTTCGGCGCCGTGGCGTTCGCCCTCGCCGTGCTCGTACGTACGGTGCTCGCCCGTGCCGTGCTCGTCCGCACGGTGTTCGTCTGGGTGTTGCTCGCCTGCGAAGTGCCGGCCTTCGGGAGGCTCGTGCTCGCGGTCCTCGCCCCGGCGGTCTCCGTTCTCGCGGTGCTTCCCACCGTCCCGCGTGGGTGCCGTCCCGTCGTCGGCTGCTCCCGCCGTCTCCGGCGTACGGGGCCTGCCGCCCGGCAGGAAGTCCTGGAGCTTCGCCTTGAAGCCCTGCCTGATCATCGCCCTGCGGCCGGTGTCGCCCTTGACGATCGACTCCACCGTGGCCTCGATCTGGTCCCAGTCGGCGTGCGGGGGGATCGGCGGTACGGACGGGTCGGTCATGAACTCGACCACCGCGGGACCGCCGCACTCCAGGGCCTGCCGCCAGGCGTCCTCCACTTCCTCGGGCTTCTCAGCCCTGATACCGGTCATGCCGAGGGTGCGGGCGAACGCGGCGTAGGAGACGTCGGGAAGCGACTGCGACGGGACGAACTGCGGCGAGCCGCCCATGGCGCGCATCTCCCAAGTGACTTGGTTGAGGTCGCGGTTGTTCCACACACCGATCACGAACCGCGGATCGTTCCAGGTCATCCGGTACTTGGCGAGCGTGATGAGTTCGGCGAGCCCGTTCATCTGCATCGCGCCGTCGCCGACGAGCGCGATGACGGGCCGGTCCGGGTGGGCGAACTTCGCGCCGATCGCGTACGGGACGCCGCAGCCCATGGTCGCCAGCGTGCCCGACAGGGAGCCGCGCATGGTGCCGCGCATGGTCAGATGCCGGGCGTACCAGTTGGTCGCGGAGCCGGAGTCGGCGGTGATGATCGCGTCGTCGGGAAGCAGCGGATCGAGGGTGTGCGCGACGAACTCGGGGTTCACCGGGTCCGCTTCGACCTCGGCACGCCGCCGCATGACGTCCTTCCAGCGGGCGACGGAGGCCGTCAACTCCTCCAGCCACTCGGTCCCTTCGTCCTTCTGACGGAGCTTCGGCAGCAGCCGCCGCAGGGTGGACCCGGCGTCGCCGATGAGGTTCACCTCGTACGGGTAGCGCATGCCCACCATGTGCGGGTCGAGGTCGATCTGGACGGCGCGCGCCTTGCCGTACTCCGGCAGGAACTGGCTGTAGGGCAGGCTCGATCCGATGGTGAGGAGGGTGTCGCAGTCACGCATCATCTCGTAGCTGGGGCGGCTGCCCATCAGCCCGATGGGGCCGGTCACATACGGGAGCGTGTCGGGGAGAACGTCCATCCCGAGCAGCGCCTTCGCGACGCCCGCCTGGAGCGTGCCGGCGATCTGCCGCACCTCGGACTCCGCGCCGCGTGCGCCCTGCCCGGCCAGAATCGCCACCTTCTTACCGGAGTTGAGCACCTCCGCGGCGTGGTCGAGCGCTTCCTCCGTGGGCTCGGTGCGCCAGCCGCTGGTGCCGATGCTGGAGGGCACCATCTTGAACTCGTGGCCGGGCGGCCGGTATTCGAGCTCCTGCACGTCGGAGTGGACGATGACGGCAGTCGGCGCGCGGCGCGCGTAGGCGGTGCGGACGGCGCGGTCCAGGACGTTGGGCAGTTGCTCGGGAACGGTGACCGTCTCCAGGAACTCCGAGGCGACGTCCTTGAAGAGCGAGTGCAGGTCGAGCTCCTGCTGGTACGAGCCGCCCATCGCGGAGCGTGCGGTCTGGCCGACGATGGCGACGACGGGCACGTGGTCGAGCTTCGCGTCGTAGAGGCCGTTGAGCAGATGGACGGCACCGGGGCCCGAGGTCGCGGTGCACACGCCCAGCGTGCCGCGGAACTTGGCGTAGCCGACGGCCTCGAACGCGGCCATCTCCTCGTGCCGTGCCTGTACGAAGCGGGGCTCGTTCTTCGCCCGTTCCCAGGCGGCGAGCAGGCCGTTGATGCCGTCGCCGGGGTAGCCGAAGACATGCTCGACACCCCACTCGCGCAGCCTGCGCAGGATGTGGTCGGAGACCTTCTCTGACATGGAGGTGCGCTCCTCTCTCGGTACGCGCCGGGGCCGGTCCTCGTGGGCGGGCACGGAGCCGTACGCCGTCGCCGTCGCGACAGCCATGCCGCCGGGTTACCGGACCTCAGGGCCGGAAACCCGCACTCCACGGCGGCGTACGCCGCACCGCGACGGCTGTAAGACGGCCCACATGACGCGGCGTTGACGTTTGCGGCACACACGCCCGGGCACGCGCACCACCAGTGCTTCGGCAAGAAGGCACATCCGCGGGAGCAGGACCTGTGTGTCTGCTCAGGGCCGCACGACGGCCCGTCCGCATGTGCCTCTCCCGCGGTGTCCGCTTGGACGCAGTACACCGAAGGGAAGAGGGCAGAAGCACACATGGCACCCGTACAGACTCGTACGAAGCGAGCCCGTCACCCGCACGACGACGCCCCCGACACCTCCGAGGAGTTCCGCCGCATCGTCTCGCTGCCCGAGGGGCCGGAGAAGGAACGGTTGCGGCAGGAGGTCGTGAGGGCGTGGATGCCGATGGCCGAGCGTCTGGCCCAGCGGTTCCGCAACCGCGGCGAAGCGCTGGAGGACCTCCAGCAGGTCGCGTCGCTCGGCCTCGTCAAGGCCGTCACCCGGTACGACCCCGGGCGCGGCAGCGCCTTCGAGAGCTTCGCCGTCCCCACCATCGTGGGTGAGATCAAGCGCCATTTCCGCGACCACATGTGGGGACTGCACGTACCGCGCCGGGTGCAGGAGCTGCGCAACCGAGTCCGCATCAGCCGCCGCGAGCTGAGCCTGTCCATGGGCGGGCGCAGCCCCTCGGTGGCACAGATCGCGGAGCACAGCCGGATGTCCGAGGAGGACGTCCTGGTCGGCCTGGAGGCGCTGGAGAGTTACAGCACCCTGTCCCTCGACGCCGAGCTGCCGGGCGCGGACGACGGGTACTCCCTCGCGGACACCCTGGGCCGCACCGAGCCCGGCTTCGACCACGTCGTGTACCGGGAGTCGGTCAAGCCGCGGCTGGAGAGGCTGCCGGAGCGCGAGCGCCGCATCCTCTACCTGCGGTTCTTCTGCGACATGACGCAGACGAAGATCGCCGACCAGCTCGGGATCTCGCAGATGCACGTCTCGCGGCTGATCAGCCGGACGTGCGACCGGCTCCAGCGGGAGGTCGACGCCGACGTCGAGCGCGAACGCGAGCCGGAGCTCGCCGCGGCCTGACGGCCGGGCCGCCGAAGGCCCGGCGGTTCCGAGCGCCGGGCCGTTTCCCCCCTGTGTCCCGGCCCGTCCGGTGTCCGGCGCACGCCGCCGGACGGGCCGCGGAACGGCCCACCGGCTCCGGTGCACCGGAGCGGACCCACGGCAGACATGCCGGTGCACCGTCGGACGGACCTCCGCCGGGAGCGGTCGGCGCGCCGCAGGGCGGCCGCAGACGCGCCTTGCGGCGCGGCCTTCCGACCACCGGCTCAGCGGCCGTCGGGCACTTCCTCGCCGTTCCGGGCCCGCCTGAGTGCCAGCGCGATGTGGCGTGCCATGCGCTCCACGGCGCTCGCTTCCGCGAGTTGGAAGGCGCGCCCGCTGCGCCTACGGAAGAGGGTCAGCACCCCCTGCGATTCCGGCAGCGGCGCGCACACCAGCGAGCCGGCCTCGGCCCGCACGAGCACCGCCGAGCCCGTGCCGTCCCAGCCGAAGGCGCCCGAGTCCTCCGTACGCGCCTGAAGGGTGCTCGTGCCCTGCTCGACCGCCTCGACGACCACGGGAGCGGAGAACGGGTCCTGCTCGGCGAGCGCGGCCCGCAACGCCTCGTCGGGGCCGAGTACCACGGCCCGTGCGAGGGCGTCCTTGCCGCCGACGTCGACGATCACCCAGTCCGCGAAGCGCTCGCGGAGCACCGAGGCCGCGCGCTCGGCGACGCGCTCCGGCGGGCCGTCCTCCGCGAGCAGTCCGGCGGCCACGTCGTCGACGAGGTCCAGGAGTCCCGTCAGTTGGGAGACCTCGTCGAGGTCGGGGACGGGGGCGGTCCTCGCGTCCAGCGGCGTCACCTCCGCCGGCGCGGGCCCTTCCTGCCCCTCCACGACGGGCTGGAAGACGCCGAGCACCGCGCTGCGCGCGTCCTGCGGCGTGTGCAGCCCGGTGAGCGTGACCCGGAGCGTGGTGTGCGCGGTCTCGCCGGGCCCGGGTGCCGCGGGGTGCAGCAGATGCACGCGCAGGCTCCGCGCGCCCTCGCCCCGTGCCGTCGCTGCGACCTGCGTACGGAAGAGCGGCCGTCCGTCATGCGTGAGCGAACCGGTGAGGGAGCGGCCCGCCGCGTAGCCGGCGCGCACGCCGAACAGCTGTGCCGCCGCGGAGTTGAGACGGCGCACCACGGCATCCCGGTCCAGCAGGACGACGGGAACCGGCAGCCCCTGGAAGACGGCGCGCAGCAGCTGCTGCTCGTGTCCTTCGTCGCGGCTGCCGCTGCGCCTGCCGGCCGCCGCGAGCTCTTCATAGCGCGGCCACAACACCTCCGCGACGTGACGGAGTTCGAAGAGAGCGGCGTCCAGGGAGGGCTGGTGTTCCTCTTCGGGGAGGGAGCGCGCCGCCCGCAGTTCCTCGACTCGCCTGCGGAAATCCGCCAGTTCAGCGCCGAAGCCCTCAACGTCCGTCATGCAGGTCAACCTAGCGTGCGGGCCAGGCGCGCACACCGTGCGGCCGGTCCCTGCGCGACGTTCACAAGCCCTGCCGGATCTGCGCACACCCGGCAGTTTCCAGGCCTCGATGCCGGGCAGCCGAACGGCTGTGGAATCCCCGCACACCCTCGCAGCCGACCGTTCTCACGCCGTGACACTGCCGTCGCTGACGCCCCTGGGCGAGGCGAACGAGAGCGGCGGAGAGATATCCCTCAGCCGCGGCTTCACGGAACTCGCCGAACGAGCCGTCGCCTGCGTGCCCGGCAGCTGCGCCGCCGCCGTCACGCTCACCGACGCGGCAGGCGGACCGCTCAGCGAGTCCCCGGAGGGACCGGCCGCCGCCGTCACCCACCCCGACGTGTCCGAACTCGTCGCCGTCCAGTGGGAGTCCGAGGAAGGACCTGTTCCAGCGGCCCTGGAGAGCGGCGAACCGGTCCTGGTCAGCGACGTGCTGCACGAGACGCGCTGGCCCCACTACCGCGCGATGTCGTTGCAGCGGGGGCTGCGCGCGTGCGCGACCCTGCCCTACCGGCACGACGGCGCCGTACTGACCATCTCCGTCTACTCCTTCCGCCCCGGCACTCTGGCGGGCGTGGTCCAGGAGCACGGCGCGGAGCTGGCGGGGCTCGCGGCGGGCGTGCTGGGCCGCGACCGCCGCTACCGCGACGCGCTCGTCGAGGTCGAGCAGCTCAACTCCGCGCTCCGCTCGCGGCCCGTGGTGGACCAGGCCTGCGGGATCGTGATGGGACGGGAGAACTGCTCCGCCAAGGAGGCCTTCGGCCTGCTGCGCACGCTGTCCCAGCGCACCAACCGCAAGCTCGCCGACCTGGCCGAGGCCATCGTCCGCAACCGCGGACGCGGCGTGGACGAGCAGTTGGCGAGGCTGCGGCGCCCGCGCTGAGCACGTACGTGTCGCCGCGCGCCACCGTCGAAGCGTCTGTAAAAGTGGACGCATTGTGCGTTTGTCCGATTCCGGCGCCTTACGGGCGGCCGATGGCGGCACGACGGCGGAGGCATGAGCGATGGAGGGCAGCGACGACACCTGCCGGCAGGTCCGTTCCGCCGCAGCCGTTGCCGCCTGCGGCTACTGGCAGCGCCGCGGAATGGACACCCGGCCGGAACAGGTCGTCGCCGCGCCCAGCGCCCCGTTGCTGCTCCTCGCGGTGCTCGCCGCGACGGGCTCCGGCACCGTCCTGACACCGAGGCCCGGCGAGGGCTGGTACACGCGGTCGGCCCGGCTGCTGGGCCGCAGAACGCAGACCGTGCCCGTCCCGGCCGAGTGCGGGGGAGTGCCCGATCCGGTCGCCCTGCGCGAGACGGTGCGCCGCGAACGTACCGCCGGGCACGAGCCGCGCGTGCTGCTGCTCTCCGTGGCCGACGACTGCACGGGCACGGCCGTGCCCCCGGAGCTGCTGCACGAGGTGATCGAGGCCGCCGGGGACGAGAGGCTGCTGATCGTCAGCGACGAGACGTGGCGGGACACCACGCACGCCCCGCACAGCACGGTGATCGTCTCCCCCGCGGAGATGGTCCACGGCGGACGGGAGACGGACGCCGTCGTCGTGCTCGCCGGGCTCGGCGAGACGCTGCTGCCGCAGGGCGCACCCGGCGCCGGGATCGGCCGCTTCCCCCACAGCGGACGCGGACGCGGACTCGCCGAGTCCGTACGGGAGGTGCTGAAGGTGCTGCGCACCGGCCTGAGCGGACCGCACGACGCGGCCGTCGCCGACGCCCTCACCGAACCGGAGTCGCTGCGCAGCGCCCGCGCCGCCACCGCACGCGCCCACGGCACGCTCCTGACCGGGCTGCACCGCGCCGTCACCGCGGCCGGAGCGCTGTGCCGCCCGCCGCGCGTCGGACGGCACGTCTACGCCGACTTCGAACCGCTGCGGCCCCGGCTCGACGCCCGCCGTGTCCGCGACTCCCCCGCGCTGGAGGCACACCTCGCGGGGACGCTCGGCCCGTACGTGTGCGGTGGGCACCGCCTCGGCGACGACCCGGAGGCGCTCCGCGTGAGGCTGTCCGGCGGGCTCCTCACCGGCCCGGAGCAGCCCGGACCAGCGGCATCGCCCGGCGGCAGCCGGGTACTGGACTCGGTGGAAACGGCCCTTGCCGAACTGACGGCCCTCCGGGAGTGAGCGTGGAAACGGACCGGACGCTGACCGATCAGGACGCGCAGAGCGCGGCGAAGCCGGCGGGCCCGCGCCCGCCCGCGGCCCCGCCGACGGCTCCCGAGCGCCCGGCGCAGCCCGTCCGGCCCGGTGGACCCGTCCGTCCGCAGCCCCCCGTGCCGCGTCCCGTCGGCGCCAGGCGGTTCTGGCCGCGGAGCTTCGCCGACCGGCTGACCGCGCCGCTTCCCGACGTACGCGCGCTGCTCCGCGTCGTACGCGAGGGCTCGCTGCGGCCGGACCCCGCGACGCTGGCCGACATCGTGCGGCTGCCCTACGCGCCGGGCCCGCTGCCCGAGGCCGGCCCCGGCACCGTCGCCCTCACCTGGGCCGGGCACGCCAGCTGGGTCGTCCGCATCGGCGGGCTGACGGTGCTGACCGACCCGGTGTGGTCCCGCCGCATCCTCGGAACGCCGCCGCGCGTCACGCCTCCCGGCGTGGCCTGGGCGGATCTGCCGCCCGTCGACGCCGTCGTCATCTCGCACAACCACTACGACCACCTCGACGCCCCCACGCTCCGCCGACTGCCGCGCCGCACGCATCTGTTCGTGCCCGCGGGGCTGGGCCGCTGGTGCCGGAGGCGGGGCTTCACCAGCGTCACGGAACTGGACTGGTGGGAGGCGGCGGAGCTGGCAGCACGCGAAGGCGGCCGCGTCCGCTTCGAGTTCGTGCCCGCGCACCACTGGTCGCGCAGGACGCTGACGGACACGTGCCGTTCCCTGTGGGGCGGCTGGGTGCTCACCCGGAGCTACCCGAGAGCGGAGGGCGGCCGGCGGCCGGAACAGCGCGTCTACTTCGCCGGCGACACCGGCTACGGGCACTGGTTCACGGAGATCGGCCGCCGCTGCCCCGGTATCGATGTGGCGCTGCTGCCCGTCGGCGCGTACGAGCCGCGCTGGATGCTCAAGCCGGTGCACACCTCTCCCGAGGAGGCGGTGCGCGCCTGTGCGGACGTGGGCGCGCGGGCCATGGCGCCCATGCACTACGCGACGTTCCTGCTCTCCGCGGAGCCGCCGCTCGCGCCGCTGGAGCGCGTGCGCGCCGCGTGGGCCGCGGCGGGGCGGGCGCGAGGCGATCTGTGGGACCTTCCGGTCGGGGCGTCCCGCGTGCTCGGGGAAGCGGTCCGGTCGCCTTGAGTCTCAACTCCCGCGCAGCCGCCGCCAGACGGTCGGCGCGACGCTGATGATCACGGTGAGGACGACCGCAGCCACGACCCCTTCCCACGGTTCAGGGAAGAGGGAGCCGCTGAACAGCCCGACGAGCTGATAGGCCACGGTCCAGGCGAGACAGGCGGGCAGGTTTCCCCGTACGAACTCGCGCGTGCGCATCCGCGCGAGCAGGCAGGCGAGCATCACGGGTATGCGTCCCGCGGGTATGAGCCGCGAGACGATCAGCACGGGCACCTCGTGCCGGCGCAGCTGGTCCTGTGCCTGCGTCAGGCGCTGCGGGGGCGCGTGCTCCCGCAGCCGCTCCAGCCAGCGCGACCCGCTCTTCGAGTCGACTCCGCGTCTGCCCAGCCAGTACAGCGTGACGTCGCCGAGGAACGCGGCGGCCGCTCCCACGACGAAGACCGCGGCCAGGGCGCGGCCCGGCACGCTCTGGTGCAGCGCCACCACGGCGGCGCCGCTGACGAGGGCGCCCGTCGGCACCACCGGCACCAGCGAGCCCAGCACCACCAGGAGAAAGAGTGAGGGGTAGGTGACGGCCTGCTGCGTCGACTCCGGGGGCATCACCGCGCCGGCTCCGAAGCCCGTGCCGAGGTCCGTGCCGAGGTCCGTGCCCAGTCCCGCCCCCACGGCCAGGTGGTGAGCGAACATCAGGCCGCCTCCAGGCGCAGGCTCTCGCCGTGCGTGAGCCGGTGTACCGCGACTTCGGGCGCGAGCATGCCGGCCTTCCGTACGAACTCGTCCCCGGGCGCGTGGAATTCATGCGGCCGCACGGCGTCCATGCCGATCGGCCAGTACGTGCCGTAGTGCACCGGCACCGCCGTGCGCGGGCACAGCCGCGTCAGGGCGTGTGCGGCGCTCTCCGCGTCCAGATGCTCCTCGCCCAGCCACGGACCCCAGCCGCCGACCGGCAGCAGCGCCACGTCGACGGGGCCGACGGCCTCCGCCATGCCGTCGAAGAGGCCGGTGTCACCCGCGAAGTACGTACGGGCGGCGCCCTCGACGACGTATCCGAGCGCGGGTGCGCGATGCGGCCCGTACGGCATGCGCCGCCCGTCGTGGGCGGCGGGCACCGCGCGCACCGTCACCTCCCGCACGCTGACGCACTCACCGGCGCGCACCTCCTCGAACCGCAGCACCGGCGCCAGCCGCCGCAGCCGCGGCACGGCGCGCAGCGCGCCGCGGGGCACCACGACGCGGGTGCCGGGCGCGAGCAGGGCGAGCGAGCCGAGATGCAGATGGTCGGCGTGGAGATGGGAGACCAGCACGACGTCGGCGAGGGCGGCCGAGGGCGGCGGAAGGCGGCCGCGCCGCCTGCGCAGGTGCGCCATGCGCCGCACCAGCAGCGGATCGGTGAGAACCGTCACGCCGGAGTCCCGCACCGTGGCGGTGGCGTGCCCCCACCATGTGACCTCCACCGGCACCTGTGCTCCTCCCTGCCCATAGGGATGTCCGTGTCCGTACGGGGATCGCGCGGCTCGGGCTTCCGGCCCGGCCGTCCGTGCGGGCCTCCCGTACCGGTCGCGTGCTTCGAGCGTATGCGCCCGGCGCACGGGGCCGGTACGGGCGCTGTGCCACGAGCCGTCCGGAACATGGAGAATTGGAGAATATCCCGCGCATCGGGTGGGTTCTCGTGCCTGTGGCGTGCGAGCGGAGCGGGGAGAGTCGGGAGGTGCCATGCGGATGCGGATCCTTCGCCCGGCCATGCCGGGGGGAACGCTCCGGCGGTGGCGGTTCTTCGGTGCCGCCCTGCTCCGGGTGCTCGCGGTGTGGGCCGTGAGCACCCTCACGCTGCTGGTTCTCGCGGGCATCCTCCCCGACTTCCGGTTGCAGTCGCCGGACGGCGACAGCGCCACGTACATCGCCACGACCGCCGCCATAGGAGCCGGCGTCTTCGGCCTGCTCGGCGCCGTGGTGTGGCCCTTGCTGGTCCGGGCTCTGCTGCTGGTGCCCGCCCTCGTGCTGGGCACACTCGTCTTCTTCCTCAACGGCTCGCTGCTGTGGCTCGCGCTCTCCCTCGTGCCGTACGGGCGCGGTTCGGCCGATCCCGGCACGGCCGTCGTGGTGGCGGCGGCGATGTCCGCCGCGTCGTCGGCCACGAGTACGGCGCTGGCCGTGCGCGACGACGGCGCATACCGCCGCCGCCTGGCCCGCCTCGCCGACCGCAGGCGCCGCCGCGAGGGCCTGGGTCCGGCGCCGCGCACCCCGGGCACGGTCTTCGTGCAGCTCGACGGCGTCGGGTACGGCATGCTGCGCGAGGCCCTCACCGGTGCGGACGGCGAGCCCGCGCTGATGCCGACCCTCGCCGCGATGTACGGCACCACGCACCGGCTGACCCGCTGGCGTACCGACTGGCCGTCCCAGACCGGCGCCAGCCAGCTCGGCATCCTCCACGGCACCAACAAGGACGTGCCCGCCTTCCGCTGGTACGAGAAGGAGTCCGGCGAGGTGCTGATCAGCAACCGTCCGTCCGGTGCCGCCGAACTCCAGCGCCGCGCCGTCGAGGCGACCGGCGACCGGGGGCTGCTCGCCCTGGACGGCGCCAGCCGCGGCAACCTCTTCAGCGGCGGCGCCAGCCAGGTGGCCCTGGTGGTCTCGGTCGCCGCGCGCCGGGACCGCGAAAACCGCTCACGCGCGGGCTACTTCGCCTACTTCTCCGACCCGGCCAACGCGACGCGCACCGCCGTCTCGTTCGTGGCCGAGGCGGTGCGGGAGGTCTGCCAGTCGACGCGGTCGCGGCTGCGCGGCGACCGGCCGCGGGTGCCCCGCGGCGGGCTGTATCCGCTGATCCGCGCCTTCGCCACCGTCGTGCAGCGCGACGTCGTGGTCGCCGCGGTGCTCGGCGACGTCTTCAGCGGACGCAGCGCCGTCTTCGCCGATCTGGTGGCGTACGACGAGGTGGCGCACCACTCCGGTCCGCGGGGGAGGGACGCCCGGCAGGTGCTGCGCCGGCTCGACCGCTCGGTGGCGATGATCGCCAAGGCGGCGCAGCGCGCGCCCCGTCCGTACCGCATCGTGCTGCTCTCCGACCACGGGCAGAGCGCGGGAGAGACCTTCCGCGCCTCGTACGGGCTGACGCTGGAGGACCTTGTACGGGCGGGCTGCGGGCTGCCGGTCTCGCGCCGCGTCGGGCGCACCCCCAGCGGCGCGGAGGCGAGGGCCGCCGCGCGCGCGGCGCTGCACATCCCGGAGGACGGCCCGCAGGGCGAGGAGCGCACACCGTCCAGGAACGCGGGCCCGATCGTGCTGGCCTCCGGAAACCTGGGGCTGGTCTCCTTCCCCGACGTGCCCGGCCGGATGTCCAGGGAACAGGTCACCAAGCGGCACCCCGCGCTGCTGCGTACGCTCGCCGACCATCCCGGCATCGGCTTCCTCCTCGTCCACAGCGAGCGGCACGGCCCCGTCGTCCTCGGCCGGGGCGGTGCCGAACACCGCCTGGACACCGGTGAGATCACGGGCGGGCCGGACCCGCTGGCACCTTTCGGGCCGGGCGCCGCGGAGGCCGTGCGGCGCACCGCGGGGTTCGGCAACGTGCCCGACATCGTGATCAATTCGGTGGTCGATCCGGAGACCGGCGCCGTCCACGCCTTCGAGCAGCAGATCGGCTCGCACGGCGGCCTCGGCGGCGAGCAGAACGAGGCGTTCCTGCTCTCGCCGCACGAGCTGTCCGCACCGTGCGAGGGGGAGGAGCTGGTCGGGGCCGAGCGCGTGCACCAGGTCCTGCGCCGCTGGCTGAGCGAGTCGGCGGGCCGCGCCGTGCCGCCGACCCGGGCGGGGGACGCGCTGGAGGCCGCGGAGCGCGAGTTCCCGGCCTCCCGCCCGGTGTGAGTGGGCCCGGCAGCAGTCAGTCCCTGATCGGTGCGCCGACCTCGCGCAGATGGTGAAGCGCCTCACGCCACGAGGCGATGAGACCCGTCTCGTGGTAGCCGATGCCCAGTTCGGCACAGTGGTCTCGGACGATGACGCGGGCCCGCCGCAGATGAGGCGCGGGCATGCTCGGAAACAGGTGGTGCTCGATCTGGTGGTTGAGCCCGCCCAGCATGACGTCGGTCAGCCGCCCGCCCCGTACGTTGCGCGAGGTGAGGACCTGGCGGCGCAGGAAGTCCGGGCGTTCCGCGCCGGTGAGCGTCGGCATGCCCTTGTGGTTCGGGGCGAAGATCGAGCCGAGATAGACGCCGAAGACGGCCTGGTGCACGAAGAGGAACGCGAGCGCCGTGACGGGCGGCAGGAGGAGGAAGAGCGCCGCGAGATACGCGCCGATGTGCGTGAAGAGCAGCACGCCCTCCAGCACCCGTCGCTTCATGTGCGCCTCGCGCAGCGCGCGGACGCTCGACACATGGAGGTTGAAGCCCTCCAGCGTGAGCAGCGGGAAGAAGAGACCCGCCTGGTGGCGCCCTATGAACCGCGGCAGGCCCTTCGCGGCGCGGGCCTGCCGCTGCGACCACACGAGGATGTCCGGCTGCACGTCCGGGTCGAGCTCCTCGTGGTTGGGGTTGGCGTGGTGCCGGGTGTGCTTGTTCATCCACCAGCCGTACGACATGCCGATGCCGAGGTTGCCGACGATGCGGCCGCCGATCTCGCTCGGTCTGCGGCGGCTGAAGATCTGACGGTGCGCGAGGTCGTGCGCGACCAGGGCGAGCTGGCCGAAGACCAGCCCGAGGCACCCGGCCACCGCCAGCTGCCACCAGCTGTCGCCGAGCGCGAGGAACGCGGCCCAGCCCGCCGCGAACGCCAGTCCCACCAGCGTCAGCCGGAGCGTGTAGTAGCCAGGGCGCCGCCGCATCAGTCCGGCCGCCTCGATCCTTTCGTGGAGACGGGAGAAGTCGCTGCCTTTGCGGCCGGATCGCGCTGCGGGCGCCGGGGCCTCGGTGGGCTCGACCGTCGTCTGTGTCGCCGGTGTCGTCATGCACCGAGCATCGCCGTGCGGCATGGTGCCCCGACAGCCGCGCAGCAGGCCTCTCACCAGGGGTGTCCGCCTCAGTGCGGGGGTGTCGCCAAGTACACCCCGGTACGGGGGCGGGCCGCGTGCGTGCATCGAGGTTCTGCCCCCGGCGCCGTCCTCAGAAGTCCTGCGCGGCCTCCTGCACCGCGTAACTCCCCCCGTGGATGCGCAGCAGGTGCACATGGCGCGTCAGCCTGATCACCGGCCTGGCAAGCAGCTCGACGCTGCCGAAGACGAAGCACCAGGTGCCCGTCGTCTGCCAGTCGGTGAAGAAGAACATGACGCTGCCCGCGAGGAACCACATCGCGATGAGGATGTCGTTGGCGATGCTGACGACTTCGTAGCGCTGACGGATCACCACTTCCGCGTGGCCCACGTGGATCGTCAACGTCCCCTTGCCGTCGCCGTGCTGGGGCCGGCCGGAGCTGGGCTGCTGGGACACCTTCGTCCTCCTGTCACGTCACGTCACGCGTCGCGTGAACCGTGCGTCCAGCTCAGCAGCTCCGCGGCCGTCCAGGTGGTGATGACGCGCTCGGCGGGCACGCCGCACTCGGCGGCGCGTACGCACCCGTTGATCTGCCAGTCCAGCTGGCCCGGGGCGTGCGCGTCGGTGTCGATGGAGAAGTACACCCCGGCGTCCACGGCCTGCCGCAGCAGTCGGCGCGGCGGGTCGAGCCGTTCCGGGCGGCAGTTGATCTCCACGGCGGTGTCCGACTCGGCGCACGCCGCGAAGACCGCCTGCGCGTCGAACTCGGACTCGGGGCGGCTGGAGCGCAGCCTTCCCGTGCAGTGGCCCAGCACATCGACGAGCGGATGACGGACCGCGGCGACCATGCGCCGCGTCATCTCCGCCGCCGGCATGCGCAGTTTGGAGTGCACCGACGCCACCACCACGTCGAGGCGGGCGAGCAGCTCCTCGTCCTGGTCGAGCGACCCGTCGAGCAGGATGTCGCACTCGATCCCCGTCAGCAGCCGGAACGGTGCCACCTGCTCGTTGACCTCCGCCACCACGTCCAGCTGCTGCCGCAGCCGGTCCGCGGACAGGCCGCGGGCGACCGTCAGCCGGGGCGAGTGGTCGGTCAACACCGTCCATTCGTGGCCGAGTTCGGCGGCCGTACGGGCCATCGTCGCGATCGGGCTGCCCCCGTCCGACCAGTCGGAGTGGGTGTGGCAGTCGCCGCGCAGCGCGGAGCGCAGGCGCCGGGCCTCCTCGGTGACGGGCACGTCGTCCACGGTGGTCGCCTCCGGCGCGGACTCCGCCTCCGTCTCCAGCTTCGCGAGATAGCCGGGGACCTCGCCGCGCAGCGCCTCCCGTACGACCTGCGCGGTCTTGGGCCCCACACCTTTGAGTGACTCCAGTCCCCCTGCGGCGGCGGCTCGCCGCCCAACCTCCTCGGGGCCCAGGTCCGCCAGCACCTGCGACGCGGTACGGAAGGCCCGCACGCGGTAGGTGGGGGCCAGGGCGCGTTCCAGCAGGAAAGCGATCCGGTCCAGTGCCGTGAGCGGGTCCACCGGGTGCCTCCTCGCCGTGCCGGTGCAGTGATGTGCCGTGCAGCGCTGTGCGGTGACGTGTGCTGTGCCGCGTACACAGGTCATCTTCCACGGTGGCGCAGCCGGGCGCAGGGCGCGCGTCCGCGCGGGCGCGGATGCGCCGGGCTCAGCCGGTCCGCTCCGGCCGGACGGCACCGGTGTGCGCGTCGGCCAGGCCGTCGAACGCGGCGGACGCCGTCGACCTCCTCGACGGCCGTCGGAAGGACGACGTCCGGCACGGTGCCGGGAAGCACCTCCCCGTCGTCATCATCGTCAAGGCACTCTCCGTGCCGCCGGCTTCGGCTCAACGGCCGTGCCGCCGGGGCCTGTTGAGGAGCGGCGCCCGGGAGCGGGACCCATCGAGGCGCGCGGCAGCAGCTCGGCGGGGGCGAGTTCGACGTCGTCGGCACGTCCGGCCCTGATCACCTCGTCGAGGGCGCGTGCCGCGGCGGCGCCCCAGCCGAGCGCGTCGGCGCGGGCGGAGGCCAGCGGCGGATGGGTGTAGGCGGCGAGGGGAGTGTCGTCGTAGCCGACGACGGAGAGGTCCTCCGGTACGGACAGGCCCAGTTCGTGTGCCACGGCCAGACCGGCCGTGGCCGACAGGTCGTTGGCGTAGACGATCGCCGTGGGCCGCTCCGAGCCGCCGAGCGACAGCAGTTCGCGGGTGGCCGCCGCTCCGCCGTCGGCGGTGAACCCGCCCGGCAGCACCGGCCCCGGCGTCAGCCCCGCCGTCCGTACGGCCCGCTCCCACGACTCCTGCCGCCGCCGCGCGTGCCGGAACTCCCGCGGACCCGCGACGTGCGCGATCCGGCGGTGGCCCAGCTCGGCGAGGCGTGCGACGGCGGCGCCAAAGGCGGGCCTGTCGTCCAGGCTCACCGCGCACAGCCCCCGCGCGCAGTCCGGATCGCCCACCACCACGGCGGGCAGGCGCAGTTCGCTCGTCAGGGCGGGGCGCGGGTCGTCGACGCGCATGTCGGTCAGCAGCACGCCGTCGACGCGGCGGTCGGCCGCGAGGCGGTGGTAGGCGGCCGCCTCGGCGCCGGGGTTCGTCACATGCAGCAGGAGCGAGTCGCCGCGCGGCGAGAGCACCGTCTCCACGCCCGCGATGAAGGCGGGGAAGAAGGGGTCGGCGCCGACGGCGTCGGTCTCCCGCGTCAGTACGAGCCCGAGGGCTCCGGCGCGGCCGTGTGAGAGCGCCTGTGCGGGACGGCTGGGACGCCAGCCGAGCTCGGCCGCCGCGGCCAGGATCCGCGACTTGGTCGCCTCCGCGAGACCCGGGCGGCCGTTGAGCGCGAAGGAGACGGCGCTGGGGGAGACCCCGGCGAGCCTGGCCACGTCCGAGATCGTGGGGCGTCTCTCACGTGCTGCTGCCATGCCGCGAAGTCCGTTCGGTCGGCGGTCCGTTGAAGAATCCGCGAGGGCTCGGTCGGCTTGTCCGAGTCTGCCCTCGAATGAGGGTCATCAACTGTTTGAACCGCTTTACCCGAGGTGCGATGCGTGCACTCAACCGGAACGCCGCCGGGGTGTCAACGTGTGTGCCGGAAACATCCGTTCCCGAGCGGAAGGCCCCACGGCGTCTGCGGAGCGTGCGGCGTTCTACGGCGCGTGGAGCCGGAGCTGTTCGGCGGTCTCCGGGTCGGCAGGCAGGAACGTCTCCACCGCCAGTTCGGAGACCGTCACGTCCACCGGTGTGTTGAAGGTGGTGATGGCCGAGAGGAACGAGAGCCTGTGCCCCTCGTACTCGACGACCAGCGGGAGCGCGAACGGGCTCTCGTCCCCGGCCACTTCGTCGCCGCCGGGCGGCAGGGGGAAGGCCGACACCTCCTCGTACAGTCCGCGCAGCGGCTGCGAGCGCAGCAGCGCCAGCTGCCGCTCCATCTGATGCAGCAGATGGCCGCGCCACTCGCGGAAGTTGAGGATCCGCGGAGCGAGCCCCTCGGGGTGGAGGGTGATGCGCATGGCGTTCAGCGGCGGTTCCAGCAGCCACGCGGCGACGCCGTCGAGCAGCAGGGAGATGCCGCGGTTGGCGGCGAGCACCCGGTACGTGCCGTCCACGGCGAGCGCGGGATAGGGCTCGTAGGCCGTGACCATGCGCTCCAGGCCCGCGCGTACGGAGCCAAGGGCGGGGGAGTCGAGCGGCGTCTCCGGGTAGTGCGGGGCGTAACCGGCGGACACCAGCAGCGCGTTGCGCTCCCGTACGGGCACCTCCAGCCGCTCCGCCAGCTTCAGCACCATGGCCCGGCTGGGCCGGGAGCGGCCCGTCTCGATGAAGCTGATGTGGCGGGACGAGGAGTCGGCGCGCAGAGCGAGATCGAGCTGGCTCAGGCCCGCGCGCTCGCGCCAGCTGCGCAGCATGGGGCCCACGCCGCTGTCGGCGGCGGCTCCGGCGGTGGTCATGCGCCAAGCGTAGGCCCGCCCGTCGGAGCCGGGCGGGGCGAGCCGCGTCCTACGCTGGTGAGACGTCATCGAGCACGCCGTCGACCACGTCAACCACCCCCTCATGCACGCCGCGACAGAAAGCGAGAGACACTCCATGGCTCCCGAAGCGCTGACCAGGCAGCAGACCGACGAGGCACTGGCCGGGCTGCCCGGCTGGAGCACCGACGGCGACAGCATCGCCCGTACGTACACCTTCGCCAAGCACCTGCCGGCCGCGGCGATGGTGGTCCACGTGGCCGCGATCCAGGAGGAGCTGAACCACCACTCGGACATGTCGCTGGGCTACAACAAGCTCTCGATCACGGTGAACACCCACAGCGTCGGAGGGCAGGTCACCGGGAAGGACATCGAGCTGGCCCGCCGCGTCGAGGAGATCGCGGCGGGCCACGGCGCACAGTAGGGCGGACCCCGGCATGCCCGGGGGCGTGCGCCGACCCTCAGCTGGTGCTCAGGGTCAGCCCGTACGCCGAGAGGGGCTCCGCGACCGGCTGGTAGTAGGTCGTGCCGCCCGTCGAGCAGTCGCCCGAGCCTCCCGAGGTGGTTCCCTGCGCCTGGTCGCCGGAGACGAACGGCCCGCCGGAGTCGCCGGGTTCGGCGCACACGGACGTACGGGTCAGGCCCCGCACCGTGCCCTGCCGGTAGGTGACGGTGGCGTTGTGCTGCTCGATCGTGCCGCAGCGCCAGCCGCTGGTCGACCCGGAGCGGCAGACCGAGGAGCCGGAGGGCACCTGCTTCGACCCGGCGACCGACAGGTTCGCGGCGCCGGGGCCCTTCACATACGGTGTCGCCCTCCAGCCGCTGCCGGCCTCCACCCACGCGTAGTCGTTGCCCGGGAAGGAGCTGCCCCGGACGGTGCCCTGCGCGGCCCGGTTGTGCCCCGTCGTCTTGGCGCCGGCCTTGCCGCAGTGCCCGGCGGTGACGAATCCGTCCTTGCCGCCCTTGGTCACGGCGAAGCCGACGGAGCAGCGCGTGGAGCCCCCGGTGTAGTACGCGTCGCCGCCGCGCAGATCCTCGGCGTACGTGCGGGGCTTCTCCGCGGACTGCGTCACCCGGACCAGTGAGGCGGACGCCCCGCTGCGGTTGAGGAAGTCCTTCGCGGCGGACGGCTCTCCCGCCCGCACGATCACGCTGTTGCTCCGTACGTCCACCGCCCAGACCGAAGTTCCGCGCGGTGCGCGCTTCACGGCCGACTTGTCGAGCGCTTCCTTCGCGGCCTCCAGGGCGGCGAGGCTGTGCTCGACGACCTTCGGCTGGGCGCCCGCGGCCTTGATCGCCGTGCTGTCGGCGCGGTCGGTGCTCGCGACGACGAGCTTCGACGTCGACCCCGTGACCCAGGCGCCGCCGAAGCGCGTCCCGAGCCTCTTGCGGAGCTTCTTCTCCACGGCGACAGCCCGCTGCTCGTTGACGATCCGCTTGCGTGCGTCTTCCGCGGTGATGCCGAGGTCTCTGCTGACGCTCCTGAGCATCCCCGGTGCGATCTCGGGGGCGGGCGTCGCGTCGTCGTCGGCGCCGGTCGTGCCGCCGGCCCCGGTGCCGGGCGGCGAGGGCTCACCCGCGCTCGCGGGCAGCGCGCCGAGGCCGAGGGCGCCGGCGGCGAGGACCGCGGCGGCGAGGACCGGGAGCTTACGGGGCATTGGCGCTCTCCTCGTGTCGCTGGTGCACGGGCGTGCTCGGCTCATGCCTCAGCGTCCGGCCGCGGTCCGGGGCGCACCACTCGTGAGGGGGCCGGATGGAGGTACGCGCGCTCGCGATTTCGCCGCCCGGGCCTACGGGTCACGGGCGTGCGGGTTACGGGCTACGGGGGTGCGGGTTACGGGGTGCGGGCTCGCGCAGGGCGGCCTGATGCGCGGCGGTGTCACGGACCAGGGGATCACCATGTTCCCCGTCAGGAAGTGCCACCGCGGTGCTGCGCTTCCGCCCGCTCAACGACCGTCCGGGCGGCGGCACTCCGGCTGCCGGCGACGAGGCCGCGAGGTGAGACGGGGGCGCGACGTGAGGAGCCGCGACCGGACCGGCGGCCGGATCACTGGTGGTAGAGCGCCTCGATCTCGACGGCGTACGCGGTCTCGATCGCCTTGCGCTTCAGCTTCAGCGACGGGGTCACATACCCCGCCTCCTCGGTGAACTGCGCGGCGAGTATCCGGAAGGTGCGTATCGACTCCGCTTGCGAGACCTGGGTGTTGGCGGCCACGACGGCACGCCTGACCTCCGTCTCCAGGTCCGGGTCGCGCACCAGCTCGGTCGGCTTGAGCTCGGGCTTCTCCCGCATCTGGAGCCAGTGCGAGACGGCGTCCGGATCGAGGGTGACCAGCGCGGAGACGTACGGGCGGTCGTTGCCGACCACGATGCACTGCGCGACCAGCGGGTGCGCGCGCACGCGCTCCTCCAGCACGCCCGGGGAGACGCTCTTGCCGCCCGAGGTGACCAGGATCTCCTTCTTGCGGCCGGTGATGGTGAGGTAGCCGTCCTCGTCCAGCGCGCCGAGGTCCCCGGTCGCCAGCCAGCCGTCGTGCAGGGCCTCGTCGGTGCCCTTGGGGTTGTTGAGGTAGCCCTGGAAGATCTGCGGGCCGCGGAGCCAGATCTCGCCGTCGTCCCCGATGTGCACGGTCGTTCCGGGCAGCGGGTGGCCGACGGTGCCGAAGCGCGTGCGCTCGGGCGGGTTGAGGGTGGCGCCGGCGCTGGTCTCGGTCAGGCCGTAGCCCTCGTAGATGCGCATGCCCACGCCGTCGAAGAAGAGCCCGAGCCGCCGCTCCATCGCGGAACCGCCGGAGATGGCACCACGGCAGAGGCCGCCCATCGCCTCGCGCAGCTTGCTGTAGACCAGCGTGTCGAAGACCTGGTGCTTCAGGCGCAGGGACGCGCTGGGCCCCGGGCCCGTGCGGAAGGCCTTGTGCTCCATCGCCTCCGCGTAGCGCACCGCCACGTCGACGGCCTTCTCGAACGGGCCGAGTTTGCCCTCCAGTTCGGCCTTGCGGCGCGAGGCCTGGAAGATCTTCTCGAAGAGATACGGCACGGCCAGCATGAACGTCGGCTTGAACGTCACCAGGTCGGGCAGCAGCGCCTCGGCCGCCATGACGGGCTGGTGCCCGAGCCTCACCTTGGCCCGTATGCACACCAGTTGCACCATCCGCCCGAAGACGTGCGCGAGGGGCAGGAAGAGCAGCAGGGACGGCGGCTCGCTCGGCTTGGAGCTGAAGACGGGCTGGTACTTGCCCTGGATGGCGTCCGCGTCGGCCAGGAAGTTGGCGTGGGTGAGGACACAGCCCTTGGGGCGGCCCGTCGTACCCGAGGTGTAGATGATCGTCGCCGTGGAGTCCGGGGTGACCGCGAGCCGGTGCCGGTGGACGACGTCGTCGTCCAAGTGGGCGCCCGCGGCGAGGAGTTCCTTCTCCGCCTGGGCGTCGAGCTGCCACAGCCGCTTGAGCTGCGGCAGCCGGTCGATGACGGAGCCGACCGTCATCGCGTGGTCCTCGTGCTCGACGATGGCGGCCGAGACCTCGGCGTCGTGCATCATCCAGCAGACCTGCTCGGCCGAGGAGGTCGGGTAGATGGGCACGACGTGCACGCCGATGGACCACAGGGCGAAGTCGAGCAGCGTCCACTCGTAGCGCGTACGGGACATGATGGCGACCCGGTCGCCGAAGCGGATGCCTTCGGCCAGCAGGCCCTTGGCCATGGCCATCACCTGGTCGCGGAACTCCGCGGCCGTCACATCCTGCCACTCGCCTGCCGCGTCCTTGCGGGACAGGGCGACCCGGTCCGGGTCCTCCATGGCATGATCGAAAACGGTGTCAGCCAGCCCGCCAACCTGGGGCGTGGGCGCCAGGGCCGGGACGGTGAACTCGCGCAATGGGAATGCTCCTCGACGTGCAGTGCACAGCTGTGTAAAGCACAGCGCGCGGAGACCGTATCCGATGAAAGAGCTGGTGGGGAGAGTCCCCGAAGCCCGTTAACCGGTCATTTCGGGGCGCATCGGAATGCCGTCGTCAGGTTGTTGCAGATCGTACGAGCTTTCTGCACCGAACCTCCCCGAGTAAAGCAGCCATGTGGCGTCGGAGAGAATGGGGCGTAGGACATTCGTACCGATGTCCCGCACGGCGGCCCCCTCACCAGGGGCCCCGCGGGACGCCCGCACCGCACCGAGGGAGACATGCGCCGACTGGCACAACTGGCCGACCCGTACATCGCACTGCTTCTCGCGACCGTCCTCCTCGCCGTGTTCCTCCCGGCGAGCGGCGGCGTGGCCACCGGACTCGGGTGGAGCACCAAGGCAGCGGTCGGACTGATCTTCTTTCTCTACGGCGCCCGCCTCTCCACCCGCGAGGCCCTCGACGGGATGCGCCACTGGCGGCTCCAACTGTTCGTCGTCCTCTGCACGTTCGCTGCCTTCCCACTGCTCGGGCTGGCCACACAAGCGCTCGTCCCGTACGCGCTGACGCCGGGGCTCCAGGCGGGGCTGCTCTTCCTGTGCCTCGTCCCCTCTACGATCCAGTCGTCGATCGCCTTCACCTCAGTGGCACGCGGCAACGTGCCGGGCGCCATCTGCGCCGGCACCTACTCCAGCCTCCTCGGGATGGTGGCCACTCCGCTGCTCGCGGCCTGGCTCATCGGCGGTGACACGGGGATCGGCGCCGACGGGCTCGTCGGGATCGTCGGCCAGCTGCTCGCGCCCTTCGTGGCCGGGCAGTTGCTGCGCCGCTGGATCGGGGGATTCCTCACGCGGCACCACCGCATCCTCTCCTTCGTCGACCGCGGTTCGGTGCTGCTCGTCGTCTACACGGCCTTCAGCCAGGGCATGGTCCAGGGGATCTGGGGGCAGATCACACCGCTGCGCCTGCTCGCGCTGCTCGGCGTCGAGGCGGCGCTGCTCGCGCTGATGCTGACGCTCACGTGGTACGGGTCGGGCCGGCTCGGCTTCTCGCGGCCCGACCGCGTCGTGTCCGTCTTCGCCGGCTCCAACAAGTCCCTCGCCGCCGGACTGCCCATGGCGAGCGTCCTGTTCGGGGCGCACGCGAGCCTCGCCGCGCTGCCGCTGATGCTCTTCCACCAGATGCAGCTCATCGTCTGCGCGTTCCTCTCCCGGCGCTGGGCGGGGAGCACATCGCAGGTACGCGCCACCGGCGAGGCCGGCCGCGCCGGGGCAGGGAGCTCCGAGCTCGCCCGCACCCCGTAGCGGGCTCGCCGCGGGGTGCGGGCGGAACCGCTCAGCGGCCCTGCGGCGTACGGACCTCGTCCAGCGGGAGATCCAGCACCCGGTGGGCACCGGTGGTGACACGGACCTCGTCCAGCGCTCCCGTGAACTGCGCCCGGCTGTCGAGCCTCTGCCCCAGGTGCACACCGAACGGGGAGCCGACGCTCACCGAGCCCGGCACATCGGAGGCGGACACGCTCTCCTTGTCGACGGTCAGGCTCAACCGCCCGTCCCCGCGGCGCAGTTCGGCACGGTGCCACTGCCCGTCGTTGTACGCGCCCGCCGTGGCCACCTCGGCGGTGGCGGAGGGCGCCGGGACCCGCCGCGCGGTCACCGCCGCCGTGACGCGCCCGCCCGCCGGGTCGGCCACGAGCCGCACGTGCGGCTGGGCCCCGACGCCGCCCATCCACAGCAGGGGCTGCTCGCCCGCGCCGGCCGAGTAGCGGAACCACAGGCGGGCCGTGAAGTCCCGCTCGCCGAGCGGGAGTTCGCTACGGAACGGCAGGCGCACGGCGTCGTCGTGGCCGTCGAAGGCGAGCGCGCGCCCGTACCGCCCGCGCACCTGCTCGGCCCCGCCGAGCACGGCGGCGTCCGCGGCGCCCGGGGCGTCGTCGTCGGTGACCGGGTCCGGGCCGCGGCGGTCGCCGAGCCAGTCCTCGGTGAAGCGCGCGAACCGGATCTCGTCGCGTGCGTCGGCGGCCCCGCCCTCGTACAGCAGGCCGACCTCGTCGTGGCCGGCCCGCACCAGGTCGGAGTAGCCCGACCAGTCGGTCGTCACGGTACGGCCGCGGTCCACGCCCTCCCATGTCGCGCCCTCGTCGTAGGAGGAGCGAATGGTCATGGTGCGGCGCCGTTCCGGGTCGGCGGGTGCGGACAGCAGCAGCCGGCCGCCGCCCAATGGCAGTACGGAGCCCTGCACTTGAGGCGTGTAGAGGCCGGGCAGCGTGCCGAAGGGCGCCTCGAAGGACTCACCGCCGTCGCCGCTGACCGCGGCGGCCCGGTGCCCGAGGTCGGTGCCCTCGGTCTCGCGGGCGCTCGCGAGGATCGCGCCGTCGCCGCGCTCGTGCAGCGTCAGCTCCTGCGGCTTCTGCCGGAACGTCCCGTCGGCCGCGTGCGGATGGCTGTCGGTGGCGCCGCGGCGCCAGTTGCGGCCGCCGTCGTCGCTGAAGACGAGCGCGGCGTGGTTGCGGGTGTTCCTGCCGTCCTGCCACGTCTCGGCGTTGACACCGAGGACGAGCCGCCCGGCGTGCGGGCCGTTGCGCAGCTGGAGGCCGTGGCCCGGGCCCGTCGCGTACCAGGAGTTCCAGTCGCCCGGGCGTAACTGCGCGCTCAGATCCCGGGGCGGCGACCAGCTCTCGCCGTCGTCGTCGCTGTATTGCAGGTGCGGGGTGCGGTCACAGGGCGACTCGCAGCTCTTGCCGTCCGCGCGGCCCGTGTTGAAGGTCTCCGCGAGCAGGACCCTCCCGGTGCGGCGGTCCACGAGGGGAGCGGGGTTGCCGTGGGTGTCGCCGTCCCCCTGGCTGACCACGCGCAGTGGGCCCCAGGTGCGGCCGCCGTCGGCCGACCGCTTGACGACGATGTCGATGTCCCCGGCGTCGCCGCAGTCGCGCACCCGGCCCTCCGCGAAGGCGAGCAGCGTGCCCTTGGCCGTCCGTACGACGGCGGGGATGCGGAAGCAGCTGTAGCCCTGCTCCTGCGCGGCCTTGAAGAGCACCTGCTCCGTGAAGCCGGTGTCCTGCGCCGCTCCGGCCTGCTGGGGCTGTGCGCCCGCCCGCGCGGGAACCGCGAGCAGCGACGCGCACAGGGTGAGCAGCAACCCCGCCCGGACAGCGGCTCCGTCACGGAAAGCCGAGCAAGTCCACGTCATGCGCGCCCCTTTCCGCGGCCCGAGCGAACGCACCGCATCAGCCGTTGTTCGGATGTCACGGAGTACATGCCCGATTGCCGCGAAAGGTACGTGTGTTGGGGGCATCCGGCCCGTACGGCCTCACGCACGGGGAAGGGCCCGGCCGGCGCAGGGGGCGCCTCCCGCCGGCCGAGCCCCTATCCCGTGCAGCAGGCGGACCGTCAGGCCCGGCCGGCCGTTGTGCGCAGGGCGAGGCGGTGCTCACCTGCGTACACGTTCATGGAGGAGCCGCGGAGGAAGCCGACCAGGGTCAGCCCGGTCTCCGCGGCCAGGTCCACCGCGAGCGAGGACGGCGCGGAGACGGCCGCGAGCACCGGGATGCCCGCCATCACCGCCTTCTGCGCCAGTTCGAAGGACGCGCGGCCCGAGACCATCAGGACCGCGTCCCGCAGCGGGAGCGCGCCCTGCTGGAGTGCCCGCCCCACGAGCTTGTCGACGGCGTTGTGGCGGCCCACGTCCTCCCGTACGTCCAGCAGCTCGCCCTCGGCGGTGAAGAGGGCGGCGGCGTGCAGACCGCCGGTGCGTTCGAAGACTCGCTGGGACGCGCGCAGCGTGTCGGGCAGGGAGGAGAGCACCGAGGGTTCGAGGCGGACCCGGGGCCCGGCGGGGTCCACGGGGTCGCCGGGGTTCTCGATGCTCCAGCGGGCGGTCGTACGGACCGCGTCGAGGCTCGCCTTGCCGCACAGTCCGCACGAGGACGTGGTGTAGACGTTCCGCTCCAGGGCGATGTCCGGGACGGGGACGCCGGGCGCGAGGCGCACGTCGACGACGTTGTAGGTGTTGCGGCCCTCGTCGGTGGCGCCGGCGCAGTAGACGATGTTCGCCAGCTCCTCCGCGGCGCCGAGCACGCCCTCGCTGACGAGGAAGCCCGCGGCCAGCGCGAAGTCGTCACCGGGGGTGCGCATGGTGATGGCGAGCGGCTTGCCGTTCAGCCGGATCTCCAGCGGCTCCTCGGCGACCAGGGTGTCCGGGCGGGTGCTGACCGCACCGTCCCGGATGCGCAGCACACGCCGTCGCTCAGTGACCCGTCCCATTCGGTCCGTCCTGTGGGTGCGTGATGGGGGCGGCGGCTCAGCCGGTCCGGCGGGGGAGGAGGGCCGGGACCGGCTGACAATCGCCGTCATCTGTCATCTGTCATCTGGTGTCTGTCATGTGTCGGCTGTTTTCCCGCCGCCGACGTGCTGATAGCCGAAGCGGCCCTTGATGCAGAGGTTGCCGTGCGTCACCGGATTGTCGAGCGGCGAGCTGACCTTGACGATCTCATTGTCCTGCACGTGAAGCGTGAGGTTGCAGCCCACACCGCAGTACGCGCACACCGTGGTCGTCTGCGTCTGCCGCTCCTCGTCCCACGTGCCCGCCTCCCGCATGTCGAACTCCGACTTGAAGGAGAGGGCGCCGGTCGGGCACACGTCGATGCAGTTGCCGCAGTACACGCACGCGGAGTCCGTCAGCGGCGCGTCGTGCTCGGTGGAGATCCGGGCGTCGAAGCCCCGGCCCGCCATCGAGATCGCGAAGGTGTTCTGCCACTGCTCACCGCAGGCGTCGACGCACTTGTAGCACAGGATGCACTTGTCGTAGTCCCGTACGTACAGGTCGTTGTCGATCTTCGGGACCTCGTTCATGGTGGCGGCGTCCGCACCGAAGCGGCCGGGCTCCGCGCCGTACTCCTTGATCCACTCCGCGGCGCGCGGCGTCGTCGACAAGTCCGTTGCCGAGGCCAGGAGTTCGAGGACGATCTTGCGGCTGTGCCGGGCCCGCTCGGTGTCCGTGCGCACCGTCATCCCCGCCTCCGCCTTGCGGGAGCAGGCCGGAGCGAGCGTGCGGGAGCCCTCGACCTCGACGACGCACGCACGGCACGCGTTCTTCGGCGTGAGCGTCTCGCCCTGGCACAGGGTCGGGATGTCCTTGCCCGCCGAGCGGCACGCGTCCAGGATCGTCGACCCCTCGGGGACGCGGGTCGGTTCGCCGTCGAGCTCGAACTCGACGAGGCGTCGCGGGGGATTCAGCGGTACGGCGGTCATGCGTAGGCTCCCAGTCGGTCGATGGCGGACTCCACGGCGTTCCACGCGGTCTGTCCCAGACCGCAGATCGAGGCGTCGCGCATCGCCTCTCCCACCTCGCGGAGCAGCGCGATGTCGTCGGCGGTCCCGTCCGCCCCGTTCTTGCCGTTCGCGGACGGCACGCCCACCCGCTCGGCGAGCCGGTGCAGCGCCTCCTCCTGGCGCACGGTGCCGATGCGGCACGGCACGCACTGCCCGCAGGACTCGTCACGGAAGAACTCGGCGATGCGCAGCAGAATCCGCGGCAGCGGCACCGAGGAGTCCAGCGCGAGCACCACGCCGGAGCCGAGCGTCGTCCCCGCCTCCCTGGTGCCCTCGAACGTCAGCGGGATGTCCAGCTCGTCGCCGCGTACGAACCCGCCCGCGGCGCCGCCCAGCAGCACCGCCCGCAGATCCTCGCCCGCGCCGGCGAGGCCGAGCAGGTCACCGAGCGTGGCGCCGAAGGGCAGTTCGTAGATCCCGGGGCGCGCGACGCTGCCGGAGACGCAGAACAGCTTCGGCCCCGTGGACTTCCCGGTGCCGATCGCGGCGTAGGCCTCGGCTCCCATCTCCAGGACCGTCAGCACGTTCACCAGCGTCTCGACGTTGTTGGCGGCGGTCGGCTTGCCGAACAGGCCCTTCTCCACCGGGAAGGGCGGCTTGGAGCGCGGCTCGCCCCGGTTGCCCTCCAGCGAGTTGAACAGCGCGGTCTCCTCGCCGCAGATGTACGCGCCGGCGCCGCGCCGGATCTCGATGTCGAAGGCGTAGCCCTGCCCGAGCACGTCCTCCCCGAGCAGCCCGCGGGCACGGGCCTGCACGATGGCGTTCGTCAACAGCCGCAGCGCGCGCGGGTATTCGCCGCGCAGATAGAGATAGCCGTGGTGCGCGCCCGTCGCGTATCCGGCGATCGTCATCGCCTCGATGAGGGCGAACGGGTCGCCTTCCATCAGCACCCGGTCCTTGAAGGTGCCGGGCTCGCTCTCGTCGGCGTTGCAGACGACGTAGTGCGGCTGGTCCGGCTGTGCCGCCGTGGCCTGCCACTTGCGTCCGGTGGGGAACGCGGCGCCGCCGCGCCCCAGCAGCCCGGAGTCCGTGACCTCCCGCAGCACCCCGGCCGGGCCGAGCGCGAACGCCCGGCGCAGTGCCCGGTATCCGCCGTTGGCGCGGTACTCGTCGAGCGACTCGGGATCGGCGACCCCGATCCGCGAGAGCAGCTTCAACTCCGGGTCGCCCGCCTGCGGTACGGCGAGGGCGGCGGAGGGTTCCTCGGGAGCGCCCTCGGGGGCGCGCGCCGCCGCTTCCACCGTCTCGGCGGTGGCGGGCGCGACGACGGCGGTGGCGTACTCCGCAGCTCCGGGAACGGAAGAGGAGGCGGACGCGGCACCGTGCCCGCCCGGCGAACTCCCCTCGGGCGAAGCCCCGTTGGGCGAGACACCGGCCGCGGCGGCAGCCGCGGCACCGGCCCCCGGCCCCGCGGCCGACGGACATCCCTGCCCGGCCCGTATCGCCAGCGCCGCCGGGGCGCGCTCGCACAGACCCAGACAGGGGCTCGGCTGCCAGACCGCGCCGTCGCGCGCCTGGCCCGCCGGGCCGAGGCGCTGCTCCACCTCGGCCTGGAACTCGTCCGCGCCCGGCGCCGCCGCGCAGGCGATGTCCGTACAGACGTGCACCACGGTCGCCGGGCGCGGACGCATCGAGAACATCGAGTAGAACGTCGCCACCCCGTATGCCTCGGCCGGCGGAACCGTCAGCCTGCGGCACAGATAGGTGAGCGCGCCCTCGCTGATCCAGCCCACCCGGTCGTTGACCGCGTGGAGCCCCGGCAACAGCAGATCGCGCCGCTCCCGTGCGTCCCGGCCGCCCAGGGCCCATCGCAGGTCACCCGTGCTGCGGTCGTCCGCTCCCTCCCAGGCGCTGGGAGGCGGCCCGAGCAGATCGTCGACGGCCGCCTTCTCCTCGTCCGTCGGCTTGCTGTCACCGAAGCGCAGATCCATCGCAGGTCTCAGCTCCTCACGGCTGCCGCGACAGGCAGCTTCTCGATCCGTATCGCGGATGCCTTGAACTCGGCGGTACCGGCGATGGGGCAGTTGGACTCGATGGTCAGCTGGTTGGTGTCCACCTCGTCCGGGAAGTGCATGGTCATGAACGCCAGGCCCGGCCGGAGCCCGGGGTCGATCCACACGGGTGCGACCACGGAGCCGCGCCGCGAGGTGACCCGCACCTCCTCGTCCACGCTGACGCCGTAGAGCTCCGCGTCCTCCGGGCACAGCTCCACGTACTCGCCGCGGCGCATCGGCGAGGCGAAACTCCCGCTCTGCACACCGGTGTTGTACGAGTCCAGGCGCCTGCCCGTCGTCAGCCGCAGCGGGTACTCGTCGTCGGTGAGGTCGACCGGCGGGTCGTGCTTGACGATGCCGAACGGCGCCGGCATGCCGCGCTTGTCCGGGTCGCTCTCCCACAACCGCCCGTGCATGTACGGCGGTTCGATCCGCTCGGTGCTGGGGCAGGGCCACTGGATGCCCTGGTGCTCCGCGAGGCGGTCGTACGTCATGCCGTAGTGGTTGGGCGAGACGGAACGCAGCTCGTCCCAGACGGCCTCGGAGTCCGCGAACTTCCACTCGTGTCCGAGCCGCGCCGCGATGTCGCAGATGATGTCGATGTCCTCGCGGGCCTCGCCGGGCGGGTCCACGGCCTTGCGTACGCGCTGCACGCGCCGTTCGCTGTTGGTGGTGGTGCCGTCCGTCTCGCACCACGCGGCGGTGGCGGGCAGGACCACGTCGGCCAGCTCGGCCGTCTTGGTGAGGAAGATGTCCTGCACCACGAGGTGTTCGAGCTTCTGCATCCGCTCGATGGCCTGGCCCGTGTCGGCCTCCGACTGCGCCGGGTTCTCACCGATGCAGTAGACGGTCCGCAGCTCGCCGCTCTCCATCGCCTCGAACATCGCCGTGAGGTTGCGCCCGTGGCGCGGCTCCAGCGTGGTGCCCCACGCGGCCTCGAACTTCTCCCGGGTCTCGGGGTCGAGGACGTTCTGGAAGCCGGGCAGCCGGTCCGGGATCGCGCCCATGTCGCCGCCGCCCTGCACGTTGTTCTGGCCGCGCAGCGGCTGAAGTCCGGCGCCGTAGCGGCCGACGTGGCCGGTGAGCAGCGAGAGGTTGATCAGCGCCCGTACGTTGTCGGTGCCGTTGTGGTGCTCGGTGATGCCCAACGTCCAGCACAGCTGGGCGCGTTCGGCGGTGGCGTAGGCGTGCGCGAGGTCGCGTATCGCTTCGGCCGGCACGCCGGTGACCTTCTCGGCCGCGCTCAGAGTCCACGGCTCGACCTCGGCCTTGTACTCCTCGAATCCGGTGGTGGCGCGCTCGATGAACGTGTGGTTGGCCAGGCCCGCGTGGATGATCTCGCGGCCGATCGCGTGCGCCAGCGGAATGTCCGTGCCGACGTTCAGCCCGAGCCAGCTCTCCGCCCACTCGGCGGTGGACGTGCGGCGCGGGTCGACGGCGTACATCCGCGCGCCGTTGCGGATGCCGCGCAGCACGTGCTGGAAGAAGATCGGGTGCGCGAAGCGGGCGTTGGAGCCCCACATCACGATCAGGTCGGTGGCCTCGACCTCCTCGTAGGAGGACGTGCCGCCGCCGGAGCCGAACGCGGCGGAGAGCCCGGCCACGCTGGGCGCGTGACACGTGCGGTTGCACGAGTCGACGTTGTGCGTGCCCATGATGACGCGCGTGAACTTCTGCGCCACGTAGTTCATTTCGTTCGTCGCACGCGCGCAGGAGAACATGCCGAAGGCGTCCGGCCCGTGCTCCGCCTTGATCCTGCGGAACCCCTCGGTGGCCTTCTCCAGTGCCTCTTCCCACGTCGCCCTGCGCAGCGGGCCGCCCTTCTCGTCCCGCACCAGGGGGTGTGTCAGTCGCGGGTAGTCGGTCGACGGCGGTTTCCCGCGGTCGCGTTGCCTCATGCTGCGCTCCTTACGGTCTGTGCCAGCAGGTCGGTGACTGCGTGGATGGCGCAGAGCTTCGGCACGGGCGTGCCCGTCAGCGCGGCGAGTTCGACCACGGCCGCCAGGAGCACGTCCAGCTCCATGGGCTTGCCGCTCTCCAGGTCCTGGAGAGTGGAGGTCTTGTGTTCGCCGACGCGTTCGGCTCCGGCCAGTCGCTTCTCGACGGAGATGTCAGGGCGGCAGCCGACGGCCTCGGCCACCGCGAGTGTCTCGCGCATCATCGTCGCCACCAGTGCCCGAGTGTCCTGGTGGCGGCAGATTTGCGCCATAGTCGCGCGCGAGAGCGCGCTGAGCGGATTGAAGGCGATGTTGCCGATCAGCTTGATCCACACGTCGTTGCGGATGTCCGCCTCGACGGGGCACTTCAGGCCTCCGGCCTTCATGGCTTCGCTGAACTCCTCGCAGCGCGTGGAGTCCGTCGTGTCCGGCTCGCCGATGGAGAACCGGGTGCCTTCCAGATGCTGTACGACGCCGGGACCCTGCAACTGGGTCGCGGCGTAGACGACGCAGCCGATGGCGCGCTCGGGCGGCAGCACCGCGCTCACGGCGCCGCCGGGATCGACGCTCTCGACGCGCCGGCCCCGGTACGGCCCGTCGAGGCCGTGGAAGTACCACCAGGGGATGCCGTTCTGCGCGGCCACCACGGCCGTCTCCTCGCCCAGCAGCGGATGGACCAGCGGACCGCACTCCGCATAGGAGTTGGCCTTCAGGCCGAGGAAGACGTAGTCGACGGGCCCGATGGCGGACGGATCGTCGGTGGCGTGCACGCGCGCGGTGAAGTCACCGCGCGGGCTGAGGACCTGTACCCCGTTCTCCTTCATGGCGGCAAGGTGAGGTCCACGGGCAATGAGGTGTACGTCGGCGCCCGCGCGGTGCAGCGCTGCTCCGACATAGGCGCCGATTGCTCCGGCACCGACGACTGCGACTTTCATATCCGCTCTCCGTTCGGTTGAGGGACCGAGCGTGGGATCAGACCTGGGATGGTCGACAGAATATTGTATACACTTGCTCCTGTGAACGGACAAGAGATGTGCGGCAGTTACGCCGCGTACGCTCCGTCCGAATTATCCCTTGACGTTCGCCCTGAGGGAACCCGTCAGCCGCCGGTGAAGAGCTGGATCGCCTTGAGGATCAGCTCGTAGAGCCCGTACGCCATCGGTACGCCGACCCAGATCCAGGCCAGCGCGAACAGGCCCGTGGTGGGCGGGTTTCCCGAAGGTGCGGAAGGTGTCCCGGGGTTGCTGTTCTCGCCGGTCGTCATCGCCCCGTCGCCTCCTTGTGCTCCTGGTCGTCGCCGTCCTGCCCGGCGGCGGCGGTCGCTGCGGCCTCGGGCACATGGTGCTTCGGATCGACGGGCCGGATCAGCTCGTTGGCGACGAACCCGACGACGAGCAGTCCGATCATGATCGACAGCGCGAGCGCGTAGAGCCCGGGCCCCGAACGCCCCGCCGCCTCCTGCGAGTCGGCGACCCAGTTGACGATGAGCGGCCCGAGCACGCCGGCGGTGGACCACGCGGTCAGCAGCCGCCCGTGGATGGCGCCCACCTCGTACGTCCCGAACAGGTCCTTCAGATACGCCGGTACGGTCGCGAAGCCGCCGCCGTAGAAGGAGATGATCACCAGCGCGCACACGATGAACAGCGGCTTGGACGAGTCGCCGAGCAGCACGATCCCGAGGTACATCAGCGCGCCCACGCCGAGGTAGCAGCGGTACATGTTCTTGCGACCGATGACGTCCGAGGTCGAGGACCACAGGAAGCGCCCGGCCATGTTGGCGAGCGAGAGCAGCGCCACGAAGCCGGCCGCGGCGGAGGCGGAGACGGGCGTCGAGGTGTCGGCGAAGAAGTCGCCGATCATCGGCGCCGCCTTCTCCAGGATGCCGATGCCGGCCGTCACGTTCATGCACAGCACGACCCACAGGCACCAGAACTGCGGTGTGCGCACGGCGCTTCGGGCCGAGACGTTCGCGGTGGTCACCAGCGGCTTCTGCGACTGCTGCTCCTGCGGCGTCCGTCCGCCCGGCGGTTGCCAGCCCTCCGCCGGTACGCGGACGAGCAGCACGCCGAGGGACATGAACACGGCGTAGACCAGGCCGTGCACGAGGAACGCGGCGGCCACGCCGCCGTTGTCGGAGCCGAAGCTCTCCAGCATCTGCGCCGACCACGGCGAGGCGATCAGCGCGCCGCCCCCGAATCCCATGATCGCGATGCCGGTCGCCATGCCGGGCCGGTCGGGGAACCACTTGATCAGTGTGGAGACGGGCGAGATATAGCCGATGCCCAGTCCGACACCGCCGATGAAGCCGTAGCCGAAGACCACCAGCCAGTACTGCTCCAGGGCCGCGCCGAGTGCGGCGAGGAGGAAGCCGGAGCAGAAGCAGAGCAGCGACACCGTCATCGCCCAGCGCGGCCCGTTGCGTTCCACGAGGGTGCCGCCGAAGGCTGCCGAGAGGCCGAGCATCACGATGCCGAGCTGGAAGGGCAGCGCACTGGCCGTCCCGGACAGGCCGAGGGACGACTCCAGCGGGGGTTTGAAGACGCTCCACGCGTACGCCTGGCCGATCGAGAGGTGGACCGACAGGGCGGCGGGCGGTATCAGCCAGCGGCTCCAGCCGGGAGGTGCGACGGTGCGGGAGCGATCCAGAATCCCAGGTGCCATGGCCAAGGAGCGTAGGAAGTTGAAGAGCGGATGACCAGAGGCGGGAGGAGATTTCGTCGACTGTATGTGGCCGGACCGATGCTCTGCGCCGGGTTGCGCCTAACGAGGGGTTGAAGAACGGGACAAGCGTGTCGTTCTTCATATAGGCATCCGAATAAGCACATTGGTGATGTCAGCACCCCAGGAGAAAAGGATTCCTCATGCGATCTGTCATCCGTCCCGCCTTCGTAGGGCTCGCGGTCGTCGGCATGGCCTTCGCGGGCGCCGCTTCTGCCCAGGCCTGCGACGACGAGTACTCGCCCTCGGAGCACGCGAGCAGCGTGAACGTCGAGGACAGCTTCAACACCATCGAGGACAGCTTCAACGAGACCACCTTCACCAACAGCTTCAACGGTTCGATCATCGACGGTGGTTTGGACGTCAACTGACGATCGTCTGTCAGTGGGGCGGCCGCGCGTTCAGCGGGCCGCCCCGCTTCCTTGTGTCATGAGTCCCCGGCGCCGAGGCGCGCGACGCGTCCGGGGACGGCCACGGAGAGCGCTCCGGTGAACGAGGTGCGGGCCGCGTCGATCGCCTCTCCGTGCGGGGTGCCGGGCCACAGATGGGTCAGCAGGAGCCGGGCGGCGCCGGCCTGCTCGGCGTACCGGCCCGCCAGACGGGCGCTCAGCAGATACTTCGCGTCGGCGGCCGGCACGCTCTCCGGGTAAGTCGCCTCCGAGAGGAAGAGGTCCGCGTCCCGGGCCAGCCTCGGCACATCCGGGCTGGGGCCGGTGTCGCCGGTGTAGGCGAGGACGGCGCCGCGCGGATCCGTGAGCCTGACGCCCGCGTTCGGGACGAAGTGCGGGAGGAGCCGGGTCTCGACGTCGTACGGACCGATCCGCAGCCGTGCTCCCGGAGCGAACTCGTGCAGGGTCCAGGCGTGGGCGAGCATGCCGTGACGGTCCAGCGCGAGCACCGGGCCGAGGGCGCCCGGCGGTGCGTACAGCGGAAGCGGCGGGGGAGAGGCGCCGCCCAGGGCGCGGGCGCGCAGCAGCGGTGAGACGTCGGCGCAGTGGTCCGGATGTCCGTGGGTGACCAGCACCGCGTCGACGTCTTCCGGGCGCACCTCGGCCGGCAGGAGCGGCAGCGTCGCGTAGCCGGGATCGACGAGGAGACGGAAGCCCTCGCAGACGACGAGATAGCCGCTGCACGCCTGCGCCGGAGCCGGCCAGGCTGCGCAGCCGCCGAGAACGGTCAGCTCCACCGGACCACAGTCCTCTCCCAGGGTTCCCTTCCGGCGCTCTTCCCGGCTTCGCGGCTCTCTCAGCGCTTCACGCAGGTGTACGACGCGTAGACGGAGGCGCTGTAGGAGCAGTCGGTGATCTCGAAGCCGGCCGCCGTGAGCATCGGTTCGAACAGCCAGCGGAACGTGCTGTGTTCGGTGCGGACGTGCTCCGCGAGGTCCTCGCGGGTGTAGGCCGTGGCGGAGTCCCGCGAAGCGTTCGCGAGCCAGCGCTCCAGGAAGCTCTCCGCGTCCTGCGGGGCGAAGTCGTAGATCAGGTCGTGCAGCCGCAGGATGCCGCCCGGCCGCAGGATCCCGGCGATGCGGTGGAGCGCCAGCGCCTTCCAGAAGTCGGGAAGCTGGTGCAGCGCGTGGCGGGTGAAGACCGCGTCGGCGGGCGCTCCCGAGTGCTCGTAGCCGAGGAATCCGCCCCGTACGCACTCCAGAGTCGCGAGCCCCTCCGCGGCGGCGCGCTCGCGCAGCACGTCACGCATCGCGGGGGAGATCTCCACGGCCACGACGCGTCCGAAGTGCCGCGCCGCCGGAACCGCGAACTGCCCTGTGCCCGCGCCGAGATCGACGACGACCGAGTCCGCCGAGAGCCCGTGTGATCGCAGGAGCTCCAGGTCCGGGCCGGGGTCGGGGTGTCCCTGCTTGAGGTCGAAGCCGCTGACGAACCCGGGGTCGAGGTGCTCTGGGCCGGCGTGGGCGAGTTCGTCGGGCATCCAGTCGTAGTCCATGGGACGGGAGACTGGCACGGCGGAGGTGCCGGGCGCTCTTGAATATCCAGGGCCCGGCCGCGGCCCGGTCCGGGAGTGCGGGGGCCGGAGGGGACGGTGTGACGCGTCACAGAGGGCCGGAAGATGGCCCACGACCCCGCCACATCGCCACTGCACTCCGTAGACTGTATTCAATAGCCAAGGAATCGAATGTCCTCGCTTTTCACAGTCCAGTTTCAGGGTCCAGTTTTTCACTGTCCGGGGTCCCGCCGAGAGTCAGGAGTCGCCGATGCTGTCCGCCGGATTGCCTGAAGGCGCCATGCCCAAGCTGGAGCGGCCGGGGCCGCTCCGCGAGCGGGTCTACGAAGCGCTGCTGGAGCTCATCACGACGCGCTCGCTCAGGCCCGGCCAGCATCTGGTCGAGAGTGAACTCGCCCAGCACCTCGGCGTCTCGCGGCAGCCCGTACGGGAGGCGCTCCAGCGGCTGAACACGGACGGCTGGGTCGATCTGCGCCCCGCCCAGGGGGCGTTCGTGCACGAGCCGACGGAGGACGAGGCAGACCAACTGCTCACCGTGCGGACCCTGTTGGAGGCGGAGGCCGCGCGGCTCGCGGCCGTGCACGCCGACGCGAACGGCATCGCGGAGCTGGAGGATCTGTGCAGCCGCGGCGAGGCCGCCGTCGGCGGCGAAGAGGTGGAGAAGGTCGTCGAGGCGAATGCCGCGTTCCACGCTCGCGTGATGGCCCTGGCGGGCAACGCCGTCCTCGCCGAACTCGCCCGCCAGGTCGACCGCAGAGTGCGCTGGTACTACACGCCGGTCGCACGGCAGCGCGGCGCGCAGTCCTGGATCGAGCACCGCGAGTTGATCGCGGCCATCGCGGAGCGCGACGAGCAGCGCGCCGCCGGGATCATGCGGGAGCACACAGAGCACACGCGCCGCTCGTACCACGAGCGCGAACGCAGCTGACCCCGGTCGGCCTCCTTTCTCTTCCAGCTTCTCTTCCCGGGCTTCTCCCCGGGTCTGCTCGCCGTTCCCCGATACGGGGCGCCGGGCGGCCGGCCAGGGCAAATCGAGGTCCGGCAAGGCCACTTGGGCTCGCGGGCCGGGCTCCGCGGTGATGCGGGGAGGCTCTCCTTTGTCCAGTGCATGGAAAAAGTCGAAGGGATTCCCGCAGAACTTCTTCCCAGTTGCGCAGAGCGCTGATACGTTCCCAGTCAATCCCCGGGGAGCGACCCACGCTCCGCGGGAGAGGTCGACGAGAAGTCCGGCCGCTGGCAGGGGAGTTGCCTTCCTGCCTGCCGACCGGGTGGCTTCCCGAGAGCCGGCTCGACACGGTGACGAGGGGAGGGAGGGTGGCGGTGAGGCGCATGACTGCTCGGCCCGCGAACGCGCACCAGGCGCGACTGCTCCGCCTGCTGCGTGACGGCGGCCCGAACTCACGCGCCGAACTGGGCGACCACGTCGACCTCTCCCGCTCCAAGCTCGCCGTGGAGATTGACCGCCTGCTGGAGACGGGGCTCGTCGTCGCCGACGGGCTCGCCGCCTCCCGCGGCGGACGGCGCTCGCACAACGTGCGGCTCGCCCCCGGACTCCGCTTCCTCGGCGTCGACATCGGTGCCACGTCGGTCGATGTGGCCGTCACCAACCCGGAGTTGGAGATCCTGGGGCACCTCAACCAGCCGATGGACGTCCGCGAGGGTCCCGTCGCCGTCTTCGACCAGGTGCTCGCGATGGTCGCGAAACTGCGTGACTCCGGCGTCGCCGAAGGCTTCGCCGGGGCGGGGATCGGCGTGCCCGGCCCGGTCCGCTTCCCCGAGGGCGTGCCGGTGGCGCCGCCGATCATGCCCGGCTGGGACGGCTTTCCCGTACGGGAGGCCCTCAGCCAGGAGCTGGGCTGCCCGGTCATGGTCGACAACGACGTGAACCTCATGGCGATGGGCGAGATGCAGGCCGGAGTCGCCCGCTCCGTACGGGACTTCTTCTGCGTGAAGATCGGTACGGGCATCGGCTGCGGCGTCGTCGCCGGTGGCGAGGTGCACCGCGGCACCACGGGCAGCGCGGGCGACATCGGGCACATTCAGGTCGAGTCGGAGGGCCGGCCCTGCCCGTGTGGCAACCGCGGCTGCCTCGAGGCGTACTTCGGAGGGGCAGCGCTCGCGCGCGACGCCGAGGCCGCCGCGCGCGACGGGCTCTCGACCGAGCTCTCCGCGCGGCTGGAGACCGCCGGACGGCTGACCGCCGAGGACGTCGCCACCGCGGCGGCGGCCGGGGACGGCACGTCCCTCGATCTGATCCGCGACGGCGGGGCCCGCGTCGGCCAGGTCATCGCGGGACTCGTCAGCTTCTTCAACCCCGGACTCGTGGTGATCGGCGGCGGTGTGACCGGGCTCGGCCACACTCTGCTGGCGAGCATCCGGACGCAGGTCTACCGCCAGTCGCTTCCGCTGGCGACCGGCAATCTCCCCATCGTCCTGGGCGAGTTGGGCCCCGCCGCCGGCGTGACCGGAGCCGCCCGCCTCATCAGCGACCACCTCTTCTCACCGGCCTGATCCGACTCCCGCACCTCAAGGCCCGGGCGAGACGCCCGGCCTCCACGGCCTGACGGCCCCGTAGCACAGCGCGCGCACAGCCCCGGCACACCGAACCCGTACACACGGCACCCCCGTACACACGGCACTCGACCACCGCCCCGCAAGGGCACCCGCAATTCCCGCCTGTCCGCACGCGGTACGCACGGAGGCCCAGCCATGGCTCCAGAGGTCCCACCGGCTCCACAGGATCGACCGGCCCCACTGCTGACGATGTCCCGCATCACCAAGACCTTCCCCGGCGTACGCGCCCTGGACGGCGTCGACCTCGACGTGCAGGCGGGCGAGGTCCACTGCCTGCTGGGCCAGAACGGCGCGGGCAAGTCCACCCTGATCAAGGTCCTGGCGGGCGCCCACCAGCCCGACGAGGGCGACATCCGCTGGCAGGGCGAGCTCGTACGGCTGGCCACGCCCATGGCCGCGATGCGCCTCGGCATCGCCACCATCTACCAGGAACTCGACCTGGTGGAGCACCTGTCGGTCACCGAGAACATCTTCCTCGGCAACGAGGTCTCCGCCCGCGGCTTCATCCGCGCACGCGACGCCCGCACCAGGGCAGCCGCGCTCCTGCGCCGGCTCGGGCACGCGGAGATCGACCCCGACGTCAGCGTCGGCGCGCTCCCGGCCGCCGGGCAGCAGATCGTCTCCATGGCCCGCGCCCTCTCCCACGACGTGCGCCTCATCGTCATGGACGAGCCCAGCGCCGCGCTCGACCCGGACGAGGTCGACAACCTCTTCCGCATCGTCGGCGGCCTGACCGCGGACGGCGTCGCCGTCGTCTACATCTCCCACCGCCTGGAGGAGATACGCCGCGTCGGCGACCGCGTCTCCGTACTCAAGGACGGCCGCGTCGCCGCCCGCGGACTGCCCGCACGCACCACCGAGACCCGGGAGTTCGTGTCGCTGATGACCGGTCGCGACGTGCAGTACGCCTTCCCCGAGCGCCCGGCCTCGTCCCCCGCGGAGGCCGCGGCCGCGTCGTGCGACGGGGCGCCCCCGCCGGTGCTGCGCGCCGAAGGCCTCACGCGCGAGGGTGAGTTCGCGCCGCTCGACCTCGAACTGCGCCCCGGCGAGATCACGGGGCTCGCCGGCCTCGTCGGCTCCGGGCGCTCGGAGATCCTGGAGACCCTCTCCGGTGCCCGCCGCCCGACCGCCGGCCGCGTCCTCGTCGACGGCAGGCCGCTGCGCCCCGGCGACGTGACCGCGGCCGTACGGGCGGGCATCGGCCTGGCGCCCGAAGAGCGCAAGTCCCAGGCGCTGTTGATGCTGGAGCCCGTCACCAGCAACGTCTCCGTCTCCGCGCTGCCCCGCTTCTCCACCGGCGGCTGGCTCGACCGCGCCCGCGAGCGCACCGAGACCCGCGCCCGCACCCGCGACCTCGCGCTGCACCCCGACGACCCCGACCGGTCCGTCCGCACCCTGTCCGGCGGAAACCAGCAGAAGGTCGTCCTCGCGCGGTGGCTGCTGCGCGAGTGCCGGGTGCTGCTGCTGGACGAGCCCACACGCGGCGTCGACGTCGGGGCGCGCGCCGAGCTGTACACCGTCATCCGACGACTCGCGGACTCCGGCGTCGCCGTCCTCCTCGTCTCCAGCGAAGTGCCCGAAGTCCTCGGACTGGCCGACCGCGTGCTGGTGATGCGGGAGGGCCGCGTCGTGCACACCGCCCCCGCCCGGGAGCTCGACGAGCACCGGGTGCTCGACCTCGTCATGGAAGGGAGCCCGTCGTGCTGAGCCCAACCGGCGCCGACGCCGGCGCCGACGCCGTCAAGGAGCCCGCGCAGCCGCCCGCTTCGCCGACACGGCGCGGCGTCGGCGTACCCCGTGCCGGTCTGCGTCACCTCTCCCTGGCGGGAGTGCTCGTGGCGCTGGTCGTCGTCGGCGCGTTCACGAAGCCGCAGCAGTTCCTGACGGCCGACAACCTCCAGCTGATCCTCACCCAGTCCTCCGTCATCGGCGTCGTCACCGTAGGCGTCACCTTCGTCATCATCGGCGGCGGCATCGACCTGTCCGTCGGCGCGATCGTCGCGCTCGCCTCCGTATGGGCGACGACCGTGGCCACGCAGGAGTTCGGGCTGGGCGGCATGCTGCTGTGCGCGCTGTCCGTGGGGCTGGGCTGCGGCCTCGTCAACGGCGTGCTCATCGCGTACGGGCCGATGGTGCCCTTCATCGCGACGCTCGCCATGCTCGCCTCCGCGCGCGGGCTGGCGCTGCTCATCAGCGACGGCAAGACGCAGGTCGTCACGGTGGAGTCCGTCCTCGACCTGGGCGTCTCCGACAGCTACGTGCTCGGAGTGCCGCCTCTGGTGCTGGTCTTCGCGGCGGTCGCGGTGCTGGGCTGGCTCGTCCTCGGCCGTACCACGTTCGGACGGCGCACCGTCGCGGTCGGCGGCAACGCCGAGGCCTCGCGGCTCGCCGGCATCGCCGTACGGCGCCAGCGGCTGCTGCTGTATCTGCTCTCCGGTCTGTGCTGCGGCATCGCCGCGTTCATGCTGATCGTCCTCACCGGGTCCGGTCAGAACACCAACGGCAACCTCTACGAACTCGACGCGATCGCTGCCGCGATCATCGGCGGCACCCTGCTCAGCGGCGGCCGCGGCACCATCACCGGCTCCGTGCTCGGAGTCCTCGTCTTCACCACGATCACCAACCTGTTCGCCCTCAACAACCTCCAGACCGACGTCCAGCAGATCGCCAAGGGAGCGATCATCGTCGCCGCAGTCCTGGTCCAGAAGGGTCGGAAGACGCCATGAGCCACGAATCTGAGAACCCGAACTCGCCCCGCTACGACACCACTTCGTCTCCTCCGCGCTCGTCGGAGCCCGGCGGTCCGTCCCGTACGGCTCCCGCATCCCGTACGTCCCGGCGGAACGTGCTCTTCGGGACGGCGGCCGCGGGTGCCGCCCTCTTCGCCGCGGGCTGCACCAGCAACACGAGCAACGACGCCAAGGAAGCGGACGCCGGGCAGGCCGAGGTGGCCGACGACAAGCCCGGCAAGCAGGTCACGATCGGCTTCGCCGGTCCGCAGGCCGACCACGGGTGGCTCAACGCCATCAACGAACAGGCCAAGGAGCGGGCGAAGAAGTACAAGGACGTCACGCTGGAGGCCACCGAGGGCTCCAACGACAACGCACAGCAGGTCGGCCAGATCGAGACGCTAATCAACAAGAAGGTCGACGTGCTCGTGATCCTCCCGGCGGACGGCAAGGCGCTCACGCAGGTCGGTCTGAAGGCGATGCGCGCGGGCATTCCCGTCGTCAACCTCGACCGTGTCTTCGCCTCGCAGCAGGCCTACCGCTGCTGGATCGGCGGCGACAACTACGGCATGGGCCTCAACGCCGGCCGCTACATCGGCGAGAAGCTCAAGGGCAAGAAGAAGGCGAAGGTCGTCGAACTCGCCGGCATCGACAACCTGGAGCTGACCCGGGAGCGTACGGAGGGCTTCGACGACGCCCTGAAGAACTACCCCAACATCAAGAAGGTCGCCCGCCAGGCCGCCGAGTTCACCGTGGAGTCGGGCCAGTCGAAGATGGCGCAACTGCTGCGCGCCGAGCCGGAGTTCGACGCGCTGTGGAACCATGACGACGACCAGGGCGTGGGCGCCGAGCGGGCCATCAAGCAGGCCGGCCGGGACGACTTCCTGATGGTCGGCGGCGCCGGGTCGCGGCGGGTCATGGACGCCATCAAGGCCGACAACAGCGTCATCAAGGCCACCGTCCTCTACCCGCCGACGATGGCCGCCTCCGCCATCGACCTCGCCCGTGCGCTCGGGCAGGGCAAGGGGATCGGCGGGCTCGCCGAGTTCGAGATCCCGGCCTCCATGACGCTCTACTCGGCCGTCGTCACCAAGGACAACGTCGACGAGTATCTGCCGACCGGCTTCAAGTAGCGGCCATGGCAGGGCCCGTGGCCGTCGTGCGGCGCCGGTCCGTCACCGCCCCGGCGGGGCGGCGCGTCCGCGCCGGGCCGATTCCGGTGTGAACCCCGGGGCCGCGCACCGCGCCCCCGCGCCCCCGCGCCCCCGGGCTCGGCCCGAGCGAGCCACCGTCCTGCGCCGCGCAGCGCACCACGCCGATGCCGTACCCGCGGCAGTGCCCCACCCCCCACTCGCACCCGACAGGGAGGAGCCCCATGTCCGACGACGCAGCGCCCGCCCCCGCGTCCGTACGCCCCGCGCCCGGCGGTTCGGCACCGCCGACGCTCGGCGTGGGCATGGTCGGCTACGCCTTCATGGGAGCAGCCCACTCCCAGGGGTGGCGCACCGTGGGCCGGGTCTTCGACCTGCCGCTCGCGCCCGCGATGACGGCGGTGTGCGGGCGCGACACGGAGGCCGTACGGGCCGCGGCCGGGCGGCTGGGATGGGCCGAGGCGGAGACCGACTGGCGGGAGCTGATAGCCCGCAGCGACATCCAGCTCGTCGACATCTGCACGCCCGGCGAGAGCCACGCCGAGATCGCCGTCGCGGCGCTGGAGGCGGGCAAGCACGTGCTGTGCGAGAAGCCGCTCGCCAACTCCGTAGCCGAGGCGGAGGAGATGGCGGCGGCGGCCCGGCAGGCCCGTGCGCGCGGCCAGTTGGCGATGGTCGGCTTCAACTACCGCCGCACGCCCGCGCTCGCCTTCGCCCGCCGCATGGTCGTCGACGGGCGTCTCGGCGAGCTGCGGCACGTACGGGTGAGCTACCTCCAGGACTGGCTCGTCGATCCGTCCTTCCCGCTGGCGTGGCGGCTGCGCCGGGAGGCCGCCGGCTCCGGTGCGCTGGGGGACCTCGGCGCGCACGCCGTCGACATCGCGCAGCATCTGGCGGGTTCGCCGCTCGCCGGGGTCTCGGCCCAGACGGAGACCTTCGTGACGGAGCGTCCGCTGCCCGGCGAGGCGTCCGGCGGGGCGCTCGGCCCCGTCACGGTGGACGACGCCGCCATCTTCAACGGGCGCCTCGCATCGGGGGCGCTGGCGTCCTTCGAGGTCACCCGTGTCGCCGCGGGCCGCAAGAACGCGCTGCGGGTCGAGCTCAACGGGACCCGCGGATCAGTGGAGTTCGACCTCGAACGCCTCAACGAGCTGCACTTCCACGACCACACGGACGCGGCCTCGGAGGCGGGCTTCCGCCGCATCCTCGTCACCGAGGCCGACCACCCCTACCTGGAGGCGTGGTGGCCGCCGGGGCACGGCCTTGGCTACGAGCACACCTTCGTGCACCAGGCGCGCGACCTGCTGCACGCGATCGCGACCGGCACCGACCCCGAACCCTCCTTCGACGACGGCCTCCAGGTCCAGCGGGTGCTGGCGGCGGTCGAGGAGAGCGCGGCGAAGCACAGCGAGTACATCGCCGTCGCGGCGGAGTAGCGGCGGCGGGACGGCACGGCGGGACGGCACCGGCGGAGGCCGGAGCGGATCACCGACAGCGGAGACAGCGAACCAAGCGGAGACAGCGAACCAGGCGGAGGCAACGGACCAAGCGGAGAAGCCGAGCGAGCAGGGACAGCGAACCAAGCGGCAGCGACGGCGAGTCAGGCGGATCGCCGGAAGGCGATCGCCATACGGCGAATCGACGGACAGCGAATCTTCGGAACAGCAGATCAGAACAGATCAGAACAGATCAGAACAGATCAGAGCAGGTCAGCGGACAGCACATCGCCGGACGGCGATTCACGCGGATCACGAGCTCAGTTCGGACCGGATCAGGAGGCTGCGTACATGCCCCGACAGTTCACGCTCTTCACCGGCCAGTGGGCCGACCTCCCGCTGGAGGAAGTCTGCGCCCTGGCCCGGGACTTCGGTTATGACGGACTCGAACTCGCCTGCTGGGGAGACCACTTCGAGGTGGACCGCGCCCTGGCCGAACCGGACTACGTCGACGGCCGCCGGGCCCTGCTGGAGAAGTACGGCCTGAAGTGCTGGGCCATCTCCAACCACCTCGTGGGGCAGGCCGTCTGCGACGACCCGATCGACGAGCGCCACCAGGGCATCCTGCCCGCCCGCATCTGGGGCGACGGCGACCCCGAGGGCGTACGGCAGCGCGCCGCCGCCGAGTTGAAGGACACGGCACGGGCCGCGGCGGCGCTCGGCGTGCGTACGGTCGTCGGATTCACGGGCTCGTCGATCTGGCATCTGGTGGCGATGTTCCCGCCCGTGCCGCCGCACATGGTCGAGCGCGGCTACGAGGACTTCGCCGAGCGGTGGCACCCCATCCTGGACGTCTTCGACGCGGAGGGCGTGCGCTTCGCGCACGAGGTGCACCCCAGCGAGATCGCGTACGACTACTGGACGACGCACCGCGCGCTGGAGGCCGTCGGCCACCGGCCCGCGTTCGGGCTGAACTTCGACCCGAGCCACTTCGTGTGGCAGGACCTGGACCCCACGGGATTCCTCTACGACTACCGGGAGCGCATCTACCACGTCGACTGCAAGGAGGCCCGCAAGCGCCTCGACGGCCGCAACGGCCGCCTGGGCTCGCACCTTCCGTGGGGCGACCCGCGCCGCGGCTGGGATTTCGTCTCCGCCGGGCACGGGGACGTGGCATGGGAAGACGTGTTCCGGATGCTGCACTCCATCGGCTACGACGGGCCCGTCTCGGTGGAGTGGGAGGACGCCGGCATGGACCGCCTGGCGGGCGCCCCGGAGGCGCTGCGACGCCTCAAGGCGTACGACTACGACCCGCCGGACTCGTCCTTCGACGCCGCCTTCTCCAGCTGACCCGCGCCCGGCCCGGCCGCGCCGCCGCGCCCGGTCCCGTGGATGTGCCGCCCCTGCCGGGGCGTGCCGCCACGTCCGGTTCCGGCGGGCCGCCGGGCCCGGCGCCCAGAGTCCGCCGCGCCCCGGGCAACCCGCCTGTCCGGGGCGCGGCTTCGCATGCGGGGGCGGCACCGCGGCCCGTTCCCGCCCCGTTGGCGCCCGCCCCCATGGGCAGCCCGACGTGATCATGGCCTCATTCCGCCGCCGTCACCCCGTACGCGTCATACGCGCTGTGTACGGTGACGAGGGACTCCGGCGCTACGGCGAGTTGATGTGTGCCGCGCTGGGGCGGCCGGGGGGCGAAACCTGTTGCAGGCGCGTTGTGTCCCCTACGGTCGGAACAGCTGATCGAGTCGGGGGGCTCATGCTGACGGAGGACTTCGAGGACGGCGGGGACGTCGACGCGGCGCGGGACCATGTGTTCGCCGTGCTGGGCGAGTTCCGCAGGTCGATGGTGCTGGTGCCGATCCGGGACGGCGGTGTCCTCACGGGGGATCAGGGCGGCCTGCGGTGGATCTACGCGTTCACTGACACGGACACGCTGACGGCGTTCGCGCAGGCGCGGGGCGAGGGCGGCGAGTGGGAGTTCCGGCGGGTCTACGGGGCGCGGCTGCTGGACGAGACCGTCGCGGAGGTCGGCGTGCCGTGCGGGGTCGCCGTCGATGTGGGCAGTGAGGGGGCGTTCCTGCTGCCGCCGGCGAAGGGGATCGTGCCCGACGAGGTGGCCGTGACCGGGGAGCCGGAGGGGGCGTCGGAGTGAGCGGCGGTTACAAGTTCGATCCGGAGGCGGCCAAGCAGGTCGAGCAGGGCCTGAAGGCGGCGACGGCGGAGCTGGAGGAGACCGGCTACTTCTCCATCACCGCTCAGCAGGGACACGGCTTCCAGTTCCTCCAGATGTCGGGGATGGAGATGGGCAGCGGTGAACTGGCCGATGTCTTCGGGCAGTTCTGCGGCCGGTGGGGGCTGGCGATCCACGGCAAGATGCAGGACCTGAACGACATCGCGGAGCGGCTCGATCTGTCGGCGGGTCTGTACCACGAGCAGGAGCAGTACGTGAACGACACCCTCAAGGAGGTCGTCGTCACCGCCGGTTCCTACAACCCGCAGCAGGGTGTTGCGGAGGGCGGCAAGGCCGGCGAGAAGTCCTGGGGCGAGGTGTGGGGCGACGTCAAGCCGCGGGTGCCTGAGGTGGATACGTCGCAGCCCGACTGGGGTCAGATGGGCGACCAGTGGGGGCAGGTCGGGGACGACTTCGGCAACTCCCCGTGGCAGGACGTGGCGGGTCCGGACCGGTGGGACGACTCGGACTGGCAGTGGGACGGGCCGCCGCCCGAGCAAGGACAGCAGGGCCAGCAGGGCGGCCAGAGCAACGGCAGCGGCAACGGGGGGAGTTGACCGGTGGGACTGGGGGAGGTCTTCGAGAACCCCATCGGCGCGGCGAAGGACGGGCTGGAGGCGGTCGGCGACGGCGTCGAGTGGGCCGGGGACAAGGCCGCCGACGGCCTGGACAAGGTGGGCCTGGAGAGCGCGGCCGAGGGCGTACGGGACGCCGGCGAGTGGACGGCGGACAAGCTCGGCGCCGACGTCGCCGAGCGGCAGCTGGGCGAGACGGAGGACCCGAAGGAGATCATCCACGGCGACGTGGAGAAGCTGACCGAACGGGCCGAGCATCTGCGGGACTTCTTCAAGGCCTTCGACAAGCTCGGCTCCGGGCTGAAGCGCCTGGACGTGCACGGCTGGGAGGGCGAGGCCGGAGAGGCGTTCCGCACCGAGTTCGAGCCGCAGCCGAAGTTCTGGGTCCAGGCCGCGGACGCCTGCGAGGCCGCCGCGAAGCAGATCGTCCAGTACGCGTCCACCGTCCAGTGGGCGCAGGGCGAGGCCAAGGAGGCCATCGCCCTGTACAAGAAGTCGAAGGCGGACTCCGACAAGGCGGTCGACGACTACAACGCGAAGGCCGACGCGTGGAACCGTAAGAACGAGTCCGGCCAGGACCCGGGCCCGAAGCCGCCGCCGTTCCAGGACCCGGGCAAGGCCGGGCTGGCGCGCGCCCAGCACATGGTCACCGAGGCCCGCAGCCAGCGGGACGACGCGGCACGCCGTGCGACCGACGCGGTCCGGGGGCTGGTGCAGCAGGCCCCGGAGGTGCCCGGTGCCTGGGAGCTGATGAAGTCGGCCGGCCGGGACATGGCCGAGGGCATGGCCCTGAACAGCGTGCACCTCCTCGGCGGGGCGCTGAAGGGCCTCGGCAAGACGGCGGGCCTGGTGCGGATGCTGAACCCGACCGACCCGTACAACATGACCCACCCCGGCCAGTACCTGCAGAACATGAACGGCGTCGCGACCGGCCTTGCCTCCACCGTCGCGCACCCAGAACGTCTCGTCGGCATCGTCACGAACCAGAACTGGCGCGACCCCGGCGAGGCCATCGGGAAGATCGCCGTCGACCTCATCGGCGGCAAGGGCGCGGGCGGCGCGGTCAAGGGAGGCCTCAAGGGCGCCCTGAAGGCGGGCGGCAAGGAAGCCGTCGAGCAGGGCGCGAAGCAGGCCGCCCGTAAGACGATCAGGGAACGTCTCGGAGACCTCGCGCGGGACCTCAACTGCAAGGTCCTGCGCAACGAGCCCGTCGACATGGCCACCGGGCGGATGGTGCTGCCGCAGACCGACGTCTCGCTGCCCGGCACGTTCCCGCTGGCCTTCACCCGCACCTTCGAGTCCGCGTACCGCAACGGCGGCTGGTTCGGGCCCGCTTGGGCCTCCACCATCGACGAGCGCCTGGAAGTCGACGCCGAGGGCGTCGTGCACGTCGCCGCCGACGGCAGCGTGCGCGCCTACCCCCACCCGGCACCCGGCCTGCCCGTCACCCCGGTCAAGGGGGTGCCGTGGTCGCTGGAACGGGAGCCGGACGGCTCGTACATCCTGTACGACCCGGTCGAGCGGATCACCCGCACCTTCGAAGCCCCCGCCGGAGTGGCGCCGGGCGGCGACGGCATCGCCCGGCTCGCCTCCCTCTCCGACCGCCTGGACAACTGGATCTCCGTCGAGTGGGAGCTGGGCCGGCCCCACTCGATGACCCACTCCGGCGGCTACGAGCTCCTCTTCACGTGCGACGCGGGCCGCATCACGGCGCTCTCGCTGAACACGCCGGACGGCCCGGTACGGCTGCGCTCCTACGCGTACAGCGAGCGCGGCTTCCTCACCTCCGTCGCCGACTCCGAGGACCGGGCCACCGAGTACGACGTGGACGAGCGCGGCCGTATCACCAAGTGGACGGACAGCAACGGCCGTTCGTTCTCGTACACCTACGACGACGAGGACCGCTGCGTCCACCACGCGGGCGAAGCCGGACACCTCGCGGCCCGCTTCGAGTACGGGCTGGACAGCAGCCTGCCGGGGTGCACGAGGACACGGGTCACCGACTCCTTCGGGCACGCCTCGCTGTTCACGGTCGACTCGCAGCTGCGGATCGTCGCGGAGACGGACCGCGCGGGCCACACCACGCGTACGACGTACGACGCGCAGCACCGGCCGCTGACGGTCACGGATCCGAACGGTGCGACGGCCGAGTACGCCTATGACGAGTTCGGGCGCCTGCTGCGCGTCGTGCTGCCCGACGGCGGCGAGGTCCGCGTCGAGTACGACGAGGAGGGCCTGCCGGTCCGCAGGACGGGCGCGGACGGTGCGCAGTGGCGGTACGCCCGCGACGAGCGTGGGCTGCTCACAGCCACCACCGATCCGGCCGGCTCGACGACGACGTACGGCTACGACGCCCGCGGCCATCTCGCCTCCGTGACCGATCCGTTGGGAGGGACCAGCACCGTCCGCTGCGACGCCGCCGGGCTGCCGCTCCGGATCACCGACCCTCTCGGCGGGACCACGGTGTACCTGCGCGACGCCTTCGAGCGTCCCGTCACGGTCACCGACCCGTCGGGCGCCGTCACCCGGCTGGAGTGGACCGCGGAGGGGCATCTCGTACGGCGCGAGGACCCCGGCGGCCAGGTGCAGAGCTGGACGTACGACGGAGAGGGCAACTGCCTCACGTACACCGACGCGGCAGGCGGCGAAACCCGCTACGAGTACGGCCACTTCGACCTGCGCACGGCGCAGACCGGCCCCGACGGAGTGCGGCACAGCTTCGCCTACGACAGCGAGCTGCGGCTCGTCGAAGTCGCCAACCCCCAGGGCCTGACCTGGAGTTACGCCTACGATCCCGCGGGCCGGCTGATATCCGAGACCGACTTCGACGACCGCACCGTGCAGTACGGTCACGACGCCGCGGGGGGACTGGCCTTCCGCACCAACCCGGCGGGCCAGACGGTCAGCTTCACGCGCGACGCCATGGGCCGCGTCACCAGGAAGAACGCCGACGGCGACGCGACCGACTTCACCTACGACGCGGCCGGGCGTCTCATCTCCGCCCACGGGCCCGACGCCGAACTGATCTGCCGCCGGGACAAGTTGGGACGCGTCAGGGACGAAGCCGTGAACGGCCGCGTCCTGAACCACGACTACGACGCGCTCGGCCGCCGCACCCGCCGCATCACCCCCGCGGGCACCGTCACCACGTACACCTACGACGCGGCAGGCAACCGCACGTCACTCACCGTGAACGGCCACACGCTCACCTTCGACCACGACGAGGCGGGCCGCGAGACCGCCCGCCGCATCGGGGAGGGTGAGTTGGCCTTCACCAGCCTCTGGGACCCGGCGGGACGTCTCGCGTCCCAGACCATCACCGGTCCCTCGGCGGGAACGGTGCAGCGGCGGACGTACCGCTACCGGGCCGACAGCCATCTCGTCGGCGTCGAGGACCAGTTGAACGGATCGCAGCTCTTCGACCTCGACCGGGCCGGTCGCGTCACGGCGGTCCGCGCCGAGAACTGGTCGGAGTCGTACGCCTACGACGAGGCCGGCAACCAGACCAGCGCCGACTGGCCCGCCCAGCACGCCGGTTCGGACGCACGCGGCGAGCGCGCCTACAGCGGCACGAAGCTGCTCACCGCGGGGTCGGTCCGCTACGAATACGACGACGCGGGGCGCGTGGTGCTGCGGCAGAAGTCCAGGCTGTCGAAGAAGCCGGACACGTGGCGCTACACGTGGGACGGCGAGGACCGCCTCACGTCGGTGACGACGCCCGACGGGGTCCGCTGGCGGTACCTGTACGACCCGCTGGGCAGGCGGATCGCCAAGCAGCGGCTCGGCGACGGCGGTGAGGGGGCCGACGGTCAACAGGTGCTGGAGCAGGTCGACTTCGCCTGGGACGGCACGACGCTCGTGGAGCAGACGACCACGGCCCCGAACCTGCCCGACCCGGTGACGCTCACCTGGGACCACGACGGTCTGCGTCCGCTGACGCAGACCGAGCGCATCACGAACGAGACGACCCAGGCCGAGATCGACTCACGCTTCTTCGCGATCGCCACGGACCTGGTGGGCGCCCCCACCGAACTCCTCGACGAGACCGGCGGCATCGCCTGGCGCACCCGCAGCACGCTCTGGGGCACGACAACCTGGAACGCGGACGCCACGGCCTACACGCCCCTCCGCTTCCCGGGCCAGTACGCCGACCCGGAAACGGGCCTGCACTACAACTTCCACCGCCACTACGACCCGACGACGGCCCGCTACCTCTCCCAGGACCCCCTGGGCCTGGACCCGTCCCCGAACCCGGCGACGTACGTCCACAATCCGCATACGTGGGCGGACCCGCTGGGGCTGGCGGGGTGCAAGGTTGACTCCAAAGCGGTCGAGCAGATGGAGCGCGAAGGAACCAAATTCAATCGAGAACAGCTTGTTGCTGCTGGATTTGATCGTGACGGCAAAGTAGTTTTTCTTGAGGAGGGGAATGCCAAGGCTGGGCTTCAACATGTGGTGGGAGAGCACGCAGATGACTTTGCGCGGCAAGGGGTGTCACGCGAGCAGATTCCCGATCTAGTCATGAGGGCTCGCACTGAAGGAGAAGTGATCGGACACCAAGGGACAGGACCGCGGGCGAGGCCCATTTATGAGGTGGAGTACGGCGGTGCAAAACGTCATGTTGCGGTCACCACCGGTAACAACGGCTTCGTGGTGGGGGCAAACCCGAGGAGTATTGGATAGGGGTGGATATGTCCAAGGTTGTGCGACTGGCCCCTGAGTACGAGTGCTATCCGTTGTGGCGTCCAACGGAGTCTGGCGTTGACAATATTCCGTCCTCTGACCTTCCCGTCAGTGAGTCACTCGCCGAAGAGGTGGAAAACTGGGGCGAGGAATACGAATCCACGTACGATCCTGAAGATCCCCTGAGCTCAGGCTTCTCAACCCCTTACGAGGAGAGCGATTTTGCTGATCGTGGGCGAAGAATTGCTCAACGCCTGGCCGAGGAACTCGGTCCGGATTGGCGCGTATTCTATTCCTTTCCAGGGAGGAAGTCAGAAGAGGTGAGGAGCAAGTCCGAGTAGGGCATGACCTGGGTCCAGGTTGCGCTTCTCTGTCATGGTCGGCACCCGGTCAGCGAGCCCTGAGTCACCTCCATTCCGCCCTCGGCGAAGGAGAGAGGTACTGCTCAAGAGGTGAGCTGTACGACGGGGCAGCCGCTTGTGCTGCCCGGACCTCGGACTCCGCCTCGATCTGGCGCGCCCAGCGGCTGAAGTCGCTCGGGAGATAGTGTCCGTGCTCTTGTCGGCCGCCCCCGCCTGCGCGGTGACCTCGCACACCGGTCGCCGCCCAGTGTGCGGCCCCCCCCCGCGAGGCACCGCACCCGCTCCTCACTTTGTCCACATGGTGGATGAAGCCAACTTGGGGTATGTCAAAGGGGTTTCCGAATCCGACGAAGATGGCTACCGTCCTTGTGATGCAACGGACATGAGCCGCGTTCCCCCTCGTAGCTCGTATGGCTCCCGCACTTGCCCGTAAGCCCCGACTCCCACGCACTCCCGGCCCCCGGGCCGGGCGGACCCCCGGATCACCTCGGCGCGACGGCGCGCGCCTGTGCCAGCTCAAGCGGTCAACGACAGTCACGTCACCAACCGTTCGCCCTCTCAGGAGGAGACGCGTGCACAGGATCACCCGTTACTCATCCCTGCCCTCCGGACCCTTCAGACACCCACGACGGCGCCTGACACCGCGCCAGATCCCCCGCAGGCCGCGGCCGCTGAGCGCAGCGTCCGCTTTCCGTTCCCGTATCGCAGTCCTCGTCTCCGCCGTGCTCGCCGTCGCCGGTCTCACCCTCGGCGCCGCCGCACCCGGCGCGAGCGCCGCCGAGCGGCAGGCCGAGAAGAAGAAGGCGGCCGACTTCCAGCAGGTCACCCTCGCCAAGGGGGTCGCCGAGACCGGCGAGCCCATGACTCTCGCGGTGCTGCCGGACCGCTCGGTGCTGCACACCTCGCGGGACGGCACGCTGAGGCTGACCGACGCGGGCGGAGCCACCAAGGTCGCGGGGCGCATCCCTGTCTACAACCACGACGAGGAAGGCCTCCAAGGAGTCGGTGTGGACCCGCACTTCACCGACAACCGCTTCGTCTACCTCTATTACGCGCCGCCGCTGAACACCCCGGAGGGCGACGCCCCGGAGACCGGGAACCCCGACGACTTCAAGCCGTTCGACGGCGTCAACCGGCTCTCGCGCTTCGTGCTCGGAGAGGACGGCACGCTGGAGGCGGACAGCGAGAAGACGATCCTCGAGGTGCCCGCCAGCCGCGGCCTGTGCTGCCACGTCGGCGGCGACATCGCCTTCGACGGCGACGGCAACCTGCTGCTGTCCACCGGCGACGACACCAACCCGTTCCAGTCGGACGGCTACACGCCGATCGACGAACGCGCCGACCGCAACCCCGCGTTCGACGCCCAGCGCAGCGCGGGCAACACCGACGACCTGCGGGGAAAGATCCTCCGCATCAAGGTGAAGGACGACGGCTCGTACGACATCCCGGAGGGGAACCTCTTCGCGCCGGGCACCGAGAAGACCCGTCCCGAGATCTACGCGATGGGCTTCCGCAACCCGTTCCGCATGACCGTCGACAAGCCCACCGGCATCGTCTACGTCGGCGACTACGGCCCCGACGCCGGCGCCGCCGACCCGGCGCGCGGACCCGCCGGACAGGTGGAGTTCGCCCGCGTGACGAAGGCGGGCAACTACGGCTGGCCGTACTGCACGGGCGACAACGATGCCTACACCGACTACGACTTCGGCAGCCAGAAGTCCGGTGAGAAGTTCGACTGCGCCGCCCCGAAGAACGATTCGCCGCACAACACCGGCCTCACCGACCTGCCGCCCGCGCAGCCGGCGTGGCTTCCCTACGACGGCGCGTCCGTACCGGAGTTGGGCGACGGCTCCGAGTCCCCCATGGGCGGCCCGGTCTACCGCTACGACAAGGACCTCGACTCGGCCGTGAAGTTCCCGAAGGAGTACGACGGCGACTTCTTCGCCGGCGAGTTCGGCCGCCGCTGGATCAAGCGGATCGAGCACGACGCCGACGGCGGAGTCGGCTCCATCAACTCCTTCCCCTGGAACGGCACTCAGGTGATGGACATGGAGTTCGGCCCGGACGGAGCGCTCTACGTGCTCGACTACGGCACCGGCTACTTCAACGGCGACGAGAACTCGGCGGTCTACCGGATCGAGAACGCCACGAACGGCCACAGCCCCGTCGCCGAGGCGACGTCGGACAAGACCAGCGGACAGGCGCCGCTGGAGGTGGCCTTCTCCTCCGAGGGCAGCAGCGACGCCGACGGCGAAGAGCTCAGCTACAGCTGGGACTTCGGTGACGGCGCCACATCCGACGAGGCGAACCCGACGCACACGTACACCCAGAACGGCACCTACTCCGCGACCGTGACGGCGACCGACCCCGGCGGCCGTACGGGCAGCGCGAGCGTGATCGTCACCGTGGGCAACACGGCGCCGACGGTGAAGCTCCAACTGCCCGCCGACGGACAGCCGTTCGGCTTCGGGGACGAAGTGCCCTTCAAGGTGGAGGTGACCGATCCCGAGGACGGTGACATCGACTGCTCCAAGGTGGAGGTCAGTTACATCCTCGGCCACGACAGCCACGGCCACCCGATCACCTCGGCCAATGGCTGCTCCGGCACCATCAAGACCAGCGCCGACGGCGAACACGACCCGAACGCCGACATCTTCGGGGTCTTCGACGCCCAGTACACCGACGGCGGAGGCGGCGGACAGGACCCGCTGACCGGGCACGACCAGAGCATCCTCCAGCCCGAGCACCGCCAGGCCGAGCACTTCACGGCCTCCGCGGACGGGGTGACCGTCGCCGACGCCGAGGGCGCCGAGGGCGGCCGTGCGGTGACCGGCGCCGAGAACGGCCAGTGGATCTCCTTCGACCCGTATGTCACCGAGAACGTCACGCAGTTGTCCGCTCGCATCAAGGGAGGCGGCACCGCGGGCGGCGCCATCGAGGTACGCGCGGGAGCGCCCGACGGCACCCTGCTCGGCACCGCCGAGGCGGGCACCGGAGACGGCTGGCGGGACGTCACCACCGCCGTCGAGAACGCGCCGCAGGGCACCGGGAAGCTCTATCTGGTCTTCACCGGGGGCTCCGGCGACCTGTTCGACCTGGACAGCTTCACGGTCACGACGGGCTGAGAGGAGGAGAACACATGAGACGCAAACGCAGGTCACGTACCGTCCTGCTGGCCGTGACCGCATCGTCGGCACTGCTGCTCACCGCGGCGGCACTGCCGGTGCACACGGACCAGGCGCGGGACGGCACGCACGATGCCACGCACGATGCAACCCGCGCCGCCCCGCAGGACGGCGAGTCCGTGCTGGTCTTCTCCAAGACGGCCGGCTTCCGGCACGACTCCATCCCCGACGGCGTCGAGGCCCTGAAACAGCTCGGCGCCGAGGGCGGGTTCACCGTCGACGCGACCGAGGACGCGGGGGTCTTCACGCCGGAACGGCTCGCCGCGTACGACGCCGTGGTCTTCCTCTCCACGACCGGCGACGTGCTCGACGAGTCCCAGCAGGACGCCTTCGAGGGCTACATCGAGGAGGGAGGCGGCTACGTCGGCGTCCACGCCGCGGCCGACACCGAGTACGAATGGCCTTGGTACGGCGGGCTCGTGGGCGCCTGGTTCGACTCGCACCCGGCGATCCAGCCCGCCACGGTCGAGGTCGAGGACCGTGCGCACCCGGCCACCACCCATCTGGGCGAGACCTGGCAGCGCACGGACGAGTGGTACAACTACCGCGCCAACCCGCGCGAGAACGTCCACGTCCTGGCGGCCCTCGACGAAGGTTCCTACACCGGCGGCACCATGGGCGAGGACCACCCCATCGCCTGGTGCCACGAGTACGGGGGCGGTCGCGCCTTCTACACGGGCGGCGGGCACACCAAGGAGTCCTACGCCGACGATGCCTTCCGGGCACACCTGCTCGGCGGAGTGCGCTGGGCGACGGGCGCCGAGCAGGCCGACTGCCGTACGGAGAACGGCTACAGAGCCCTCTACGACGGCAGCACCGGACTGGGCGGCTGGAAGCAGGCCGGGCCGGGCTCCTTCGAGGAGGGCGACGACGGCACGCTCAACACCGTCGGCGGCATGGGCCTGTTGTGGCATCAGGCGGAACAACGCGGCGGCTACTCGCTGAAGTTGGACTGGAAGATGACCGGGGACGACAACTCGGGTGTGTTCGTGGGCTTCCCGGCCTCCGACGACCCGTGGTCCGCGGTCGACAAGGGCTACGAGATCCAGATCGACGCGAGCGACGTGCCGGAGAAGACCACCGGCTCCGTCTACGGCTTCCAGTCGGCCGACCTGGAGGCCCGCGACGCGGCACTCAATCCGCCGGGCCGGTGGAACACGTACGAGATCCGCGTCGAGGGCGAACGGCTCCAGGTCTGGCTCAACGGCACCCGGATCAACGATTTCACCAACACCGACCCCGCACGCAGCCTCGCGGACGGCCACATCGGACTCCAGAACCACGGCGACGGCGACGACGTGGCCTTCCGCGACATCAGGCTGCGCAAACTCGCCCCGGAGGCGCGCGGCCACAACCGGGACCCGGACGGCATCCACGCCGGGACCGCCGGGCGGGATCGCTAGGCGGCGTACCGGGACGCACCGTCCCGACCCCCGTCCGGCACACGCCGGATGACGAGCCGCAGCCAGCGGCCCGTCCGCACGGTGTCCGCGGTCCGAGGGGGGCCGCCGGCACCGTGCAGGCGGCGGGTGAGGAGAACGCCGACTCCTCCCCGCCGCCCCCGACTTGCCCTTGCCCCTGCCCTTAGTCCGATCACTCCGACTTCCCGCTACTCCGACTGCCGGTGCCCGGAGCGCCGGTGCTCCTCCTCGCTCCGTCAACCCCCTCGCCGGAGCGACGAGACCGACCCGTACCCCCTCACAGCGGAGGCAGGCCGTGACCGAACACCACCCGAACCAGCCGACCGCCACCACCCCGGACGCCGCCCGTACCGGCGTCTGGCTCATCGGAGCGCGCGGCTCGGTCGCCACGACGGCGATCGCCGGCTGCGCCGCTCTCGCCTCCGGGATGCAGCCGCCCACGGGCATGGTCACCGAGACCGCCGCCTTCGCCGGATGCGGCCTGCCACCGCTGGGGCGGCTGGTCTTCGGCGGCCACGACACCGCGTCGTGCCCCCTGCCCAAGCGGGCCGAACAGCTCGTCGCGGGCGGTGTGATCCCGCACGGCCTGCCCGCGGCCGTGCACGCCGAACTCGCCGCCGCCGACGCGTGCATACGCCCGGGCGGACCGCTTCCCGGGGGCGCGTCCGGGCCCCGCGGGACCCAGGGGGACGACCCGCGCGGCGAGGACGGCCTCATCGACTCCTTCGCCGCCGACATGACCGAGTTCGTACGGGAGAACGCGCTCGCCCGTGCGGTCGTCGTCAACGTCGCCTCCACGGAAGGCGCTTGCGCCGACGGCGACCCCGCGCTGCCGCCCAGCTCCCTCTACGCGGCCGCCGCTCTCCGCGCGGGCTGCCCGTACGTGAACTTCACCCCGTCCACCGGCCTGCACCACCCGCGCCTGCGCGAGGAGGCACGCCGCAGCGGGCTGCCGCACGCCGGACGCGACGGCAAGACGGGCCAGACGCTGCTGCGTTCCGTGCTCGCGCCGATGTTCTCGCAGCGCGCGCTGCCCGTACGAGCCTGGTCGGGAACCAATCTGCTCGGCGGCGGCGACGGCGCCGCCCTCGCCGACCCGGGCGCGGCAGCCGCGAAGAACGCCGGGAAGGAACGCGTACTCGCCGACAACCTGGGCGGGACGCCGGAGGGGCGGTTGCACATCGACGACGTGCCCGCGCTCGGTGACTGGAAGACGGCATGGGACCACGTCGCCTTCGACGGCTTCCTCGGCTCGCGCATGATCCTCCAGACCGTCTGGCAGGGCTGCGACTCGGCGCTGGCCGCGCCCCTCGTACTCGACCTCGCCCGCATCGTCGCGCGCGTCCACGAGGCGGGGAGGGCGGCGACGGGCGGCGACGGCGGAGCCGTGGAAGGGCTGGGCTTCTACTTCAAGGACCCGGACAGCGGCCCGGCCGATCTGCCCGGTCAGTGGCGTGAGTTGCTCGCGCTCGCCGACCGCCTGCGGGTGGACGCATGAGGGGCGGTCACACGGCGGGCGAGCGGCCGAGCGACGAGCACCTGAGGGACGGGCGGCTCGCGGACGGGCCGCCGGGCGCCACCAGGCGTGGAGCCGCCGGGAGTGGCGAAGTCGCCGTCGAGGGAGCCGTCGAGAGAGCCGTCGAGGGCCCCTTCGACGAACCTGCCGACGAGGGTCCCGAGCGCGCCGACGGCGCCGCGGCGCGGGCCGCCGCCTGGGCCGAACTGCTGCGCGTGTCGGCCCTGTTCACGGTGCCCGGCGACGCGGTGGCCGGTGCCGCGGCCTCGGGCCACCGGCCGAACCGCGGAACGGTGCTCGCGGCCGGTGCGTCGCTGTGCCTGTACGAGGCGGGCATGGCGCTCAACGACTACGCCGACCGGCACATCGACGCGGTCGAGCGCCCCGGCCGCCCGGTCCCGTCCGGGCGGATCAGGCCCGGCCATGCGCTGGCCGTCTCCGCAGTGCTCACGGTGGCGGGCCTCGGTCTGGCGGCGGCGGCCGGCGGCACCGCCCTGGCGACGGGCACCGCGCTGGCCGGTGCGGTCTGGGCGTACGACATGCGGCTCAAGCACACGGCGCTCGGACCGGCGGCGATGGCCGCCGCTCGGGGACTCGACCTCGTACTGGGCGCGGTAGCGACGACTGCCGTGGCCACGGGCACCCCGGTGCCGTGCACGGGGCCGGGACCCGCGGGACCCGCTCCCTCGGCTTCCCGGATTCGCGCCCTTTCGGGCTCCGTTCGCCCGGGTCCCGCACCGGCCGCGCGAGCCACGCCCGGAGAACCGGCGTCCGGCATCGGCGAGGTGCTGCGGGCCGCCGGGCTGCTCGGGCTCCACACCTTCGCCGTGACGACCGTCTCGCGGCGGGAGGCACTCGGTGGAACATCCGTGGTGCCTCTCGCCGCGCTGGGCGCCGTGGGCGCGGTCGCGGCGGCCCTCGGCCGCAGCCGCCCACCGGGACGTACGCCGGGACGCGGAGGTGTGAGTGCGCCGGGACGCGGGCCTGTCCGGTCACCGGGACGTACACCGGAACGCGGACCCCTACGTGCACCGCGACATTCCGGGAGCGCGGTGCCGGTCCGCCGAGCACCGGGCCGCCGAGCACCGGTTCGCCGCGCACCGGCGGGCCTCCGCACATCCGAACCGGTGGGCTTCCCCGCACCGGCGGCCTCCCGCGCCCCCGCGGTCCTCGCCGCCGCCGCATACGCCGTCACGGCCGCCCGCCCCCTCGTACACGCTGTCCTCAACCCTTCGCCGCCGCTGCTGCAACGCGCTGTCGGAGGCGGCATCCGCGCGACGATCCCGCTTCAGGCGGCGCTCAACGCCCGTGCGGGGCGGCCCTGTTCGGGGGCGGCCGTGCTGTCGCTGCTGCCGTCGGCCGTCCGGCTCTCACGGAAGGTCAGCCCCACATGACGGGCACCGGCGGCACAGCGCCGCCCCCGACACGGTCCGGCCTGCGCTACGCGTACGGCACCAACGGCCTCGCCGACCTCCGGCTCGGCGACGCCCTCGCGCTCCTCGCGGACCTCGGCTACGACGGCGTCGGTCTCACCCTCGACCACATGCACCTCGACCCGCTCGCACCGGACTTGGCGCGCCGTACCGCCGCCGTGGGCAGGGCGCTCGGGAAGCACGGGCTGGCGGTCACCGTCGAGACGGGCGCCCGGTACGTGCTGGACCCGCGCCGCAAGCACCACCCCACCCTGCTGGACCCCGACCCGGACGCGCGCGGGGCCCGTCTGGAGCTGCTGCTGAAGGCCGTACGGGTCGCGGCCGATCTCGGTGCGCACGCCGTGCACTTCTTCAGCGGCGTCCTGCCGCCCCGCACCGACGCGCACACGGCCTGGCCGCGCTTCGCCGACAGTGTGAGCGCGCTGCTCACCGCCGCACGGGCCGCCGGTGTCGAGCTGGCCGTCGAGCCCGAACCGGGCCATCTGCTGGGCGACTTGGCGGCGTTCCAGCGGCTGCGGACGACGCTGGGCGAGCCGGACGGCCTCGGTCTGACGCTGGACGTCGGGCACTGCCTGTGCCTGGAGTCCGCCACGCCGCAGGAGTGCGTACGGGACGCCGCGCCCTGGCTGCGGCATGTGCAGATCGAGGACATGCGGCGCGGCGTCCACGAGCATCTGCCGTTCGGCGAGGGCGAGTTGGACGTGCCGCCCGTGCTGGCCGCCCTCCGCGAGGCGGAGTACGGGGGACTGGTCACCGTCGAACTGCCCCGCCACTCCCACGCCGGGCCCGACTGCGCGCGCGACGCCCTGCGCTTCCTCCGCCGGGCGGAGAGCGTCGCGCGACCTCCCGGAGCCTCGACCGAAGGCGGAGCCGCGTGGGTCGGCGCATCCGGTGCCGAAGCCGGAGCCCGGACGGGGCCGGCCGACGCGGCCGGTGACGCCGCCGGACGCGCGCTCCCCGGTGAGCAGAGAGGAGCCGCACCATGCTGAACCCTCCCGGCCCCGAAGACTTGCAACCGGAGCCCCGAGCCCCGTACCCGGACGCCCGGGGAGCCGAAGGCGTCGAGGAGATCGCGGCGCGACTGGAGAGCCGGCTCGACGAACCGGCCCGCACCTGGCTGCACTCGGCCCTCGCCGAGGCCGCACGCGCTCCCGGCGAGACCTCCTGGGAGGCGCACTTCGCCGCGGCGGGCCGCCACTGCGGACGCGCCTGCGCTGCGGACGCCAGGGTGCTGCTGCTGCGCACCGCGGGTGCCGGTGCGGAGACGCTCACCCGTCTCTACCGGCAGGGCACCGCGGGCGAACGCGTCGCCGTGCTGCGCGCACTGCCCCATCTGCCCGCCGGCGTCGCCCCGGAGCTTCTGCCGCTGGTCGAGGACGCGCTGCGGGCCAACGACACGAGCCTCGTCGCCGCCGCGGTCGGCCCGTACGGGGCAGCTCATCTCGACGCGCACGGCTGGCGGCACGCGGTGCTCAAGTGCCTGTTCACCGGAGTGGCGCTCGACGCCGTCGCCGGTCTCGAACGCCGGGCACGCGGGGACGCCGAACTCGCCCGCATGCTCGACGACTTCGCCCGCGAGCGCACTGCCGCCGGCCGCGACGTACCGGCGGACCTGCACCGCGCCCTGCGCCTGACGGGCCCCCGCGGCGGCTCGTCAGGCCCCGACCCGTCCGATGCCGTCGCCGCGCCCCCGCACCCGCCCCAGGAGTCCTGATGCGCATCTTCGACCCGCACATCCACATGACCTCGCGCACCACCGACGACTACACGGCCATGTACGACGCGGGGGTGCGCGCCCTCGTCGAGCCGTCCTTCTGGCTGGGTCAGCCGCGCACCTCGCCCGCGTCCTTCTACGACTACTTCGACTCCCTCCTCGGCTGGGAGCCCTTCCGCGCCGCCCAGCACGGCATCGCTCACCACTGCACCATCGCCCTCAACCCCAAGGAGGCCGGCGACCCCCGCTGCGTGCCCGTGCTGGACGAGCTGCCCCGGTATCTCGTCAAGGACGGAGTCGTCGCGGTGGGCGAGATCGGCTACGACTCGATGACGCCCGCCGAGGACACCGCTCTCGCCGCGCAGCTCCAACTCGCCGCCGACCACGGCCTTCCCGCCCTCGTGCACACCCCGCACCGCGACAAGGCGAAGGGCCTCACCAGAACGCTCGACGTGCTCCGCGAGTCCGCGCTGCCGCCGGAGCGCGTCCTGCTCGACCACCTCAACGAGACGACGGTCGACGAGGCCGCCGCCTCCGGCTGCTGGATGGGCTTCTCCATCTACCCCGACACCAAGATGGACGAGCAGCGCATGGTGCGGCTGCTCCGCCTGCACGGCACGGAGCGTGTCCTGGTCAACTCCGCGGCCGACTGGGGCCGCAGCGATCCGCTCAAGACCCGCGCCGTCGGCGAGGCGATGCTCGCCGCGGGCTTCGGCGACGACGAGGTCGACCGGGTGCTGTGGCGCAACCCCGTCGCCTTCTACGGGCAGAGCGGCCGCCTGGAACTCGACCGCCCGGAACTCGTACGTCCCGGGACAGGCCCCGATTCCGGGGCGCAGGGCCCGGCGGCATCCGCCACCCACGAGGGCAACTCCATTCTGCGCGGCGGGGGTTGACCCGGGCCGCGGATCCAGGAGCGACGCCCCAGAACCGGGACCCAGGACCCGGGGACCCAGGACCCGGGGACCCAGGACCCGGGCCCCCAGGACCGGGGACAGCGGACCGAGGAGAGAGCAGAGAGGAGAGAGGCCGCCATGCGCTTCAGACACCCCGACGGCTCGACCGTCCACCTCGCGTACTGCACCAACGTTCACGCTGCGGAAGACCTCGACGGCGTCATGAGCCAGCTGCGTGAACACGCCGAACCCGTGCGCCGCCGCCTGCACCGCGACCGCCTCGGCATCGGCCTGTGGCTGGCCCGAAAGGCCGTGCGCACGCTCACCGCCGATCCCTCCGCCGTACGGGCGCTCCGCGCCGAACTCGACCGCCGCGGCCTGGAGGTGGTCACCCTCAACGGCTTCCCCTACCAGGGATTCGGCGAGGAACGCGTCAAGTACCGCGTCTACAGGCCCGATTGGACGGAACCCGAACGGCTGGAGCACACCACCGAACTGGCCAGGCTCCTCACGGCCCTGCTGCCCGATGACGCCGCCGAAGGCACCGTCTCCACGCTGCCGCTGGCCTGGCGCGAAGGCTTCACACCCGGGCGGCGCCGTACCGCCCTCGCCGCCCTCGGCACCCTCGCACACCGCCTCGACGCACTGGAGGAGATGACGGGACGCAGCATCCGCATCGGACTCGAACCCGAGCCGGGCTGCACCGTGGAGACCACGGCGGACGCGGTGGAGGCGCTCGGCGGTGCCGGCGCACCGCCCGCGCACCGCATCGGCGTGTGCGTCGACACCTGCCATCTGGCCACCCAGTTCGAGGAGCCGGAGCGCGCCCTGGACGCCCTCGCCGACGCGCGCGTGCCCGTCGTCAAGAGTCAGCTCTCGGCGGCGCTGCACGCCGAACACCCCGCGTCCGAGGGCACCTTGAGCGCACTCGGCGAGTTCGACGAACCCCGCTTCCTCCATCAGACCCGCGCTCTGACCGCGGCGGGCGTGCGCGGCACGGACGACCTCGGCGAGGCCCTGCGCCCCGGCGCGCTGCCCGGTTCCGTGCCGTGGCGCTCGCACTTCCACGTACCGCTGCACGCGCCGCCCGCCCCGCCGCTGGCGTCCACGCTGGACGTCCTGGAGGCGGCGCTCGCCCGTCTCGTCGGCGGACCCGTACCGCTGACGCACCACCTGGAGGTGGAGACCTACACCTGGCAGAGCCTCCCGCACGGGCTGCGGCCCCGCACCCGTTCCCAGCTGGCCGACGGCATCGCGGCCGAACTCGACGCCGCCCGCGCGATGCTGACCGGCCTCGGCCTCAAGGAGCTGCCATGAGCGACGCCCGGAACTCCTTGCGTTCCGCGGGTACGCCGCATCCGCTGCTCGTCCTCGACGTCGTGGGCCTCACCCCCCGACTCCTCGCCCACATGCCGGAGTTGAGCGCGCTCGCCCGCGGCGGCAGCTCCCGCCCGCTCGGAACCGTGCTGCCCGCCGTCACCTGCGCCGCGCAGTCCACGTTCCTGACCGGACTCACCCCCGACGGCCACGGAATCGTCGGCAACGGCTGGTACTTCCGGGAGCTGGGCGAGGTGCTGCTGTGGCGCCAGCACAACGCCCTCGTCTCCGGCGAGAAGGTGTGGGACGCCGCCCGCTCCCGGCATCCCGGCTACACCGTCGCCAACGTCTGCTGGTGGTACGCCATGGGAGCCGCCACCGACTGGACGGTCACGCCGCGCCCCGTCTACTACGCCGACGGACGCAAGGAGCCCGACTGCTACACCCGGCCGCCGGACCTGCACGACGAACTCACCGACGCCCTCGGCACGTTCCCCCTCTTCCACTTCTGGGGCCCCGGCGCGGACCTCGTCTCCTCCCGCTGGATCATCGACGCGACGCGGCACATTCTGCGCACCCGCCGCCCCGACCTCGCCCTGTGCTACGTCCCGCACCTCGACTACGACCTCCAGCGTCACGGCCCCGACGACCCGCGCTCCCACCGGGCGGCGGCCGAACTCGACGCCGCCCTCGCCCCGTTGCTGGACGACGCCCGCGCCGAGGGCCGCACCGTCGTCGCTCTCTCGGAGTACGGCATCACGCGCGTCGACCGCACCGTCGACGTCAACCGGGCGCTGCGCCGCGCGGGCCTGCTCGAAGTGCACACCCAGGACGGCATGGAGTACCTCGACCCCACCACCTCACGCGCGTTCGCCGTCGTCGACCACCAGCTCGCCCACATCTACGTACGCGACCCGGCCGCCGACCTCGACGCCGCCCGGGCCGCGCTCGAACCCCTGGAGGGCATCGCCGAACTCCTCGGCGAGCAGGGCAAGAAGGCGCACCATCTGGACCATCCGCGCTCCGGCGAACTCGTCGCCGTCGCCGAGCCCGGCGCCTGGTTCACGTACTACTACTGGCTCGACGACGACCGCGCGCCCGACTTCGCCCAGCTCGTCGAGATCCACCGCAAACCGGGCTACGACCCGGCCGAGCTGTTCATGGATCCGCTCGACCCGTATGTGCGCCTGCGTGCCGCCACGGCGCTCGCGCGCAAGAAGACCGGCATGCGCTACCGCATGGCGGTCGTGCCGCTCGACCCCTCGCCGGTGCGCGGCAGCCACGGACGGCTCCCCGAACGCGCCGACGAGGGGCCGGTGTTCATCTGCTCACGCCCCGGCGTCGCGGAAGGCCACGGCCCGCTGCCCGCCACCGATGTCAAGTCCCTGCTGATCGATCTCGCTCTGGGAGAGCACACATGAGACGTACGAAGAAGACGACGAACACCACCGCCCCCGACCCCGGACTGTCCCGTCGGCTGCGCCGCCGCGGCTTCCTCGGCGTCGCCACCGGAGCCGCCGCCGCTGCGGTGCTCGGCGGCGCCACTCCCGCCGTGGCCGACGCCGCCGTGCAGGGCCGTCCGGCCGTGCCGAAGGGCAGGCTCGGCATCCAGCTCTACACGCTGCGCGACAAGGTGGCCTCCCTCGGCTTCGCCGCCGTCTTCGAGGAGCTGTCGCGCTACAGCTACGAGCAGGTCGAGTTCGCCGGCTACACCCAGGGGACCGGAGAGATCTCCCTGGCCGAACTGCGCAAGCTGCTGCGGGAGTACGGGCTGCGCGGCATCGGCAGCCACGTCGGCTACTACTCCGCGAACCCCGGCGACTACACCTTCGACACCCAGCTGGAGAAGGTCGTCGACGACGCCGCCGCCCTCGGACTGCCCCATGTGGGGACGGCCTCCAGCCCCGACCGCTACGGCCGCACGGTCGACGGCTGGAAGCGCGCCGCGGAGGACTTCAACAGGTACGGCGCCGCGGCGAAGCAGCGCGGCCTGAAGTTCTACCAGCACAATCACCAGATGGAGTTCGGCTTCGCCGAGGACCGGCCCGACGTGCGCCTCTACGACGTGCTGCTCGCCGAGACCGACCCGGACCTGGTCTTCCTGGAGATGGACATCTACTGGGCGTACGCGGGCCAGTACCGCTTCAGCGTCCGCCCCGACGGCACCCCGGCGCCCTTCGAGCCGCTGGAGTACGTACTGAAGCAGCCGGAGCGCTACCCGCTCTTCCACGTCAAGGACGGCGAACACGACGAGAGCGCCGAGGACGGCTACCGCATGGTGGACGTCGGCGACGGCGACATCGACTACCGGCGCTTCCTGACGAAGGTCGGCGGGACGCACGGCGGCCGGAGGCACAACTGGCTGGTGGAGCACGACAATCCGGCCGACTCCTTCCGGACCGCCCGCCGCTCGGCCGGTTATCTGCGGTCCCTGCGCGGCAGTTGAGGCCGACGGCACAGAACGGCGCCTGGCCGGCTGCCGCAGTGGACAGCCGGCCGGGCGCCGTGACGAACAGGGGCGCTACATCGCCTCCCTGCTGATCGGCTGCGGGTTGGGCTCGATCGCGGCCTTCCGCGGCCGTCCCGGCTGGTGCAGGAACAGCGCGACGGCTCCGGCCACCAGCGACGTGCCTCCGGCGAGCCCGAAGGCACCGCCGTATCCCCACGCCCCGACCACGAGCGAGCCGAGGCCCGCGCCGGCGAGACCGGAGAGCAGCTTGGAGCTGTAGATCATGCCGTAGTTGCTCGCGTTGTTGTTCTCACCGAAGTAGTCGGCCGTCATCGCCGCGAACAGCGGGAAGATCGCGCCGCCGCCGAACCCGGAGATCATCGAGCAGAGCAGGAACAGCGGCATCGACCCCGCCTGTCCGGACAGCAGGACGCCGAACTGCGCCAGGCCGAGCACGATGCAGACGAAGATCAGGCACTGCTTGCGTCCGTACCGGTCGGACAGCCAGCCGATCACACCCCGGCCGGAGCCGTTGACGATGGCCTTCAGTGACATGGCCGTGGCGACGATGCCGCCGGCGAAGCCCATGTCGTCACCGAAGGGCACCTGGAACGCGATACCGAAGATGTTCACGCCGGAGGTGCAGAGCAGACAGAACCACATGATCAGTGGCGTACCGGTCTTCAGGGCCTCCTTGGGGGTGTACTGCTTGACCGCCGGCGGGTTCTTCTCCAGAGCACGGCGGGCACGCCGGTCGTCCGGTGTCTTCAGCGGATCGACGTCCGCGGGCCACCAGTTCTTCGGCGGGTCCTTGAAGAAGAATCCGGCGACGGCGACCACGAGGGCCAGGAAGACGCCCACGCTCACCAGGACCCACTTGAAATTGTGCAGGTCCATGAACCCGGTGAAGATGTACACGAATGGCACCGAGCCATAGGCGAAGCCGCCGTTGACGAAGCCGGTCTTGCCGCCCTTCCGCTCCGGATACCACTTGCCGACCATGTTGACGCAGGTCGCGTAGACGGCGCCCGCGCCCATGCCGCTGAAGACGCCGAAGCCGAGGTAGGCCCAGATGGGGTTCTCCGCGTACGCGAGCGAGAGATAGCCCAGGAACGTACCGATGGCGCCCCACATCATCGCCAGGCGTGCCGGGAACCGTCCCGACTCGCGCAGCTGCCCGACGGGCATGGCCACACCGGCCTGGAAGAAGACCCAGACGCCCATGATCCAGAAGATGTGCAGGCTGTTCCAGCCGTGTGCGTGATGGAGCGTGTCCTCGGCGGAGGCGAATGCGTACTCCGCCGACGAAATGCCCATCATGCCGACCCACGGAAGGATGACCATCCAGCGCCGGCGTCGCCCCATGATGTCTATGTCGGACTCGCCTATGCGATAGGTCCGTCCGTTGCGGTCGGTCACCTCCCGGTAGGGAAGTGCCGATGGTGCTTCTGTTGTTGTCATGTGCTGCACCCCTTGCGTGGAGAGAGTCTGGCCAGCGCCCCCTGTCCCGATCTCTTGCTCTGGTGCTGCGTCCTGCCTTTCCGCTCGTCCTGGGATGGGTGATGGGTGATGGGTGTGGACTTGCGGGTCTCCCGCGGCCGCGGTTCCGGCGGAGACCCTCCGTGGCCGCCCGCCGTGGGATCGGAGGACGAACCTCCGGCCCCACGGGGGAAGTCCACGGACGGTGCGGCTCTTGAGATGTGCTCGATGTGTGTGCGGCCCGGCCGTCCGGTGTACGGCCGCCGGGCCGCGCGCCCGTCAGTGCAGCAGCCCCGCCGCCCGCGCCCAGCGGTACTTGGCGCCCAGCACGGCCACCGGCTTCTCCGTGGTGTACGGGTAAGCCACCACTCCGCGTTCGAAGAGGTACTGGCTCGCCTCCTCCACCTCGGTGTCGCCTGCGAGCGAGGCCACCACGGGCTTCTCGATGCCCTTCTCCCGAGCCTCGGCCACGACCCTGGCCGTCAGCTCCGCGAACACCATGGGCGGAGTGACGATCGTGTGCCAATAGCCGAGCACCAGGGAATGGATGCGGGGGTCCTCCAGACCGAGCCGGATCGTGGCCTCGTACGTGGAGGGCGGTTCGCCGCCGGTGATGTCCACCGGATTGCCCGCGGCCCCGAACGGCGGGATGAAGGCGCGGAACGCCTCGTCCAGGTCCGGCGGGATCTCCATCAGCGACAGGCCGTTGTCGACGATGGCGTCCGAGAGCAGCACGCCCGAACCGCCGGCGCCGGTGATGATCACGGTGTTGTCGCCCTGCGGGGTGGGCAGCACGGGCAGCGCCCGCGCGTACTCCAGCATCTCGTTCAGGCCCGGCGCCCGGATGACGCCGGCCTGCCGGAGTACGTCGTCGTAGACCGCGTCGTCGCCCGCGAGCGCGCCCGTGTGCGAACCCGCGGCCTTCGCGCCGGCGCTCGTGCGGCCGGCCTTGAGCACGACGACGGGCTTCTTCGGCACGGTCTCCCGCGCCGCCTCCACGAACGCCCGCCCGTCCTTGAGGTCTTCGAGGTGCATCGCGATGCACTTCGTGTTCGGGTCGTCCGCGAAGTAGGTGAGCAGGTCGTCCTCGTCCAGGTCCGACTTGTTGCCGAGCCCGACGATCGCCGAGACACCGGTGCTGGTGCTGCGGGCGAAGCCGAGGATGGCCATGCCGATGCCGCCGGACTGGGACGTGAGCGCCACACCGCCCTTGACGTCGTACGGCGTGCAGAACGTGGCGCACAGGTCGTGCCACGTCGAGTAGTAGCCGTAGATGTTCGGCCCCAGCAGCCGTACGCCGTGCTTCTCGCCGATGGCGACGATCTTCTCCTGGAGCTCCACCTCGCCCGTCTCGGCGAAACCGGACGGAATGAGCACGGCGTTGGGGATGCCCTTCGCGCCGACGGCCTCCAGCGTGTCCGGCACGAACTTCGCGGGCACCGCGAAGACCGCCACGTCCACGTCGCCCGGGATGTCGCCGACCGACTTGTACGCCTTGCGCCCCAGGATCTCGTCGGCCTTCGGGTTCACCGGGTGGATCTCGCCGGGGAACCCGCCGTCCACGAGGTTGCGCATGACCGAATTACCGATCTTGCCCTGCTCGTTGGAGGCGCCGATCACCGCGACCGACGTCGGCTGCATCAGCCGCCGCATCGAGGTGCGGATCTCCGCGGGGGAGTAGCGCCGCCGCTCGGCGGGCGCGCCCTCGGTGAGCAGGATGCGGATGTCGGCGGCCGTCGCGCCCTCGGGGGAGGCGAAGACGGGGTTGAGGTCGACCTCGGCCAGCTCGGGGAAGTCGTGCGCGAGCTGTGAGACGGACGTGATCACCCGCGTCAGCGCCGCACGGTCGACCGGCTCGCCGCCCCGTACGCCCTTGAGGACCTCGGCGGCCTTGATGCCGTCGAGCATCGACTCGGCCTCCTCGCGGGTGGCCGGAGCGAGGCGGAAGGTGACGTCCTTGAGGACCTCCACCAGCACACCGCCCAGGCCGAACGCGACGACCTTGCCGAACGTGGGGTCGGTGACGGTGCCGACCAGCACCTCCTGCCCCGGCTTGGCCATCTGCTGCACCTGCACGCCGAGGACGTTCGCGTCCGCGTCGTACTCACGGGCGTTGCCGACGATCTCGCGGTACGCGCTGCGCACTTCGGCCGCGGAGGACACCCCGACGCGGACGCCGCCCGCGTCGGTCTTGTGCAGGATGTCCGGGGAGACGATCTTCATGACGACGGGGAAGCCGAGCCTGTCGGCCAGCTGCACCGCCTCGTCGGCGGACTCCGCCAGCCCTTCGTCCGGTACGGGAATCCCGTAGGCGTCCGCGACGCGCTTGCCCTCGGGGGCGGTCAGCGACGTGCGGCCCTCGGCGCGTGCGGCGTCGAGCACCGCGCGTACCGCTTCCTTGTCCGGCGTGGCGAGGCCGTCGTTCTTCTCCTGCGCCATCGGTCAGATCACTCCGTTCGTCTTGAGCTGCGCCAGTTCTTCCTCACCCAGGCCCAGCTCGCCTATGTAGACCTCTTCGTTGTGCTCGCCCAGCAGGGGCGAGGAGGTGATCTCCACCGGGGAGTCGGAGAGCTTCATCGGGGAGCCCACCGTGGTGAAGGAGCCGCGTTCGGGATGCTCGACCTCGACGATCATTCCGTTGTCGGCCAGGGAGGCGTCCTCGACGATCTCCTTCGTCGAAAGGATCGGCCCGCAGGGGATGTTGTGGGCGTTGAGAGCGCCCAGCACCTCCCACTTGGGCAGCGTCGAGGACCACTCCTCGATCAGCTGGAACATCTTGTTCAGCTTCGGCAGCCGCGCCTCGGGCGTGTTCCAGTCCGGGTCGTCGGCGAGTTCGGGACGGCCGATGAGCTGCGTCAGCGGCTCCCAGCCCACCGGCTGCACGATCACGTACACGTAGTCGTTGGGGCCGCCCGGCGCGCACTTGACCGCCCAGCCGGGCTGCCCGCCGCCCGAGGCGTTGCCCGAGCGCGGCACCTCGTCGCCGAAGTCCTCGTTCGGGTACTCGCCGAGCGGGCCGTGCGCCAGCCGCTGCTGGTCGCGCAGCTTCACGCGGCACAGGTTGAGCACCGAGTGCTGCATGGCCACGTTCACCCGCTGACCGCGGCCCGTGCGCTCGCGCTGAAGCAGCGCGGCGAGGATCGCGGCGACGGTGTGCACGCCGGTGCCCGAGTCGCCGATCTGCGCACCGGTCGCCAGCGGCGGCCCGTCCTCGAAGCCGGTGGTCGACATCGAGCCGCCCATGGCCTGCGCGACGACCTCGTAGGCCTTGAACGAGGTGTACGGGCCTTCGCCGAAGCCCTTGATGGACGCGTAGACCAGCTTCGGGTTGATCTGCTTGATGCGATCCCAGGTGAAGCCCATCCGGTCCACCGCTCCGGGGCCGAAGTTCTCCACCAGCACGTCGCTGCGGCGGATCAGCTCCGTCAGCAGCTCCTTGCCGCGGTCGCTCTTGGTGTTGAGCGTGATGCTGCGCTTGTTGCAGTTGAGCATCGTGAAGTAGAGCGAGTCGACGTCCGGGATGTCCCGCAGCTGCTTGCGGGTGATGTCGCCCGAGGTCGCCTCGAGTTTGATCACGTCGGCTCCGAGCCAGGCGAGGAGCTGGGTGGCGGAGGGGCCGGACTGGACGTGCGTCATGTCCAGTACGCGAATCCCGTCGAGCGCCCTCTCCGTCACCGTCGTCGCGCCCGTCGCATGACTGGTATCCGTCACATCGGTCACCGAGGTCACCTCACTTGTACATCGTCTGGTTCATGGTTCCGGGGGCGTACGCGTCCGGGTCGATCCACACGTTGATCAGGGACGGCTTGCCGGAAGCGCGGGCGCGCTCCAACGCCGGCCTGATCTCGGAGGGTTCGCGCACGGACTCGCCGTGTCCGCCGAGCATCCGCGCGAACTCGTCGTAGGGGACGTCGCCGAGGGTGTTGCCGACCCGCTCCCGCTCCTCGCCGTACTTGGCCTTCTGGCCGTAACGGATCTGGTTCATCGAGGAGTTGTTGCCGACGATGCCGACGAAGGGCAGGTCGTAGCGCACGAGCGTCTCGAAGTCCCAGCCCGTCAGGGAGAACGCGCCGTCGCCGAAGAGCGCGACGACCTCCTTGTCCGGACGGGCCTGCTTGGCGGCCAGTACGAACGGCACGCCCACGCCGAGCGTCCCCAGCGGCCCCGGGTCCATCCAGTTGCCCGGCGCCTTGGGCTGCACGACCTGGCCGGAGAAGGTGACGATGTCGCCGCCGTCGCCGATGTAGAGCGAGTCCTCGGTGAGGAAGTCGTTGATCTCGCTCACCAGCCGGTACGGGTGGATCGGCGAGGCGTCCGAACGCAGCTGCGGCAGCCGCTTGTCCAGCGCGGTCTGCTCGGCGGTGCGCAGCTCCTCCAGCCACGCCTTGCGCTTGTCGTCGCCCCCGTTGATCCGTCCCGACGCCGCCTGCGTGACGGCGGAGAGCACGAGGTCCGCGGAGCCGACGATGCCGAGGTCGATGTCGCGGTTCTTGCCGACGGTGCGGTAGTCGAGGTCGATCTGCACGACGGTCGCGTCGGGGGAGAGGCGCTTGCCGTAGCCCATGCGGAAGTCGAAGGGCGTACCGACGATGACGATGAGGTCGGCGTTGGAGAAGGCGTAGCGGCGCGAGAGCTGGAAGTGGTGCGGGTCGCCGGGCGGCAGGGTGCCGCGGCCCGCGCCGTTCATGTACGCGGGTACGTTCAGCGTCCGTACGAGCTCGGTCGCCGCGTCCGTCGCCCGGCACGTCCAGGTCTGCGAGCCGAGCAGGATCGCCGGGCGCTCCGCCTGTACGAGCAGGTCCGCGAGCTTCTGGACGTCGTCCGGGTCGCCGGACTGCCGTGTGGACGCGCGGTAGTTGCCGGGCTTCGGTACTCGCGCCTTGTCCGCGGGGACCTTCGCGTCCAGCACGTCGCGAGGGATCTCCAGGAAGGACGGGCCGGGCGCACCGTGGTAGCACTCGCGGAACGCCATCGAGACCATGTCCGCCGCGCGTGCCGTGTCCGGCACCGTGGAGGCGAACTTGGTGATGGGCGTCATCATGTCCACGTGCGGAAGGTCCTGAAGGGACCCCATCTTGTGCTGCGTGTGGGCTCCTTGGCCGCCGATGAGGAGCATCGGCGACTCGGCACGGAACGCGTTGGCCACGCCCGTGACGGCGTCGGTGGTGCCCGGGCCGGCGGTGACGACGGCGCAGCCGGGTTTGCCGGTCAGCCGTGCGTATCCGTCGGCGGCGTGCGCCGCCACCTGCTCGTGGCGAACGTCCACCACGTCGATTCCCTCGTCGACGCAGCCGTCGTAGATGTCGATGATGTGGCCGCCGCAGAGCGTGTAGATGACCTCCACGCCCTCGGCCTTGAGCGCCTTGGCGACCAGGTGGCCGCCGGATATCAGGTCCTGGCCCTCGCGGCTGTCCTGGCTGTCGTCGGGCATGGCGTACGTGTCCCTTCGTCGGGTGTGAGCTCAGGTCAGAGCAGATTGCATACAGTCGACGAATACTGTATGAACCTTGTTATCCCGCATCGAGAGAGCGATGTCCAGGGGGCGTGCACCGATCGTTTCGAAGATCGACCAGGGAGCACATGTGGACCTTTACGAGCACCAGGCGAGGGAACTCTTCGAGCGCTACGGCGTCTTGGTACCGGAAGCACGGGTCGCGGAGACGGGCGGCGCCGCCCGTGAGGCGGCCGTGGAACTCGACGCCGACAGCCGCGGCGTCGTCGTCAAGGCGCAGGTCAAGACCGGAGGCAGGGGCAAGGCCGGCGGTGTGAAGCTCGCGGCCGACGCCGCTGCCGCCGAGATCACGGCACGCCAGATCCTGGGCATGGACATCAAGGGCCACACCGTGCACAAGGTGATGCTGGCCCAGCCCGTCGAGGTGGATAAGGAGTACTACGTCTCGTTCGTTCTCGACCGTGCACGGGGATGCTTCATCGCCATCGCCTCCGCGGAAGGAGGCATGGAGATCGAGGAGGTGGCCGAGGCCCGTCCCGAGGCCGTCGCCCGCATCCCGGTCGATCCGGCGGACGGAGTCACGGACGCGAAGGCCGCGGAGATCGTCGCGGCGGCGGCGCTGCCGCAGGACGTCGCGCCCGTGCTGCGCAAGCTCTGGCAGATCCTGCGCTCCGAGGACGCACTGCTCGTCGAGGTCAACCCCCTTGTCCGTACGGCCGGCGGCGAGATCACCGCCCTGGACGGCAAGGTCACCCTCGACGACAACGCCCGTTTCCGGCAGGCCCGTTGGGGCGAGCAGGACGAGGGCGGCGACCTGGACTCGCTGGAGGCGCTGGCCGCCGGGAAGGGCCTCAACTACGTCAAGCTGGACGGCGAGGTGGGCGTCATCGGCAACGGCGCGGGGCTGGTGATGTCCACACTCGACGTGGTCGCCGGCTGCGGTGCGAAGCCCGCGAACTTCCTCGACATCGGCGGAGGCGCCTCGGCGCAGGTCATGGCCGACGGGCTCTCCGTCGTCCTCGGCGACCCGTCCGTGAAGTCCATCCTCGTCAACGTCTTCGGCGGCATCACCGCATGCGACGCGGTGGCCGAGGGCATCACCCGGGCCCTGGGGCAGATCCGGCTGACCAAGCCGCTCGTCGTACGGCTCGACGGCAACAACGCCGTACGGGGACGGGAGATCCTCGACGCGAACCCCCATCCGCTGCTGGAGCAGCGGACCACCATGGACGGCGCCGCGGGACGGGCCGCCGAACTGGCCACGGCAGCGGCCGCGGCCGCGTAGGGAGGCGGAAGACCATGGCGATCTTCCTCGGCAAGGAGAGCAAGGTCATCGTCCAGGGCATGACCGGCTCGGAAGGCATGAAGCACACACGCCGCATGCTCGCTTCGGGCACCGACATCGTCGGCGGCGTCAACCCGCGCAAGGCCGGAACGGACGTGGACGTGGACGGCCGTTCAGTGCCGGTCTTCGGCTCGGTGGCCGAGGCGCGGGACGCGACGGGTGCCGACGTGTCCGTCCTGTTCGTCCCACCCGCCTTCTCCAAGGCGGCGGTCGTGGAGGCGGCCGACGCGGGCATACCGCTCGCCGTCGCCATCACCGAGGGCATCCCCGTGCACGACGCGGTCGCGTTCCGCGCGTACGCACAGGAGCGGGGCACCCGCATCATCGGCCCCAACTGCCCCGGCCTCATCAGCCCCGGGCTGTCCAACGCCGGGATCATCCCCGCCGACATCGCACCCGAGCCCGGCCGCATCGGCCTCGTCTCGAAGTCCGGCACCCTCACCTACCAACTCATGTACGAGCTGCGCGACATCGGCTTCTCCAGCTGCGTCGGCATCGGCGGCGACCCCGTCATCGGCACCACGCACATCGACTGCCTCGCGGCCTTCGAGGACGACCCGGAGACCGATCTGATCGTGATGATCGGCGAGATCGGCGGTGACGCGGAGGAGCGCGCGGCGGACTTCATCAAGGAGAACGTCTCCAAGCCCGTCGTCGGATACGTCGCCGGGTTCACCGCCCCCGAGGGCAAGACCATGGGCCACGCCGGGGCGATCGTCTCCGGATCGTCCGGCACGGCGCGCGCGAAGAAGGAGGCACTGGAGGCGGCGGGCGTACGGGTCGGGGAGACCCCGACGGAAACCGCGCGCCTGGTACTCGACCGGCTGGCGTGAACTGCCCGAAGCTGAGCGGGCCGGCGTGAACTGCGCGGACGGACGTGACCTTCCGCATATCTGGGCTCAGGCGGTGTCACCGCAGGCGACAACTCACTACTGTCCAGTAATCAGTCCACGCCGGCTTCAGCGACCCCGCCCCGTCCCGTGCAACGAGAGCGGAGAAGAACGATGGGCACCACACCCTCACCCTCGTCACTCCCACCCCCGACGCCACCAGCACCGCCGACCCTGACCCTCAAACCCGGCAAAGCCTGGGCCGACGCCTGGCGCCGCTGCCGCGAGACCGCGCCCGAAGCCTTCACCGCCGACGGCCGGCTCAACAGCCTCCGGCACGGCGGCTGGCACGGCGGGGGTGAAGCGCCTCCCGCCACAAGTCCCGTCGACGGCACGCCGGTTGCCGCCGCACCGGCGCTCGACGCCGCCACGGCCCGCGACGCGGTCTCCGACGCACTCGCCCGGCACCGCGCATGGCGCCATGTTGCGCTGCCGGAGCGCTGCGCCCGCGTGGCCGCCGCCCTCGACGCGCTGGCCGAACACCGCGCCCTGCTCGCCCTGTTGCTGGTGTGGGAGACGGGCGCGCCGTGGAGGCACGCACAGGCGGACGTCGACCGTGCCGTCGACGGCGTGCGCGACCACGTCGGCACCATCGGCACCGCGCTGCGGGGCCGCACCTGTCTGCCCGGTCCCGTGGAGAACGTCACCGGCCCGCACCACCCGGTGAGCGACCTCGTCCACGCCATGCTCGTCGAGGCGCTCGCGGGCAACGCGGTGATCGCCCGGACTCCGGACGAGGGCGGCGCGGCCTGCGTGAGCCTGGCCTGCGCCCTGTCCGTACGGGAAGGGCTGCCCTTCACGCTCGTGAGCGGCCCGCCCCGCCGCGGCGACGGCGAGGAGACGGCCCCGGCGACCGCGCAGGCTCAGGTCAGCCGCCACAGCCTGGAGCGGGAAGAGCCCGCGCGCTGGGGGCTCTGGGAGTACTCGGACTGGGAGCAGCTGACGCACCTTCTCCGCGCGGCCTACGGCGGTGCCGCGCACTGCGGTGGCCGGCGGCCCTGCGCCGCCGGTGCGCGCTTCGCCGTGCAGCGCTCGCTGCTCGACGACTTCCTCGGGGCGTATCTGCCCGCCGTCCGCTCCGCGCGGTACGGGCATCCGCTGGCCGTCGCGTCCCCCGAAGAGCCCCTGCCCGACCTGGACTTCGGGCCGCTGAGCAGCGCGGGCACGGCCGCGGAGCTGTCCGGTCTCGTCCGCGACGCCGTCGGCCGGGGAGCCGTGCCGGTGCACCGGGGCTCTCTGGCGGAGGGCCGCTTCCTGCCCGGCCAGGACACCTCCGCGTATCTGGCGCCGACGGTGCTGCTCCTCCCGTCCCCGTCGGCCGCGCCGCCGCGCAGCGCGCAGGCGTACGGGCCGGTGGACAGCATCGTCGCCGTGGACACCGAGGAGGAGCTGCTCGCCGCGATGAACTCCGGCCACGGCGGTACCTGTACCGGTGCCGCCACTACTGGTGCCGCCACGCTCTGCACCGACGACCGGAACGTCTTCGACCGGCTCGCGCCGCGCGTCCGCGCCGCCGGTACCGCACACAACGGGCCGCGTCCGCGCGGCGGGAGGGAGGAGCACTCCGGCGGCGAAGCCCTCGTCCGGGCCGTCACCGACGGTCCGTCCGGCGAAAGTACGAGCGGCGGTCCCGGTGATCGCCGCTCGCGCGCGGGAACGGACCCCTCTGGACGGCGGCTTGACCGACCGCCGGGACGGGCGGCCCGGCGGAAGCCTCGCCGGGCCGCCCGTTCACCGGGAATTACCGAGGTGAAGAGCGCCGCCGGAGCTTGGTATGGTTGTCCGCGTCGCCACGGCAGAGCCGGGCGACGACCCTTGTCCGGGTGGCGGAATGGCAGACGCGCTAGCTTGAGGTGCTAGTGCCCTTTATCGGGCGTGGGGGTTCAAGTCCCCCCTCGGACACAGACATTGAGCCTGCCGGTGCCGGCCGCTTTCCGGTCGGCACCCGCGGAAATCCCGCCGCCGGGCAGCCTGTCTCTCTGTGTCCGCGGGTTCTCCCGCCCCGTTGCCGCCGCCGACATCTCCGCCCCGCGGTGGGCCACCCCCGGCCGCAGACCGGTGGAGTAAGGCCCCGCGGCCCTTGCCCTGTCCCCGCCCCGCTCCCGCCCGTTCCCTCTGGTTTCGCGCTCGTTCCGCTTCCGGGATGCCGGACCTCCGGCCTTCCGGTTCGCCGGCCCTCCAGGTCTCCGCTTCTCCGGTACGGCCTCCCGTCCCGGAAGGCGTCCCGAAGTGGCGGGCCGCCGCCGCGGAGAAGCCGTCACGGGACCACCTGGGAAACGCGGCGCGGGCCGGGCCCGTCACACTGACAGTAATTGCGCACCCCTGAGCAGTCCCCGCACTGCCGTCCGGCCCGGCAGTACAACTGATCATCCCGCCGGTACAACGGATCACAGAGCCGCCCGAGACCCCGTAAAGGGAGACCGATGTCAGATTCACATCCGCAGCAGGTCGGCGTCGCCGCCGAGTCGAGAGCGGGGGAGACCCGCGTCGCGGCCACGCCCGACAGCATCCGGAAGATCCTGAAACTCGGCTACGAGGCCGTCGTCGAATCAGGAGCGGGCGCGGCCTCGGGCTTCTCCGACGAGCAGTACACCGAAGCGGGCGCACAGATCGGCGACGCCTGGCAGGCGGACGTCGTACTGAAGATCAACGAGCCCTCGAGCGAGGAGACTCAGCGCCTGCGGGACGACGCGACCCTCGTCGCGATGATCGGCCCGGGCCTCAACCCGAGCCTGCTGGACGAGCTCTCCCAGCGGTCCCTGACCGTGCTGTCCATGGACGCGGTCCCGCGGATCTCGCGCGCACAGTCGCTGGACGTGCTCTCCTCGATGGCCAACATCGCCGGATACCGTGCCGTCATCGAGGCCGCGCACGTCTTCGGGCGGTTCTTCACCGGTCAGGTCACCGCGGCGGGCAAGGTGCCCCCGGCCAAGGTCCTCGTGGCCGGCGCGGGCGTCGCCGGTCTCGCCGCGATCGGCGCGGCCAGCAGCCTCGGCGGTGTCGTACGGGCGACGGACCCGCGCCCGGAGGTCGCCGACCAGGTCCGCTCGCTCGGCGGGGAGTATCTGCCCGTCGAGGTCGAGCAGGAGGCCTCCACCGACGGATACGCCAAGCAGACGTCCGAGGCGTACGACCGCCGCGCCGCCGAGATCTACAGCGAGCAGGCGGCGGACGTCGACATCATCGTCACCACGGCCCTGATCCCCGGCAAGCCGGCCCCGCGGCTGATCACCGCGGAGGACGTGGCGAGCATGAAGCCCGGCAGCGTCATCGTCGACATGGCCGCCGCGCAGGGCGGCAACGTCGACGGGACGGTCCCCGGCAAGGCCATCGTCACGGACAACGGCGTCACGATCATCGGCTACACCGATCTGCCGGGACGACTGCCCGCACAGGCCTCGCAGCTGTACGGGACCAACATCGTCAACCTGCTGAAGCTGCTCACGCCGGACAAGGACGGGCAGCTGACGCTGGACTTCGACGACATCGTGCAGCGCTCCGTCACCGTGGTGCGGGACGGCGAGAAGATCTGGCCGCCGCCACCGGTGCAGGTCTCCGCGGCGGCGTCCCCCGCCAAGGCCGACGAGGGAGCCGAGGCCGCGGCCGAACCGAAGAAGCCGCGCCTCACCCCGGCCGGCCGGTACGGCCTCATCGGGACCGGAATGGCCGCGGTATTCGCGCTGATCGCCTTCTCGCCCGCCCAACTGGCGGCGAACTTCACGGTGTTCGCGCTCGCGGTCGTCATCGGCTACTACGTCATCGGGAAGGTGCACCACGCGTTGCACACACCGCTGATGTCGGTCACCAACGCCATCTCCGGGATCGTCGTCGTCGGCGCACTGGTGCAGATCGGCCATGTGGGGCCTGTGGTCACGGTCCTGTCGTTCGTGGCGATCCTGCTCACCAGCGTCAACATCTTCGGTGGCTTCTCCGTCACCCGCCGCATGCTCGGCATGTTCTCGAAAGGCTGAAGCCCCATGACTGCCACCACGTCTGCCCAGGCCGCGGATCTCGTCGCGGCGCTTCTGTTCATCCTCAGCCTGGCCGGGCTCTCCCAGCACCGCACGTCCCGCGCCGGTGTCGTCTTCGGCATCGCGGGCATGGCGCTGGCGCTGCTCGCCACCGTCGTGCTCGCCGCGCGCGAGATCTCCGTCACCGCGACCCTGCTGATCCTCGCCGCGATGGTGATCGGGGGCGCCGCGGGCCTGTGGCGCGCGCGGATCGTGGCGATGACCGAGATGCCCGAACTCATCGCGATCCTGCACAGCTTCGTCGGCGTGGCCGCGGTGCTCGTCGGCTGGAACAGCTACTTCGAGGTCGAGGCGAAGGGGGACGGGCAGCACGTCGTCCCCGCCGAGCTGCTGTCGATCCACCATGCCGAGGTCTTCATCGGCATCTTCATCGGCGCCGTCACCTTCACCGGCTCGGTCATCGCGTTCCTCAAGCTGTCCGCGCGGATCAAGTCGCAGCCGCTGATGCTGCCGGGCAAGAACGTCCTCAACCTCGGTGCGCTGGCCGCGTTCCTGGTTCTGACGGTCTGGTTCACGATCACGCCGAGCCTGGGCCTGATGATCGCCGTGACCGTACTGGCGCTCCTCCTCGGCCTGCACCTCGTCGCGGCCATCGGCGGCGGCGACATGCCGGTCGTGGTCTCCATGCTCAACAGCTACTCGGGCTGGGCGGCCGCCGCGGCGGGCTTCCTCCTCGACAACAACCTGCTCATCGTCACGGGCGCGCTGGTCGGCTCCTCCGGTGCGTACCTCTCGTACATCATGTGCAAGGGCATGAACCGGTCGTTCATCTCGGTGATCGCCGGCGGCTTCGGCATCGAGGCACCGGCGAGCGGCGACGCCGAACAGGGCGAGCACCGCGAGACCAGCGCGGAGGACGCCGCCGAGCTCCTGGGCTCCGCAAGCTCCGTGATCATCACCCCCGGTTACGGGATGGCCGTCGCACAGGCCCAGCACCCGGTCGCGGAACTGACCCGCACCCTGCGCGAGCGCGGCGTCGAGGTCCGCTTCGGAGTCCACCCCGTCGCCGGGCGGCTGCCGGGCCATATGAACGTGCTGCTTGCCGAGGCGAAGGTGCCGTACGACATCGTCCTGGAGATGGACGAGATCAACGACGACTTCGAGCACACCTCGGTCGTCCTGGTGATCGGCGCGAACGACACCGTCAACCCCGCGGCGGCCGAGGACCCCACGAGCCCGATCGCGGGCATGCCGGTGCTGCGGGCCTGGGAGGCGGAGAACGTCATCGTCTTCAAGCGCTCGATGGCCTCCGGATACGCGGGAGTTCAGAACCCGCTGTTCTTCCGGGAGAACACCGCCATGCTCTTCGGCGACGCGAAGCAGAGCGTGGAGAACATCCTCCGGGCACTGGACGACGCCGGGTCCTCCGGCCGGGCACCGGCGCCGGGCGGCAGCGCGGGGTCGGCCCAGCCGGCGGGAGCCTCCGCGGAGTGACACGGCCGGGGCCCGCTCCTCCGGCCGCGCGGCACCCTGCGGCGGGAGGAGCGGGCGCCGCAACCGAAGACGCCCTGCGGCACGGGCCGCCCCGATCAGCTGCTGGTCCGACGCCCCTGCCCTCCGCGGGGCTTGCGGTTCCGGCTGTTCAGGTCGACGGGCTGTTTCCAGGCCCTCTGGCCGGTGCCGTGCGGGCACTGGGAGTTGCAGCAGCGCCAGTACCAGTGGCCCTTGGCTCCCCGCCGGATGTCGACGTCGTTCCTGCGGCAGTGGGGGCACGAGGGCGGGTGGGAGAACGGCTCGGCGTGCTCCTCCTTGAGGATGCGTCGCGCGAAGTAGCCGCCGTCGATGGTCGTCATGATCTCGCGAGTGCTTCTGTGCGACAGGGTGTTGAGGCTTCCCAGCATGACGGTCTGCTCGTCGACGACGACGATCTTCTGATGCATCTCGTGTATCCGCACCACGGTGGGCACCGCCGCCCGGAGCTCCCGCAGGAAGTCCGAGTGCTCCCGCTGGTTTCCGTCGCTCTCGCCCCGTACGAAGACGACCACGCGCACCCCGCGCTGCACGGCTGCCTTCAGTTCGGGAAGGATCGAACGGACCCGGCTGAAGACCCAGGGCGACCACAGCCAGATCGAGTGCCTCGCTGAGCGGACGGCCCGCTGGAAGGCCTCGAAGAACTCCCGCTCGCTGTCGACGGCTTGCACCGTGACGTGCCGGGCCAGCACCTGCGCGAGGTCGTTGCCGACCGCGCCGAGCATCGCCTCCGCCTCGCAGTCGCCCGGCGGTGCGATGAGGGCCCTGGCGGGTATGACGCGCATCTGCGGTGTGCTCAGACGGCGCGCCACATGATGCAGCGCCAGAGCCGGATCGTTCTCGAAGTTCTTGAGCCGCGACCAGCTGCCGATCAGATAGAGGCGTGTCTTGACGCGGGTGACCGCGACGTTGAAGAGCCGCACGCCGTTCCTGTGCCACGTGCTCGCCTTGCTTCCGCGGGACGCCCGCGACATCCACAGCTTCCGGCCGGACTCCGCTTCCACCGTGTCGAAGACGACCACCGGGAACTCCCGCCCCTGGAACCGGTGCGCGGTACCGACCTCCGCGAGAGGCGCCTGGCCGCCTGCTTCGACGTCGCGGAGCGCCTCCAGCGTCGCGGCCGCCTGTTTCGTGTACGGCGTGACGATGCCCGTGCTTCCGGAGCTCTCGTGGTGCAGCTCCGCGAGTGCCCGGGACAGCAGGACACCCGCCGGCCACCAGCCGCTGGCGGCGCCCGTCAGCCGGGGGACCGCGAGGTCGCCCAGACCGTCGGTGTCTATGAGCACGATCTCCGGATCGCCGGGGTCCTGGGGCCGGCGCCGTATGTTCTGCCCGGCCTGGAGGACGCCGTCGTACGCGAGGTCGTTGGCCAGCTGCATCACCGCGTGCCCGAACCGGTTCTGCTCGACGAGGGTGATGCAGCCGGCCGTGGCCTGCGCGGTCGCCGGCGAGTCGATGCCGCAGTGCTCGAAGACGTCAGGGATCAGCCACCGCTGCACCTCGCGCCGCTCGCTGTCCCTCACCGACTGCGGGACGACGGCGCCGAGTTGCATGAAGTCGCCGAGCAGCACGGCCGTCGTCTGCGCCCGCGCGGCCGCGAGGATCACCTCCGGGACGGTGGCGGCACCGGCCTCGTCCACCAGGACCACGTCGTAGTGCTTGTCGAAGACGTGCTTGTTGGTACGGAAGCGCGCGAGGGTGGTGGCGACGAGCTTCGCCTCGCCGATGATCTCGCCCTGGGCGTCGCGGGCGAGCCGCTCGTACTCCGACTCGACGCGCCGGTACTCCGCCTCCAGCGCCTCGCGCCCCGCCCCGTCCTCCTTGACCTCCCGGCGCAACTTCTCGTGCTGGGCGTGCAGTTCGGGGTGGCCGAGGCTTTCGGCCCGTTCGATCAGCCGCTGCGACCGTGCGGCGGCCTTGCGCAGCCCCTTCGCCCGACCCAGCCTGTCGGTCGCGGTCTTGAGCGCCTCGCGCTCGTCCCGCACGCGGGCCGCCCACTGCTGCTGTGCCGCCTCGCACTGGCGGATGCGTTCGCGGCTGTAGGGGATGGCGTCTGCCAGCTCCTGTGCCTGGCGGCCGAGCGTGCCGCCCTGTCTGTCCGCGGTCGAACGGGCGGACAGGGCACGGGCGTTCAGTTCCGCCTCACGTTCCCTGTACTCGGCCAGCTCTGTCAGGGCCGCGGCGTGGGACTTGCGCTTGCCCCATCTGGCACGGCCCGGGGCGCGCTCCAACTCGGCCACGCGTAACCGCGCTTGCTCGCTCGCTTCCGCGGCCAGCAGGGCTACGCCTTCGGCCCGGGACGCGGCCTCGTCGAGCTGAGCCGCCTCGGCACGGAGCGAATCGACCTGCTGCCACAGGTGCCGCGAGTCCTCGGCCGCCGCGAGCTCGTCCCTTGTCGCCTGCCAGGCGTCTTCGGCACTGCGTACGGCCTGTGCGGCGGCGTCCCTCTCCTCCGTGCGCCGCGCCAGCGACGCCTCGCAGGCGGTGAGGTCGCCGCCGGTCGACGCGAGCGTTGAGACGGCCTTGCGGTACGCCTGGGGGTCGAAGCCCTCAAGACGGGACTTCAGGCGGGCCAGTTCCCTCGCCCTCCGCGTCGCCTCCGCCATCCGCCGTGCGATCAGATCGCGGCGGTCGTCCACTGCCTTGAGACGCTGCCTGACGATGAGCGGAAGAGACACGAGGGGATCCTCCGCGATCGCCCGGATGTGCGGAGTGCCGACGCGTAACAGGTCGCCGGGCTCATACCGGGACCCCTTCATGACACCCGAAAGGGCGTTGTCCACCGCGATGTTGGTGGCCGAGACGAGCAGGACGCGTTTGCCGTCCGCGATCAGGTCCCCGATCGCCTTCGTCAGGACCATCGTCTTGCCGGTGCCCGGAGGACCCCAGACGAGCCACAGCCCCGAGCCCAAGCAGGCCCGGTAGACCTCCTGTTGGGCGGGGAGCAGGCCCGCGGGGGGCGAGGTGTGCGCGCGGGTGCCGCCGGGACGCCCTTCCGCGAGCCTGTTGCCGAGCGGGATGTCGGTCAGATTCCGGAGCCGGTCGCGCAGCGCTTCGAGGAGGAAGGTGGGCGGCTGCTTCAGCGCCCACAGGTGCGGGTCGGACGGATCGGCGAACTCGGCGACGCGGACGGTGAGGCTCGACCCGGTCTGCGCGGCATCGAGGACGTTGAATCCGTCCTCGACTCCGGACTCCTCACCGTCGGCCAGCCGCAGGCTCTCCAACTGATCGGCGCCGACCTCCACGCCGCGTACGTCGACGGTGAAGACTCCCGATTCCGCCGTACGCACCGCTCTGCCGATGCGGCTCCAGCTCGCCTTGCGGCCGCTGCCGCCTTCCTGCTTGAGCCAGTGTTCCACCGCTGCGACGACTTCCTCGCGCCAGTCCACGTTCCCCCTCGTTACGCAGCCCGCGATGCCCGAGATCACTCACCGTGATGCATCGTAGAACGCTTCGTGCGAGGCCAACGGGTTGTTGTTGCGATCACTGCAACACCTTCGCGGAGGAGTCACCGGCGCGAGACCTGGCGGCCGGCGGTGTCAGCCGCCGGCGCCCCGTGCGCCCGCGGCCCCGGCGAGCCGCTGCGACCACTGCCCCCGTGCCGCCCCCAGCGCCGTCTCCGCGAGGCGGTGGAGCTGGATGTCGCCCGTACCGGCCGGAGCGTAGGTGTGGAAGGCGTCGCGGACGAGGCGTTCGAGGGGGCGGTCCGTCTGGAGGCCGGCCGCGGCGTGGATCTCCATGGCGGCGCGGGCGGAGTCGATGGCCGCCTCGACGTTGACGTACTTGGCGTGCATCAGCTCCGTGTCGCACGCCCTGCCCCGGTCCAGGAGATGCACGGCGTCGTAGGCGGTCAGCCGTGCCGTCATCAGACGGGCCTGCATCAGCCCCAGCTTGTGCCGGACGGTGGGGAGGTCGGCCAGCGGGCCGCCGTAGCGCTGGCGCTCCTTCACGAAGCGGGTGGTCTCCTCCAGGATCGCCTGGTGCAGGCCGAGCGAGACGGCGGTGAGGTTGGGCCGTCCGTACAGGATGCTGGAGGAGTAGGCGACGGCCAGGCCGTCGCCCTCGTCCCCGATCAGGTTGGCGGCGGGTATCCGGCAGTTCTCCAGGACGAGTTCGCCGAAGCTGAAGCCGTGCAGGCCCATGGCCCGCCTGTGGGGAGCGAGCGAGAAGCCGGGTCTGTCGGACTCCACGAGGAACGCCGAGAGGCCCTTGGAGCCCTCGCCGGTACGGACGACCACGCCGTGTACGTCGCCGACGTGGCTGTTGCCGACGAAGACCTTGCGGCCGTCGAGCACGTAGTCCCCGCCCGAGCGCCGCGCGGTGGCCTCCATGCCCAGGACGTGCCCGCCGGAGCCGGACTCGGTCACGGCGATCGTCGGCAGGCAGGTGCCGTCGGCGAACCTCGGCAGCCACTTCCGCTTCTGCGGCTCGCTGCCGAAGTGGATGACCTTGGCGACCCCGAGCTGGGACGCCTGCACCATCGCACCCATGGCGCCGCTGACGCGGGAGAGCTCCTCGATGACGATGGTCTTGGCGAGATGACCGGCGCCCATGCCGCCGTACTCGGGATCGATGGTCACGCCGATCCAGCCCTGCCGGGCGATGAGGGCCGACAGCTCGTGTGCGACGTCCGCGCGCGCTTCCATCTCCGGCACGCGGGGGGCCACCTTGGCCTCGGCGAACTCCCTCACCCGCAGGCGAAGACGCTCGTGATCTTCAGTCTCGTAGGCGGTGGACATCTCGGTTCCACTTTCTCCCCCGGGTGGTTCTTGATCGATTGGTGTGCCGGCTTCCTGCGCGTGGAGGGCGGGAGAGCCGTCGTCCGTCGTCCGGCCGGAAAAGGACGTACCGGAAAAGGGCGTAACGGACATCGGTGTGCACGGTGGGCTCTGGGTCGGATGCGGGAGTGTGGTGACGGACCCGGCGACCTGGGCAGAACGGCCCGGCACGCATTCTCGAATCGCCGGCCGCCCCAAGATGCCGCGTGGCCGTCGGGTGCTGGCGGAATCACAGCGATGCGGGGCGGTCGGGACCAGGCGAACGGCGAAGCTCTCCTGGTGTGGGTTGCAGAACCAATAGAGCACCACGTGCGACCCCTGTCGAGGGTGATGCGGCCGAAGTCACAGAAAGGGACAACTGAGGTGATCCCGCTCGTCTCGCCCGAAGTGATCGGCCCGGCGGCCGGCGGCTGACTCGCGGTTCAGTCAGGAACCGCCGTTGACACGCTCGGGGCCGCCTCCGGATACTGACTGGCGGTTCAGTTGCGAGACGGGGGACGCGAGAAGGACAGCCGCCCGGGCCCTGGAGGCGCCGTGTCAGACCTGCCCACCGAGCTGGTCCCGCTCAGCGCCGAGCAGCGGGACATCGTCGAACTCAGCCGGGCGTTCGCGAGCGCCGAGATCCGCCCGCGCGCCCGGTCCGTGGACGAGGCGGACACCGTCACTCCCTGGGACGTGTGGCGCAAGGCGGCCGGCGCCGGCATCACGGGATTCATGCTGCCGCAGGAGTACGGAGGCGGCGGGTTCACCGACGTGTTCAGCCAGTGCCTCGTCCAGGAGGAGCTGTGCGCCGGGGACCTCGCCATCGGCAATCTGCTGTGCTCCAACGGCTTCTTCGCCGGCCCCGTGCTGGAGTTGGGCGTCGAGCGGCAGAAGCGCGAGTGGCTGACGCCGCTCGCCGCGTCCGACACGCCGATGACCGCGCTGGCGACCACCGAACCCGGCGCCGGATCGGACGCGGCCTCGATGACGACGAGGGCCGAACGCATCGCCGGCGGCTATGTGCTGAACGGCCAGAAGGCGTGGATCTCCAACGCCGGGGAGGCCGAGCAGTACGTGGTCTTCGCCAAGACCGACCCGTCCGGCGGCTCCCGCGGCGTGACCGCGTTCCTCTTCCGCAAGGACACAGAGGGCGTCGCGTTCGGCGAGCCGATGCGCAAGATGGGCCAACGCGCCATCGTCTGCCGGGAGATCTTCTTCTCCGGGGCCTTCGTGCCGGAGGAGCAGCGCCTCGGAGCCGAGGGCCAGGGCTTCTACGGGCTCATGCGCACCTTCGACGTCTCCCGCACCGTATTGGGCGCCGCCGCGACGGGAGTCGCCCGCGCCGCGTACGAGTACGCCCGTGAATACGCAAGGAACCGGGAGCAGTTCGGCAGGCCGCTCGTCGAGCATCAGGCGGTGGCGTTCCGCCTCGCCGACATGCGTACGAGGATCGAGCAGTCGAGGCTGATGACCTGGCGGGCCGCCAAGCGGCTCGACGCCGGGCTCGACGCCCGCACCGAGGCGGCGATGGCGAAGCTCACCGCCTCCGAGTCCGCCGCCTACTGCACCTGGGCCGCGGTGCAGACGCTCGGCGGCTGGGGCTACTCGCGTGAGCATCCGGTCGAGCAGTGGATGCGCGACGCGAAGCTGGAGGAGATCGAGGAGGGCACCTCGGACATCATGCGGCTCGTCATCTCCGCGGACCTGCGATGAGCGGTGCTCCGGAAGGAACGCCGCTGATCTCGCTCTGCTGGACCGACCATGTCACGGGCCGCCGGGGCTACTTGGTCGTGGACCGCCTCGTGCGCGGCGTCTCCAGCGGCGGCCTGCGCATGCGCAAGGGCTGCGCGCTGGACGAAGTGGCCGGTCTGGCCCGGGGCATGACGATGAAGGAGGCCCTGCACTACGACCCGGACGGCCGCTACATTCCGCTCGGCGGAGCCAAGGGCGGCATCGACTGCGATCCGCGGGACCCGGAGGCCCACGGCGTCCTGGTGCGCTATCTGCGTGCCATGCGCCCGTACATCCAGAGCTTCTGGACCACGGGCGAGGACCTGGGCCTCACCCAGGCGACGGTCGAGGCGGCAGCGGCCGAAGCCGGCGTGGGCTCCACCGTCCAGGCCGTCTATCCACTGCTCGACGACGAGCGCGCGGCGCGCAGGCGGCTCGACGACGCCTTCGCCATCGACGTGGACGGCATCGGCCTCGACGAGCTGGTGGGCGGCTGCGGCGTCGCCGAGGCGGTGCTCGCGGGCCTCGACAGGGCCCAAGTCCCGTACGAGGACACGCGGGTGGCGGTGCAGGGCTTCGGCACCATGGGCGGGTCCGCGGCGCGCTTCCTCTCCCGGGCGGGCCTGAAGATCGTCGCGGTCGCCGACGTCGAGGGTACGGTCGCCAATCCCGCCGGGCTGGACGTCGAGACCCTGCTCGCCGCCCGCGACGGGTACGGCGGCGTGGACCGTTCCGCGCTGGCACGCGGCGACCGCCTGCTGCCGGGCGGTGCCTGGCTGTCCGCGGACGCCGAGGTACTGATTCCGGCCGCGGTCTCCTACGCGGTCGACACCGTCAACCAGGAGCGGATCACCGCCCGTTGGGTCGTCGAGGCCGCCAACATGCCGGTCCTGCCGGAGGCGGAGAGGATGCTCGCGGCGCGGGGGATCACGGTGCTGCCGGACGTCGTCGTCAACTCCGGTACCAACGCCTGGTGGTGGTGGACCCTCTTCGGGGACATCGGCGCCGACGCCGACGAGGCGTTCGCCCACATCCGCCGCTCGATGCGCGCACTGATCGAGCTGATGCTGGCGCGCGCCGAGGCCGAGGGCACGAGCCCTCGCGCGGCGGCCCACGCCATCGTGGCCGACCGGCTGCCCGCGATCGCGGAGCGCTTCGGGTGGTACGGGTGACGCACCTGCCGCACCGTGCGCACCGCACACGGCCGTACGGGCCCCGACTCCCCGGCGGATTCCCGTACTTGAGTCCAGGACGTTTCCGCCGGTCGGGGCGGTTTCCGCCGTCCGGCCGCATGTGACGCCGGTGTGTAGGGTGACGGCGTGGCCAGGGTGCGACTGAGCGTGGAGCAGCGCCGGGAGGAGCTGCTGCGCGCGACGGTGGAGCAGATCGAGGCCCGGGGCGTGTCGGCCGTCCGCATCGCCGACGTCGCATCGAGCCTGGGCGTCAGCAACGCCCTGGTGCTGTACCACTTCGCCTCGAAGGAGAAGCTCGTCGCCGCGGCGTACGCGTATGCGGCCGAGGGCGACCTGGCGCATCTGCGGAAGCTTCTGGGCCGCCGCACCACCGCGCTGCGCAGACTGCGCGCGGCACTGCGCTGGTACGCGCCCACGGGGCACGCCAAGGGGTGGCGGCTGTGGATCGAGGGCTGGGCCGCCTCGCTGCGCGAGCCCGTACTGCGGGAGGTCGCCCGCGATCTCGACGAGCAGTGGAAGGCCGCCCTGACCGAAGTGATCGCGGAGGGGGCCGGTGCCGGCGAGTTCCGCTGCGAGGACCCCTCGGCCGCGGCCTGGCGGCTCACGGCGCTCCTCGACGGCCTCGCCGTGCACGCGATCTCCTACACGGGGTCGCTCTCCCGGGCGGCGCTGCTGCGCTGGGCGGACGACGCGCTCGTACGCGAACTGGGCGTCGACCGCGAGGCGTTGACGACGGCGGGCGGCAGGGCGGTGACGTGACCGGCGGCACGCGAACCGCCGGGCCGGGCGGCCGGCGCGGGGGCCGGCCGCCCGGATGCCGTCAGCCGAAGATGTCCAGGATCTGCTGGCGCACCGTCAGGACGCTCAGCACGCCGAACAGCACGATCGCCCAGATGAGGGCGGCGATCCGGACGCCCCGCACCTTGAGCGGCGCGGGCATCGCCTTGCGGTTCATGTAGAGCAGCAGACCGGCGTAGACGAACATCATCATCCCGGCCACACAGGCCGAGATCACCAGCAGCACCAGCGGCTGGTCGAGCACCGTCAGCAGGATGACCACGCCGATGGCGACGATGGCCCACACCAGGAAGAAGTAGAGCCTGCTCTCGGAGAGCCGGGAGCCGCGCATGTACGTCGACTTGAGGACGTCCGAGGCGAGCCGGCTGGTGTAGTCGACGATGCCCGTCGCGGCGGTGAACAGCGCGAACGCGCCGATCAGCCAGAACAGCACGCCGAACCAGTTCCCCACCTGCGCCTGGAGGGCCTCGCCCTCCTTCTGGAGGAAGCTGATGTCGTTGGCCAGGCCCTTGGAGCCGAAGAGAGTGGAGTGGGCGAGGAGGGAGGAGAGCACGATGGTCAGAACGGTCACCAGGCCGAAGGTCAGGGCCTGTTCGGTGTTCGCGAACCTCCACCAGCGCTTCCACCGCGCCAGGTTCTCCTCGTTCGGCACGAAGACGTACCCGGTGGTCGCCGCCGAGTCCTCCTCCTTCTTGCCGGTCAGGGGGCTGACCAGCCGCGGCACGTAGTGGCCCATGCCGAAGCCCTTGTCACGTATCCAGTTGCTCTGGCACAGGTTCTGCCCGCCGCCCGCTCCGGCGTAGGCGATCGCGCCCATGAGCACGGCGACGCCCAGGTCGGTGGGGAACTGGCCCACGTGCGTCGCGCCCTGCGGCAGATCCGCCCAACTGGACGCCTTCACCGCGAAGATGACCGCCAGCGTGAAGAACCCGCCGATCACCGCGACCTTCAGGAACAGCAGGCCTTCCAGCGCCGTGTAGACGACCGGGGCGAGCGTGAGAATCGCGCCGATGCTCAGAAGCAGGGCGATCGCGATGTACGTGGGATTGCCGCCGAAGACGTAGGAGGCCATCGTGGCCGAGCTGGTGACCCAGCCCGGCCAGAGGTTCGACGCGTATGTCAGCAGCGCCATCACCGCGCCCCAGTGCCGCCAGTACCGGTTGAAGCCGGTCATGGCGGTCTCCCCGGTGGCGAGCGTGTACCGCTCGATCTCCATGTTCAGGAACCACTGGGTGACGATGCCGACGACCGCGCCCCACAGGAAGACGAGACCGGCCTGCGAGGCGATGTACGGCCAGAGGATGAACTCGCCCGAGGCCAGGCCCACTCCGGCACCTACGATGCCGGGGCCGATGATCTTCCAGGTCTTGCGGGGCGGGGGCGGCAGCTCCCGTACTTCGGGTGGCGGCAGATTGCGGGTGCTCAGGGGGAACGGGCCGTCGGCGGTACGGCCGGTGCCGCTTCGGTCGTCCGTGTGCGTCATCGTGAACGCCTCTCTTGGGCCGGGGGGCGGCGTAATGTGGCGGTAATCATCGAATGATTCGATGATGGCGTCCAGGGGGTGGACAGAGACGGTGGAGCAGTACCGGACCAAGCACCAGTTGGTCGTGCACGAATTGGGCCGCCGTATCGTGAAAGGTCAGCTGAAACCGGACCGGCCGCTGCCCGTCGAGGACACGCTCGCCACCGAACTCGGCGTCAGCCGCGGTGCGTTGCGCGAGGCGGTGAAGGTCCTCGCCGCCAAGGGGATGCTGCACTCCCGCCCCCGTACGGGCACGCGCGTACTGCCCCGCGACCAGTGGGACCATCTCGACCGCGATGTGCTGCACTGGCAACGGGCCTGCGAGCCACGGGAGTTGCTGCGCGACACCGGCGAACTGCGGCGCGCCGTCGAGCCGGAGGCGGCCCGGCTGGCGGCCGGGCGTGCCGGGCCCGGCCACATACGGACCATGTTCGAAGCGCTGACCGCCATGGAGACCGCCGCCGGGCAGCCCGATCTCGGCGAGTACGTCGAAGCCGACATGGCCTTTCACCGTGCGCTGCTGGACGCGAGCGGCAACCGCCTTCTCGCCTCCCTGGGGCGAGCGCTCGACGTCGCGCTCCAGCACAGCTTCGCCGTCAGCTCGCAGACCCCGGGAGCGGTCGAGGCCTCGCTTCCGGCGCACCGGGCGATCGCGGAGGCCGTCGAAGGCGGCCGGCCGTCCGAGGCCTCCGCGGCCATCCTGACGATCATCGAATCCGCCGAGCGGGAGATCGCCCGGTCGCCGGGGCTGCCCCGGTGAACTCCGCGAGGGAACGGCCTCGTCGGGCCGGCGTGCCGCAGTGCCGCGCCCCGCGTGTCAGACGGCCCCGGGACCGTCCGCCAGGTCGATGACGCGGGCCGTCGCCGACGCGGTGGCGACGGTCAGGTCGCCGTCGTCGAGGAGATGCGCCTCCAGGAAGGCCAGATCCCCCTCGCGGCGCACCACGCGGCCCTTTCCGACCAGTCGGCCCGGGCGGGCCGGACGGAGGAACGTCACCTTGAGCTCCAGCGTCGACTGGAACTCACCGGGCCCGAGCGTCGCGAGCAGCGCGGGCCCCACGGTGTCGTAGAGCATCGCGGACAGGAACGCGCCCAGGACGTTCCCCATCGGATTGGTGAAGTCCTCCGTCGCGGTGAACGCCAGCTCGATCGTGCCCTGTTCGGGGTCCGCGTCCAGGAACTCAAGGCCGAGGGTCCGCGCCGCGGGGGGGGCATCGGCACGCGTCCCTCGACCCCCTCCCAGAACGGCCCGGTTCGTTCGGGCATCGGATCTCCTGTCTGCCGCCGCCTCGGTCGCACACGGCATTGTCGGCCCGGCGGTGCCGCGCCGCACGTCACATCGGCGTACGTCCCGCGCCGGTGGCCGCCAGGAGGCTGTCCGCGACCGTTCGTGCGCCCTCGTCGCCGAGCAGCAGCGTGTAGTGGTTGGTGCCGGGAACCTTGCGGGGGCGGATGACGGTGTCCTCGATGCCGGCGGCCTTGAGCCGCTGCTCGTCGTACAGGCCCTGCGGCTCGTCCATGATGCCGCGCTCCGCCCACAGCAGTTCGCCGGCGACGGTCAGCTCGTGCACCGCGCGCGCCGTCTCCTCGGCGAGGGTGCCTTCACCGTCCGCGAGTATCGCGTCGACCAGGCACGAGGAGCGCAACTCCGGCTCGGCGCCCACCAGATCACGCATGATGTGCGCCTCCGTCCACGGCTCCCAGGACTCCGCGAACGCCGGATGGCGCTGCCAGAAAGCGCGGTACGCGGCGCGGTCGGGGAACGTCGTCTTGAGGCGCTCCATGGCCGGACCGAGCACGGCGGTGAGCAGGTCGTCCGTCGACAGGCCCTCCGGAACGGGGAAGCCCACGCCGCCGTCGACGAGCAGCAGCGACCGGAACCGCTCCGGGCTGCGCACCCCGGCGACGGCGGCCACGAACGCGCCCATCGAATGACCGGCCAGCACGACCCGGTCGAGCCCGAGCGCCTCCGTGAGGGCCGCCACGTCCTCGGCGTGCGCGGTGATGCCGTACGGGCCGGGAAGCGTGTTGCTCCCGGCGCGGCCGCGCAGGTCGGGCGCGACGAGGGTCACGCGTCCGCCGAGGTGGCGGGCGACTCCCGCCCAGGACATGGCGTTGGAGGTGATGCCGTGCAGAGCGACGACGGTGGGCGGCCCGCTGTCTCCTCCGTCCGGCGGCACGGTCGCGGGCCAGCGCAGAACGGTGAGGTGACCTCCCCGTACGGGCGCCCGCAGCTCCTCGTAAGTGATCGCTCCCATGGGACCTCCTGTCGTGGAACGGCGCCGCCGGGCGACACCCCTCGCTCCTCGCCCCGCCGCTCCCTGTCGCGGTGCGCTGATCGCGGCGCGCGCTGCCGCGTGCCTCATCGTCCGTCCCGTCCTGCCGTACTGGCGATGGAGCACCGGCACATCGCGCCCGCCCGCGCTGTGGGCCGGGCGCCCACCAGGATGCACCCACCGGGCCACCGATGGCCCATCAGCGGTTCGAGGCCCCGGGCGGGGTGGGACGAGTGTCTGCCGGGAGAGGTTTCGAGCAGGGGAGAACGGACGTGCGCGCGACCTTCGTACTGGGACGGGCCGCCGGAGTGCGGATCGGCGTCCACTGGAGTGTGCTGCTCATCTTCGCGCTCATCGCCTTCGGGCTGGCTCAGGGCCGGCTCCCGGCGACGCATCCGGGCAATGCGACGGTCCTGTACTGGGTGGCCGGGCTGTTCGCGGCCGTCGTCTTCTTCGCCTCGCTGCTCGCCCACGAACTCGCCCACGCGATCGTGGCCCGCCGCAACGGCATCGACGTGGACGACATCGTCCTGTGGCTGCTCGGCGGGGCCGCCCGGCTGAAGTCGGAGGCGTCGAACCCGGCGGCGGAGCTGCGCATCGCGGGCGTGGGCCCGCTGGTCAGCCTCCTCTTGGGAGGCGTCTTCGCGCTGGCCGCGTGGCTGTTCCATCTGGCGTCCGCACCGGGACTGGTGGTCGAGGTGGTGGGGTGGCTGGCCGCCATCAACGTGCTCCTCGCCGTCTTCAACGCCGTGCCCGCCGCCCCGCTCGACGGCGGCCGGCTGCTGCGCGCCTTCCTGTGGTGGCGCACCGGAGACCGGCTGAAGGCGACCGCCGGCGCCACCACCGCCGGACGTGTCTTCGGATGGCTGCTCGTGCTGCTGGGCGTCGTGCTGTTCCTCGGCAGCGGCTCGTTCGGCGGGCTCTGGCTCTCGGTGGTCGGCTGGTTCCTCATCGCCGCCGCCACCGCGGAGGGGCGTCAGGCGCAGCTGCGCGGCGTGCTCTCCGGTGTGCCGGTGCGGGACGCGATGACGACCGGGCCCGTCACCGCGCCGTCCGGTCTCGCGGTCGCCGATTTCCTCTCCGGGCCCGCCTACCGCTACCGGCACTCGGCGTTCCCCGTCGTACGCGACGACGGCGTCCCCGCCGGGCTGCTCACCCTGGACGGCGCCAGACGGGTGCCGTGGGACCAGGCCGAGCAAGTGACCGTGGACGAGGCGATGATCCCCCTGGAGAAGATCACGGTCGTCGGTCCGCAGGACTCGCTCGCGGACCTCCTGCCGACCATGGAGCCCGGCGCGCAGAACCGGGTGCTCGTGGCGGACGGCGGAAGGCTCGTCGGCATCCTCACCCTGTCCGACGTCAGCCGTACGGTGACGTGGCTGATGAACTTCGCCCCCGCGCGGCGCGACGGCTCGTGACGGGCGGGTGACGACCGGGCGGGCGGCGCCCCTCGTACTGGCTCCATCGCCGTACCTTTCGAAGCCGCTGTCACCGCAGCCGTCACCGCCGCACCCTGCTGAAGTCCGGGTCGAACGGCGGGCGCAAGTGCACGGTGGCCGGGCTGAGTTCGCCGCCGATGTCGACCTCGTACGTACCGGACGTGAGGTAGTCCCTCGTGACGGGAGCGCCGTCGCGGCGCCACACGTAGGCCAGCCCCGCGCAGGCCCCGAGCGTCGCCCCCCACGCCGCGGAGGTCACCTGGCCGACGGCGGCGCCGTCGCGCAGCAGCAACTCGCCGCCCCACATCATGGGTTCGGGGTCGCCGAGCACGAACGAGACCATCCTGCGCCGTACGCCCTCGGACCTGGCCTTCTCGACGGCCTCCCGTCCGCGGAAGGGGATGTGCGTCCTGAGCTTGCACGCGAACAGCAGCCCGGCCTCCACGGGGTTGTAGTCGGCGGTCAGATCGCTGCCGATCGCGCGGTAACCCTTCTCCAGCCGCAGCGAGTTGATCGCGTAGTAGCCCGCGTCGGCGAGGCCGAGCCCGGCGCCCGCGTCGGTGAGGAGTTCGTAGACCCCGACGGCGAACTCGACGGGCACATACAGCTCCCAGCCGAGTTCGCCGACGTAGGTGATGCGGGTGGCGCGCACCGTGTACGGGCCGATGTCGATCTCGCGGCTCGTGCCGAAGGGGAACGCCTCGTACGAGAGGTCCGTACGCGAGAGCTTCCGCAGCAGGGCACGCGAGTCCGGGCCCATCACGCCGAAGACGGCGTACATCGACGTCACGTCGACGGCGGTGACGTGCGCGTCCTCAGGCGTCCGCCGGCGGACGTAGTCGAGGTCCCGCTGCACCGCGCCGGAGCTGGTGACCCACAGGAACTCGTCGTGGGCGGTGCGCGTGACCGTCACGTCCGCCTCGTAACCGCCGCGGTCGTTGAGCACGCCTGTGTAGACCGTACGGCCGGGAGGAACCGCGACGTCCGCGGTGCACAGCCACTGCAACAGGGCTTCCGCGTCACGGCCCTTGACGAGCAGCTTGCCGAACGACGTCTGGTCGAACAGGGCGACCCGCTCACGGGCGGCCCGGTGTTCGGCGTCCGCCCAGGGCTGCCAGTTCTGCTTTCCCCACCCGTACTCGATGACGGGCTCGGCGCCCGCAGGCGCGAAGACGTTGGCGCGCTCCCAGCCCGTCTTCGACCCGAACACGGCGCCCGCACGCTCCAGCAGATGGTGGACGGGGGAGCGGCGGAAGGGACGGGCGGTGCCCAACTCCCTGTTGGGCCAGGGAACTTCGTAGTGAAGCCCGAGGATCTCGCCGACGCGGGCGCGCAGCCACTGGTTGTTGCCGTTGAAGCGGTTGAAGCGGCGGATGTCGACGGCCCCGACGTCGCCGGTGGGGGAGCCCTCGGCGATCCACTCGGCCAGGGCGCGTCCGGCGCCTCCCGCCGACGCGATGCCCACGGAGTTGAACCCGGCCCCCACGAAGAAGTTCCGCAGCTCGGGCGCCTCCCCGAGGATGAACTGGTTGTCCGGGGTGAAGCTCTCCGGCCCGTTGTAGAACTTCTTGATCCCCGTCTCGTGCAGTGCGGGGATGCGCACCAGGGCGTTCTCCATCAGGACGGAGAAGTGGTCCCAGTCCTCCTCCAGCAGCTGGAACTCGAAGGGGTACGGCAGCTCGTCGGGCGCGGCCCACGGCTTCGCCGCGGGTTCGAACCCGCCCACGACGAGCCCGCCGACCTCCTCCTTGAAGTAGGTATAGCCGTCCGGGTCGCGCAGGACGGGCAGGTCGCCGCGCACGCCGTCGATGCGGTCGGTGACGACGTAGAAGTGCTCGGCCGAGTGCAACGGCACGTTCACACCCGCTAGTTCGCCGACCGCCTTGGCCCACTGGCCGGCGCAGTCGACCACGAACTCCGCCTCGGTGCCGCCCTGTTCGGTGGTCACCCCGGTGACCGTGCCGTTCCGCGTGGAGACGCCCGTGACCCTGGTCCGCTCGAAGATCCGCGCACCGTTCATGCGGGCGCCCTTCGCGAGCGAGGCGGTGAGGTCGGTGGGGTTGGCGGTGCCGTCGCCCGGCAGCCAGATCGCGCCGACGAGGTCGCCGGTCTCCAGCACCGGATAGAGCTCTCTGGCGCGGGCCGGGCTGATCAGTTCGCATTCGAGGTCGTACGCCTCGGCGGTGGCGGCCGTGCGCCGCAACTGCGTCATGCGCTCCTCGGTGCGGGCGACGGTGACGCCGCCGCAGCGCTTGTAGCCGGTGGCCAGTCCGGTCTCCGCCTCCAGCCGCTCATACAGCCGTGTCGAGTACTGGACGAGGCGGGTGCCGCTCTGCGAGGCGCGCAACTGCCCGATGAGGCCGGCCGCGTGCCACGTCGTACCGGAGGAGAGCCGCCCCTGTTCGACGAGGACGACGTCTCTCCAGCCGAGCTTGGTGAGGTGGTAGGCGACGCTGGTGCCGATGACGCCGCCGCCGATGACGACGACGCGGGCGCGGGCGGGCAGGGCGCGCGCGTCCGCGTTCTCCGGGCTCATCGCAGAATCCCGTCGCCGAGGCCGTCGGTGTCGCCGTCCACGTCGGCTGTCCCGTCCACGCCGGCTGTCGCGGGGGCGTGTCCGTCCGCGCGCGCGTGTCCGTCCGTTTGGGAATCGGTCGCCAAGTGGTGTTCTCGCGTGACGCGTTCGGCCTTGTGCCGCTGTACGAGCAGGTAGTACGCGCCGCCCAGCGCCGCCGCCCCGGCGAAGCTGACGACGCCGCCCCACGCGTAGCCGCCCTCGCCGTACAACTCGACGCGCGGCCACAGCAGATTGACGGCCATGAAGAGTCCGTACGCCACCGCCAGGCCGTTCACGAGCAGGCCCGGCACGCGTCCGAGCGTGAACAGCCCGCCGGCGCCCCTGTCGTGCGGCCAGCCGGCGGACCTGCGGCGAAGCACGGGAACCGTCACCAGCAGATAGGCGGCGTAGACGATCGCGATCGCCACGGAGGTGACGATCGAGAAGATCTTGGGGTTGCCGACGTTGACGATCAGGATCGCCGCCGCCACCACACCGGAGACGAGCGCCGGGGCCGCGGGCGACCGCCGCGCGTCCGTGACGTGGGAGAGCTTCTCGCCGAACGGCAGCTTGTCGTCGCGCGCCATGGAGAACGCGATCCGGATCGTGGCCGTCTGGATCGCGAGCGTGCAGACGAACACCGCGATCGCGACGTCCAGCAGCAGGATCTTGCCCATGGTCGAGCCCAGAACCGTCTGAAGGATGTAGGGGAGACCGTCCGTGCCCAGCTTGCCGAGGCCGAGCGTGGGCGTCGCCATCAGTGCGAACAGCAGGAGCAGCGCACCGGCCAGGCCCGACGCGGCGAGGGCCTGGAGCAGCGCGACGGGAGTGCGCCGGCGGGGGTCCCGCGTCTCCTCGGCCAGCGAACCGGCCGTGTCGAAGCCGAACATGACGAACGCGGGCATGATCGCCGCCATCAGCAGAGGCGCACCGTAGCCGAGAACGTCCCAGCCGGGGGTGCCCGGACCCGCCCCCTGTGCGGAGGCGACGACCTGCGGGCCGCGCACGGCATGGACCGCCAGCAGCACCAGCACCACCGCGACGCCCAGCAACTCCGCTGCCACGCCCACGTTGTTGACCTTCGTCATGACCTTCACGCCGAGCGCGTTGATCAGGGTCGTCAGAGCGATGCAGACGGTGCCGAGGAACACCGCGTTGTGGGTGTCGTTCGCGAACACCTGGAATCCCGGCCAGAGTTGAGGCAGTACGACCTGGAGAGCCATCGTCACGGCGGCGACGCTGACGACGGAGCCGACGAGCATCGTCCAGCCCGCCATCCACGCGCCGCCCGGACCGGAGATCCGCTTCGCCCACTGGTAGACGGAGCCGGCGATCGGGAAGCGCGCACTGAGCTCCGCGAAGACCAGGGCCACGCAGAACTGCCCCGCGAGCACGGCCAGCCAGGCCCAGAAGATCAGCGGACCGCCGAACCCGTAGCCCAGGCCGAAGAGCTGGAACATGCCCGTGAGGATCGAGATGTAGCTGAACCCCGCGGCGAAGGAGGAGAAGCCGCCGAGGCCGCGGTGCAGCCGCTGGCGGTAGCCGAGGGAGGCGAGGTCGTCGGAGTCCGCCGTCTCGGACCGGCTCTGCGGACGGGCGTTGCTCTTGCGCATGGGCAGACCTTTCGCAGGTTGCGGGCGTCCGGAACGGGCCTGTGCGGAGTCGGGCCGGTTGCGGCGGTCAGTCCGCGAGCCGGACGTCCTCCAGCAGACGCTCGAAGCGGGGGCCGTCCGAGCACAGCTCGACGCCCGACTCGTACTTCTCCATCCCCCAGGTCCAGAAGTCGAAGTCGATGCGGCTGGTTGCCTGCTGGATCGACGCCCACAGCGTCCAACCGAACTTCGACATCAGTCCCTGAAGCTGCGCACGTGCGACCTTGCTCGGCCGGGGGCGGCCGAAGTACGTGGTGATCAGCTCCTCCAACTGCTCAAGTGACAGGTGGCATTCGCTCCAGATGTTTCCCAGCTCGAAGCACGGGTCGTTGTTGCCCGCGTACTCGTAGTCGATCACCCACACCTGTTCGCCGTCGTCGATGAAGTTCTCGGCGAGCAGGTCGTTGTTGCACGGCACCGTCGGCACGCGGGTGGCGTCCAGGACGGCGCGTACGCGGTGGACTGCCTCCATGTTCTCCATATAGCCGTCCGGCAGCCGGAAGCCGCGGGCGCGCACCGTGGCCAGGTACTGGTCCTGGACTGCGGCCATGTCGAAGTCGTTGACGAATCGCGGTCCTTCGTGGAGGCGGCGGCACGACGTCGCGATGCGGGCGGGGTTCCCCGGCTTTCTGACGAGTTCCTCGGACAGCGTCACGCCGTCGATGTAGCCGACGACCAGCATCCCGTGCTCGGGGAGGTAGTCGATCACGGGTGCGCCGACGCCCGCCGCCGCCGCGGCACGGGAGTTGTGGAACTCGTGGTCCCGGTCGATCGGCAGCTCCGGCTCGTTTCCGAACACCCGCACCACACAGTCGATTCCGGGTGCCACGACCCGGTAGTTGCGGTTCGTCAGCCCGCCGGGGAGCTCGCCGACCCGGCAGGCGTGACCGGAGAGGACGGGGATCTTCTCCAGGAGTTCCTTCAGCGGGCCCTCTTCGGGCCGGTGGAGGTCTTCCACGACGCCGGCGTCCTGCTTGTCCATGAGCGGTCGCTCCTCGGGTCTCGTGTCGTCGTGTCCTCGTGCGCCCGTGTACGGCTGCCGGTGGGGTTTCGGATACGCATGTTCTTCCCTGAGGACTCACGAAGGAATGCGTGCGACACCCCGGGATCACCCGTGAGCGACCGCTGGGCGGGGTGGGTGACGGGGCGGATGTCGGCTGTCAGCTCACGACTGGCAGCTGGCAACTGACAGCTGACAGCTGACAAACGACGCTATCTGTCAACGGCCGACTGCTGATCGGGCCCGACCCCGCTTTCGTGCGGCGCCCCGCCCCCGCGACTGCCGTCCTCCAGAGTCGCCAACTGACGGTCGTGCGCCCTGCCGAGGAGGAGGACGGCCGACGTCGCGCCGACGAGCGCGAGGAACATGTCCCACTGGGTGTCCCACACATCGCCCTGAGTCGCGAGGAAGTCGTCCGCGCCGGAGCCCCCGATGAGCGCGGCCCACCACTCGATCAGCTCGAAGAACGCGCTGAAGGCCAGGCAGCCGCAGACGACGAGCGGGGCAAGCCAGCGGCTGCCGCGCAGCGGAGAGCGCCGGGCGAGGATCTCCCGCCACAGGATCGCGGGGACGAACCCCTGCACGAAGTGGCCGACGCGGTCGTACGGGTTGCGCGTCAGGCCGAACCAGTCCTGGAACCACTCGCCGAGGGGGACGCGCGCGTACGTGTAGTGGCCGCCCAGGATCAGGATCAGCGCGTGCAGGGCGAGCAGACAGCACAGGAGCCCGGTCAGCGGGAAGCGGCGCCGGGCCAGCACGGCGAGCGGTACGCCGATGAAGACCCAGAACGTCTCCATCAGCCACGTGGCGCGGTCGAAGGGCGCGATGCCCGAGACGATCAGCGCAGCGGTCACCGTCACCACCAGCACGGCCCCCGGCGAGAAGCGGAAGCGCGTGCGCGGCGTCGCGGAAGGAGGCGACGTGGCCGACGACGCGGAGGTGGCCGATGAGGCAGACGAGGCGGACGAGGGCATCTGGACCATCCCGGATGAGCTGCTGTCGCGCGCACCGAGTGTGCACGCGGTGCGCGAGGACCTGTTGGGACCTTTGTGCAGGCGCACTCTTCCTCAGGGTGGGGGGCCAGGACATGAGTATGCGTACTCAACCGGGCGGCGCCGGCAAGCCGACGGTTTTGGGAGGGAGGCCGCCGTCCCTGCCCTGACCGAACGGACAGAACTCCGCGCGCCCGCAACGGCTTTCCTCAAGTGACGCTCAAATCCCGGGAAATGTTCTCCCAGGGCCGTCTGACGAACCCTCAGACGATCCTCAAGCCGTACCTCAATTCGGCCTCAAGTGCCCGGCGCGTTCCTTAATCCCCCCTCAAATCGAGGTAACGATCGGAGCGTTGAGGCGGCGGTGATTGAACCGGCACGCAGGCTTATGGGCGGTTCTCCCTGTGGTGCCTGTCACATTTGTGTGCGCGAGCCGGTCCGGCGGCCGTGGTAAATCTTCACGATCTCCTGCACGGCACCCCTCCTGTCGTGCAGGAGACCCTGTGCTGGCGCATTGCCGGCCAGCACCTCCAACCATTCCCGGGAGAGCCGGATCCGGCCCGATACGGAGACGTGGCCGGACGTGGAGAAAGGCACGGACGTAATGGTCTCGGTGGAAACAAGGCAGCCTGAGCAGGCCGGAGATGCTGCCGGCGGACGGCCCGACGAGGAGTACGAGCGGGGTCTGGGCTCACGTCAGGTCCAGATGATCGCGATCGGCGGCGCCATCGGCGTCGGGCTGTTCATGGGTGCCGGCGCGAACATCGCGAAGGCGGGCCCCAGCATCGTTCTGATGTACGCGCTGGCAGGCGTGGTCGTCTTCCTCATCATGCGCGCACTCGGTGAACTCCTCCTCTACCGGCCGATATCGGGAAGCTTCGCGGAGTACGCCCGCGAATTCCTCGGCCCCTTCTTCGGATTCGCCACGGGCTGGACGTACTGGCTCAACTGGGTCGTCACAGGAATGGCCGAACTGACCGCCGCGGCCATCTACATTCATTTCTGGTTCCCGGCTATCCCGCAGTGGTTCAGCGCACTGACGTTCCTGGTGGTGCTCTTCGGCGTCAACCTGATCTCGGTCAAGATATTCGGCGAGGTCGAATTCTGGTTCTCGATGGTCAAGGTGACGGCCATCATCGGCATGATCGTGATCGGTCTCGGCGTGCTGACCCTGGGCTTCTCGGAGGTCGGTGACACCGCCACGACCGAGAACCTCTACGCCCACCACGGCTTCTTCCCCAACGGCATCGGCTCCAGCCTGATGACGCTCCAGGGCGTCATGTTCGCCTACCTCGCCGTCGAACTCGTCGGCGTCACCGCGGGCGAGTCGGAGAACCCGGAGAAGACCCTCCCCAAGGCGATCAACACCCTTCCCTGGCGCATCATCTTCTTCTACGTCGGCGCCCTGCTCGTCATCCTGTCCGTCGTGAAGTGGACGGAGTTCTCGGAGGGCGAGAGCCCGTTCGTGAAGGCGTTCTCCGAGATGGGCATTCCGCTGGCCGCCGGGATCGTCAACTTCGTCGTACTGACCGCGGCCCTGTCGTCCTGCAACTCCGGCATGTATTCAACGGGCCGCATGCTGCGCGACCTCGCGGCGAACAGCCAGGCGCCGAAGATCTTTGGACGGCTCAATTCGCGCAAGTCGCCTGCCGTCGGCATCACGGCGTCCGTCGCGCTGATGGGTGTCGGGGTCGTCCTCAACTATCTGGTGCCGGAGAAGGCGTTCGCCTATGTCACGTCGGTGGCGACGGCCGCGGGCATCTGGACGTGGATGATGATCCTCGCCAGTCACATCCGCTACCGCAGGGCCCTGCGGGCGGGTCTGCTGCCGCGTTCTCCGTTCCCGGCGCCGGGAGGCGCCGTCGCCAGCGCGGTCGCGCTGCTCTTCCTCCTCATGGTCACGGGTCTCATCGCCTACGACTCCGAGGCGCGCATCTCGCTGTACGTGGGCGCCGTCTGGGCCGTCCTCCTCGCGGGCGGCTGGATCAGGCTGAGGAGCCGCCGGACGCAGTCCGTGGAGTCCGTCGAGACCGTGGCGGTCGGGCGGGTCCTCAAGACCGGTGACGACGTGCAGCGGCGGCAGCCGGACGGTACGGACGGCTCGCCCTCCGCCGAGTAGGCGCAGCCGCCGCTCCACGGGTGCCCCGCGGCCCCGGCGCGCTTGTGAATCGCGTCCGGGCCGCGGGGCACCCGAACGCGGCGGCGCGGGACGGTGATAGTACGGAGCGGGCCACCTGTCGCAACGGAAGGACCGCAGCATGGAAACCACGTCCCTCGACGTCGACATACCGGCTCCGGGCGGTACGGCGGACGCGTTCGCCGCCCACCCGGCCGAGGACGGGCAGTACCCGGGCGTGCTGATGTACATGGACGTGATCGGCCTGCGTCCCGTCATCAGGGACCTGGCGAGGGAACTCGCCTCGCACGGCTACTACGTGCTCGCCCCCAACGTCTTCTACCGCCACGGCCGGGCGCCGCTCTTCCCGCTGCCCGACATGACGGAGCCCGAGGGCCGTGAGGCCTTCATCGGCAAGGTGATGCCGGTGATGGCCGAACACACCCCCGACAAGTCGGTGCCGGACTCGGGCGCCTACCTCGAATTCCTTGCCCGTCAGGAGCGGGTGAGCCCCGGCAAGGTGGGCGTCACCGGCTACTGCATGGGTGCGGCGCTCGCTCTGCGCACGGCGTCCGCCCACCCCGGACGGGTCGCCGCCGCCGCCGGTTTCCACGGCGCCCGTCTGGCCACCGACGCACCGGACAGCCCGCATCTGGACGTCGGCGGCATCACCGCCGAACTGCACTTCGGCCACGCCGAGAACGACGCCGCCATGCCCCCAGAGGACATCGCGCGGCTGAACGACGCCCTGGACGCGGCCGGGGTCGCCTACACCTCCGAGGTCTATCCCGGCCCGCACGGCTTCACGATGTCCGACACCGCCGCGTACAGCCCGCCGGCGCTGGAGCGGCACTGGGAGCGCCTGCTGCCGTTGCTGCACCGGAACCTGCCGGACGACGGCTGAGGGACGCCGAGTTCGCGGTTCCCCCCTCGCTGGTCACCGGTCGCCGGGCGCCGGTCGCCGGCTCCCCCGCGCGCCCGCCGACGCCGGTTCTCCGGGCCGTCGTCGGCGCGGCCGACCGAGCCGCCCGACCCGCCCCGACCTGCTCCGAGGAGACCCCGGCCCGTTCCGCCGGGGCGCCTCCGGACCATCCCGGGACCACGTCGGGACCGCGCGGATGTCACATCGCGGCTCCGCGTTCCGTCAGGTGGCTGACGCTGTTTCCGATTCGGGAGTCTCACCATGAACGCCGCGCTGTGGACCGTGCAGATCCTGCTGGCCGCCGTATTCCTGCTGTCGGGCGCCCTCAAGGTCAGCATGCCGAAGGACCGCCTGATCGCCTCCGGCCAGACCGGGGTGGCGCCGTTCCCGCCCGCGGTGATCAAGACGACGGCGGTGTGCGAACTGCTCGCCGCGGCGGGGCTGACGCTTCCGCCGCTCACCGGCGTGGCGCCGGTCCTGACCCCGCTGGCCGCCGTGGGACTGGCCGTCGTGATGATCGGCGCCCTCGCGAGCCACGGCTGGCTGCTGCGCGCCGACCGCGCCGCCGGACGCGGTTCGTCCGAGGCGCGCAACGTCGCGGCGAACCTCGTCATCCTGGCGCTCTGCCTGTTCGTCGCGTCCGGCCGCTTCTGACGTTCCTCAGCCAGAGCCGGGGCAGGGCCTCCCCCGAAACCGGGGGAGGCCCGCGTCCGCGTCTATGCGGTGCCCCTCAACTGCCCGGCGGCAGCCCGCCGTCCCGCAGCGCGGGGTTCTCCAGCGGCGGGTCGCCGAGCACGTGCACACGCCGCAGATGGCGCGGGGCGCGGCTGGTGAAGGCCTCCCGGCCGTGCAGCAGCGTGTAGTTGTCCGCGACGACGAGGTCGCCCGTACGCCACCGGTGCGTGTACGCGACTCCGGGTGCCCGCAGGGCGCCGCTCAGTCCGCGGTGGAACTCCTTCAGACGGCCGGCCGGTATCCCGGTGAACTCCAGCACGGGGTGGTTGATGAACTCGTCGTCCGGAGCGACGGGTTCGTTGTAGCGGATCACGGCCTGCCCGGTGACGGGGTGCTCGGCCACCACCGGGGAGACGGCCGTGCTCTCGTAGAACTCGGTCTTGCGGCGGTAGGTCCCCGTGACCTGTTCCCACAGCGCCCGTGTCTCCGGCTCCGCCTCCCGCAGGACGGCCGAGGTCTGGGAGAAGACCGTTCCGCCCCCCTGGTCGTAGCGGGGTGCGCTCACGCAGTGGAAGATCTGGAACTCCGGCACCTGGGGCCGGTACATGCCGTCCCAGTGCAGCGGCACATGGCGGTGGTCGAAGATGTGGTCGTCGGGGTTCTCGTGCTCGACGAGTTCGAGCACGGCACCGAACGGCCACATGCCGATCTCGCCCCAGCGGGCGCAGTACGCGGCCAGTTCGTCGCCGTCCGCGAAGCCGGAGAACCCGCGCAGGAGCAACAGGTGCTGGGAGCGGGCCAGTTCGCGCAGTTCCTCGACGGGAAGGTCCGTCAGTCTCTCCTGCGGCGAAGACGCCTGGACGAGGGCTCCGAACGCCGCGCGGGGCGGGCGGACCCGAGTACGGATGGTCAAGATCACCACTCCTTCGGTGTGTTGGGTGCGGTGCCCGCCGCCGCATGCGCGACCGCGTGCCGGGCCGTGCCGCCGGAGTCCTCACGCGCGGAGCGGGCGGGCCCGCGCAGGACGTAGTGGCTCGGCCGGCCGTCGCGTTCGACGAGTTCGCAGTCCAGAGCCTCGGCCTCCGCGCGCTTCATCAGCACCGTGCGCCCGCCGATGTCGACGGCGACGCCGTGCCACGGCGTGAGCCATCTCCCGGTGGAATCGCCGAGGCGGATGCCCAGCTTCGCCGCGGAGCAGGGCTGCGGGTGTATCGACAGCCTGACCGAGCCGGGGAAGCGCCCGGCGAGGAACTCGCCCCAGGCCTTGCTGCGTTGGATGACGACGTACGCGCGCGTGCGCGCGTCCCGTTGCAGCGCGGCCCTGCTGCCCTCGTACTCCGGTGTGTTGCCGTCCTCGAAGAGGAAGCGGGTGATCGCGCGGTACAGCGGCACGTCCTCGCCCTCCCGTACGCGGCTGCGCAGCCGGTCCAGCGGCACGGCGTGGCGTTCGATGAGGGCCGTGCGCATCCCGTCGTGGTCGAGGCCCGCGAACTCCGGCACCTGGTCGAGCGTGAAGAGCGAGACGGCGCCGCCCGGAAGCGCGGCGATCATCGTGCGCAACTCCCGGTGGTAGGCGGTGATGTCGTCGTCCGGGATGCGGACCGCGTCGCTGAAGACACGGCCGTCGGAGCAGATCACGATCTCGGCGCCGGGCGGATGGATCCCCCGGATCGCCGCCGCGAGGGAGTCGAGGAAGCCCAGCGCCGCCTCCTCGGCCATGTCGGGGAGGGCGCCCAGCACCTTGGCGCGGTTGGGGGACTTGCCCGGGAAGGCGGGGAGGACGAGACGTACGGGGCGCTCCTCCCGTACGAACGTCTCGATCACGCGGGCCTGAGCGTCGCGGCAGGCGGCGCAGGGCAACTCGCGGCACTCGCCCGGCTGTCCGGTGCGGTGCGGTCTTCGCTGACGGTCCAGCAGCAGTCCGGCTATGTCGTTCGCCCGCTCCCTGGCGCGGGAGGCGGTGCGGGCATGCGGGGTGAGCATGCGAAGGCTCCTGGGGGTGAGTGGGGGGTGGCTCCGGGCGCCCGTGATCTCACGATGCCCGCTGCCGGCCGCTCCCGGCTCATCCCAGCTGGACATAGCATCGTGTGATGGACCTCGAAGTGCGCCACCTCCGAGTGGTCCGGGCCGTCGCGGACGCGGGGAGCCTGACCAGGGCGGCCGCCACTCTCGGGCTCTCCCAGCCCGCCCTGACGGCACAGTTGCAGCGCATCGAACGCATGCTGGGCGGCTCGCTGTTCGTACGGCACCGAGGCGGCGCGGACCCGACGGCACTGGGCGAACTGGTCGTCGCCAAGGCCCGCGAGCTGCTGCCGCAGCTGGACTCGGTGCAGCAGGAGGTCCTGTCCCATCTGGGCTTCTCCGGCGGCCGGCTGACGCTGCGGTACGTCGCCAATCCGGGGCCGCTGATGGTGCGTCTGCTGGAGCCTCTGCGCGCGCTGTTCCCCGGTGCGGAAGCGAGGCTGCGCACGGAGCCGGACGTCGCGACCGTGCTCGACCTCGTCGCCGCCCGGCAGCAGGACCTGGGCGCGCTCGTGGAGTACGAGGGGGGCCCGCGTCCGGAGCGCCGGGAGGTGGAGCAGCGGGTGGTGGCCGTCGAGCCGGCGTTCGTGCTCCTGCCGGAAGCGCATCCGATGGCGGAGCGCACGATGCCGGGCCTCGACGAACTGGCCCGCGACGTATGGGTGTTGCCGCCGAGCCAGGGCAGCGGCCTGCACGACGCCTTCACCGCCGCCTGCACGGGTGCCGGCTTCACCGCGATCGTCCAGCACGAGGCCGAGGCCGCCGCGGCCCGCGAACTCATCGTCGCCGGGGTGGCGATCGGCCTGGGGCAGGCCACGTTCCGCAGCACGCCGGGCATCGTGCCGAGGCCGCTGCGCGGGACGCCGCTGCGGCTGCGGCACTCCCTGGTGTGGCACCGGGACGGCGCCCTGGCACCGCACGGCGCGGCACTCGTCGGCAAGGCGGAGCAGGCCTACGCGGACGCCATCGGCAACAACCCGCAGTACGAGGCATGGCTCAGCGACCACGGCCACCGCGGCCCGACGCACCGGGCGCCGGGCTGAGGGGACGGGACGTTGCGTACCGGTGGCGGGGGCGGGAGACGCGTCCCCGGACGGGTGACCGCGGCGCCGTTCCTCGCCCGCGCGCGCCTCAGCGCCGGTCCCCCCAACGGTCCATGAACGTCCCGTAGTTCATGATCTTGCACACCGGCGGCCGTGCCGCCGGGGCCGGATCAGCCCCCGCCCGTCAGCGGCCGGGAGGTGCGGGGACGAGGCCGTCCGCTACCAGTCCGGCGAGCACCGCCTCGCCCAGCGCCTGCACGGCGGACTGCGGCCGGACCATCACGGTGAACTCCTTGATCCTGCCCGCGTCGTCGAAGTGGAGCAGGTCCATGCCGTGGATCTGCTTGCCGTCCACTGTCGCGCGGAAGAGGAGGACGGCGGCCGCCGCCTCGTCGCCGTCGACGCCGGTCTGGGCCGCGCCCTCGAACTCGCCGATGTAGCGGAAGTCCTGGAACGTGCGCAGCAGGACGCCGAAGAGTCCCATCACCATCGGCCTGCCCTCGAACGGGGCGAACTTCACGGGGCTGTAGAAGCGGACGTCCTCCGTGAACAGGTCTTCCAGCGCTTCGGCGTCGCGGTTCTCGACGGCGGCGCGGAAGCGTGCTGCGGTCTCCATGGTCCTCCTGTGCAGAGCTCTCATACTCAAAAAAGTGAGTAGTCACATTCTTGAGTATGATGCACGGGCGGGCGAAGTCTGGGAAGAGGGAGCGTCGATGGCCTTGCGGCATGCGGTGCTGGCGGCGCTGCTCGACGGCGAGTACAGCGGCTACGAGTTGGCCAAGGCGTTCGACGTCGGCGTCGCGAACTTCTGGCACGCCCGGCCCCAGCAGCTGTACTCGGAGCTCACCAAGCTGGAGAAGCAGGGCCTGGTCACGGGGCGGCAGGTGGTGCAGGAGACCCGTCCCAACAAGCGCCTCTTCCGGGTGTCCGACGCGGGCGTCGCGGAGCTGGAGCGGTTCGCCGCGAATGCGTCGAAGCCCTCGTTCATCCGCGACGAACTGCTCGTCAAGGTCCAGGCCGTGGACCGCACCGGCACCGGCCCGGTGATCGGGCAGCTCGAAGAGCGCGCGTCGGCGGCGGAGGCCAAGATCGAGCTCTTCGGCGAGCTGCTGCGGCGCATGCGCGGCGAGTCGGACGAGAGGGAGTTCCTGCGGCGGGGCGAACGGATCGGCCCGTATCTGACCTGCCTGCGCGGCCTGGCCTTCGAGGAGGGCCACCGGGACTGGTGCCGCCGCGTCGCGGACGTCCTGAGGGCACGCGAATAGGCGTGCGGGGAGGCGTACGGACGCTCGCCCCGGCGGTCATCGAGGCCCGATCGCCGCCGCCCGTCGGCCCGTTCGTCACCCGTCCGGTGCCGGAGGCCATCGCAGCAGCCGGGACACCGCGAGGGCGTCCGGGCCGAGGGCGGTGACGAGCACCGCCGGACCGGCCAGCGGTGTGACCGCCGCTCCCGGGCCCAGGACCCGTGGCTCGGGCGGAGCGCCCGCCAACTCCGGGTCGACGACGAGCAGTTGGCCCGCCGCCCGGTGGCCGCCGAGCACGGCGCCGCCCTCCCAGCCCGGAGCGCCGAGCCCGGTGTCGAGCTGCTGGTCGAGCAGCGGGCGGCCCTCGCGCCGGACCGTGAGCCGCGTGGTGAGACGTCCCGGTTCCTCGCCGCTGCGCCCGAGCACCGAGACGTCGCGCAGCAACAGCCGGGCGGTGGCGGCGAGTTCGATCAGGACGGTCTGCCGCAGGACGCTGCGGGACGCCGAGATGAGCGGCTCCGGAAGCCAGCACAGCTCTCCGTGCTCGCCGACGGACAGCCGTACGTCGTAGTGCGCCGCTTCGCCGCCGCGTCCGGGCAGCGCGACGGTGGCCGCCGCCGAGTCGACGCGCAGCCGGGCCCGCGCCCCGACCCGTACGTCCAGGGCCAGCCGGTCGCCGCCGAGCGGCCCGCTCATGGCGCCGACGAGCGTCACCCGTGCCTCGTTCCCCGCCGCGCGGGTGAGGCGCGGCGCCAGCGGTCCCTCGCCGCGCACCGTGCGCACCGCGGTGCCTCCGCGGCCGTCGGCTTCGGCGCTGATGCGGGCCGCCGCCCGTACGGCGGACGAGTGCGGCACCGGGACCGGGACAGGCTCCGTCGCGGCTGCCGTCGAGGGCGCCGTCGTGCCGCCGCGGGCCGCGCCGGGCACCGCGGACTCGCCCGCCGCGCCCGTCACTTCGGCGTCGCCGGTGTACGTAGCTCCGGTGGTCCCGTCCACGCTCGTCGCTCCGGCCGTGCCGCTCACGCGGACGCGGTCTCCCGCTGCCACGCCGCGAGGCGCGCACGCGTCCAGTCGGCCACCGGCGTCACACCGTCCTCGGCGTTGAGCGACGTGAGGGCGACGGGGAGCTTCCCGCGCTGCTTCTCCGCCTCCGCCGCCATGGACGCCAGGTCGGAACCGACGTACGGGGCGAGGTCCGTCTTGTTGATCACGAGCAGATCGGAGGTGGTGATGCCGGGGCCGCCCTTGCGCGGGATGTCGTCGCCCGCAGCCACGTCGATGACGAAGATCTGCGCGTCGACGAGTCCTCTGGAGAACGTGGCGGTCAGGTTGTCGCCTCCGGATTCGACGAGGACGAGGTCGAGGCCGCCCGAGGGCGCGGCGGCCTCCTCCAGGTCCTCGATGGCTTCGAGGTTGGCGGAGATGTCGTCGCGGATCGCGGTGTGCGGGCAGGCGCCGGTCTCGACGGCGGTGATCCGCTCCGGCGGCAGCACGGCCGCGCGCACCAGGAACGCGGCGTCCTCCCGCGTGTAGATGTCGTTGGTGACCACGCCGAGCGAGAACTCCTCGCGCAGCACGCGGCACAGGGCGGCGACGGTGGCGGTCTTGCCGGAGCCGACCGGACCGCCGAGCCCGATCCGCAGCGCGCGGCGCGCCCCGCCGGACCGTCCGGGCGAGCGCAGGGGCGCCGGTTCGGCGCCGTGGGTGTGACGTTGAGGAAGGCCCTCGGTGTTCTCCAGATGCATGACGCTGGCTCCTTCGTGGGGGTCTGAGTCCTCGGTGTACGGACGCCGCTGCCGGTAACGCGCCCCGGTCACCGTCCCGTTCACCGGTCCGGGTCTCAGGAGGCGAACAGGCGCACCGGCCAGGTGGCGTGGTCCTCCGCGGTGATCTCCAGCAGGGGTGCGGCGGCGGCCGGAAGCGAGTCGACGCTGGCGCCCGCCGCGTCGGCGGCCTGCCGGGCGACCTCGTCGACGGCGGGTGCGAGCCGGGCGAGCACCGCTGTGGCCTCGAAGGGGTCGAGCGAGAGCAGACGTACGGCCGCGGTCGCCGGAACCGACACCGCTTCGTAGGCCGCCGCGTACGCCGCGTCCCGCGGGGCGAGTCCGGCACCGGCGGCCGCGAGCCCGAGGACGACCGGCTGGTGCGCACCCCGCGGACGCGCCGCCGCCAGAGCGTCGAGCGCCGTAGAGGGCCATGCGGCACGGGCCGCGCGCATCAGCTGACGGCCGAGCCTTCGCGAGGTGCGCCGCAGCGCGGGGGAGGGCGTACGGGCGTCGGCGGCCTCGTCGAGGTCGAGGACGTCGTGCACACCGGTCGCCGCCGCGGCGGCGAGCCCCGAGCTCACCAGCCCCGCCGTGTGCAGCCGTCCGCGGCAGAACTCGCGCAGCGTGGCGGCGTCGGTGATACGGCCGGCGCGCACGGCGGCCTCGGCTCCGCCCGAGTGCGCGTGCGTGCCCGCGGGGAAGCGTCCGTCACTGAGGACGAGGAGAGCTGCTGTCGCTGTCATCCGGTGCCGTCCAGCCGTTCCACGGAGGTCACGTGTCCGATGGCACGTGACAGGTGCCAGAGAAGTATCGGTGGCGCGGCCCTCAGAAGAGGAAGTACCGCTGCGCCATGGGCAGTTCGGAGGCCGGAGCCGGGTCGATCGGTTCGCCGTCCACGGTGACCGTGAAGGTGTCGGGGTCGACGGTGACGTGCGGCAGCGCGTCGTTGCCCCGCATGTCCGCCTTCGTGACCCCGCGCGTATCGCCGGTGGCGGCGAACCGCTTGCCGAGGCCGAGCCGTTCGGGCAGCCCGTCCTCCAGCGCCGCCGGGTTCACGAAGTTGAGCGAGTTGGCCGCCGGAGCACCGCCCGTGGCCCCGAACATGGGCCGGGGCAGCACGGGTTGGGGCGTGGGGATGGAGGCGTTGGCGTCGCCGATCTGCGCGTACGCGATCTGCCCGCCCTTGATGACGACGTGCGGCTTCACACCGAAGAACGCCGGTTCCCACAGCACCAGGTCGGCCAGCTTGCCCGGCTCGACGGAGCCCACCTCGGCGTCGATGCCCTGGGCGACGGCGGGGTTGATGGTGTACTTCGCGACGTAGCGGCGGGCGCGCAGATTGTCGGCGCCATCGCCGTCCCCCGGAAGCGCCCCGCGCCGCAGCTTCATCACATGCGCCGTCTGCCAGGTGCGCAGCACGACTTCGCCGATCCGTCCCATGGCCTGGGAGTCGGAGGAGATGATCGAGATGGCGCCCATGTCGTGCAGCACGTCCTCGGCGGCGATCGTCGAGGGCCTGATGCGTGACTCCGCGAATGCGAGATCCTCGGGGACGGCCGGGTTGAGGTGGTGGCACACCATCAGCATGTCGAGGTGTTCCTCGACGGTGTTCACGGTGTGCGGCCGCGTCGGATCGGTCGAGGACGGCAGCACGTTGGGCCGGCCGACCACGGTGATGATGTCCGGCGCGTGACCGCCTCCCGCGCCTTCCGTGTGGTACGCGTGGATTCCGCGGCCGTCGATCGCCGCGAGGGTGTCCCCGACGAAGCCCGCCTCGTTCAGCGTGTCTGTGTGGACTGCGAGTTGGGCCCCGGTCTCCTCGCACACGCCGAGGCACGTGTCGATCGCGGCGGGGGTGGCCCCCCAGTCCTCGTGGATCTTGAATCCGGCCGCGCCGCCCCGCAGTTGGCTGTGCAGCGCCTCGCGCGAGACGGTGTTCCCCTTGCCCAGCAGGCCGACGTTGACGGGCATCCCGTCCATCGCGGCGAGCGTACGGGCGAGATGCCACGGGCCCGGCGTGATCGTGGTCGCCTTCGTGCCCTCGGCGGGGCCCGTACCGCCGCCGATCAGCGTCGTCACACCGGACGCGAGCGCCTCGTCGACGAGTTGGGGACACACGAAGTGGACGTGGGCGTCGACGCCGCCCGCGGTCAGGATCCTGCCGTTCCCGGCGATGATCTCGGTCTCGGGCCCGATGACGAGATCGGGGTGCACGCCGTCCATGGTGTCCGGGTTGCCGGCCTTGCCGAGCGCGGTGACGCGGCCGTCGCGGATGCCGACGTCCGCCTTGACCACGCCCCAGTGGTCGAGGACGAGAGCACCGGTCACGACGGTGTCGGGCGCGCCCTCGGCACGCGTCGCGAGTGCCTGGCCCATGGACTCGCGGATGACCTTGCCGCCGCCGAACACGGCCTCGTCGCCCGCGCGACCGGGGCCTCCGCAACGGTCCTCCTCGACCTCGACGAAGAGCCCGGTGTCCGCGAGGCGCACGCGGTCGCCGGTCGTCGGCCCGTACAGGTCGGCGTAGGCGGCCCGGGAGAGCACGCCGCCGTCGTCAGTCATCGCCGCCTCCGTCCGCGTTCTCCTTGCCCTCTCTGTCCTTTCTGTCCTCTCTGTCCTCGCCGTCACGGCCGGGCTCCTGTCCGGACTCGCCGTCCTGTCCCGGTCCGTCGAGCGGACCGGCCGTCTCCCCGCGGAGCCCGGCCACCACGCGCCGCCCCCGCAGCGGCACGAGCCCGACCTCGACCGGGATGCCCGGCTCGAAGCGCACGGCCGTACCGGCGGGGATCGCGAGCCGCCTCCCGCGGGCGGCGGCGCGGTCGAATTCGAGCCCCGGATTGGCCTCGGCGAAGTGGTAGTGCGAACCGATCTGGACGGGCCGGTCGGCCGCGTTGAGCACCGTGAGCCGCAGTACGTCGGCGCCCTCGTTGAGACGCACCGGCGCACCGGAATGAACGATCTCTCCTGGGATCACTCGGCGACGCTCCTTTCCGCCGTCCCCGCGCCCGTGGTTCCGCCGGGCCGGGCCCGGGACTCGGGATTCAAGGTCGGGGGTCCGGGACTCGGGTTCCGGCTCAGGGAATGGGCCTGTGGACGGTGACGAGCTTGGTGCCGTCGGGGAAGGTCGCCTCGACCTGGACGTCGTGGATCATCTCCGGGACGCCCTCCATGACCTCGTCCCGGCCGAGGACCGAGCGGCCCGAATCCATGAGTTCGGCGACCGGACGGCCGTCCCTCGCACCTTCCAGCACATGGGCCGTGATCAGCGCGACGGCCTCCGGGTGGTTGAGCAGCACGCCACGCCGCCTGCGCTTTTCCGCCACGTCCGCCGCGACGTGGATGAGCAGCCGCTCCTGCTCGTGCGGCGTCAGTCGCATCGTCCCTCCCGCCCCGCGTCTCCCGCCGTCCCGTGGCGAGTACGTACCCGCGGCGAGTACGCGTCCGCAGGTCGCCGCAGCCTATGCCGGGAGCGTTTCACCGGCGTTAACACGGGGTCCGGTCCGTGCCGCCCGGGGCACGGACCGGACCCCGCACCGCTGCGGCTCCTGTCGCCGCTGCGGACCTCAGCCCGGCAGGAGAGCCCCCGCGAGCGCGCGCCACTCGGGAAGCGGCAGCGCGTTGAACGTGTCCTCCGTGACGACCTGAAGCGCCACGTGGTCCGCCCCCGCGGCGAGGAACTCGTCGACCCGGGACCGTACGGCCTCCGCGTCGCCGATCGCGTAGACCGCGTCGAGCAGCCGGTCGCTGCCGCCGCCGGCGAGGTCGTCCTCGGTGAAGCCCATCCGCAGCCAGCTGTTGCGGTAGTTGGCCAGCGCGAGGTAGCGCTTCAGATAGCCGCGGGCCGTGGCGTGTGCACGGTCGAGGTCGGTGTCGAGGACGACCTTCAACTCGGGGGCGAGCAGCGCGTCCTCGCCGAGGACCGTGCGCGCCTGAGCGGTGTGCTCGGCCGTCACCAGATACGGCAGCGCACCCAGCGCCCTGTCGCGCGAGAGCTCCAGCATCCTCGGCCCGAGGGCGGCGAGGGCGCGCTGGTGCGCCGGAACGGGAGGCGCCGAGGAGTCCAGCGCGTCGAGATACGTGCGCATGGCGCTGTAGGGGCGCCGGCGCCGCTCCTCCCGCTCGGCCTCGTCGGTCGCCGCCTCCGCGTGGCTGACGCCCAGGCCGAGCACGAAACGGCCGCCGTGGGCCGAGTTGAGCGCGGCGTGACGAGCCGCGACGTCCTCCGCCCGGTGCTGCCAGATGCTCATGATGCTGGTGCCCACGGTGAGCCGGGTCGTGGCGGCGAGCAGCGGCTCGGCCGCCTCGGGCCCGGGGCTCCCGCCGATCCAGAGGGCGCCGTAGCCCAACTCGTCGAGTTCCGCGGCCGTTTCGCCGATCTCCGTGCGGCGCGAGGGGCTGGTGGAGCCGAGTGCCGTGCTCCACACGCCGATCGTGCCGAGTCGTTCCGTGTGTTCGCTGTGTCGTCGGTTCGTCGCCATGCCCGTACAGACGGCACGGACGCGGAAGGTATTCCGGCCGGTCGTCCGTACGGGGACGCGGATTCGTCCGCCTGGCGCCGCGGGGGCGGCCGTACGGCGGCGGGGGGCGGCCGGGTCGGTCACAGCCGGTCCGGCGGCGGGCGCATTCTCCACGCGCCCGTCACTTCTCGCGGAATACCCGTGCGGTCCCGTCAGCCCCGGCTTTCGAAGGAAAGCGCTTCGAGGGCGGTTTCTGTTTCCTTCATTGACTTTCTGACCTCGGCATTTCTACTCTCACGCAGCGTTTCGAAAGGCCGGGAGCTTCCGGACCCCGCGAGGAGTAGTGACATGCCGGGTATCGCGGAGCACGAACGCCAGCAGGAGGTCCTGCGGCTGCTCGAAGGCACGGGAAGGGTGAGCGTCCCGGAGCTGGCCGAGCGTCTGGGCGTCTCCGTGGTGACGGTGCGCAAGGACCTCGACGCTCTGGAGCGGCGACGCATCCTGCGGAGGGTGCGCGGCGGCGCGGTGGCCGTACGGGGCGCCGACGAGGGCGCGTTCGAGATGCGGGTGCGCTACCGCGTCCCGGAGAAGCAGGCGATAGCGCGGGCCGCAGCGGAGCACGTCCGCGACGGCGACGCCATCGTCCTGGACTGCAGCACCACCTGCTATCACCTGGCCCGGGAGATACGTGACCGCAGCGGTCTGATCGTCGTCACCAACGGCCTGCGCGCGGCGGAGGTGCTGAGCGAGTCGGACGCGACCGTGGTGATGCCGGGAGGCACGCTGCGCCGTTCCTCGTGGTCGCTGGTCGGCGAGTTCGGCGAGGCGTTCAACGGGCGGGGACGCGTCGCCCGGGGCTTCTTCGGCCTGCGCTCCCTCTCGCCGGAACTCGGGCTGCTGGAGCTGTCCGCGGAGGAGACCGAGGCGAAGCGCGTCCTCGTATCGATCTGCGACGAGGTGTACGGGCTCTTCGACTCCGGCAAGGTCGGCCGGTTCGCCCTGCACACCTTCGCGCCCTCGGACCGGATCACCGCTCTGGTCACGGAGGGCGGCGCCCCCGACGAACTGGTCGAGCAGTGGCGTGCGGTGGGCGTGCCCGTGCGGCGGGCCCCCGTACAGGCGGAAGCGGCGACATGACGGCCCGGCGCCAGGTGCTCGCCGTGGACCTCGGAGCGGAGAGCGGACGCGTCGTCCTGGGACGGTTCGACGGGGCGGCGATCGGGACCGAAGAGGTGCACCGCTTCGCGAACGTCCCGCGACGGGACGGGGACGGAGTCCTGCGCTGGAACCTCTCCCGGCTGTGGAGCGAGGTCCGCGACGGGCTGGCCAAGGCGGCCGCGCTCGCCGACGGCCCCGTGGACTCCGTCGGCGTCGACACGTGGGGACTGGACTACGGCTTCGTCGACGCACACGGAGCGATCCTCGACGACCCCGTCAGCCATCGCGACGGCCGTACGCGGGGCATGCTCGCCGAGGCGGCCCGGCTCGTGGGACGCGACAGGCTCTACGCGGACACCGGCATCCAACTGCTGGAGGTCAACACGGTGTTCCAGCTGCTGGCGGACGAGCGGTCCGGAACGGGCCGGCACCGCCGGGCGAGCCGCATGCTGATGCTGCCGGACCTCTTCCACCGTCTGCTGTCCGGCAGCGCCGTGGCGGAGTACACCGCGGTGAGCACGTCCGGCGCGTACGACATGACGCGCCGCAGATGGGCCGTGGAGCTGCTGTCGGACCTCGGCATCCCGACCGGCGTGCTGCCCGAGGTGGTCGAACCGGGCACCGATCTCGGTGCGCTGCTGCCGGAGGCGGCGGACCACTCGGCGTACCGCCGCACGCGCGTCGTCGCGCCGGGCAGCCACGACACCGCGAGCGCGGTGGTGAGCGTGCCGTTCGAGGAGGCCGCCGCCGAGGGCCCCGCCGCGTACATCTCCTCCGGAACGTGGTCCCTCGTGGGCGTCGAGTCGGACGCGCCCGTCGTCGACGAGGGCTCGCGCCGCGCGAATCTGACCAACGAGGGCGGCGTCCTCGGCACGATCCGGCTGCTGCGCAACTGCATGGGGCTGTGGCTGCTCCAGGAGTGCCGCAACCACTGGGCGCGGGAGGGCCGGGAGTACGGCTACGGCGAACTGGTCGCGCTGGCGGCGCGGGCGCCCGCGGGGCGCAGCGTGGTCAACCCGGACCACCGGGACTTCGTGGAGCCCGGGGACATGCCGGCCCGCATCCGCGAGTACTGCACGCGTACGGGCCAGCCGGTGCCGGACGGCGTGGCGGAGACCGTACGCACGGTCCTGGACAGCCTCGCCCTCGGCTACCGCATGGCCCTCGAAGATCTGGCGCTGGTCACCGGGCGGCAGCCGGCCGCGGCGCACATCGTCGGCGGAGGCTCCCGCAACGCGCTGCTCAACCAGCTCACCGCCGACGCGAGCGGCCTGCCGGTCCTGGCCGGGCCCGTCGAGGCGACCGCGGTCGGCAACATGCTCGTCCAGCTGCTGGCCCTGGGGGAGTTGGCGGACCTGTCCGAGATGCGTGCGGTGGTGCGTGCCGGGCAGCGCGTCGGCCGCTACGAGCCGGGAGGCGCGGGCGCGGCGGAGGAGTGCTACGGCCGCTACCGGGAGTGGGTCGCGGCCGATTCGGCGGAGGCGGGGATCACGGACTGACGAAGCAGCCCGGCCCGTCGCTCGGGCCGGGTCACAGGAAGGGAGAGGCAGGATGCGGATTTCGCGAGGCGTCGCGGCGGGTGTCGCGGTCGCCGTGTCGGCGTCGCTGACGCTGGCCGGATGCAGCAAGAAGAACAACGGGTCGGAAGGGTCCGGCGGCGGAGGCGGCCCGAAGGTGGCGTTCGTGCCCAAGGTGCAGGGCATTCCGTACTTCGAGGCGATGAACAAGGGCGGCAAGAAGGCCGCCAGGGACCTGGGCGCGCAGTGGATCTACAAGGGGCCGACGACGGCGGACCCCGGCGCGCAGACCGACATCGTCAAGTCCCTGCTCCAGCAGCGGGTCGACGTGCTGGCGGTGGCGCCGAACGACCCCGACTCGATGCCGCCGATCCTGCGCGACGCCAAGGACCAGGGCGTCCACCCCATGACCTCGGACACCGACGCGCCGAACTCCCCGCGCGAGGTCTTCGTCAACCAGGCCACTCCGGAAGGCATCAGCAAGGCGCTGACCGACACCCTGATGAAGAAGACGGACGGCAAGGGCGACTACGCGATCGTCTCGTGCGGTCAGACCGCGGAGAACCTCAACTCCTGGATCAAGGAGCAGAAGAAGTACACGGCGCAGAAGTACCCGAAGGCGAAGATCGTCGACGTCGTGTACGCGGGCGAGGACGAGGCCAAGGCCGTCTCCATGGCGAAGGACCTGATGAACGCGCACCCCGATTTGAAGGGCCTGGTCGGCGAGTGCACCACGTCCGCGCCGGGCGTCGCCAAGGCCGTCCGCGAGGCGGGCAAGACGGGCGAGGTCGCCACCACCGGCGTGGGCACCCCGAAGTCGATGAAGCCCTACCTCAAGGACGGTTCGTCCGCGGGAGCCGTCCTGTGGAACGTCGAGGCGCTGGGCTATCTGACGGTGTGGGCCGGCAAGCAGGTCAGCGAGGGCAAGCAGTTCAAGAAGACCAACCGGGTCAGCGACGAGTTGCCCGCGGTGAAGTACTTCCCGGACCGCAAGGAGCTGCTCCTCGGCGACCCGCTGCGCATCACCAAGGACAACGTGGACGACTACGACTACTGACGGCGCCGCAGGCCGCGGCCCGTGAACGACGGCCGCCGCCCGGACCGGGCGGCGGGTTCACCGGGCCCGGCCGCCCCGCCCCGACCGTCCGAACGAGGCGCCCGGGGAAGTGAGATGACCGAGAGGAGTGAGATGACCGAGTCCGGGACATTGCTGGTCTCCCGCGGCATACGCAAGCGCTACAGCGGCGTGCAGGCCCTGCGGGGGGTCGACTTCGACGTGCGTGCGGGCGAAGTGCACGCCCTGGTCGGCGAGAACGGCGCCGGCAAGTCCACCCTCATCAAGATCATCTCAGGTGCCGAGGCGGCGGACGCGGGGGCGGTCGAGGTCGGCCGTACGCCGCTCGCCGCGGGAGACACCAACGCGGCGCTGGCCGCCGGTGTCGCGACCGTCTACCAGGAACCGCAGCTCTTCGGGGAGTTGACCGTCGCCGAGAACGTCTTCCTCGGCCGGGAGCTGCGGCGGGGCGCCCTGATCGACTGGGGCGCACAGCGCCGGCGCGTCGCCGAACTGCTCGAACGCCTCGGCCTCGACCCCTCTCTCGCCGACGAGAGAGCGGCCGACCTGCCCGTCGCCGAGCAGCAACTGGTCTCCATCGCCAAGGCGTTCGCGCACGAGGTCCGCGTCCTGGTACTCGACGAGCCCTCCGCCATCCTCACCGACCAGGAGGTGCAGACCCTCTTCCGCGTCATCGACTCGGTCAAGGCCGAAGGCGTGGGAGTCGTCTACATCAGCCATCGCCTGGACGAACTCGTCGTGGTCGCGGACCGGGTGACGGTGCTGCGCGACGGCGAGGTCGTCGCGACGCGCCCCGCCGCGGAGCTCACCGTCCGGCAGATCGCCGAGCTGATGGTGGGGCACGCCCTGGCCTCCCGGCAGGTCAGCCGCGCCGCCCCCGCCGCCGATCCCGTGCTGGAGGTCCGCGGACTGGCCGTTCGCGGCGCCTTCCGCGGCGTCGACATGGCGCTGAACCGCGGCGAAGTGGTCGGCCTCTACGGCCTGGTCGGCTCCGGCGTGAACGAGGTGGCGCGGGCGCTGTACGGGATCGACCCGGCGGACTCCGGCACGGTGACCGTCGCGGGCGAACGGCGGCGGCTGCGCAGCACGCAGGACGCGGTGCGCGCCGGCGTCGCGATGCTGCCCGCGAACCGCAAGGTCCAGGGCGTCTTCGCGTCCAAGTCGATCGCCTTCAACATCTCGATCGGCCATCTGCCGCTGCTCAGCAGGCTCTCCGTCATGATGGACCGCCGCCGAGAGAAGACGGTGGCCGCGGAGTTCCTGGAGCGGATCGCGATCAAGGCACCGGGAGTGCAGAGCCTCGTGGGGACGCTCTCCGGAGGCAACCAGCAGAAGGTGGTGCTGGCCCGGTCACTGGTAGAGCGGCCGGACGTGCTCGTACTGGAGGAGCCCACGCAGGGCGTGGACGTCGGCGCGAAGGACGAGATCCACGACATCGTCCTCTCCCTCGCCGACCGGGGCAGCGCGGTGCTGACGGTCTCCTCCGATCTCGCCGAACTCCAGCGCCTGGCCGACAGGGTGCTCGTCATGCGCGAGGGCGAGGTCGTCGGGGAGTTCCCCCGCGGAGCCTCGCAGGCGGACCTGCTCTCCGCGGCGGCCGGCGGCTCCGAGGCGGAGGAGACCACGTCGCTGGACACCGCGAGGGCGGCGATCACCAAGGAGGTGCCCTAGCCATGGCATCGGCGACCGCAGGCACCGAGAGCGCGGCCCCGCGCGCGCGGCGCGGAACGCTCCGCCTCGCCGAGGGACAGGAAGTCGTCCTCGCGGGACTGCTCGTGCTGCTCTGGCTCACGCTGGGCCTGAGCACCGACACCTTCCTCGCCGCGTCCAACCTCCAGAACATCCTCTTCACCGTCGCGCCCGTGGCGATCGCGGGCATCGGCATGACCGCCGTCATCGTCACCGCGGGCATCGACGTGTCGGTCGGCGGGACGATGGCCGTGGCGGGCGTCGTCGTCGCCAAGCTCATCCGGGACGCCGGCGTCGGGATGCTGCCGGCGGTGGCCGTGGCGGTGCTCGTCGGCGCAGTCCTCGGGCTGGTCAACGGGGCGCTCGTCGCGTACGGGCGGCTGCATCCGATCATCGTCACCTTCGGCACGCTCAACCTCTTCCGGTTCGTGGCCCTCCAGATCTTCGACTCCAAGCAGGTCTCCGGGGTACCGGGAACGCTCGGCCTGATCGGGGGCGGCGAGAGCGGGCTCACCCTCGGGGTGCCGCACGCCGCGCTCCTCGCGCTGGTGCTGGCCGCCGCGGCGTGGACGTACATGCGGTACGTGCCGACGGGCCGGCACCTGTACGCCGTGGGCGGCGACGCGGCCGCCGCGCGCCTCGCGGGAGTCCGGGTCGAGCGCCGCCAGATCAGCGTCTACGTGCTCGTCGGCCTGCTCGTCGGCCTCGCGGCCTGCGTCAGGATCGGCTCGGGCGGCCTTGTCGGACAGGACATCGGCACCGGCTTCGAGTTGGAGGTCATCGCGGCGGTGGTGATCGGCGGGACGAGCATCCTCGGCGGACGGGGCAGCGTCGTCGGCACCCTCCTCGGCGCGATGCTCGTCAGCACGATCACGAGCGCCGTGACGCTGCTGCGCTGGCAGAACGAACTCACCCAGCTCTTCATCGGGCTGTTCATCGTGGCGGCGGTCGGTGCGGATCTGCTGCGCGAGCGAAGGAGGCGGCGGCTGTGAGCTCTTCGACGCCGGAGACGGGAGCACCGGCGGAGGCGCCCGAGGCGCCTTCCGCGCCGGAGAGGGACGGAGCAGGCCACGGTCCGCTGCGCCGGGCGGTCACCGTGCTGCTGACCGAGCGCGTCGTCCTGCTCGCCGCGCTGCTGGTCGTCCTGCTGGTCTGGATGAACGTCCTCGACGCCGGCGGCTATCTGCTGGCCCCGTACGACGTGGCCTATCTCGCCTCCGCACTGGAGACGATGGTGCCGCTGTGCATCCTCGGCCTGGCCGAGCTGCTCGTGATGGTCTCGGGCCGGGGCGGCATCGACCTGTCCGTGGGCGCCATGGTCAGCCTCACCGGCATGTGCTTCGGATTCACGGTGAGCGAGTGGGGGTGGCCGCCGCTGCTCGCGGTCGTGGCGACGCTCGCGGCCGGTGCGCTCCTCGGGGCGGTCAACGGGTTTCTCGTGGCCCGGCTCGGCTTCCCCGCGCTGATCGCCACGCTCGCCACGTACTACGCGTACAGCTCGCTCTCCCTGGTCGGCAGCGGCAACAAGCCGATCTCCACCGCGCCCGTACGGGACCTGCACTCGATGACGAGCCGCGTCGAACTGCCCGGTCTGCCCGGCCTGCCGATGCAGGTCTTCACCTTCATGCTGCCGTGCGCCGTGCTGATCTGGCTGCTGGTCGACCGCTCGACGTTCGGGCGCAAGCTGTACGGGGTCGGGACCAACGACGTGGCGGCCCGGTTCGCCAACGTGTCGGCCGCGTCCGTAAGGCTGCGGGCGTTCACGCTCTCCGGGCTGCTCTCGGCCGTGGTGGCCGTCGTGACGGTGGGCCAGTTCGCCTCGGCACGTCCGGACGCCGGGACCGTCGGCAACGGCATGGCCCTCCCAGCGATCACCATCGCGGTGCTCGGCGGCGTGGCCATCACGGGCGGGATCGGCCGGGTGGGCGGTGTCGTGGTCGCCGCGCTGCTGGTGGCGTGGCTGAACGCGGGGATCCTGCTCGCGTTCGAGGGCTCGCAGGGCAGTCGCACCCAACTCCTCGCCCTCGGCGTCCTGTTGGTGTGCTCGGCCCTGCTGAACTCCGTCACGGCACGGCGGCTGGGAGGCACCCGATGAGCGCCCTGTGGAGGCCGGAGTCGGTGCCCGGCGAGCTCGTCGGACTCACGCGCAGGCTCGGCGACCCGGCGGCGGACCTCGTCGTTCTCGCCGAGGGCAACACCTCGACGCGGCTGGCCGACGGCACGTTCGCGGTCAAGACGAGCGGCGCGCGCATGGACACGGCCGAGGAGGGCGACTTCGCCGTGGTCGACCCGGAGGAGCTGCTTGCCGTGCTGCGCGGCGAAGGCGGCAGCCGCGGACGGCAGGGCACGCAGGAGGAGGTGACCGAGGCGCTGGCCGTCGACGGCCCGTACGAAGGCCCCCGCCGTCGCGCCTCAGTCGAGACGCTGGTGCATCTCGCCGCCCTCGAGTACGCGGGCGCGACCTGGGTGGCGCACACCCATCCGACGGCCGTGGTCGGCCTGCTGGCCTCCTCGGCCGCCGAGGAGCTGTGGCGGGCGCCGCTCTTCCCGGACGAGGCGGTCGTCCTGGGCCGCCCGGCGTGGGTTCCTTACGCCGCACCCGGGCTCCGGCTCGGCCGCGCCGTCGTGGATTCGCTGGTGCGCTACCGGGAGGCGGAGGGAGTCCCGCCGCGCCTGGTGCTGCTGGGCAACCACGGCATCGTCGCGCTGGGACGGTCCCCCGCCGAGGTGGAGGCGGTCACCGCGATGTGCGTGAAGGCGGCACGGGTGCGTTCGATCGCCCTCGGGGCAGGGGAGTTGGCGCCGCTGGACGCCGGCCACGCCGCGGCACTGGCCGGCCGCGGGGACGAGACGGAGCGGTGGGCACGGCTGGGAGGCGCGTGATGAAAGGCTTCCGCGACGTCGAGGCCGTCTTCTTCGACATCGGCGGCCCGCTGTACGACGACGAGAACTTCGTACGCGCCGTGCTCAGCGCCCTCGACGAGCTGCGGGCCGAACGCGCCCGGCCCCCGGCCGACAGGGAACGGTTCCGGCAGATCTACGACGAGACGCGGGCCCGGCAGCACGGCTCGCTGCGCGCCGCCCTCGCCGAGGAGTTCCTGGGCGGCGCCGCGCACCGAGGGTTGCTCCACGAGCGGACGGGCCCGTACTGGAAACACCCGCAGGGCAGCCTGCACACCGACGTCCTGCCCTGTCTGCGGGCGCTGCACGGCAGCGTCCGTACGGGCGTGGTGGCCAACCAGGAGGCGACGGTCGTCGACGCGCTGCACCGCGACGGAGCCGCCCCCTACGTCGACGTGTGGGCGGTCTCCGGGATCGTCGGCGTCGAGAAGCCGGACCCGGCCCTGTTCCGCTGGGCCCTGCGGGAGGCGGGCACGACCGCGGCGCACGCCGTGCACGTCGGCAACAGGCTCGACACCGACGTACGTCCGGCCCGGGCGCTGGGCCTCGGCACCGTGTGGGTGCTGCGCGGCGAGGCACCTCCGGAGCCGACGGCCGCGCAGCTCGCCGAACCCGACGTGGCCGTACCGGACTTGAGCACGCTGCCGGAGACGCTGTTCCGGCTGCCCGCGCCGGGCGGCGCGTCCGCCGCGCGCGACGGGGACGGGCCGCGGTGACGGTCGTGATCGGCGTGGACGTGGCCACGGCCGACGTGCGCGCCACCGCCGTCGACCCCGCGGGCTCGGTCGTCGCCACGGCGGCACGGCCGCTGCCGCCGCCGGTGCGCCCGCGGCCGGGCTGGTCCGAACAGCCCGCGCGCTACGCGGAGGTGGCGTTCGAAGTTCTGCGCGCGGTGGCGGAACGCCTCGCCGGGCGTCCCGTCGCCGGCCTCGCGGTGACCTCCACCTCGGGCACAGTCGTGCCCTGCGGTACGGAGGGCGTCCCGAGAGGCGACGCGCTGCTGTACGACGACAGGCGCGCGGAGCGCAACGGCGGCCCGGCGCCCGCGGCGGACGAACTGCCCGCCGCCCTGGGCCGGATCGTATGGCTGGAGAGGCACCGGCCCGCGCCGCGGTATCTGCACGTCGCGGACGTGGTGGTCGCGGCGCTCGCCGGAGAGATCCAGCCGACGGACGGCAGCCACGCCCTCAAGGCGGGCGCCGACCCGGAAAGTCTCGAATGGCCCCGGCAGTTGCTGACGCGGCTCGGCGTCGGCCCCGGCACGCTGCCCGCTCTGGAGCGTCCGGGCGTGGTCGTCGCCGGAGTCTCCGCCGCGGCCGCGGCGCGTACGGGGCTGCCGGAGGCGGTGCCGGTCGTGCTGGGCATGACCGACGGCTGCACCGGGCAGATCGCGGCCGGGGCCGTCCGCGTCGGCGACGCGGTGAGCGTGCTCGGCACCACGCTGGTGGTCAAGGCCGTCACGCAGGCCCGACCGCGCGCGACGGACTCGGCCGTCTACAGCCACCGCGCGCCGGACGGCCGCTGGTGGCCGGGCGGCGCGAGCAACGTCGGCGCGGGCGTGCTCGGCCCCGCCTCGTCCGGCGCCGACCCGGCCGGGACGGACCTGGCCGCTCTCGACCTCGCCGCCGGCCGGCACGGTCCCGCGGCCGTGTGCTGCTACCCGCTGACGCGCCGGGGCGAGCGGTTCCCGTTCGCCAGGCCGGACGCGGAGGGCTTCTGGACGGGAGAGCCTCGGGACGCCGTCGAGAGGCACCGGGCGCTGCTGGAGGGCGTGGCCTTCACGGAGCGGCTGGCTCTCACGGTGCTCGGCCGCGCCGGGGGTCTCGCGGACGACGGCCCGCTGCGCGCGGTGGGCGGCGCGAGCCGCAGCGACGTATGGCTCCGGATCCGGGCCACCGTCACCGGACGTTCGGTGTCGGTGCCCGAGCATCCGACGAGCGGCTTCGGCGCCGCCGTGCTCGCCGCCGCCGCGACCGTCCACGGCTCGCTCGCCGCCGCGGTGGCCGCGATGGTCCGTCCGGCCCGCACGGTCGATCCGGACGAGGCCGAGCGCGAGGCCCTCGAAGCCTCCTACGGGCGCTTCCTCGCGGGGCTGCGCGAGCACGGCTATCTGGCCGGGGACGACGAAGCGCCCCGCTCCGGGGGAGCGGGGCGCCAGGGCTGACGGGCAGCGGTCGGGACGTGGAGGCCGTGGCGGGAATCGAACCCGCGTAACTCGCTTTGCAGGCGAGCCCCTGAACCGCTCGGGCACACGGCCGTGCCTTCGTGATGCCACGACGGTAGGCCGGGCGCCCCGGCCTGCGGAAGGCCGCGCGGGACAGTGCCAGGAGACCGCAATACGCCGTTCACACCGGGCGGTTCACACACGCGGGGAGCGGTGCGTCACGCCGTGGGCGCGCCTTGCTTCGCGGTGTCCGCACCCGTGCCGCCGGGCTCGCCCGCTGCCTCGGCCTCTTCCCGCTCACGGGCCAGATTGCGCCGGTGCTCACGGATCGAGTATCCGAGCGCCGCCGCCCAGATCGCGTAGAGGACCACGTACACCACGGTCTTGACCGGGCCGCCGGCGGCGATCCAGTCGCTGTCGAGCAGCGTGCGGGTGTTGGTGATGACGATGATGCCGCCGACGGCCGAGCCGAGAACGCGCGGCGGAACGTGCCGCACCAGCCACGCCGCGATCGGCGCCGCGATCACACCGCCGACCAGGAGTGCCGCGGCCCAGGCCAGGTTGATGCCCTCGGAGCCCAGCCCCGTCAGGAAGCCGATGCTCGCGGCGACGGTGACGAGGAACTCGCTGGTGTCGATGGAGCCGATCACCTTGCGCGGTTCGAGCCGCCCGCTGGCGAGGATCGCGGGAGTGCCGACCGGGCCCCAGCCGCCGCCACCGGTGGCGTCGACGAACCCGGCGACGAGACCCAACGGCGAGAGGAAACGCTTCCGCAGCGGCTTGTCCAGATTGCGGGACGAGAAACCGGAGAAGGTGAAGCGGCCGAGCAGGTACACGCCCAGGGCGAGCAGGATGAGGGACATCACGGGCTCGGCGACAGCGGTGGAGAGCTTCGAGAGAACCGTCGCACCGGCGAACGCGCCCACGGCGCCCGGGATTCCGATCTTCGCCACGACGCGCCAGTCGACGTTGCCGAAGCGCCAGTGCGAGGCACCGGAGGCGAGCGTCGTGCCGATCTCGGCGAGGTGCACGGTGGCGGACGCGGCGGCGGGGTTGGTGCCGACGGCGAGCAGCAGCGTCGTCGACGTGACGCCGTAGGCCATTCCCAGGCTGCCGTCGACAAGTTGGGCTCCCAGACCCGCTATTGCCAACAGGATGAGCGTGCGCATGCTGCCCCGATCTGAATCCCTAGTATTCCTACCGCTTTGATAGGGAAATCTGCCGGATGGCAGGAGAGCAGGTCAAGGGCGTCTCGTCAGCTGGACATGATCAGGGATTCGTCCACGACTCCGGTTGCTCCGCGAGCTTGTAGACGCGCTCGGGAAGCTTGGAGCACGCGATGTCGGCGAGCGTCACCTCGCCCAGGATCGCCCGTACGTTGGCGCGCACGGCGATCCACAGCGGCAGCAGCGACTCCGCGGGCCCGGTGTACGACAGCGCGGGCGGCCGCTCGCCCCGTACGGAGACCAGCGGGCCGTCGACCACGCGGATCACGTCGGCGACGGTGACCGTCTCGGCGGGCGCGCTCAGCTTGTAGCCGCCCTGGCCGCCGCGGCGGCTCACCACGAGCCCGCCCCTGCGCATGTCGTTGAGGATGCCCTCCAGGAACTTGCGCGGGACGCCCTGGGCGTCCGCGATCGCCTCGGCCTTGAGCGGGCAGTCGTCGCCCGCGGCCGCCAGTTCCAGCGCGGCACGCACCGCATAGTCCGCTCTCGCCGAGATCCGCATACCGGCATTGTCCTGCACACGCGCGCGCCCGCGGGACGGGCGCCGGAACCGCTCACGCCCGTCCCCGAGGTCCGGCGGGGAAGGCTCGGCGGAGGCTCGGCGCCGGTGCTTCAGCGGCGCGGTGCCGCGAACAGGCTCTGCACGCCCCGGCCGATCTGGCCCTCCTCGTCGTGGAGCGCGGACTCCGTCATGCCCACACCGGCCTCGTCGATGCTCGTACGGGCGTCCACGCAGACCCATTCGCCCCTGGGGTGCCGGTGCAGATGAACAGTCAAGTCCGGGTTGACGAAGAGGTGTTGGGAGAAGTCCAGTACGTTGCTGACGCCGTTGCCGGAGTCCGCCGCCACCAGCACCCGGTCCAGCGGCGCCGGCTTCTCCCCGTCCACGAGCGGGACCCGCATCCGCAGCCAGCAGGCCGCGGGTCCCCGGCCGAGGAACGAGCCGTGCGCGAAGCGGGCCTCCATGGCCGTGTGGTAGCCGACGTCCCACGGGACGGGAAAGAACGGCTCGGCCCCGGAATCGTCCGGGCCGGGGATCTCCGGTCCCGGGGTCTCCTGCGGGACCGAGCCGGGCAGGGTGCGGATGCGCAGCGCCCGCGCGCGCATGACCTCCTCGCCGCCCTCCGGCGTCAGTGACGCCTCGACCAGCTCGACGCTGCGTCCTTCCCGCAGCACGCGCGTGGCCACCGTCAGCGGCTTCAGCGGCACGGGGCTGGTGATCTCGAAGGTGAGCCTCGCCAGGCGCATGTCCTCGCGGGCGCCCGTGCGCGTCTGCACCGCGCGGCCCAGCAGCGCCGCCGGCGGGCCCGCGTGCTGGCTGTCCGCGGACCACGGGCCGCGGGTGTTCTCGGTCGGTACGTACCGGTCGTCCGCCACCCGCTCGAAGAAGGCCTCGGCGGAACTGGTCTTGTCTGTCACGGCTGTTCTCCTGCACACGGTGTGGTGGTCGAGAAGGCTACTGGCAGGTAGTCGGGGTGTCACGGCCGAGGCCCCTGCCGCCCCGGCGGGGGAGAGCAGGTCAGCCCGTCCTGGTGCGAGTCGCGGCAGGTCCCGCGGCAGGTCCCGCACAAGATCGGCGAAGTTGGAGGTGAAACCGAGTTCATGTATACGTTGACCATGGCTACCACCGTGTCCGCGTCCGACGACTGGGACGGAGCCCCGCTGCCTTCGCTGGTGAACCCGGCCCTCCTGCGCGAGACGCCGGCCACCGAGCGCGGCGCGCGACGGCGGTCGACGCTGATCGCGGCGGCGCGCAAGGTCTTCGAGCGCTCGGGCTATCTGGACGCCCGCCTCACGGACATCACCAAAGAGGCCAAGTGCTCGACGGGGTCCTTCTACACGTACTTCAAGAACAAGGAAGAGATCTTCGCCGCCGTACTCGAAGTCGCCCAGCAGGAGATGCTCCACCCCGGCATGGGGCGGCTGCCTGACAGCGAAGATCCGTATGCCGTGCTGGAGGCGAGCAACCGGGCCTATCTGGAGGCCTATCGGCGCAATGCGAAGCTGATGGCGCTGCTGGAGCAGGTCGCCAGCGTCGACCGCACGTTCAGGGAGCTGCGGCGGCGCCGCGGCGAGGCGTTCGTCCACCGCAACGCGCGCGGCATCGCGGACCTTCAAAAGCGCGGCATCGCCGATCCCGGTCTCGACCCGATGCTGGCCTCGCGGGCGCTGTCCGGGATGGTCAGCCGCTTCGCCTTCAGCGTCTTCGTGCGGGGCGGGGACCACCCCGTCGACTTCGAGCAGGTCGTCTACACGGTGACGAGGATCTGGGCCAACGGGCTGCGCTTCCCCGGTCACCGCTGAACCGGAAGCCCCTTCATGACCGGTGGTCATCCGCCGGGTCCTTCTGTGCGCCGTCGCGCCGGGCTGTCATGGGCCGTGGTGCAGCGCGCACGACTCGCTGCATAACTCGCCGCTCCCGTACGGCACTTGGGGCGCGGCGGCGCTCTCCTCGCCGTCGTACGGGCCGTGGCGGCGCGCGCCCGCGCGGTGCCCCGCAGCGGCCGCGTCGTCGCAGCGCAGAGGTTTCTGCCGCGACTGTTGACAGCGTTACTGCCTTCGCCCAGGCTTCGCTCACAGTTGAACCTGACGTCAGCTTACGGTGACCGCTTGCAGTCCACCCCCCCCTCAAGAGGAGTGCCTGATGACTGAAACGGCAGAACCGAGCGGGGAGGCGACCGCGGCGCAGCAGCCCGGGATCGCGCCCAGGAGCCATCGCAAGCTGCTCGCCGCGGGGCTCATCGGCAGCTCGATCGAGTGGTACGACTTCTTCCTCTACGGGACGGCAGCCGCGCTGGTCTTCCCGCACGTCTTCTTCCCCTCCAGCTCTCCGCTGACCGGGACGCTGCTCTCCTTCAGCACCTTCTGGGCGGGGTTCATCGCCCGTCCCCTGGGCGGCGTCCTCGCCGGGCACTTCGGCGACCGCTACGGCCGCAAGCCCATGGTCGTCGCCTGCCTTCTCGGCATGGGCCTCGCGACGTTCCTCATCGGCTGCCTGCCCAGCGCCGAGGCGATCGGGATGACCGCGCCGGTGCTGCTCGTGGCGCTGCGCTTCGTGCAGGGGCTCGCGTGCGGCGGCCAGTGGGGCGGCATCGTGCTGTTGCTCATCGAGTCGACAAGTCCCAAACGCCGCGGATTCGCGGGCACGTTCGGGCAGATGGGCGTGCCGTTCGGTGTGATCCTCGGCAACGTGGCGTTCCTCGCGGCCACCGCCGTCATGCCGGAGGCGTCGTTCATGACGTGGGGCTGGCGCATTCCGTTCTTCTTCTCCGCGGTCCTCTTCCCCGTCGTGCTCTACATCCAGACGAAGGTCGAGGACACCCCGGAGTTCCGGGCACTCCAGGCCGAGGTGTCGAAGAAGAAGCAGACGGTGGCCCGCGCCCCGCTGAGCGAGGCCGTACGGAGGGACTGGCGCAGGATCCTGCTCGCGTGCGGCATGCTCGCGGCCACCAACTGCCTCTTCTACATCAGCATCGCGGGCGTCCTCAGCTACGCGACCGAGAAGCTCGGCATGAGCCACGAGTCGCTGCTCGCTGTCTCGCTCGGCTCCTCGCTCATCGGCGCGGCGGCGATCCTGTGGTCCGGCGCGGCGTCCGACCGGATCGGGCGCAGGCCGATGGTGCTCATCGGCGCGGCGATGCTCGTGGTGTGGGCGTTCCCGTACTTCTGGCTCGTCGACACCAAGAGCCTGTGGCTGTTCTTCGTGGCGCTGGCCGTCGGCAGCGTCTTCCAGTCGATGACGTACGGGCCGGTCGCGGCCTACATCGGGGAGATGTTCGCGCCCAACATCCGCTTCTCGGGCGCCTCGTTGGCGTACCAGCTCGCGGCGATCACCGTCAGCGGCGCGACGCCGCTGGTGATGACGGCGCTCATTGCGGAGACCGGTTCGACCACTCTGGTGTCGGTGTTCGTGGCGCTGATGGGCCTGATCACCTTCGGCTGCACGTGGGCGCTGCGGGAGACCAACCCCGCGGAGGTGCGCGCCGATCCGAACGCCGTGCCGGGCGAACTGCTGCACGCCTGACGGGAGCCGGGCCGGGGCGGGGGTCGGGGCCGGCCCGGCCCGGCGGCCCGTTGCGCGCGAGGCGAACGCCCTGCCCGGGACCGCTGATTCGGGACGGTCCCGGGCGGGGCCGTCCCGAACGCGCGCGACATGCGCGCGACATGCGCGCGGCGTCGGGACCGTACGGCGCGAGACCTCAGTAGCCGCCTGAACTGCCCAGAATCCGCCGGGGATTGGCGCTCATCATGGCCGTGATCTGGTCCTCGGTCACGCCCCTCTCCCGCAGGGCGGGGAGCACGTCGCGGGAGATGTGCAGGTAGTGCCAGTCCGGGAGCAGGGACGGCAGTTCGCGCATCGGATACCAGTCGATGTAGCAGGACGCGTCGTGGGCGAGCACCATCCGGTCCGCGTAGCCGCGGGCGCACAGCGCGGCGACGGTCTCCACGCGCTGCTCGAACGGCAGCCGCGTCTCCAGGCCGAAGCGGTCCATTCCCAGCACGGACCCGCGGTCGGCGACCGACATCAGATAGTCGAGGTCGGTGGTGTCGCCGCAGTGACCGATGACGACACGGCCGAGATCGACGCCCTCGGCCTCGAACACGTCCTGCTGCTCGGTGCCGCGGCGCGTGGCGGCGTGGGTGTGCGTGAGGATCGGTGCGCCGGTTGCGCGGTGTGCCTGGGCGACGGCCCGGAGTACGCGCTCCACGCCCGCCGTCAGCCCGGCCTCGTCGGTGGCGCACTTGAGGATGCCGGCCTTCACGCCGGTTCCGGCGATGCCCGCGGTGATGTCCTCGGTGAACATGTCCACGAGCGGCTCTTCGCCTCCCAGCAGCGTTCCCGGCCCGCGGTACTGGAGGTAGTGCGGGATGTCGCCGTAGGTGTAAAGACCGGTGGCGACCACGATGTTGAGGCCGGTACGCGCCGCCACCCGCTGGATCCGCGGAATGTACCGGCCGAGGCCGACGACCGTCGGATCGACGATCGTGGAGATCCCCTCGGCGGCGAGCGCGTCGAGCCGCCGGGCGGCCTCCGGTATCTGCTCCGACTCCCGGAACCCCTCGTGCTCGGGGTAGTTGTCGGCGAATTCCGGGCTGAGGATGAAGATGTGCTCGTGCATGAGGACCCTGCCCAGCTCCGCGAGCGGCAGCGGCCCGCGGACCGTCTCGACCGTGCCGGCCCCTGCTGCGGGCGTCTCGTCCTGGTGCGTCATGCGGGAGGTGTCCCCTCACGTACGTCCTCGTGTACGGACGCGCCGCCCGTACGTTCTGCCGGTGCCCCCGCGGGCGCGCACGCGGGCGAGTGCGGGGCGGGCACGTTCCGGCCCGCGGGTGATCGGGCGGTGACAGCGACGGTGATCGCGGTGCACGCGGCAGCCGTGCGGCGGCGACCCTAGGCGCGCCCGGATACGGGGTCAATGACCGGTCGGGGGGGCGGTTCCGCGCGTCCGCCGGGCGGTGCTTCCGTGGAACGGAGCCAAGTGCCGTGCGCGGCGACTCACTTGGCCTGCGCGGCGGCGTGCCGGGGCACCGTCAGCGCGGTGAGCGCGGCAGCGAGCAGAAACGCGCAGCCCGCCACCGAGAGCGCCACCCGCAGCCCGCCGCCCGGCGAGGCCCCGGTGTCGTGCATCAGCGCACCGAGCAGGGCGACGCCGATGACGCCTCCCGTCTGCCGCGCCGCGTTGATCACCCCGGAGGCCAGCCCCGCGTGTTCGCCGGGAGCCGCCTCGACCACGGCCGTCGTGGCCGCGGGCATGGTGAAGGACATGCCGAACCCGACGGCTATGAGCGGCGCGACGAGCAGCCCGTACGCGGCGCTCGTCCCCGCACCGGCCGCGGCCAGCGCGAAGAAGCCCGCGCTTCCCGTCAGCAGTCCGGCGAGCATCGTCGTACGCGGACTGCCCGCCCGCGCCGTGAAGCGGCCCGAGAGCGCCGAGCCGATCGTGGCCATGCCCATCTGCGGCAGCAGTGCGATCCCCGTGAGCAGTGCGGAGAGACCGAGCACATGCTGGAAGCCGAGGTTGAGCACGAACAGCTCCCCGTAGAAGCCCAGATTGATCAGCAGCCCCACGAAGGTCGCGCCGGTGAACGTGCGGTCGCGGAAGAGTCCCAGCGGCAGCATCGGTTCGGTGACGCGGCGTTCGACGGCGACGAACGCGGCGCACGCGAGGACGAACGCGGCCGCCGCGGCGGCCGCCGGCCCGCCGGCCCCGCCCCGTCCGCCCTCGATCAGCGCATACGTCAGCGCGGCCAGCGCGACCGCCCCCAGAACCTGCGCGGCCGGGTCGAGTCGGCGGGGGGACGGCGCGGGCGCGGGCACGTGGCGTGCGGTGAGCACCATGGCGAGCAGGGCGACCGGCACGTTGACGAAGAACACCAGCCGCCAGCTGGCCTGACTCACCAGCAGCCCGCCCAGCACCGGTCCGGACGCCGCGGCCAGCCCCGCGACCGCGCCCCACGCCCCGATCGCCCGTGCCCGCGCTGAGCGTTCGGGGAACGCGGCCCGCAGCAGCGCCAGCGAAGCGGGCACCGTCAGCGCCGCGCTCGCGCCCTGTACGAGCCGCGCGGCGACGAGTACGGAGGTCTGCGGCGCGAAGCCGCACGCGGCGGACGACACGGCGAAGAGCACCAGCCCCGCCTGGAACACGCGGCGGGCACCGGCCCGGTCGGCGAGCGCCCCGCCGGTGAGGAGGCCCGCGGCGAGGGTGAGCATGTAGCCGTCGACCACCCACTGGAGCCCCGCCACCCCGGCGTTCAGGTCCGAACGCAGCGCGGGAAGCGCCGCGTTCACGATCGTCGTGTCCAGGATGACCATGAAGTAGCCGAGGCACACGGCAAGGAGCGCGGGTGAGTACGTCCGTGAGTGCGACTGTCCTTCGCCGGAGCCCGTGGAGGCGTCGGGCTCCTCGGCCGGGGCCGCGCCCTTCTTGTTCGCTCGCATCGCAGCAGTCTCGCCGCGGAACAGTTCGGTCGCGGTCGAAGTGACGGCGCGCGGCCGGGCGCGGGTGCGGTACGGGCGCCGCGGGTGCGCGCGCCGCCCGGGGCTCAGGCGCCTTCGGAGCGCCCCGCGTCCGCGGCCTCACCGCTCTCGGCAGCGTCACTGCCCTTGTCGCCCTTGTCGTCCGTGCCGGAACTCCCGTCCGCAGCGGGCAGGTTGGTCAGGCGCACCTCGCCGCGCGCGACGTCGCGGCCCGTGTCGTCGGTGACGGTGACGAGCCAGAGCTGCTGGGTGCGGCCGCGGTGGATCGGCGTCGCGGTGGCGGTGACCGTGCCCGAGCCGATGGCCCGGAGGAAGTTGGTGTGGTTGGCGACGCCGACGACGTTGCCCCGGTCGCCGTACCAGATGGCGCCCGCGACGCTGGCGGCCGTCTCGACGAGCGAGCAGTACACGCCGCCGTGGACGATGCCGTAGGCCTGGAGGAGTTCGGGAGTGATGTCGCAGGTGACGACGGTCCGGTCGCCCGTCAACTCGGGGAAGTCCATTCCCACGGTCTTCTCGAAGCCCGTCCCGAACCCGTTCCCGTTCATTCACTCACTCCGTGGTCGAGGGCGATCCTGTGGCGGTCCGGGCGAAGCCGCCCGGCGCTGCGGCGTGCACGGAAGAAGCCGCGCCCCTTCCGCCCCTTCCGTATGCGTGTGGCGACCAAGTATGCGCCGGTCGACCGTCGCTCTGTCCAATGCCGCGTGCGACGGAACGCCCGATGCGCTGCCAGGCGCCGACCGGTGCCCCGGCCAATCATTCCACACTGCTATTGACGAGCGTCCCGAATATGTAGAGCATGACGCCACGATTCCAGGCGAAGGGGAGACCCGATGACCGCCCACAGCGCGACTCCGTCCGTCACTCCCGTCACACCCGTCGTCCCCGACATGTTCAACGCCTCCGACTACCTCCTCCAGGCCGCCGTCCAGCCCGGGACGGCGGACCGTACGGCGGTCACTGGCCCGGCGGGAGAGCTGACCTACGCCGAACTGGCCGAGCTCGTCGGCCACATCGCCGCCGGGCTCCAGGCGTGGGGTGTGCGCGCCGAGGAGCGGGTCATGCTGCTGATGGCGGACGGCCCCGACATGGCCGCGGCGATCCTGGCCGCGATGCGGCTCGGCGCGGTCCCCGTGCCGGTCTCCACGATGCTGACCGGGCCCGAACTCGCCGAGCTCCTCGGGGACTCGCGGGCGAGGGTGCTGCTGGTCAGCGCGGAGTTCCGCGCCGCAGCCGAGGCGGCGGTCGCGCGGGTGCCCGGAATCCAGTACGTCGCGGTCGCCGGGGCCGGGGCCGGGGCCGGCGGCGGGGGAGACGTGCGGAGTTCCCAGGGCACCGAGGGTGCCGAGGGCGCGGGCGGTGACGTGCCCCCGCTGGCCGTGCCCGCAGGCGTACGCGTGCGCCCCTTCGCCGAGCTCGTGGAGGAAGGACGGCGCCGCGGCGGCGAGTTGCACGACCCGTACATCACCTCCGGCGACTCCTGCGCCCTGTGGCTCTACACCTCCGGAACCACCGGCAAGCCCAAGGGCGCGATGCACCGGCACGCCAACATCCGTCATGTCGTGGAGAGTTACGCACGCCAGGTGCTCGGCATCACCTCGGAGGACCGCTGCCTGTCCGTGGCGAAGCTCTTCTTCGCATACGGCATCGGCAACTCGCTCTTCTTCCCGCTGGCGGCCGGCGCCGAGACCGTACTGGATCCGCAGCGGCCCACGCCGCAGTCCGTCGCGGAACGGCTCACCGAGTACCGGCCGACGCTCTTCTTCGCCGTGCCCACCTTCTACGCCGCGCTGCTGCGCTCGGACGTTCCGCGCGAGGCCTTCGACTCCGTACGGCTTGCGGTGTCGGCCGGAGAGGTGCTGCCCGCGGATCTGTGCTGCAGGTTCGCCGACCGCTTCGGCGTCGAGATCCTCGACGGCATCGGCTCCACGGAGGCCCTGCACATCTTCCTCTCCAACCGCCCCGGCCGCTCCCGTCCGGGCACGACGGGCACCGCCGTCGACGGTTACGAACTGCGCGTCGTGGACGGCGAGGGACGCGACGTCCCGCCGGGCGAACCGGGCTCGCTGCTGGTCAAGGGCGAGTCGATCGCGACCGGTTACTGGTGCCGCACGAGCGTCACCAGGCGGGTCTTCCAGGGCGAGTGGCTGCACACCGGCGACACCTACGTCGTCGACGACGACGGCTACTACACCTGCCTGGGGCGTACGGGCGAGATGCTCAAGGCCGGCGGCATCTGGGTCGCGCCGTCCGAGGTCGAGGCGCGGCTGCTCCAGCATCCGGCCGTATCGCAGGCGGCGGTGGTCGGCCTGCCCGACGAGGACGGCATCGACAAGCCGGTGGCGTGCACCGTGCTCGCGGACGGCGCGCACGTCCGCCCGGAGGAGCTCATCGACTTCTGCCGTGACGGCCTCGCGGCCTTCAAGCGGCCCCGTGAGGTGCTCGTCGTCGACGAACTGCCCACCACCGCAAGCGGAAAGCTGCGGCGTCACGCCGTACGCGACCTCGCCGCGGCGCTGCTGGGGCCGTCCGCGGAGTGAGCCTCCGGGCTCCGCACGCGGATGACCGGCGCAGCGCCCGGCAGCCGCAGACGGAGACCGGGCGTCAGCTGCTGGCGTGGCCGGGAACGCCCTCGCGCTCCGGTGGCGCCGCATCGGCGGCCGGCCGCCGCGACCGCTTCCGTACGAGGAACAGCGCCGCGGCCAGCGCCACCACGAAGGCTCCCGCCACCACGGGGATGCCCGTCCACTGCAGGGCGCCGGCGATCGCGCGCTGCACCGCGCCCGCGCCGTCGATGACCGGATCGCCGTCCGTGATCCCGCCGCTGAGAGCACGGATCTCGTACCAGCCGTAGTACGCCGTGTACGCGCCCACGATCACCAGCAGGCCGCCGCCGAGCCGGGACGCCGCCGCGCCCAGGCGCCGCAACCGGCCGACTGCCGACGTACGGGCGAGCGCCACGGCCAGCGCCGCAGTGCCGACGACGGCGCCCATGCCGACCGCGTACGCACCGAACAGGGCCAGCCCGCCCGCCACCGATCCACTGCGGAACGCGGAGACCACGATCGCCAGGAAAGGCGCGATGGTGCAGCCGAGCGAGGCGACGGCGTACGCACCGCCGAAGAGCGCCATCGACGGAACGGAGCGGGTGACGCCGGGCGCGCGGCGGACTCCCGGCAGCAGCTTCGGCAGGTCACGCCCGGCCAGCAGCCACACCCCGACACCGGCGAGAAGCACCCCGAACACCACCGTGAACCACGGCAGATGCTGCTGCACCTGGCTCGCGGCGGGCGCCACGACCAGGCCGAAGAGCCCGAAGACCGCCGCGAATCCCAGCGTCATGGCGGCGGTCGCCGCCAGCGCCCGCCCCACCGCGGCGCCCCGCGAGGGAGAGTCCTCGCCCAGCACCAGCAGCGACAGATACGCGGGAAGAAGGGCGAATCCGCAGGGGTTCACCGCGGCGAGCATGCCCGCGGTGAGCGCCAGTGCGAAGGGCAGATCGGCCATCGGTCGGCGTCGTGGTTCAGCCGGCCAGCCCGGCCACCTGCTTGGTCAGGTCGCTGGGACTCGTCGCGGCACCCTCGTGGACCGTCTTGCCGTTCTTGTCGAGCATGACGTACGAACTCTGCTGCGAGATCCCGAACTTCTTCCAGACCGCGCCCTTCTGGTCGTTGAGGTGCGGGAAGTTGCCGACCTTCTGCGTCTTGACGAAGCCGCGGATGGGCTCGGTCTTGTCCAGGCCCGCGACGCCGAGGAAGTTGACCTTGCCCTTGTACTTGTCGGCGAGCTTCGCCGTCTGCGCCGCCTGGCCCTGGCAGGTGCCGCACCACGGCGCCCAGAACCACAGCACGGACGGCTTGTTCGCCAGGGACTCGCCCTTGAACGCCTTCCCGTCCAGCGTGGTGCTCGTGAACCGCAGCTTCGCGGGCGTGTCCTTCCCGTCCGGTGCCTTCTCCCCGGGCGCGACGCCCTCCGGCGCGTCCTTGTCCCCTGCCTCTTTCCCGCCCTTCTCGTCCTTCTGATCGTCCGCCCCGGCCTTGCCCGCGGGCTTCGGGGCCGCGGAACCGGCGTCGTCCATGCCGCATCCGGCCAGGGACAGCGAACTCGCCACGAGCAGGGCAGTGAGGGCCACACGGGTACGACCGGCACGCATCATCTGAATCCTCTGGTGATGAATCGGGCTCGTCACGCTAGGACTTCCCTCCCGCCGGCAGTCGGTCTTTAGCGGCAGCTGACTAATCCGGACCGATCACCGAGGCGCGGTGTCCGCCCTCCCGCCAGGCTCCCGTTGCGGCCCGGCGCACTCCATCCGCGTGACGCCCCAGCGGTCCCGGCGCGGGTCCCGGACGAACGGCGCGCACGGTGGAGCACGATGCGGCGGTGACTCGGGGATACCGGGCACCGGAAGGACGACGGGGATGGACACCCACTGGCACGCCTTCGGCTACACCGGCCACGAGAGACCGGGCGACGCCGAGGCACGCGACCCGGAGTCGGCGACACCGCCGATCGAGATCGACCTGTGGTTCCGGAAGCCCCGTTCGATGCTGGAGGGCACGTTCACCGACGCCTCCGCGGCGGCGGACTGGCTGGAGCGAGAGCTGAGCGAGTCCCCGCCCCAGGACGGCGCGCTCCCCGTCCGGTCGCATCTGCGCCACGCCCGCGACGCGCTCGCCCGCGGAGCGGACGCATACGTCGGCTACTACACGACGCACGGCCGCTTCCTCGTCCGCGCCCTCCTGTCCTGCCCCCGCCCCGGCCTCCCGTGCCCGTCACCCCCGCGCTGACGGCACGGGACTGGCGGCTGCTGTGGGCCGCTACACGTCGTCTGGAAGCAGACGGAACGCCGCGTGCCCGGTCAACGGGACCATCATGCGGAAGTGCTGGTCGCTCGTGAATACCGTCTCGGTGCGGTACGCCGCGGCCAGGGCAACGTTCATCGCGTCGGCGAGGCCCACGCCCCGGCCGTTGTCCGCGTCGCGGTAGCCCTCCATCACGGCGAGGGCCGCGCTCATGTGCGGCGCCAGGTCGGGGATTTCGAAGCGGCGGGTCGCGGTGTAGCGGTCGATGAACCGCAATGCGGTGATGGCGCTGTCCGCTCCGGCTCTGGTGGACAGGAGGTAGTCCAACTCCCCGAGCACCAGTGGGGAGATCACAAGGTGCCGGATGCTCCCCAGCGCCTTCCTGTGCTCTTCGTGTCCGGAGAGCCGAGTGTCGAGTACGCGGTACAGGGCGTTGGTGTCGGCGACGACGACGTCGGTCACGATCCCATCCCGCGCAGAGTCTCTTCGATCTCGTCATCGGTCAGATCCGGGAGGTCCAGGTCGGGGATGTCGAGGTCTCCCATCGGGCCGACGGGGAAGGGCGGGACCTCCTCCGTCTCGTAAGGACGAACAACGGCGACGGGGCGCCCGTTCTTCGTGACCGTGATGGTCTCGCCCGCCTCCGCGGCAGCGAGAACGCGCGATGAGTTCTGGTTGAATTCGCGGGCCGTCGTCTCCATGTAGTACAGAGTAGTACACGAGAACCGGGTCACTTCTGGAGATCTTTCTCCGGCGGCAGGCGGTACATCCGGCCATGCGTTCGCGCAGTTCGCTCCGCATCGTCGGCCGGCGCCTATATTGCGACGATGAGCGGTGAATCGGTCACTTTGTCCCTGTGCGGTGACGTCATGCTCGGCCGCGGCGTCGACCAGATCCTGCCGTATCCGGGCGATCCGGAGCTGAGTGAGGGGTTCCTGCGGGACGCGCGGGCCTATGTCGAGCTGGCGGAGGCGGTGAACGGGAAGGTGCCGGTGCCGGTCGACGATTCGTGGCCCTGGGGGGACGCCCTGGAGGTGCTGGATGACGCCGCGCCCGATGTCCGGGTGGTGAATCTGGAGACCAGCGTCACGCGGCACGGCCACTTCGACCCCCGCAAGGGAGTCCACTACCGGATGAACCCCGCCAACCTCGGCTGCCTGGCCGCGGCCCGGCCCGATGTGTGCGTTCTGGGGAACAACCACGTGCTGGACTTCGGGCAGCCCGGCCTCGAGGAGACCCTGGACGCCCTCGCAGAGGCGGGCCTGCGGACCGCGGGCGCGGGACGGGACCTGGACGAGGCGCGCGGCCCCGCCGTCGTGCCGGTCGACGGCGGACGGCGGCGCGTGCTGGTGCTCTCGATGGGGACGCCCTCCAGCGGCATCCCGGTCGCGTGGGCCGCGCGCCCGGACCGTCCCGGAGTGAACTTCCTTGCCCGGCTCAGTGAGGAGGCGGCCGGCGAAGTGTCCGGGCGGATGCGGGAGTTGAGACGCCCTGGCGACGTCGTCGTCGCGTCCGTGCACTGGGGCTCCAACTGGGGTTACGGCGTCCCCGCCAACCAGAGGCGGTTCGCGCACGCGCTCATCGACGGCGGCGGCGTCGACGTCGTACACGGCCACTCCTCGCACCACCCCCGCCCCGTGGAGGTGCACCGCGGCAAGCTCGTCCTCTACGGCTGCGGCGACTTCATCGACGACTACGAGGGCGTCGAGGGCCACGAGGAGTACCGCGACGATCTGCGGCTGCTCTATCTGGCCTCGGTCGAGGCGGACACGGGCCGCCTGGCCGCCCTGCGCATGGCGCCCTTCCAGGCCCGGCGCATGCGGCTGACGAGAGCCGCACCCGAGGACGCCGAGTGGCTGCGGGCCGTACTCGACCGCGTCAGCGCGGACTTCGGCGTACGGGTCGGGTACGGCGGCGACGGCATGCTGACGCTGCGGACCGAGGGGAGCGACGGGGACTGACAGCCGGGGCTGCCGGGGCCGTTGACCGGGACCGCCGGCGGCGAGGCTCCGCCGTGAACGGCCTCGGCAGGCCCGCTCGTACTCGACCTGGTCGACGGGGTTGCCGTCGCCGTGGTCGTACGCGCGCGACGCCGACGGGTCTGTGCGCGGCGGCCGGCGTCACGGTGTGGACCCTGCTGGCCCCGGTTCGCCGCGATTCCGCGGCCGTGCCCGCCGCGACGTGAGCGTGCGGCGGCTCACCACTCCGCGAACGCGCCGTCCCTGTGCCGCCAGAGCGGGTTGTGCCAGCTGCCCGCTGTCCCGTCCGCGGCCCGTACGGCCTTCTCGTCGATCTCGACTCCCAGACCCGGTGCCGTCGGCAGCAGCAGATGCCCCTCGTCGAAGCGGAAGACGGAACGGTCCGCGACGTAGTCGAGCAGCTCAGCGCCCTTGTTGTAGTGGATGCCGATCGACTGTTCCTGGATGAGGAAGTTCGGGGTGCAGAAGGCGAGTTGGAGGGAGGCCGCGAGCGCGAGCGGCCCCAGCGGGCAGTGCGGTGCGATCGCCACGTCGAAGGTCTCCGCGAGCGCCGCGATGCGGCGGGTCTCCGAGATGCCGCCCGCGTGCGAGAGATCGGGCTGGAGCACCGCGATCCCCGCCCGCAGCGCGGGCAGCACCTCCGAACGGGAGAAGAGCCGCTCACCCGTGGCGACGGGCAGCGTCGTCGAGTCGGTCACCTTTCCCAGCAGATGCGTGTACTCGGGCAGTACGGGCTCCTCCACGAACATCGGCGCGTACGGCTCCAGCACGCCGACGGCCCGCACGGCGCCCGCCGTGGAGAAGCGGCCGTGGAAGTCGATCGCGAAGTCCCGCCCGGGGCCGAGGACTTCACGCGCGGCCTCCGCCCGTGCCGCCACCTGATCCAGCTCGGAGACGGTCGGCAGCCGGCTCATCCGTCCCGACGCGTTCATCTTCACCGCGGTGAAGCCCGCCTCCACCTGTGCGGCCACCTGGTCGCGCACGGCCGCCGGCTCGTCGCCGCCCACCCAGCTGTAGGCGCGCGCCCGCTCCCGTACGGGGCCGCCCAGCAGCCGGTGCACGGGAGCGCCGAGGGCCTTGCCCGCGATGTCCCACAGGGCCTGGTCGATTCCGGCGACCGCGCTGGAGAGGACGGGACCCCCGCGGTAGAAGGAGCCCTTCGTCATCACCTGCCACAGGTCCTCGATGCGCGAGGGGTCCGCGCCGACGAGGAACTGGTCGGCGAGTTCGTGCACGGCGGTGCGTACGGTCTCGGCCCGGCCCTCCACCACCGGCTCGCCCCAGCCGACGAGGCCGTCGTCCGTCTCGATGCGGCAGAAGAGCCAGCGCGGCGGGACGGCGAAGGTCTCGACTCGGGTGATCTTCAAGTGGTGCTCCAGGTACGTCAGTTCGGGCTCAGTGCGGCCGGTGCGGACGGTTGCGCGGACGTTCCGTGCCGATCACCCCTTCAGGCTTCCCTCGGTCAGGCCGGTCCTCCAGTAGCGCTGGAGCACCAGCATCGCGATCGCCAGCGGGATCACCGAGAGGAATGCGCCGCCGACGGTGTACTGGATGAGCTGCGGCACCCGCTCACCGGCTGTCTGCCAGGCCGTCAGGCCCAGCGTGACCGGGTACTTGCGGTCGTCGGAGAGCATGACCAGCGGCAGGAAGTAGTTGTTCCAGATTCCCACGAACTGGAAGAGGAAGACCGTCACGAGCGCGGGCGACATGATCCGCAGGGCGAGCCCGAAGAAGATCCGCCCCTCGCGTGCCCCGTCCACCCGTGCCGCCTCCAGCAGCGTGTCGTCGACGGCCGACTCGGCGAAGATGCGGCACAGGTAGACACCGAAGGGACTGACGAGGCTGGGGATCAGCACCGCCCAGTACGTGTTGACGAGGCCGATCTTGTTGAACAGCAGATACAGCGGCAGGGCCAGCGCGGTGTGCGGCAGGAGTACGCCCGCGAGCACGGTCTTGAACACCGCTTCCCGGCCGTTGAAGCGGTACTTGGCGAGGGCGAAGCCCGCCGCGGCCGCCAGCAGCGTGGCAAGCGCCGCGCCGACTCCCGCGTACAGCAGGGAGTTGAGCACCCACTGGAGATAGATGTTGTCGTCGTAGGTGAGGATCTTCCCGAGGTTGTGCAGCAACTGCGGGCTGTCGAACCAGAGTCCGGTGCTGCCGTAGAGCTTGGCCGTGGTCTTCGTCGCGGCCACGACCAGCCAGTAGACCGGCAGCAGGAAGTAGCCCGCCGCGGCCGCGAGCGAGGCGACGAGCAGGATGCGGCCCGGCGACGGCACGCGCCGCGGCCCGGCGGTCGCCGCCGCAGCCGGTGAGGGCCCGCCCGCGGCGACCGCCGCCGCCCCGGCCCCGGCGCCCGATGCACTGGTCGTTGTGCTCATCGCCTGCTCCTGTCCTTGCGGCTGACGAGGGTGAGGAAGCCGAACGACACCGCGCAGGCGGCGAGCGCGAGGATCACCGACTTCGCCGCCGCCAGATAGACGTTGGCGTTCGCGAAGGCGTCGTTGTAGGCACTGAGGTTCGGGGTGAAGCTGGCGGTCACCGCCGGCGAGAGCACCCGCATCACGAGGGGCTCCGCGAACAGCTGCATCGTGCCGATGATGGAGAAGACGCAGGTGAGGATGAGCGCCGGGCGCACCAGCGGAATCTTGATCCGCAGCGCGGTCTGCCACGGCCCCGCTCCGTCGATCTTCGCCGCCTCGTACAACTCCTGTGGCACGGACTTCAGTTGGGCGACGATGATCAGCATGTTGTAGCCAGCGAACTCCCAGACGACGATGTTCGCGATCGACCACAGCATGTTGTCGTAGCTGAGGAAGTCGGGTGCGGCACTGCCGAGCACCTCGGTGATGGGGCTGATACCCGGCACGTACAGGAACCCCCACAGGATGGTCGCGATGACGCCGGGGATGCCGTACGGCAGGAAGTACGAGGCGCGCAGCAGCCCCGCCCAGCGGTTCGAGACCTGGTCCAGCAGCAGCGCCAGCGTCAGCGCGAGTACCAGCATCACGGGCACCTGGACGACGCCGAAGAGCAGTACCCGTCCGAAGCTCTCGACGAAGTCGGTCTGCTGGAGGGCGAGGGCGTAGTTCTCCAGCCCCCCGAATCCCACCGTCGGCTTGCCCAGCCCGAGCGGGCCGTGCCGGTCGACCTTGAGGAGGCTCTGGTAGACGGCGTAGCCGATCGGCAGGACGAAGGTGAAGAGGAAGAGCGCCAGGAACGGCCCGAGGAAGAGCCAGGCGGCGCGGTCGGGCCGCGAGGAGCGCTGGGAGCCCCGTACGGATGTGCCCCGGGAGACGCCCCCGGATGAGGCGGCGGCAGCGGCGTCGCGCCCGGCTGCCGTTTCGGACTGTGCCGGCATCATGCGCTCCTCACCTTGAGCCCCTTGGCCTTCAAGTCGTCGAGGACGCGGATCTGCACGTCGCGCAGCGCGTCCGTGAGGCTGCCCTTTCCGGCGGAGGCGCGTCCGAAGGCGTCCTTGATGTGCTCGAAGGACTGGACGGTGGTCGGGGCCCACTTCCAGGAGGTGTCGACATGCTCGTCGGAGGCCTGGAACACCTCGTTGTAGCGCTGTCCGCCGAAGAACGGATCGGGCTTGCCCAGCGCCGACTCCTCGAGATCGACCTTGGCGGCGGGCCATCCGTAACCGGCCTTGACCAGAAGGTCGATGCTCTTGGGATCGGTGTTGAGCCAGTGCGCGAACTCGATGGCCTCCGCGGGGTGGCGGGTGCCCTGGAGTATCGCGGTGGACGAACCTCCCCAGTTGGCCGAGGCGGTCTGCCCGGCCTCCCACTGCGGAAGGCCGGTCACGCGCCATTTGCCCTTCGTGCCGGGGGCGTTGCCGCGCAGCAGCGCGTCCCCCCACTGCGCCGCGAGCCAGCTCACCAGCTGCCCCGACTGCACGGCCTTGAACCAGGGGCCCTGTGTGTCGGGCATGACCGCGAGGAGATCGTCCCGCAGCAACCCGTCCCAGAAATCCGCGACTTCGAGCGACGCCTTGCTCGCGATGTCGACGATCCAGGTGTCGCCCTCGGAGCGGATCCACTGCGCGCCGCGCTGCCAGGGGAACGCGGCATACCACTGGGCGTTGTTGGGCGGGAACGCGCAGATGTGGGCTCCGCCGCCCCGCTTCTTGACCTTGAGCGCCGCCGTCCTGAACTCGTCCCAGGTGCGCGGCACTTCGATGTCCCAGCGCTCGAAGAGATCCTTGCGGTAGAAGTGGGCCATGGGGCCGGACGCCTGCGGTATCGCGTGCACCCGGCCGTTGAAGACGCCCTGCTTCCACTGCCAGTCGACGTAGTCGCCCTTCAGCTTGTCGGCCCCGTGCTCGCTCAGATCCGTCAACCCGTTGACCAGCATGAACTCGGGCAGGGCGTAGTACTCGATCTGCGCCAGGTCCGGCGGGCTGCCCGCCTTCAGCGACGAGTGCATCTTCTGGTAGCCGCCCTGGGTGTTGGCGGGCACGATCTGCACCTTTACGTGGATGTCGGGGTGCGTCTTGTTCCACAGGGCCACGGCCTCCTGCAACGGAACCCACGTCCAGAAGACGAGCTCGACCTTGCGGCCTTTCCTGCGCGGCGCCTGCTCGGTGAGCCGGGCCGCGCCCGCGGACTCGCCGCACGCGGCGAGCGCGGGAGCCGCGGCAGCGGTGGCGCCCCAGGCGAGAACCTTCCTACGGACCGGCATCTGACCTCCTTGTCAGGCCGTCCCCCAGGCTGGAGGCCCAGGGTGGGGGTCCCCCCAGGCCGCAGGCCGAGGGGGCAGTTGGTTGTCAGCGCTCCATGACTGCGACGCCACGGGGCGGCAGCGTCACGGCGGTGACGGGGCCGGCGCCGTCCGGGCTCAGCCGGTCGCGCATCGGCTCCAGCAGCTCGACCACGGCGGACTCGTCGCCGTGGTTGAGCAGGAACAGGAAGCTGTGCTCGTCGTCCTCGCGGACCGTGGCCTGCACGCGGCCGGGCAGCCCCGGCAGTACGGGGCCCACGCCCGCCGCCTCCCGTACGTGGTCCAACAGCCCGCGCAGAGCGGCGGGTTCGAGCCGGGTGCCGACGTACCAGGCGGTGCCGGTGCCGTGGCCGTGCCGCGTCACCGCCGGGCGGCCCGCCGACTCGCCCTCGCCGAAGACCGCGACGGCCTCCGCGCCCTCCAGCTCGATCGCCTCGGACCACAGATCGCCGACGGCGCCCGACTCGGCGCCGGGCTCCCCGCCTTCGGACCTCGGGGCCGGCAGTCCCTCTACGCGCACGCTCGCGCCCTCGTCCAGCGGGTGGAACTCCTCGACGCGCAGACCGAGCAACTCCCGTAGCGGCGCCGGGTATCCGCCCAGGTGCACGCGGTCGCACTCGTCGACGATGCCCGAGAAGAAGGAGACGAGCAGATGCCCGCCGTTCTCCACGTACTCCGCCAGACGACGGGCGTCGGCCTCGCCGAGCAGATACAGATTGGGGACCACCACGAGCCGGTACGCGGAGAGTTCGCTCGCGGGCGGCAGGATGTCGCAGGCCACGCCCGCCTCGAAGAGCGCTCGGTGGTGGGCGCGGTTGATCTGCGTCAGGTCCAGCGCGGTCGAGGGATGCGAGTCGAGCTCCAGCGCCCACCAGCTGTTCCAGTCCGTCAGCAGCGCCGTGTCCGCGCGTGAGCGGGTGCCCGCGATCTCCGGCACGGACGCGAACTCCCGCCCCAGCTCACTGACTTCGCGGAAGATCCGGGTGTCCGTGCCGCCGTGCGGAAGCATCGCGGAGTGGAACTTCTCGGCGCCGCCCCGCGACTGCCGCCACTGGAAGAACATGATCCCGTCGGCTCCCTGCGCGACGGCCTGCCAGCTCCACAGCCGCATCGCACCGGGAGGCTTGGGGCTGTTGCGGGCCCGCCAGTTGACGGCGCTGGGCGCCTGCTCCAGCAGCAGCCACGGCTGCCCGCCGCGCGCCGAGCGCATCACGTCGAAGTTGAACGCGGCGCCGAGATGCGTGTCCGCATCGAAGGGGTCCTGGTAGAAGTCGAGCGACATCACGTCCTGATGGGGAGCCCATGCGAAGGCGTCGACGGGCTTGTGGTGCGGCATCAGGTTCGTCGTCACCCGCACGTCCGGGGTGAGTTCGCGCAGCACGGCCAGTTCGGCGAGGTAGCACTGCCGCAGCGCGTCGTCGCTGAAGCGCCAGTAGTCCAGCTGCTGGGAGGGGTTGGCGAACGTCGGTGCCAGGCGCGGCGGCAGCACCTCCTCGAAGGAGTCGTAGCGCTGCGACCAGAAGGCGGTGGACCAGGCGTCGTTGAGGGCGTCGACGGTGCCGTAGCGCTCGCGCAGCCAGCGGCGGAAGTCCGCCGCCGAGACATCGCAGAAGCACTGGCGGATGTGGCATCCGTACTCGTTGCCGACGTGCCACAACTCCAGGGCCGGGTGCTGCGCGTACCGCGTCGCGACCTTCCTCACGAGCCGGGTGGCGTACTCGCGGTAGACGGGGCTGGAGGGGCAGTAGTGCTGCCGGCCGCCGGGCCACTTGCGGCGGCCGTCCTCGGTCTCCGGCAGGATCTCCGGGTGCAGCCGCGAGAGCCACGGCGGCGGTGACGCGGTCATCGTCGCGAGGCAGACGCGGAGCCCGGCCTGCGAGAGGTTGTCCATCACGCGGTCGAACCAGCCGAAGTCGTACTCGCCGGGGCGCGGTTCGACGCGGGCCCAGGCGAAGACCCCCGCCGTGACCATGGTGACCCCGGCCTCCTTCATCAGCCGGGTGTCCTCGGCCCACACCTCTTCGGGCCACTGTTCCGGGTAGTAGTCGCCGCCGAAGTGGATCTGCATGTCTGACCTCTTCATGCTTCGAGCACCTTCGAGTCGTCGGCCGCCGTCGCACGCCCGCCCATGGTCAATCCATTAATTATGAATTAACGTAAGTGGGGTCCGGGTGGTGGTCAACCCTTCCGGTCCGATCTGTACCGAAGCGAGGAGCAGCCCGATGGCAGGGTCCAGGACGGAGGGCGGAACGGCCGGGTCAGCAGCGGCGGCGGGGTCGGCAGAGTCTGCCGGGTCTGCCGGGTCTGCCGGGTCTGCCGAGTCAGCAGCGGCAGGGCACGGATGCCCTCACGGCCGCTTCCGCGGGAGGACCGCCGTCGTCACCGGCTCCGCCACGGGCATCGGCGCGGCCACGGCTCACCGCCTCGCCCAGGAGGGCGCCGCCGTCGTCGTCGCCGACGTCGACGAGCAGCGGGGCGCCGGGGTCGCGGACGCGATACGGGAGAGCGGCGGCGACGCCGTCTTCGTCCCCGCCGATGTCGGGCAGGAGGAGGCGTGGCGGCGGATCCTCGAATCCGCCCACGCCTACGGGCCCGTCGGCGTCCTCGTCAGCAACGCGGTGAAGGTCGAGGTCGCACCCGCGCACGAGACCACGCCCGACTCCTGGAACCGGCAGATCTCGGTGGGTCTCACCGCCGCCTTCCTCGGCGTACGTGCCTGCCTGGAGGACCTCCGCGCCGAAGAGGGCGCCGTGGTGCTCGTCTCCTCCGTACACGCCTACCGCGGCATCCCCGGCCACCCCGCGTACGCGGCGGCGAAGGGCGGACTGCTGTCCCTGAGCGGCCAGTTGACCGTCGAGTACGGGCCGCGGGTGCGGTTCAACACCGTGCTTCCGGGGCCGGTTCTCACCGGACTGTGGGACCGGGTTCCGCAGGAGGAGAGGGAGGCCAGCGTCGCGGAGACCGCGGCTCGCCGCTTCGGCACCCCGGAGGAGGTCGCCTCCGCCATCGCGTACCTTGCCTCGCCGGAGGCGTCGTACGTCACGGGCGCGAGCCTTCTCGTCGACGGGGGCTGGAGCGTCATGAAGTCCTCTGCATGACGGGGGATTCCGGGACGGCGAGACCGGTACCGGCGGAGGGAGAGGGCTCGGAATCGGGGGCGGATCGAGGAGAGAGAAGGTTCAGGAATGGCCGGTTACTCGGGCCGCGGAGTACACGGCCAGACCGTCGAGGCCATCGCTCACCGGGTCATCAGCGGCCGCATCGGTGAGGGCGACACACTCGACCTGGCGGCGCTCCAGGACGAACTCGGCGTCAGCCTCACCGCGTTGCGCGAATCGCTGAAGGTGCTCGCCGCCAAGGGCATGGTCGACGCCCGGCAGAAGCGGGGCACGTTCGTACGGCCGCGGTCCGACTGGCACTTCCTCGACGCGGACGTGCTGCGCTGGCAGTTCGAGTCCGCGGAGGGCCCCGCGGCCGGCGCGGGCGACCCGCTGCTGCGCGACCTGGGCGAGGTGCGCGGCATCGTCGAACCGGCGGCGGTACGGCTCGCCGCGGAGCGCCGTACGGACGCGGACCTGGCCGCGCTGGACGAGGCGCTGGACGCGATGGCGCGCGCCTCCGAGGTCGGCGACGAGGCCGTGGACGCCGACCTCGCCTTCCACCGCGCGCTTCTCGCCGCGTCTCACAACGAGATGCTGGAACGGATGGAGATGGTGATCGCCACGGGCCTCGCCTTCCGCGACCGCCTCGTCCACGCCTCCGGCCACCGCCCGCAGAACCCCGTGCCCAGCCACGGGGCGGTGCTCGACGCCGTACGGGCACAGGAGCCGGACGAGGCCGAGGCCGCCATGCGGGCCCTTCTGGAACAGTCGGCACGCGACCTCGACAAGCTCCGCGGTACGCGCGGCGGGCGGCGCACGCGCTGACCGCAGGCGGTACGGAGGGGTGGGGCATTGCGCGTCGTCGGTCCTCCAACCACCGCTAGGCTTATGGGAGTTGGTTCGAGGCCGCCGGCCCGGCCGTCAGTCCTTCTTCAGCTCCTCGGCGAGCATCACGATGATGCCGCTGGGACCGCGGACGTACGTGAGCTTGTAGACGTCCGCATAGGTCGCCACACCGCGAAGCGGACGGCATCCGTGCCGTGCGGCGATCTCAAGGGCTTCGTCGATGTCGTCGACCGAGAAGGCGACGCGATGCATGCCGATCTCGTTGGGACGTGTGGGCTGCGACTCGATCGCTTCGGGGTGGATGTACTCGAAGAGCTCAAGGCGACCGTGACCGTCCGGTGTCTGGAGCATCGCGATCTTGGCGTGATTGCCGTCAAGGCCGACGGCGGTGTCGGTCCACTCACCGCTGACCGTGTCCCGGCCGAGGACCGTGAGGCCGAGGTCGGTGAAAAAGGAGATCGTTGCTTCGAGGTCGCGGACGGCGATGCCGACGTTCTCAAGTCTGATGGGCATGCTTTGCATGCTATTGAAGGCAGCCGGAACACTCTGGCCGGGCGCGACCTGTTCACCCCGTCACCCCGGAGCGCCGTGCGGCGGAACGCCGAGGGCCAGTACCGCCGTGTCGTCGACCAGGCCCTCGCCGAAGGCGTCCAGCAGTTCGGCCATGGCGTCGACGGTCTGCTCGGCGGTGCAGGGAGCGAGGACGTCGGTGTAGGCGAGCAGTGCGTCCTCGCCGTAGCGGTCGCCTCCCGCGGTGGCGGTGTGGGCCTCGGTGAGTCCGTCGGTGTAGAGGAGCAGCGTGTCCCCGGCTTCGAGGCGTACGGACGTGGTGGCCACCGTCGGGTTGGCCAGCACGCCGATCAACTGCCCGCCGGGCGTGGGGATGTACTCGGCGGTTCCGGAGCCGCGCAGCAGGAGGGCGTGGGGATGGCCGCCGCTGGCCAGCGTGACGCGGAAGCCCTCGTCCTCGCTGTGCAGCACGCCGAAGAGGACGGTGCAGAAACGGGGGTCGTGCTCGTAATCGGCGGTGTTCAGCACGGTGTTGAGGTTGCTGAGCACCGCCACCGGCTCGGGGTTGTAGACCGTGGCCGCTCGCAGGGTGTAGCGGGCCAGCGACGTCAGCACCGCCGCGGGCGCTCCCTTGCCGCACACGTCGCCGATGAACAGTCCCCACGTGTCCCGGGCGAGGGGGAACAAGTCGTAGAAGTCTCCGCTGACTTCGTCGGGGGAGGCGATGTGGTAGTGGGCGGCGACGTCCAGTCCCGGAGGGGACGCCAGGACCGGCGGCACGAGCGTCTGCTGGAGCGTGCTGACGAGGCGCTGAGAGCGTTCCCGTTCGCGTTCGGCCTTCTCGCGGGAGCGCAGCAGCTCCGTCTCGTACGAACGGCGGTCGCGCGCGTCGTTGACGGTGGTACGGATCAGCTGCGGGCGCCCCGCGCTGTCCGTCTTGACGCTGGCGGTGACCAGGACGGGCAGCCGCGTGCCGTCCGCAGCCTTCAATTCGAGGGCCACACCGCTGACTTCGCCCTGGAGGTGGAGCAGCGGCGCGAAGTGGGTCTCGTGGTAGAGCTTGCCGCCCACCGTGAGCAGGTCGGCGAAGCGCATGCGCCCGACGACCTCGTCGCGGTCCCGGCCCAGCCGTGAGAGCAGCGTCCGGTTGGCCCTGACGATCAGCCCGTCCAGCTGGGTGGAGAGATAGCCGCACGGGGCGTTCTCGTACAGCTCCTCGGTGTCCTCGTCCGACAGCCTCTGCGGGCCGGACTGCTGCTGCCCGGACTGCTGCGGGCCGCCGACCTGTGGGGAGGCGCGCCGGTACGGGGGCGGGGATCCTGCTGCGGACATCATCCGTCACGGGCCGCGAACCCGGCGATGGCCTCGGTGGTGGCTGACGGCGCGCTCAACTGCGGGCAGTGGCCCACCGCGTCGAGCGTGACGAGCTCGCTGCCGGGGATCGACTCGTGCACGAAGGCGCCGACCTCGCGCGGTGCGATCACGTCCTGGGCGACCTCGATCACCCGCGTCGGCACGGAAACCCGCGGCAGATCGGTGCGGTTGTCGGAGAGGAAGGTCGCCCGCGCGAACACCCTGGCGATGGCGGGGTCGATCCGGCAGAAGCTGTTGGTCAACTCGTCGGTCAGCTCGGGCCGTTCGGGGTTGCCCATGACGACCGGAGCCAACGACTCGGACCAGCCCAGATAGTTGCTGTCGAGGGACTCCAGGAGCTCGTCGATGTCCTCGGCGCTGAAACCGCCGCGGTATCCCTCGTCGTCGATGTAGCGCGGCGAGGGCGTGAGCAGAATGAGCTTCTCGAACAGCTGCGGCTCCCACGCCACGGCGAGGACGCCGAAGACCGCGCTCACCGAGTGCCCGACGAGTACGACGGGACCGAGGGCGAGCTCGCGGCAGATCTCGACGATGTCCTCGGCATAGGCGTCCACCGACGTGTACCGCTCCTCGCTCCACGCGGAGAGATCCGAGTTGCCCGTTCCCACATGGTCGAACTGGACGACCTTGAAGTCCCGGGCCAGCTCCGGCGCCACCAGGCGCCACATGTTCTGATCGCAGCCGAAGCCGTTCGCCAGCATGATCACCGGGGCGCCCTCACGGCCCGTGATCACCACATTGTTTCTGCTCAGCACATCCATAACGGGCTCCGTTTGCCATGCTAAATCGCTTATGAGGCGGTTGCAGGCGATCGAGCCGCAGTGATCAACTCGCGTCCGGGGGTTGAGGGTGCACGGGAATCCATGTATGCATGAGTCATGCATGATGCGAATCGCACGGCCAACCTCCTCGGCGCCACCGCACTCGCCGTGACCGACATGGCCCTCACCGGAGCCACCAAGGCAGCGGGCACGAGTGCGAGCGGCGCCTCCGCGCTCGTGGTGCTCTCCGCCTCGCCCGGCCTGAGCGTCACCGAGCTGGGCCGCCGCGTCGGCCTCTCGCAGCCGGCCGCGGCCCGCATGGTCGACTCGCTCGAAGCGGGCGGACTGGTCACCCGCCGTCAGGGGCCCGGGCGTTGGGTGTCCGTGAAGCCCACCGCCGCCGGGACCCGCACCGCCCGCACGATGCTCGCCGCCCGCGGCACCCCGCTGAACGCCGTCGTGGACGTACTGGACGAGCCGGAGCGCGAGACGCTCGACGGCCTCCTGTCCAAGCTGCTGACGCGGCTGTACGGAGAGGTCGGCAACGCCGATCTGCTGTGCCGCCTGTGCGACCGCGCGGGCTGCGTACGGGACGGCGCGGTCTGCCCGGTGGGGCAGGCCGAGCGCGACGAGCAGGCCGCCCAAGACGGCGCGGGCGGCGAAGGCGGCCACGAGGGCGGCGGCGGAGAAGGTGCCGGTCCGCGCGGCAGCTGATGGGCGCCCTCCTCGCGCTCGGCTCCGCCGTCCTGTACGGCCTCGCCGACTTCGCCGGCGGGCTGCTCTCGCGCCGCGCGGCCTTCGCCCTCGTCGCGCTCGCCGGACAGGCCGGGGGCCTCGCGCTCACCCTGGTTGCCGCGCCGCTGCTCCCAGCTCCGGCTCCGGCCGGGTCCGATCTCGCGTGGGGAGCGCTCTCCGGCATCGGCACCGGCACGGGGATGGTCTTCCTCTACCGCGGCATGAGCCGCGGCGCGATGAGCACCGTGGTGCCCGTCAGCGCCGTCGGTGGTCTGGCCCTGCCCGTGCTGGCCGGTGTCGTACTCCTCGGAGACCGGCCGTCGGCGCTGTCCTGGCTCGGCATCCTGACAGCCGTGCCGGCCCTGTGGCTGGTCTCCCGCGGCGGGCCGGCGCGCTCCGCCTCGCCCCGCGGCACCGGCGCCTCCCTGGACGGACTGACCGCCGGCGCCGGAATCGCCCTCCAGTACGCGGCGCTCGCCCAGGCCGGCCCGGGCACCGGCATCTGGCCCGTCACGGCCGGGCGTCTCACCGCGATCGCCGTGATCCTGCCCGCCGCGCTGCCGCCGCTGCTCCGCGGGATGCACCGCCCTGCGACGGATCGCGTCGGGACAGAGCGCGCCGGTACGGGTCCCGCGGACGGGATGCGGCTGCGGCTGCCGCCGCTCCGCGCGGCCGGAGCCGCCGCCACGGGCATGGCCGCCGCGCTGGCCCTCGTGCTCTATCTCCTCGCCACACGGGAGCAGCTCGTCACCGTGGCCGTCGTGCTCTCCTCCCTCTATCCGGCGATCCCCGTGCTCCTCGGGCTCACCGCGCTGCGTGAACGCCCCACCCCGCTACAGGCCGCCGGGCTGCTCGGCGCCGCCACCGCCACCGGCCTGCTCACGGCGGGCTGAGCGGCGCGGCACCTGTGCCGTACACGTGTCGCACGGCCGTACAGGGGAACCCCGCACCGGAAGCTTGATGCAGCCGACACAGCGTGGCCCGGCGACGTCGGGTCAGCGGGACGGATACCTATGACCAGCGGGTACATGGGTCCCGAGGACTTCGGCAGGGACCCGTTCGGAGAGTTCATCGCGCGCTTTCTGGGGGGCGCCGCCCCGTCCGGCAGCGGCGGGCGGGACCCCCGCTACTACGACTTCCTCCGTCTGATGAGCGAGCCGGCCAGGCAGCTCGTATCCGAGGCAGCCTCGTACGCGGCTCAGCACGGAAGCAGCGATCTGGACACCGAGCACCTGCTGCGCGCGGCGCTCACCACCGAGCCGACCCGCACCATGATCACCCGGGCCGGTGCGGACGCCGACGCGCTCGCCGAGGAGATCGACCGGGAGGTCGGGGAGGGCACACCGCGCAAGTCCATCTCCGTGAGTCCCGCCGTGAAGCGCGCCCTGCTCGACGCGCACGACATCGCGCGCTCTCGCGGCGCCTCGTACATCGGCAGCGAGCACGTCCTCATCGCGATGGCGGCCAACCGCGACTCCGCGGCCGGACAGATCCTGGGCGCGGCCCACTTCGACCCGCGTTCGGCGTCCTCCGGCGGCTTTCCCGGACACCCGGGCCAGCCGGGTCACCCCGGCCAGGGCGGCGCCGGATACCCGGGCGCGCAGGGCTCCGGCCCCGAGACACCGGCCGGGCGCGGGGCGCAGGGCAAGCCGCCCTCCGACACCCCGAACCTCGACAAGTACGTCACCGACCTGACGGAGATGGCCCGCGACGGCCGCATCGACCCCGTCATCGGCAGGAACGAGGAGATCGAGCAGACGATCGAGATCCTCGCCCGCCGCGGCAAGAACAACCCCGTACTCATCGGGGAGGCCGGCGTCGGCAAGACGGCCATCGTGGAGGGGCTCGCGCAGCGCATCGTGGACGGCGACGTGCCGGACAACCTCCTGGGCCGCCGCGTCGTCCAGCTCGACGTCTCGGGCGTCGTCGCGGGAACCCGCTACCGCGGCGACTTCGAGGAGCGCCTCAGCGGAATCATCGACGAGATCCGCCGCCACTCCGAGGAGCTGATCGTCTTCATCGACGAGCTGCACACCGTCGTCGGCGCCGGCGGAGGCGGCACCGAGGGCGGCTCGATGGACGCGAGCAACATGCTCAAGCCGCCGCTCTCCCGGGGCGAGTTGCATGTCATCGGGGCCACCACGCTGGAGGAGCACCGCCGCCACATCGAGAAGGACGCGGCGCTCGCGCGGCGCTTCCAGCCCGTCCTCGTCCCCGAGCCGAGCGTCCCGGACGCGGTGGAGATCCTCCGCGGCCTGCGCGACCGTTACGAGGCGCACCACCAGGTCCGCTACACCGGCGACGCGCTCATCGCCGCCGTCGAGCTCTCCGACCGCTATCTGACGGGGCGGTATCTGCCGGACAAGGCCATCGACCTCCTCGACCAGGCGGGCGCCCGCGTGCGGCTGCGCACCGCGACCCGCGGCACCGACGTGCGGGCACTGGAGCGCGAGGCCGAACAGATCAACCGCGACAAGGACCAGGCCGTCGCCGCCGAGGACTACGAACGCGCCACACAGCTGCGCGACCGGCTCGCCGAGGTGGAGAAGGAGATCACCCGGGACGAGCGCAAGCAGCAGCCCAACGGCCGCATCGCCGAGGTCACCGTCGAGGACATCGCCGACATCGTCTCCCGCCAGACGGGCATCCCCGTCAGCAACCTCACCCAGGAGGAGAAGGAGCGCCTGCTGAGCATGGAGGACCGGCTGCGCGAGCGCGTCATCGGGCAGGACGAGGCGGTCGCCGCCGTCGCCGACGCCGTGCTGCGCTCGCGCGCCGGGCTCTCGAGCCCGTCCAAGCCCATCGGCAGCTTCCTCTTCCTCGGGCCGACCGGCGTCGGCAAGACCGAACTCGCCCGCGCGCTCGCCGAGTCGCTCTTCGGCACCGACGACCGCATGGTGCGCCTGGACATGAGCGAGTACCAGGAACGGCACACCGTCAGCCGTCTCGTCGGCGCCCCTCCCGGCTACGTCGGGCACGAGGACGCGGGCCAGCTGACCGAGACCGTTCGCCGCAACCCGTACTCCCTGCTGCTCCTGGACGAGATCGAGAAGGCGCACGCGGACGTCTTCAACATCCTGCTCCAGGTGCTCGACGACGGGCGCCTGACGGACTCCCAGGGCCGCACCGTGGACTTCACGAACACGGTCATCGTCATGACCAGCAACCTCGGCTCCGAGGCGATCTCCGGACGCGGGGCCGTCCTCGGCTTCGGCGGCGGCGACGAGGAGGACGAGGAGGAGGCCCGCCGGGAGCGGGTGATGCGGCCGCTGCGGGAGAACTTCCGGCCGGAGTTCCTCAACCGCATCGACGAGATCGTCATCTTCCGCCGGCTCTCGGACGAACAGCTGCGCACCATCACCGACATGCTGCTCGACGAGACCAGGCACCGGGTGCACGCACAGGACCTGGCCATCGACTTCGCTCCGGCCGCGGTCGACTGGCTCGCGCGGCGCGGCTACCAACCCGAGTACGGCGCACGGCCGTTGCGCCGCACCATCCAGCGCGAGGTGGACAACCAGCTCTCGCGGATGCTGCTCAGCGGTGAACTGAAGCCGCACACCAGGCTGCTGGTCGACGTGGAGGAGGACGCGCTGGTCTTCCGTACGGAGCAGGAGGCGACCGCCGGGGCCCGTGGGAGCGACATGGGCGGCGAGTGACTGCCCGACGGGAGCGGCAGGAGGCGCGGCCGCGGTGGGCGGGGAGCGCGGCCGCGTCAGTGAGGCTTCGGCTTCACACCGGGGATCTCGCCGGTCTCCGTGACCGTCCGCACGATCTCGCGCAGCTTGGTGTTCCGGTCCTGTGAGCTCTTCCGCAGCACGGCGAACGCCTGGTCCTCGTCGAGCTTGTAGCGCTCCATGACGATGCCGACCGCCTCGCCGATGTTGTGCCGGGTCTCCATGGCGGTGTGCAGCTGCGCGTGCGTACGGGCGCTGGAGAAGGCGACCGCCGCGTGCGAGGCGAGCAGCCAGCCGATGTGCTCGGAGCTCTTGGTGAAGGCGTTCGGGGCGGAGGAGTAGAGGTCGAGGGCGCCGAGGTTGTCCTCGTCGGTGTAGAGCAGGAAGCCCATCATGCTGCCGATGCCGATCCGGCGTGCCTCGGGCGCGTAGCGCGGCCAGCGCCGCACGGTCTCGGTCATGTCGGCGACGCGGTAGACCTCCTTCGGCGTCCTCGCGGCGTCGAAGCACGGGCCCTCGTTCAGCTCGCCCTGTATGCGGTCCGAGGCCAGCACCACGTCGCTGCTCGACGCGAGCGTGCGCACCCGCTTGTTCTCCACCGTCATCACGCCCGCGGCCTCGCACCCCTCCACCAGGTCCACCGCGTGGACCACGATGCGGTCGAGCGTCCTCTGCACGGAGTCCTGCGCGAGCAGATCGCGGGCCATGTGGGCGAGGCCTGTGGCGAACTCCTCCAGCTCGTCGGCCGACATGCCTGTCCCTTCATGACTCGCCATCCCTGAACCCCCGGGGTGTGTGCCGGCGCAACGGTAGTACGTCCGTCCCGGCGCCCTGCCGCAGCGCCTTGCGCCGCGGTCCGCCCGTGGCGGTAGCCACGGGCGGACCGCCGCTACTTCAGCAGCCGTGACATGCGCCGGTCGGCGAGCGGTTTGCCGCCGGTCTGGCACGTCGGGCAGTACTGGAGCGAGCTGTCGCTGAAGGAGACCTCCCGCACGGTGTCGCCGCACACCGGGCACGGCTCGCCCGTGCGGCCGTGCACCCGCAGCCCCGTCTTCTTCTCCGACTTCAGCTCCCCGGCCGCCAGCCCGCGGGAGCGCTCGACGGCGTCGCGGAGGGTCGCGCGCAGCGCCTCGTAGAGCCCGGTGACCTCCTCCTCGGAGAGCTCCCCGGCGATCTTGAACGGTGAGAGTCGTGCCGCGTGCAGGATCTCGTCCGAGTAGGCGTTCCCGACGCCGGCGATCACGCTCTGATCGCGCAGCACCCCCTTGATCCGGTGACGCTCGCCGCGTACGAGACCGGCGAGGACCTCCCGCGTGAACTCGTCGGCGAGCGGATCGGGACCGAGGCGTGCGACACCGGGCACCTCGGACGGATCGTGCACGCAGTACACCGCGAGGCGCTTGCGCGTGCCCGCCTCGGTGAGGTCGAACCCGCCGCCCTCGCCGCCCTGTTCGGAGGCGGCGAGGGTCAGCCGGAGAGCCAGCGGGCTCTTGCCCGGACGCGGCGGAGCGGCCGGCATCGACTCCCGCCAGCGCAGCCAGCCCGCCCGGGCCAGATGGACGACCAGATGGAGACCGCCCGCTTCCAGGTCGAGGAACTTCCCGTGCCGGGACACACCCGTGAAGGTCTGCCCCTCCAGCGCGGCCGGCTGCGGCTCGTACGTCTTGAGCACGCTGATCGCCACCGGCATGACGCGCTCCACCGTGCGCCCCTCGAGGCGGTCGTCGAGGAAGTCACGCAGGGCCTCGACCTCGGGCAGTTCCGGCATGTCTCCTCCGCTCCGTGCGGCGCACGAGCGCGCCGTGCACGCTCAGCTCAGCTTGGCCGTCAGGGTGATGGTGGTGCCCGAAAGGGCCTGGGAGACGGGGCAGTTGGCCTTGGCCTCCTCCGCCGCGGCGACGAAGGCCGCCTCGTCGATGCCCGGCACCTCGCCCTCGACGGTGATGTGGATGCCGGTGATCCCGGTGCCCGGCTGCAAGACCACGTCGGCCTGCGTGGTCAGCCGGGTGGGCGGCTTGCCCGCGGAGTCGAGCCCGTTGGAAAGCGCCATCGAGAAGCAGCTGGAGTGCGCGGCCGCGATCAGCTCCTCTGGGCTCGTCCTTCCGTTGGGCTCCTCGGCGCGCGACGCCCACGTGACGGACTGGGTTCCGATGCCGGAGGAGTCGAAGGTGATCTCACCCGACCCCTTCTTCAGGTTCCCGTTCCACACGGTGTGCGCGGTGCGTGTCGTCGCCATGGTCGTGCTCCTCTGCTCCTGTTTCGGCTCTGCTCCTGTTTCGGGCGGGCCGTTCTCCACCAGTGTGCCGCGTGCGCCGGCACTCGCCGGGACCGATCCTCCGCCCACGGGCGCCGCCCGGACAGGGACGACGCGCCGGAGCACGCGCGGGCGGCTCCGCGCGGTGACCCGGAGCGACCGATCGGTGCCCCACAGCGGCCTGTTCGGGGTACGGTGCGCCGCGTTGCGGGTATCGGAACGGATGAGTGAAAGCGCTTGTCCGTACGGCAGAGGAGAGCATCGTGATCAAAGGCGTCGACGTCTCGTCGTACCAGCCGCGGGACTACAGCACGAAAGGTCTCGACTTCGTCTTCATCAAGATCACGGAAGGTACCTCGTACACGAACCCGAAGTGGGTCGACCAGCGTCAGACCGCGCGCGACGCCGAACTCGTCACCGGCTTCTACCACTTCGGCCGTGCCGGGAGCATGAAGGCACAGGCCGACTACTTCATGTCGAAGATCAACCTCGTCAAGGGCGACATGCTCGTACTGGACTGGGAGGACTCCGAGGTCACCAACGCGGAGAAGGACTCCTGGATCAAGTACGTACAGGACAAGCGCCCCCACACCAGAGTGCTGCTGTACTGCAACACCAACTTCTGGTTCAACCACGACACGACGTCCTTCGCGGGCGACGGCCTGTGGATAGCCCACTACAACGGCAAGCCCGGCCACCCCGGCATCAAGCACTCCTGGCGCTTCCACCAGTACACGAACGACCCGATCGACACGAACATGGGCAACTTCGACAGCCGCTCCGAACTGCGGAAGTGGACGCACAAGGAGCCCTAGGGACAAGGGAGTCGAGCCGCCGGACAGTTCGCGGCGGACGATCGCGGGCCCCATCCCGGCCTGGCCGACCCCGCGCGACAGACGCCGGCGAATGCGGATAACCTCCCGGCATGCCGGAAGCCAACATAAGCCCGCCGACCGACGACGAGACGACCGGAGCGCGGGCCGCCGCGGCCGACGGGGACGGGGAGCCAGCGACCTCGCCCGCGGAGGGCGAGAAGCGGGCGGAGCGCTCGGAGTCCTCGGAGCAGCCGGTGTCGCGGGCGCCTTCGGAGCAGGGGGACGGGGAACTGGGGGAGCAGGAGGAAGCGGGGGAGTACGCGGAAGCGGGGGAGCAGGCTCACCCGGCGGAAGTGGGGGATCCGGATGCGCGTCCGGGCCTCACGCCGCGGCAGGCGCGCAGGGTCCGCGCGATCGTCTCCGGCATCGTCATGGCGGCGGTGGCCGTCGCGCTCGTCGTGCGACTGGGCAGCGCGCCGTCCGTGCTCACCATGGGCTTCTACGGGATCGCGCTCATACTCTCCGGCACCGCCATCGCCCTGAGCCGACGGGGCCGCACCAGGGTCGCGACGGGCGTGCTGGCGCTGGGATTCGCGGCGGTGGCCCTGGCCGAGTGGCTTCTCGCGTCCGTGGAGTAGCCCGCGGAGGGACCCGAGCACGCGGTCGGCGTTCCGACGCGGTGCGTGCACGCCGGGGGGCGCGCAATACGGTACGGGCCCGCAATACGGTGCGTAATAGGGTGGCCACATGAGTGACGAGCTGCCCGAGATGCGTGCGTCGGACGCGGAGAGAGAGCGCATCGCCGAGGTGCTGCGCGACGCGCTGTCCGAGGGGCGGCTCGCCATGGACGAGTTCCAGGAACGGCTCGACCGCACCTATCAGGCCCGTACGCGGGGGGAGTTGGTGCCGCTCGTCCGCGATCTGCCGCACCACGGGAGCGCCGACTCCTCCGTGAGCGGCCTGCCGGACGTGGCCGGTGGGCGGAAGGATTCCTCCGTTCCCTCGCTCCGCAAGAAGCGGCGCTGGGCCGAGCGGATCGGCGGACGAGCCACCTCGCGCTGGGGCGTCGGCATCATGGGCGGCTTCGGCCGCAGGGGCGAGTGGACGGTGCCGCGTGCCTTCACCGGCGTCGGCTTCATGGGCGGCGGCGAACTCGACCTGCGGGAGGCCCGGTTCGAGGAGCGGGACGTCGTCATCCGCTGCTTCGCGCTGATGGGCGGATTCAGCGTCATCGTGCCGCCCGGGGTCGGGGTCGAGGTCCGCGGCGTCGGCATCATGGGCGGATTCGACTCCTCCGCCGCGGGGTTCGCGGACCCCGAGGCGCCGCGCGTGGTCATCACGGGTCTCACCGTGATGGGCGGCGTGGGCGTCGCGCGCAAGCTTCCGCGGGAGGAGCAGCAGCAGTTGCGTGCCGAGCGGCGCGAACGGCGGGAGCTTCAGCGCCGTCAGCGCCGGGAAGGGCGCGGCGGCAGGCGCGGCCACGGCGGTCCGCACGGCGGGTCGCACGGCGGACGGTACGGGCCTCACGGCGGACGCCGGGACGACGAGTCCCCTGGAGGCCACCGAGATCACGGGGACCACGGGGACCAGGGAGACCAGGGGGGCAAGTCGCTCTAGGACGGCGGGTGTTGGCGGCCGTGCTGTTGCCGCGCGCCGCCACCCGCGCCGCCGCCGCGGAGGCTCACCACCACTCGGCGGGGTCGCCGCCCGGCACACCGGGCGGCCGGGACCAGTCGGCGGGGGAGCCCTCATAGCCGACGGGCGGCAGCGCATAGCGCAGCCGCCCCAGGGGGCTGTCGGTCTCGGCCAGCCAGAGGGCCGGGTCCTCAGGGCGGGCCGGGTGTTCCGGGTCGGCGGGGTCGGCGTGATGGTCCGGGCCGGAGCCGTTGCCCGGACATGCGGGCCGCGCGGCGGGCGCGCCCTGTGAAGTGAGCCCGTTCATCAGCCAGTCGGCGGTCTGGGCGAGCGCGAGCCGTACGAGCCTCGCGCCCGGCCGTCCGCGCCGCTGCTCGGTGAGGGCCCGCATGACGGCGGCTGCCAGAAGATAGCCCGTGGTGTGGTCGAGGGCCTGTGCGGGCAGGGCGCCGGGAATCTCCTCACCCGCCTCGTCACGCTGCCCCTCGATGAGGGAGATGCCGCTCGCCGCCTGGACGAGGCTGTCGAACCCGCGTCTCCTGTGCCACGGGCCGTACGCACCCCAGGCGCTCAGCTGGCCCACGACCAGCCCGGGACGCCGGTCGGCCAGCGACTCCGGTGCGAGGCCGAAGCGGTCCAGCGCGCCGGGCCGGTAGCCGGTGACCACGACGTCGGCCGCCGACAGCAGCTCCTCGAAAGCCGACTGCCCCGAGCGGGACGAGAGATCGAGGAGCGCGGAGCGCTTGCCTGCTCCGGTGTCGGCGTGCGTGTCCGCGTTCTCGGGAAGCTGCGGGGCGTCGAGGCGCAGCACGTCCGCGCCGAAGAGCGCGAGGACGCGGGTCGCGACCGGTCCGGCGAGAACCCGGGTGAGGTCCAGCACGCGCACCGCATGCAGCGGGCCGTTCCCCTCCGGCGAGGGCAGCGGGCGAGGGAGCGCCTGGTCCATGCGCGCGGTGGTGAGCAGCGGACGGCGGGAGGCCTGCTCGCCCTGGGGGTGGGCCGCCCACTCCTGCGGCGTACGGACGGCGACCGCGAGTCCGCCCGCCGCGAACACCGCCTCCTCGACCTCGGCGGCGCTGCGCCCGGAGAGCTCGGAGGCGAGGATCTCCGCGAGCGTGGCGTCGTCGCGGTCCTCGACCGAGATGCCGAGGGCGGAGAGCAGCCGGGTGCGGTGGTGCGGGTAGTTGGCGTGGGTGCGCAGCCAGCCGTCCGAGGTGCGCCAGAAGCGGGAGAGCGGGGAGAAGGTCACGGGTGCGCGGCCGTCCGTCCGCAACCGGCGCTCGCTGGTGAACGCGGCGGCCACCGCGCCGTCGTCCACGCTCACGGCCGGAACCACCGGCCCGGCTCCGGCCGGGGCGCCCGCGCTGCCCGCGCCGGCTGCGCCCTCGGACCGTACGGACGAGAGTTCGGCCGCCGCGAGCGAGCACACCGCGACGGACGCACGGGCCAGCTCCCGGACGGGCAGCCGCGCGGGCAGGACCGCCCGCACCGTGCAGGAGATCCGGTCGAGCAGTGCGATGTCGCCGCCCAGCGCCCTCCAGGCGTGCGCGGTGCCGGGAAGTCCGGCGGCCGCCTCCGCCGATTCGCGTCCTGCCGCATCGGACCGTGCCGGGGCGGAGTCCGCGCCGCGCGGATCACTGTCGAGGTGGTCCGCCGGGCCGGCCGGGGCCGCCGTGCCGGCTGCCGCTGAGGAAGATCGTTCCATGCTTGGCATTCTGGCACCGGCCGTCCGCGTGCCGGCGGTAGCGGACTCCAAGGCGGCCGCGTCGTTCCCCGGCGGCGGACCCTCACCGGCCCCGCCCGCACGGCGAGTTCGCCGGACCGCTCGGCTCGGCTCCGGGGCTCGACGGCGTGACCTCGGCCGGGGTCATGTGGGCCATGGGACGAGGCCCGGATCACCCGGCCGTTCGGCCGCGTGCCGCCGGGCGCCCGGCTGCTGGGCGCCCGGTTACGCGTCCGTCCGGCCCGGCCGGAACCGCCGTGCCGTCCGTCGATCCAGACTCATGACCCCGGGTTCAGTGGGGGATGCGGCGCCGCGGTCTCCTGCGCCTTCTGCCGGTCCTCGCGGTAGCGGGCCGGCGCCATGCCGAACTCTCGCTTGAAGGCGTGCGAGAACGCGAACGGCGAGGCGTAGCCGACCTGTCGCGCGACGGCCGCCAGTGCCAGTTCGGTCTCCCGCAGCAGGCGGGCCGCGAGCGTCATCCGCCACTGGGTCAGATAGGCCATGGGAGGCTGGCCCACCGACTCGGTGAACCTCCTCGCGAGGGTGGCCCGCGAGAGACCGATCTCCGCGGCGAGGTCCTCGATCCGCCACTGTCTGGCCGGGGCGCCGTGGAGCGCTTCGAGCGCGGCGGTGATGTCGTGATCGCTGAGCAGCCGTGGCCGGCCATCGCCGTCTCGGTGGTCGTCGAACCACGCGCGGATCATGTAGACGAGCAGCAGATCGAGCAGGCCCGCGATCGCCGCGTCCCGTCCGGGGCGGCGGCCCGTCGCCTCGCTGCCCAGCAGATCGACTGCCGAGCGCAGGTCCCGGTGATCGCCGACGCGGGCCGGAAGGTGCACGACGTCCGGCAGCATCGCCAGAAGCGGGTGCGTACGGTGCCGCTCCAGCCGGTACTTCCCGCACAGGAACTCGGTGTTCCCGTCGGGATCCGCGACAGCCGTCTCGAAGGGGACCGCGCCGGACCCGTCCCGCGAATCCGACAGCACATGTGCGCGGCCGGACGGCATCAGCACCACGTCGCCGGTTCCGAGCCGTACCGGCGCCCGCTGATCCATGAGAAGCCAGCCGGAACCGCAAACGACGACGTGGAACCCCGCCCCGTCATAGGGCGCGAACCGGTAGGACCAGGGGGAGCCCACCCGCAGGCGGCTCGCCGAAGGGCGCCCAGTGCGCATGACACCGGTGATGTCGCTGAGCAAATCCACGGTGCCACCATACGCTCGACGCCTGAGACGTACGCGTATGGGAAAGCGACGATCAGCCATTCATGCGCTCGGAACCCGGGGATAGCTTGACGGTATGAGTGACTTCAACGTGGGTGCCGTGGAGGTGACGAAGGTGGTCGAGTGGCAGAGCGAGATCGCTCCCGCCCGCACCGTCGTCCCCGACAGCACGCCGGAGATCTGGCGGGACAACGCGTCGTGGCTCGCGCCGGACCACTGGCATCCGGAGACGGACGCCTACCACGCGGCCGTGCAGACCTGGGTACTGCGCAGCGACGGCAGGACGGTGCTCGTCGACACCGGAGTGGGCAACGGCCGTGAACGGCCGCAGATCCCGCTGTTCGACCGTCTCGACACCGGCTTCCTCGACCGGCTCGCCGAGGCGGGCGTGCGGCCCGGGGATGTGGACGTCGTCGTCAACACGCATATCCACTACGACCACGTCGGCTGGAACACCCGCTCCGGGGACGGTGGTTGGGAGCCCGCCTTTCCCAACGCCACATACCTCATCCCGGCCGTGGACCAGCGGTACTTCGCCCCGGAGAACGCTCACCGGCGCCGTACGCCGCGCAACGACTTCGAACGTCTGCGGCAGCGGGGGAGTCTGCTCGTCTACGCCGACAGCATCGCGCCGGTTCTCGGCCGGGCCGTGCTGTGGGAGGGGACCCACCGCGTGGACGACAACCTCGTGCTCGAAGCGGCGCCGGGACACACCCCGGGCTCGTCCGTGCTCAGAGTGCGGTCGGGTGCCGACAGGGCGGTCTTCGTGGGAGACGTGCTGCACAGCCCGGTGCAGATCCTGGAGCCCTCGTACAACAGCTGCTTCTGCGAGGACCGGCGGCAGGCGGCGGCCACGCGGCGCCGGCTGCTCGAACGCGCCGCCGACGAGGTCGAGTTGGTGATCCCCGCTCACTTCGCCGGTGCGGGTGCCGCCGAGGTGAAGCGGGACGGCGACCGCTTCACGGTCAGCCGGTGGGCTGGTTCCGGCTGACCCGCGACGGGCGCTTCCGCGGCGCCGAGTGCCGCGCAGGTGCCCTCTCTTGTCGCCGGAACGCGGCTGCGTCGCCAGGTGCCGTCAGGCCTCCGCGATGTGCGGGGCGGCCACCACCACGCGCAGCCCCTGGTCCGCGAACTCCTGTCGCGCGTCGTCGTCCATCCCCGTGTCCGTGACGAGAGTGCCGAAGACGTCCGCGCCGCCCACCCGGGCGAAGCAGCGCAGCCCCAGCTTCGAGGAGTCCGCCACGACGACCGCGCGGGCCGCCCGCTCGGCCATGAGCCTGTTCGTCGTCGCCTCGGCCTCGTCGTGGACCGTGCCGCCCCACTCCGCGTCGATGCCGTTCACACCGATGAAGGCGATGTCCAGTGTCAGCTGCCGCAGCACCATCTCGCTGTAGGGGCCGGTGAGTTCGAAGGATCGGGAGTGGGCGACGCCGCCCGTCAGCACGATCTTGATCTGCGGGCGGACCGCCAGCTCGTTCGCGATGTTCAGGGAGTTGGTGACGATCGTCAGATGTGCGCGCGGGCCCGGCTCCGCGAACTCCGGCCGGGTGGCGAGGACTCGCGCGATCTCGGTCGTCGTCGTGCCGCCGCTGAGCCCCACGACGTCGCCGCGTGCGACCATTCCCGCCGCGGTCTCCGCGACGGCGTGCTTCTGCACGCCGTGGTGCCCGTGCTTGTAGCGGATCGGCAGGTCGTACGCGACGGAGCCGAGCACCGCACCGCCGCGGGTGCGCTTGAGCAGCTGCTGCTCGGCCAGCGCGTCCATGTCGCGGCGCATGGTGGCCGCGGAGACCTCAAGGGCCGTCGCGGCCTCCTCGACGTCGAGCCTGCCGCGCTCGCCGAGCAGCTCCAGCAGCGCGTTCATCCGCTCGTGCCGCTTCATGACGCAGGGCTCCCGAGCACGCGCAGCAGCCGCTCCGCCTCCCGCGCGACGGCCTCACGGGCCGGGCCCACGTACTTCCGTGAGTCGATGAGCGACGGGTTCTCCGACAGCGTCCTTCGCACCTCGCCGGTGAACACCGACACCAGATGGGTGGAGATATTGATCTTCGTCATGCCGGCGGCGACCGCCGCACGCAGCTCCTCGTCCGGCACCCCCGACGATCCGTGCAGCACCAGCGGCACGGGAAGCCGCTGACGCAGCGCCCGGATCAGTTCCTTGTCGAGCACGGCCGTGCGCTCCCGCATCGCGTGCGAGGAGCCGACGGCGACGGCGAGGGCGTCCACCCCCGTGGCCTCCACGAAGGCGAGCGCCTCCTCCGGGTCCGTGCGCGCACCGGGTGCGTGCACGCCGTCCTTGCCTCCCACCTCTCCCAACTCGGCCTCCGCATAGACCTGCCGGGCGTGGCACCAGCCGGTCAGCTCCGCGGTCGTGGCGACGTTCTCCCCGTACGGAAGCGCCGAGGCGTCGATCATCACCGACCGCGCCCCGGATTCGACGCCCTCCCGCAGCAGGGCGGGGTCGGTGATGTGGTCCAGATGTACGGAGACGGCCGCAGCGGAGGCCTCCGCCAGCGCGAGCGTCGCACGCAGCAGAGGCGTCAGACTCCCGTGGTACCGGGCGCAGTTCTCGCTGATCTGGAGGATGAGCGGAACGCCCGCGCTCTCCGCTGCCGCGACGAGCGCCTCGGCGGTCTCCAGATGCAGCACGTTGAACGCGGGCGCGCCGAGGCCCGCCGCACGTGCCGGATCGAGGATGGACGCGGTGGAGACAAGGGGCATGCTGCGGGCCTCCGTCGAGGGCAGGGCGGTGGATGGATGCGAATCAGGGGGCATCCAGCATGACGGAGCGGGTCAGGGCGCGCGGAGCGTCGGGGTCGAGCCCCCGCGCCCGTGCCCGCTCCAGCGCGACGCGCTGCACCAGCACCAGCTCCGCCAGCGGATCGCGCCCCGCATGGTGCACGAACGCCCCGCCCGTGCCCGCCACTTGCTGCTCCAGCCCCTCGGGCGACGGCCCGAACAGCCATGTCACGCGCCCGGGAGCGGCGATGGATATCGGGCCGTGCCGGTATTCCATCGCCGGATAGGACTCGGTCCAGGACTGCGATGCCTCCCGCATCTTGAGCGCGGCCTCGTGTGCCAGGCCCACCGTCCAGCCAGTGCCCAGGAACGTGAACTGCTCGGCCTCCACCCACTCCTGGCGGACCTCGGCCGTCAGCGTCTCCCGCGCGTCCCGCGCGGCCTCCTCGACGTCCTCCCCGAGGTGCGCACGGAGCAGCGCGAGCGCACTGGTGGCGAACCGCGTCTGGACGACGGACCGTTCGTCGGCGAAGGGCAGGGCCACCGTCTCGTCCGAGACGGCCGTGGCCGGGGTGTCCGGATCGCCGATGACCGTCACGGTGGGGATGCGGCCCCGCACCGCCTCCAGCAGGCGCAGCACTTCCGTCGTGGTGCCGGAGCGGGTGATCGCGAGCACCTGCTCGTAGTTCCGCTCCGCGCCGAGCAGCGCCTCGGAGGCCGCGAACGCGTCCGTCACACCGAGCCCCGCGCTCTCGCGCAGTGCCGCGTACGCCTGCGCCATGAACCACGACGTGCCGCATCCCACCACGGCCACCCGCCGGCCGGCGCGCGGCAGCGGCGCCCCCGCCGCGAGCTGCGCCGCCGAGCGCCACGCCTCCGGCTGGCTGCGCAACTCCCGCTCCATGTGCGTGGTTTCGCTCATCGGACCCCCATCAGACCTCGCCGCTCCGCGCCTCAGCGATCTGCGCGAAGTTGTTCATTAGAGCGGTATCGCAGTCAGTATTGCGCAGTTTCCGCTCTCGTGCCATCGCTCGTACCGGTGAGCAGCGGCGCTGTTGACCGACCCGGCCGGCCGCGCCCGGCGCTGCCGCGGCCGACCGCCCCGCGCGGGCGGAGAAGGAGGCGTCCGCACGGCCGTTATCCGGTGTGGTGCATGCCACGGGACGACCGGCTCGGCGCTCCGGGGTGCGGGCTTGTGGATTGCGCGGGACGTCCTTAGCATCCCTGGTGTTACATCAGTTGTGTCAAAGTGTCAGGGGACGGGCGTGATGACAGCGGCGTCGTACACCGAGGGCCCGCTCCGTGGCGTACGCGTCGTGGAACTGGCGGGGATCGGCCCGGGCCCCTTCGCGGGGATGGTGCTCGGCGACCTGGGCGCCGACGTGGTGCGCGTCGACCGGCCCGGCGGCGCCGCCCTCGGCATCGACCCCGCCATGGACGTCACCAACCGGAACAAGCGCTCCGTCACCCTCGACCTGAAGGACCCGGACGGTCTCGCCGCCGTCCTCGACATGGCCGAGCGCGCCGACGTCCTCATCGAGGGCAACCGCCCCGGCGTCGCCGAGCGCCTCGGCGTGGGCCCCGACGCCTGCCTCGCCCGCAACCCCTCGCTCGTCTACGCCCGCATGACCGGCTGGGGGCAGGACGGGCCGCTCGCCCAGCGCGCCGGGCACGACATCGGCTACATCGCCCTGACCGGCGCCCTCGGCATGACCGGCCCCGCCGAAGGCCCGCCGTACGCGGCGGCCAATCTGCTCGGTGACTACGCCGGAGGCTCCCTCTATCTGGTGATCGGCGTACTGGCAGCCCTCCAGCACGCGCGCACGCCCGAGGGCCGGGGCCAGGTCGTGGACGCCGCCATCGTGGACGGCACCAGCCACCTCACCGCCATGATCCACGGCATGCTCGCCGCGGGGGCCTGGCAGGACAGGCGGGGTGCGAACCTGCTGGACGGCGGCGCCCCCTTCTACGGGACGTACGAGACGGCCGACGGCGGCCACATGGCCGTGGGCGCTCTGGAGCCGCAGTTCTACCGGGAGTTCACGAGGCTGCTCGGCATCGAGAGCGAGGTGCCGGGCCGTGACGACCCGGCCGCCTGGGGCGAGTTGCGCGCCGTCGTGGCCGAACGGTTCAAGGCACGTACGAGGGACGAGTGGAACGAGGTCTTCCGCGACTCCGACGCCTGCGTCGCCCCCGTCCTCTCCCTGCGCGAGGCGCCCCGGCATCCGCACCTCGCCGCCCGCGGCACCTTCGTCGAGCACGCCGGCATCACCCAGCCCGCGCCCGCGCCGCGCTTCTCCGAGACGCCCGCCGCCGTCTCCCGCCCGCCCGCGGTGCCCGGCGCGGACGCCGCAGAGGTGGCACGCGACTGGCAGCTGCCCGCGCTCGCCGAGCCCGCCCGTACCGACTCCGCCAAGGACAGTGACGCATGAAGATCGCCACCCCCCTCCAGTACGCCGACAACCCGCGCACGGCCGCCGAGGAGGCCGTGAAGCTGGAGGCCGCCGGCCTCGACGCCGTGTGGGTCGCCGAGGCGTACGGCTTCGACTCGCCCACCATCCTGGGCTACATCGCCGCCCGCACCGAGCGCATGCTCATCGGCGCCGGCATCCTCAACGTCTACTCCCGCACGCCCGCGCTCATCGCCCAGACGGGAGCCGGCCTCGACGTCCTCTCCGAGGGGCGCGCGCTGCTGGGGCTCGGTGCGTCCGGGCCGCAGGTCGTCGAGGGCTGGCACGGACGGGCATACGACAAGCCGCTGGGCCGCACGCGCGAGACCGCCGAGCTGTGCCGGCGCATCTGGCGGCGGGAGGTCATCGACCACCACGGCATCACCGACATGCCGCTGCCGGCGGAGAAGGGCGGCAGGCTCGGCAAGCCGCTGAAGTTCCTCAACCCTCCGCAGCGAGCAGAGATCCCGATCTTCATCGCCTCCCTCGGCCCTGCCAACGTCCGCATGACCGCCGAGATCGCCGACGGCTGGCTGCCCCACCTCTTCGTGCCGGAGAAGGCCAAGCAGGTGTGGGGCACGGCCCTGGCGGAGGGCGCCGCGCTGCGCGATCCGGCCCGCGGGCCCCTGGAGATCTCCGCGGGAACCCTGCTGGCCATCGGCGAGGACGCCGCGGCGGTACGGGAGCAGGTGCGCCCCCTCATCGCCCTCTACATCGGCGGCATGGGCGCCAAGGGGAAGAACTTCTACAACGACGTGGCCCGGGCGTACGGTTACGAGGAGGCGGCCGAGAAGGTGCAGGACCTCTACCTCGCGGGAAAGAAGAGGGAGGCAGAGGCCGCGGTCCCCGCCGAGTTCTGTGAGCTGGTCTCCCTCTGCGGCCCCGAGGGATACGTGCGTGAGCGCATCGAGGCGTTCCGCGAGGCCGGGGTGACGATGCTCAACGTGACGCCCGTCGGGCCCGACCCGGCCGTGCTGATCGAGAAGGTCAAGGGCTGGCTCTGACGAAGCCGCCGGCTCGTGGGCGCGGTGCGCGGCAGGGCGCGAGCAGGCGAGACGCGAGGATGCGAAGACGCGAACGCTCGAAGGGGAGCACCGACCACATGAAGCGCCAGATCTACACCGAGGACCACGAAGCGTTCCGGCAGACCGTCCGCACCTTCCTCGCCAAGGAGGTCGAGCCGCACTACGAGCAGTGGGAGAAGGACGGCATCGTCTCCCGCGAGGCGTGGCTGGCGGCCGGCCGTCAGGGCCTGCTCGGACTGGCCGTCCCCGAGGAGTACGGAGGCGGCGGCACGGACGACTTCCGCTACGCGGCCGTGCTCGCCGAGGAGTTCGCGCGTACCGGCACGGCGGGCCTCGCCCTCGGCCTGCACAACGACATCATCGGCCCGTATCTGACATCCCTCGCGACGGACGAGCAGAAGCGCCGCTGGCTCCCCGGCTTCTGCTCCGGCGAGATCATCACCGCGATCGCCATGACGGAGCCCGGCGCCGGCTCCGACCTCCAGGGAATCCGGACGACGGCGGAGGACGAGGGCGACCACTGGGTGCTGAACGGCTCCAAGACCTTCATCTCCAACGGAATCCTCGCGGACCTGGTGATCGTCGTCGCCCGTACGAAGCCGGAGGGCGGCGCCAAGGGCCTGAGCCTTCTCGTCGTCGAGCGGGGCATGCCCGGCTTCGAGCGGGGCCGCAACCTCGACAAGATCGGGCAGAAGTCGCAGGACACCGCCGAGCTGTTCTTCGACAACGTACGCGTGCCGAAGGAGAACCTCCTCGGCGAGCTGCACGGCGCCTTCCTCCACCTGATGACCAACCTGGCCCAGGAGCGGCTGGCCATCGCGGTCGGAGCCATCTCCGGCAGCGAGGAGATCCTGGAGCAGACGACCCGGTACGTGAAGGAGCGCGAGGCCTTCGGGCGTCCGCTCGCCAGACTCCAGCACGTCCGCTTCGAGATCGCCGAACTCGCCACCGAGTGCGCCGTGACCCGTGCCTTCCTCGACCGCTGCATCGAGGACCACGCGAAGGGCGAACTGGACGCCGCGCACGCCTCCATGGCCAAGTGGTGGGCGACGGAACTCCAGAAGCGCGTGACCGACCGCTGCCTCCAACTCCACGGCGGCTACGGCTACATGAACGAATTCCCGGTCGCCCGTGCCTACACCGACGGGCGCATCCAGACCATCTACGGCGGCACGACCGAGATCATGAAAGAGATCATCGGCCGCTCGATCCTCGACTGATCCGACCCGTACCCCGTACGCACCGAAAGGCTGCCGATCGTGAGCACCGAAGCGTATCTCTACGACGCCGTCCGCACCCCGCGCGGCCGCGGCAAGGCCAACGGCGCCCTGCACGGCACCAAGCCCATCGACCTCGTCGTCGGCCTGATCCACGAACTGCGGCGCCGCTTCCCCGACTTGGAGCCCGGCGCCATCGACGACATCGTGCTCGGCGTCGTCAGCCCCATCGGGGACCAGGGCTCCGACATCGCCAAGACCGCGGCCATCGCGGCCGGGCTCCCCGTCACCGTCGCCGGAGTGCAGGAGAACCGCTTCTGTGCGTCGGGCCTCGAAGCCGTCAACCTCGCGGCGGCGAAGGTGCGTTCGGGCTGGGAGGACCTCATCCTCGCGGGCGGCGTCGAGTCGATGTCCCGCGTGCCGATGGGCTCCGACGGAGGCGCATGGCACATGGACCCCATGACGAGCCTGGAGACGGGCTTCGTGCCGCAGGGCATCGGCGCCGACCTCATCGCCACCATCGAGGGCTTCTCGCGCACCGACGTCGACGAGTACGCCGCCCGCTCCCAGGAGCTGGCCACCCAGGCGTGGAAGGACGGGCGCTTCGACCGCTCGGTCGTCCCCGTCGTCGACCGCAACGGCCTCACCGTCCTCGAACGGGACGAGCACATCCGGCCGGGCACCACGGTCGAGTCGCTCGCCGGTCTGAAGCCCTCCTTCAAGGACATCGGCGAGATGGGCGGCTTCGACGCCGTGGCGCTCCAGAAGTACCACTGGGTCGAGGAGATCGACCACGTGCACCACGCGGGCAACTCCTCCGGCATCGTCGACGGAAGCGCACTCGTCGCCGTCGGCAACGCGGAGGTCGGCGAGCGCTACGGGCTGCGGCCGCGCGCCCGCATCGTCTCCGCCGCCGTCTCCGGGGCCGATCCGACGATCATGCTCACCGGCCCGGCGCCCGCCTCCCGCAAGGCGCTCGCCAAGGCGGGCCTGACGGCCGCAGACATGGACCTGGTCGAGATGAACGAGGCGTTCGCCGCGGTGGTGCTGCGCTTCGCCCGCGACATGGAACTGCCGCTGGAGAAGATCAACGTCAACGGCGGCGCCATCGCCATGGGCCACCCGCTGGGCGCGACCGGGGCGATGCTGCTGGGCACCCTCGTCGACGAACTGGAGCGCCGCGACCAGCGCTACGGCCTCGTCACGCTCTGCGTCGGCGGGGGCATGGGCAGCGCCACCGTCGTCGAACGGCTCTGATTCACGGCCCCGTACGGCCGCCGGGCCCGGGCCCGGGCCGTACGGACCGCCGTCCGCGCACACCGCCCGCCCCCACCGCATCGCTTCACGTACGGAGAGAGCACCCACCATGCCCGAGTCCACGACCATCCGCTGGGAGCAGGACGAGACCGGAGTCGTCACGCTCGTACTGGACGACCCGGACCAGTCCGCCAACACCATGAACGCCGCGTTCAAGGAATCGCTCGGCGTGATCGCCGACCGCCTGGAGCGTGCGAACGAGGCGGGCGAGCTCCGCGGCGTCATCTTCACCTCTGCCAAGAAGACCTTCTTCGCCGGCGGCGACCTCAACGACCTCATCCGCGCCCGTCCCGAGGACGCCGACGAGGTCTTCGAAGGGAGCATGCAGCTCAAGCGCGATCTGCGCCGCATCGAGACCCTCGGCAAGCCCGTCGTCGCCGCGATCAACGGCGCGGCCCTGGGTGGCGGTTTCGAGATCACGCTCGCCTGCCACCACCGCGTCGCGCTCGACGCGAAGGGCTCCAAGATCGGCTGTCCGGAGGCCACCCTCGGCCTGCTTCCCGCCGCCGGCGGCGTGACCCGCACGGTCCGCCTGCTGGGGATCGCCGACGCGCTGCTGAACGTGCTGCTCCAGGGCCAGCAGTACTTCCCGGCCAAGGCCAAGGAGAAGGGCCTCGTGCACGAGGTCGTGGAGAGCGAGGAGGCCATGCTGGCCGCCGCCCGCGCCTTCATCGACGCCAACCCGGAGTCCGTACAGCCCTGGGACGTGAAGGGCTACAAGATTCCCGGCGGCACGCCGTCCCATCCGAAGCTCGCCGCCAACCTGCCTGCTTTTCCCGCCAACTTGAGGAAGCAGACCGGTGGCGCCCCCTACCCGGCCCAGCACAACATCCTGGCCGCGGCCGTCGAGGGCTCCCAGGTCGACTTCGAGCTGGCCCAGGTGATCGAGGCCCGCTACTTCGTCGAGCTGGTCACCGGGCAGATCTCGAAGAACATGATCCAGGCGTTCTTCTTCGACATGCAGGCCGTCAACGCCGGACGCAGCCGCCCCGCGGGCGTCGAGTCCCGCCCCGTGCGCAAGGTCGCGGTGCTGGGCGCCGGGATGATGGGTGCGGGCATCGCCTATTCGTGCGCGAAGGCCGGCATCGACGTCGTGCTCAAGGACGTGTCGGTCGAGGCCGCCGAGAAGGGCAAGCGCTACTCCGAGGGCCTGCTGGAGAAGGCACTCAAGCGCGGACGTACGACCGAGGCGAAGCGCGACGAGTTGCTCGCCCGCATCACGCCCGCGGCCGACCCGCAGGCGGTCGCGGGCTGCGACGCCGTCATCGAGGCGGTCTTCGAGGACCCGGCGCTCAAGCACAAGGTCTTCCAGGAGATCCAGGACATCGTCGAGCCCGACGCCCTGCTGTGCTCCAACACCTCCACGCTGCCGATCACCGCGCTCGCCGAAGGCGTCGAGCGCCAGGCCGACTTCATCGGGCTGCACTTCTTCTCGCCCGTCGACAAGATGCCGCTCGTGGAGATCATCAAGGGCCGCAGGACGGGGGAGGAGGCGCTGGCCCGCGCCTTCGACCTGGTGCAGCAGATCAAGAAGACCCCTATCGTCGTCAACGACTCCCGCGGCTTCTTCACCTCCCGCGTCATCGGCCACTTCATCAACGAGGGCGTCGCGCTCGTCGGCGAGGGCGTGGAGCCCGCGACCGTCGAACAGGCGGCGGCCCAGGCCGGCTACCCGGCCAAGGTGCTCTCCCTGATGGACGAGCTGACCCTCACGCTGCCCCGCAAGATCCGCGAGGAGACCCGGCGCGGCCTGGAGGCCGAGGGCGTCGAGTGGAAGGCGCACCCGGCGGACGCGGTCATCGACAGGATGGTCGACGAGTTCGGGCGTACGGGCCGAAGCGGCGGCGCGGGCTTCTACGACTACGACGAGGACGGCAAGCGCGGCAAGCTCTGGCCGGGCCTGCGCGAGCACTTCAAGAAGGACGCCGACCCCGGCATCCCCTTCGAGGACATGAAGGAGCGGATGCTCTTCTCCGAGGCGCTGGACACCGTCCGCCTCTTCGAGGAGGGCGTGCTGACCTCGGTCGCCGACGCCAACATCGGCTCCATCATGGGCATCGGCTTCCCGCCGTGGACGGGCGGCGTGATCCAGTACATCAACGGATACGAGGGCGGCCCGGCCGGGTTCACCGCCCGTGCCCGCCAGCTCCAGGAGCGCTACGGCGACCGCTTCGCCGTGCCGGACCTGCTCGCGGAGAAGGCGGACAAGGGCGAGTTCTTCAAGGACTGACGTCCTCAAGTCCTCAACGACGGACGTCGTCCGGGGAGTGCGGGGCGCGCCCCTTCGGGAACGCGCCCCGCAGCTCCTCCTTCAGCGACCGCTGGAACGCGGTCATCAGCGCCTGCACCACCATCGGCTGCATATGGGCCGAAAGGGACTTCATCCGCTCCACCTGCTCCGGATCGTCCTCGCGCGACCGGTAGGGCTCCCACACCTCGTCCTTGAAGAGGCGGCTCAACTCCCGTGCCGCCGCGCGCGCGTGCTCCAGCATCGCCTCGCGCGCGGCGAGGATCGTCTGCTGCGACAGCGGCATGTCCAGCAGCCGCACGCCCAGGTGCAGCAGCGCGGGATCCACCAGGAAGCGGCCGGGGTCGTCCGTGGTCTCCAGGACGCCCATCGCCGTCAGCCGCTCCAGGTCGTCGCCGGTCAGCTCCCGGCCGACCCGCCCCTCCAGCTGCTCGCGGGTGGACTCGTCGACGGTGTCGGGCATCCAGGAGGCGACCATGGCGCGGTGGATCGCCAGATCGTGCGGGTCCGTGTCCTCCGGCAGGCGCCGCAGATAGCGCTCGATCGCCGCGAGGGTCATGCCCTGGTTCTGGAGCTCCTCGATCAGGGCCAGCCGGGAGAGGTGGGCCGGTCCGTAACGGCCCACCCTGCGCGGCCCGATGGCGGGCGGCGGCAGGAGGCCGCGGGTGCTGTAGAAGCGGATCGTACGGACCGTGACACCCGCCCGCGCGGCGAGCTGGTCCACGGTCAGGCCGTCGGCTCCGGCGCTTTCTCCGCCCTCGCCGCCCTGCTGCTCCTCCACCATGCGCCTCTCCCTGACACCGTCCGCCGGAAATCCGCTGAACCGCGTTCAACAGTATTGCTGTCTCACCGGTCCTGTACTGCAATGCCCCGAGCAAAGTCGCCGCACGCCCTCCTGCCCGCCCGTAAGGTCCCGTGTCACCGGTACAGCCGCACACGTACGGAGGCAGCCATCACCACCGCACTGCGACTCCCCGCAGCCGACCCCGCCGAAGTCACCGTCCCAGCACTGCTGTTGCGCAACGCCGAGGACCACGGCGACCTGCCCGCCCTCTCCTGGAGAGAGCACGGCGGGCGCCCTCCGTCCGGCGGAGACGGCGCACGGTGGGCGACCCTGACCTGGGCCGAGGTGCGGGAGCGCACCGCGCGGCTGGCCACGGGCCTCGCCGCCCTCGGCGTCGATCGCGGCGATCACGTCCTGATGATGATGGGCAACCGTCCCGAACACTGGCTCACCGACCTCGCCCTCGTCCATCTCGGTGCCGTCCCCGTGTCCGTGTACGGCACCGCCGCACCCGCGCAGATCGCCCACATCGCCCAGCACAGCCGCGCCCGGCTCGCGGTGGTCGAAGGAGCCGCGGAGGTACGGGCGTTGGGGCCGCACATGGAGCGCCTCGTCGTGGCCGAGGGGGAGGCCGCCGAAGGGCACACCCCGTGGGCGGAGCTCGAACGCTCCTACGACGCGGCGGAGTTCGAGAACAGGTGGCGGGCCGCGGAAGCCTCCGACCCGGTGACCGTCGTCTACACCTCGGGCACGACCGGCCCCCCGAAGGGCGTCGTCGTCTCGCACCGCAACGTCGTGCTCAGCGGCCTCGCGCTCGAAGAGGTCGTCCGGCTGCCCGACCACGTCGAGCACATCTGCTACCTGCCCTTCGCCCATATCGCCGAGCGCATGCTCGGCATCTATCTGCCCGTGTTCCGCGCCTCGCACGTCCACATGTGCGCCGATCCGGCCGAAGTCGCCGCCACCGTACGGGAGTTGCATCCCGCGCAGTTCTTCGGGGTGCCGCGCGTGTGGGAGAAGCTGACGGCGTCCGTACGGGCAGCGCTCGCGCAGCTCCCCGAGGAGCGGCGCCGCGCCGTCGAGGAGGCCGGCGACATCGCCCGCGAGTACGTGGGCCATCTGGAACGCGGTGAGGAGCCCCCGCCCGCGACGGCGGCCGCCTACGAGCGCGTCAAGCGGGAGATCCTCCAGCCGATGCTGGCCCTCGCGGGCTTCGACCGGCTGGTCTGGACGGCGAGCGCGTCCGCGCCCATGCCGCAGGAAGTGGTGCGGTTCTGGGCGGGGTTCGGCCTTGTGATCATGGACGCCTGGGGGCTGTCCGAGACGACGGGCGCCGCGACAGCCAACGGCATGGAGGCGTTCCGGCTCGGCTCGGTCGGCAGGCCGCTGGACGGCGTCGAGTTGCGCATCGCGGGAGACGGCGAGATCTCCGTGCGCGGCCCCATCGTCTGCGAGGGGTATCTGTGCGCCGACGGGTCCGTGGAGCCCGTCACGGACGGCGAAGGGTGGTTCGCCACGGGCGACATCGGACGCATCGACCAGGACGGCTTCCTGTGGCTGACGGACCGCAAGTCCGAGATGATCGTGGCCTCGACCGGCAAGAACGTCTCACCCGCGCTGGTGGAGAACACCCTCAAGGAACACCCGCTCATCGGGCAGGCGTTCGTGCACGGAGACGGCCGCTCGTACATCGTCGGCCTGCTGGTGCTGGACGGTGAGGCGGCGCCCGCATGGGCCGCGGCCAACGGCGTCGACGCGGAGCCCGGCCGCCTGCACCTCCACCCCGCGGTCCTGGCCGAGACGGACCGCGCGGTGGCGGCGGCCAACGCCCGCCTCGAACGCGCCGCCCAGGTCCGGCGGTACGAGCTGCTGGGCGACGAATGGAGCCCGCAGACCGGCGAGTTGACGCCGTCCCTGAAGCTGCGCCGCAGCACGCTGCGCGAGCGGTACGGACATCTCGTCGAGCAGCTGTACGCGGACGGCGGGCGCACTCCCGCCGTCTGAACGGGCCGCCGCGCCGCGGCCCGGCGGCGCGGCCCGTCCCGGCGTCAGCGCCTGCCGCCCACCGCGGAGGTGGGCGTGAAGGTGACGGGCAGCGCCTCCAGCCCGCGGAGGAACGGGGAGGGGCGCCAGGTCAACTCCTCCTCGGGGACGGCGAGATCGACGTCGGGCAGCCGGTCCAGCAGCACCTCGATGCCCGTACGCGCGATGCCTTCGGCGATCTCCTGCGCCGGGTACGGGCAGCGGTGCGAGCCGTGCCCGAAGGAGAGGAACGCGCTGTTGCCGCCCGTGAACGAGTGCTGGTCCGGGCGGATCTGGGGATCGGCGTTGGCGGCGGCGAAGCTGAGGATGAGCAGGTCGCCGCCCTGGATGTGCCGGCCGCCGAGCTGAGTGTCGCGCGTCGTCCAGCGTCCGGCGATGTTCTGCGTGGGCGTCTCCTCCCACAGGACTTCGTTCATCGCCTCGCCGACGCTGGCCCGTCCGCCGCCGAGCGAGGCGGCGAACCGGTCGTCCGTGAGCATCAGCCGCAGCGAGTTGCTGATCCAGTCCGCGGTGGGCTGATGGCCCGAGACGATGTTGACCATCATGTCCTCGAGGATCTCCTCCGAGGAGAACTCGCCCGAGTCCGGATGCGTCTGCATCCGCGTGGCCACGTCGCCCGCGGGCGAGATCGCCCGGGAGCGCAGCAGCGTTCCCATGGCGCGCTGGAGGTGCTGCCTGCCCTCGATCGCGCCGTCGTCGCCGTCGACGACCGCGTTGATGCTCGGGACGAGCGCGGCGCCGTCCTCGTCGGTGAAGCCGAAGATGCGGGCGAGCACGAGCGCGGGGAGCTGCATGGCGTACTGGTCGACCAGATCGGCACGGGCGCGCTCGCAGAAGGCGTCGATGAGCTCGTCGGCGTGCTGCTCGCAGTGCGTGTGCAGTTCGAACGGGTCGACGCCGCGCAGCGCGTCGCTGACGAGGGCCGAGCGCCGCTCGTGCCGGTCGCCCACCTCGTAGAGGATCGAGGGCTGGCGGCCCACCATCGGCATCAGCGGCCAGTCCTGCGGAATCCGCTCCCACATGTTCCAGACCGAGGAATCGCGCGTGAACAGCGCGGGGTTGCCGGTGATCTGGTGCAGCTCGCGGTAGCCGAGCACCAGCCACGCGGGCACGTCGCCGATAAGGGTCACCGGAGCGACGGGGCCGTGCTGTTCGCGCATGTCGCGGTAGAGCTGCCCTCGGTTCTCGCTGATGAAGCGGTGCCCGAACATGGGGACGGCGTCGGGGTGCACCGGGCACCCGGACGCCGGCGCGGTCCGCTCCGATTCCGCGTCGCCGGGCTCGCGGGACTCCTCGGAGGCGGACTGCGGGTCTGGGGTGGTCACGTAGCGCTCTCCCGGGCGGAGGAGGACAGGGTGTACAGGTGGTCGACGAGGGTGATCAGCACTTCCTTGCTCGACTCGCGGGAGCGGGCGTCGCATTCGATGAGCGGGATGCCGTCGGACAGATCGAGCGCCTCCCGCACGTCGTCCGCGGAGTAGTGGGGACCGCCGAAGTCGTTGCTGGCCACGATGAAGGGCATGCCGTGCTGTTCGAGGCGGTCGATCGCGTACCAGCTGTCGACGAGTCTGCGGGTGTCGACGAGGACGACGGCGCCGAGGGTGCCGGTGAAGAGCCGGTCCCACAGGAACCAGAAGCGCTCCTGGCCGGGCGCCCCGAACAGGTACAGCACCGTGCGCTCGTCGAGGCTGATGCGCCCGAAGTCGAAGGCGATCGTGGTCGTCGTCTTGGTGGGCACGCCGTCGGCGTCGTCGACGCCCTCGCCCGCCCGCGTCATCGTCTCCTCGGTGTTGAGCGGACGGATGTCGCTGACGGAGCGCACCATCGTGGTCTTGCCGACACCGAAACCGCCGACGATGACGATCTTGAGGCCGTTGTCGGCGGTGCTGCGCAGTGGTGGGCGGGTTCCTGTCAGATCAGAGATTGCGGAGTCCAACGAGCACCTGCTTCAGGATTTCTGGATCGGGGAGTTGATCCGCCGCTGCGGCCGTACGCGGATGCCGGGCGGTGATCCGCCCTGCGGCATGCAGGTCGCCGAGGAGGATCCGTACGATGCACACGGGCAGCCCGAGGTCCGCCGCGATCTCGACGACCGCCGTGGGCGACCGGCAGATCCGCAGGATGGAGGCGTGTTCCGACTGCATTCCAGGAGTCGGCTCGGACTCGCTGACCACCAGCGTTACCAGGTCGAAGGCGTCGGTGCCCGACCGGCTGCGCCCACCCGTGACGGTGTACAGCCGGTCCGGGTCGTCGTCCCGGCCCGGCCGTTTCATGCGGGGTCTCTGGTCTCGTCCTGCTGCCTGGGCGGAGTGGTGAGGTACTCGCTCAGCTGCTCGACGAGTTCGTTCATGTTGTGGCCGATGAGGCCCACGTCCGAGTCCTCCGTCGCCACGACCGCGAGATGGGCTCCTGAGCCCGCCTCCACGACGAAGAGGATGCCGCCGTAGAACTCGGCCATCGCCTGGCGCACGCCTCCGCTGCCGTTGCCGAACTCCACGGACGCGCCGTGGGAGAGGCTCTGGATGCCCGCGGAGATGGCGGCCAGCTGATCGGCCTGGTCCATGTCGAGTTCGGAGGAGCTGCACAGCTTGAGTCCGTCGCGGGACAGCACGAGGGCGTGCCGCGCTCCCGGTGTCCGCCGTAGCAGACTCTCCAGCAGCCAGTCGAGCTTGCCGTCGGTGATCATTCGGTGTTGTCCTCCGGGCGGGACGAGGAGGTGGAGGGGGACACGGAAGAAGCGTCGTCGTCGGGTTTCTGCTCCTGTGCGGACGAACCGCCCTGCACGGCCCGGCGGAAGGCACCGAACCGCGACCCTGACTGCTCGGCCGATCTCGCCGGCTGGGCCGCGGCCCTTCCCGGTTCGGAGGACGCGTTGCGCTGCTGGGCCGCGGCGAGCGTCTGCCCGCGCCGCCGCTTGGGCAGGCCGCTGGGGCCGGTCTCCGTGACGGAGGCGTGCTCGGGGGAGGGTTCGGGTTCGTCGTTGCGGCCCGGGTCGGCCGTGCGCGCGGACGCCAGGGCCGTGTCCTGTTCCGTGCTCTCGCCCGCGGGTGCCGCGTCGGGGCGCCTGCGCCGCGGCAGATCGCCCGTGCGCTTCGACTCCCGGCCGGGCAGCGAGGACTCCGTACCGGAACCGGCGACGGGTTCGGACGGACGGGGCCCCGAGGGAGCGGACGTCGCGGGGGAGGAGCGCGGCCCGGAGGCACCGCTCTCGCGGCTGCGTGCGGGCGCGGGGCTCTCGGTCTCCCGCTTGGGCTGGGTGACCAGCGTCTGCGGGATCATCAGCAGCACTCCGGTGCCGCCGTGCGCGGAGGGCCGGAAGGAGACGGAGAGGTTGTGCTTGTGGGCCAGCCGCCCCACGACGGCGAGACCCAGCCGCGTACCGGAGAGGTTGGTCAGGTCCAGCGACTCCGAGGAGACGGCCTGCTGCGCGCGTTCCAGGGCGACGTCGCCCATCACGAGCCCGCCGTCCTCGACGGTGATGATGACGCCGGCGGACGCCTCCTCGACGTACACGTGCACTTCGGAGGTCGGCGGCGAGAAGTTCGCGGCGTTGTCCATGAGTTCGGCCAGCGCGTGCATCACGCCCTCGGCCGCGTGACCCGCCACGGCCAGCTCGCACGACGAGTGCAGGCGTATGCGCTGATAGCCGCTGATGCGTCCCATCGCGCCGCGCAGGATGCTCTCCATGACGATCGGCTTCGCCCAGCGCCGCCCGGTGCGGGCGCCGGTCAGCACCGCGATCGAGTCCGCGAGACGCCCCGTCTGCGCCGTGCGGTGGTCCAGGTGCAGCAGGTCCCCGAGGACCTCCTCGTCGGAGTACTTGTGCTCCATCTCCCGGAGGTCCGCCGCCATGCTCGTCGCCAGCGCCTGCACGCGGCCCGCCGCGTTGGCGCACGCGGCCATCGCGGCGGCGCGCATCCCCTCTCCGCGGTGCACCTCGTTGGCCAGGGAGTGCAGTACGCGCTGGTGGGTGCTGTTGGCGACCGTCGGCACGGCGGCGAGCGCCGTCTGCGCCGACGCGCCGGAGCGCAGCCGCTCCACCAGGATCGGGACGATGACGTCGGCGAAGTGCGCGGCCACCGCCCGCTCGGCCTCCGCCTCCGAGTTCTGCCGCTCGATGACGGCGCGAAGCCCCCGGGCGACGAGGATGCCGCGCGTCGCGAGGGCGACCGCGATGCTCAGCGCCGCCGCGGCCGCGCCGCTGCCCCAGGCGATGCCGGGGCGCATGGACTGCGGCGCCGCATAGACGGCGACCAGGCAGGCAGGCCCGGTGAGAAGCACGGCTATCAGCAGGGCGAGAGCCGTGCCCGTCCCCGCTCTCGGCGTCTTCGGCGGCCGGCCGGATCCAGTGGCCGCGGCGCCGTTGGCGGAGCGTTTGGACGGTGGAGAGGTCTCGGGGGTCATCAATCAGGGTCCTTGTGGACAGGTCCGGGCAGGGAGGGAAGTGAGCCGCGACAGCCCGATCAGCGCCGCACCAATATAGGGGAGCCCGCGATCATTTAAAGCCGCAGGCCGAAAAGATCTGATCAATCGCTCATCTCTGTCCGCCCGTTCAGAACTTCCGGGTGCGCGGGACCGGCGTAGGAGGTCGAAAGGCCCGCCGAATATGTCCCGTTGGATCCCGCTCGTACCGCCGCAGACCTGAAGACCACCGCTGCACGCAAATGCTGCTTCCCCTGTCGTATCTGGTCGTTCGGGCGTGACCGGCCGCCCTCCGCATGTCTTCCCGCCGCGAAGTGCCCGACCGGTTACGCCGTCTTCAGTCTGGCCATGGATGCCTTCCGTGGGAAGGGCTCGTGAGGTTCCGCATCGCCTCGTCGCTGCGGTCCGTGCACCGAAAGCCGGGCGCTCTGCGAATCGGCGGCCAAAACGGCAGGACGGATGCGCAGCACGTGAAATTACCCATCAACCGCAGGCGGACGGGCACTCGTAATCCGCAGGGAGCATCATGAGCAATGTGAGCGGCGACAGCAGCGACGGCAGGAACCGCGACGGCGGCACGGACGGCGACGGAACGTCCCTCACGGGCGGGACGGCCGACGCGGCCGAGGCGCCCCAACCGCCCCCGCCCGGCGGCATGCTGTGGGATCTGGCGGGCGAGGTGCGGACGCTGCTGGCCCTTCCGGCCGCCCTGACCATGCAGGTCGCGCACCCCGCCGTCAGCGCCGGAGTCGACGAGTACTCGGTCTTCCGCACCGACCCGTGGGGCCGCGGCGAGCGCTCCCTGGCCAGCGTGCAGCTGTGGGTCTACGGCGGCGACGAGGCCGCGGCGGAGGGCCGGCGGCTGCGGCGGCTGCACCGCGGAATCCAGGGCGTCGACGCGCACGGCCGCGAGTACCGCGCCCTCGACCCGGGCTGCTACTCGTGGGTGCACGCCACCGGCTTCCCCGTCTACCGGAACGCGCAGCGCTACCTCGGCAGCCGCCCGTACACGGACGCCGAGGAGCGGCAGCTGTACGGGGAGTGGCTCCAGGTGGGCCGGGTCCTCGGCATCCCGGACCGCCACATGCCGCAGAGCGTCGAGGAGTTCTGGCCGTACTACAGGCGGATGCTGGCGGAGGAGGTGGAGAGGACCCTCGTCGTGGACGAGCTGGTCGACACCGGCCGTCCGCTGCCTCCGCCGGATCTCGGCCCGCGCCCCCTGCGCGCCGTGCTGCGGCTGCTGTGGCCGGCGCTGCGGCGCGGGGTCGCCCGCTTCCGGCGCTTCGTCACCATCGGCCTGATGCCGCCGGACGCCCGCGAGGCGATGGATCTGCCCTGGACTCCGCGGCAGGAGCGGCGGCTGGTGCGGCTCGGGCGGGCGGTGCGCCTCGTGATGCCGGTGCTGCCGGAGCGGCTGCGGTACCTGCCTCCCGCGTACGCGGCACGCAAGGAGCACCGCGAGGGTCTGCGCCGCTGACACCCCCGCGCACGGCCGCGGTGCCGGGGCACCGGAGCGCGGATGAGGGGATGCGAGTGAATTCGGTGTGGCGGCCGGGGCCGGGGGCGGCGTGGCGGAGGCGGCCCCGCACGGCTGTCTCGGCACAGTGACCGGCACCGAGTCCCGACAAGGAGCTGTCATGCCCGAGGTAACTCAGAGGTACGAAACCGGCGTCCCGTGCTGGACCGATCTGATGGTCCCCGACCAGCAGGCCGCACTCAACTTCTATACGGATCTCTTCGGCTGGCAGGGCCAGATCGGCCCTCCGGAGACCTCCGGATACTCGGTCTGCACCCTGCACGGCAAGCCCGTCGCGGGCATCATGAAGGCGATGCCCGCGGACGACCAGCCCACGCCGCCGACCGCCTGGACCATGTATCTGGCGACGGAGGACGTCGACGCCGCGACGCACCGCGTCACGGCCAACGGGGGCGAGGTGATGGTGCCCGGCATGGACGTGATGGACCTCGGGCGGATGGCCGTCGCCAAGGACCCGACCGGTGCCGTGTTCGGCCTGTGGCAGGCGAAGGACTTCATCGGCGCGCAGATGGTCAACCAGCACGGTGCCGTGATCTGGAGCGAGCTCAACACCTCCGACCCGGACGCCGCGATGGCCTTCTACCGGAACCTGGGCATCGAGACCACGCCGATGGAGGGCGCGCCCGGCTACCACGCGCTCAACGCGGGCGGGAAGACGGTCGGCGGCATGCAGGGCCTGGAGAACTCCCCGCCCGGAACGCCCTCGCACTGGATCACGTACTTCGCGATCGACGACACGGACAGCACGGTCGACGCCCTCACCAGAGCGGGCGGTTCGGTGCTCGTGCCGCCGTTCGACATGATGGCGGGCCGCATGGCGGTCGTTCAGGACCCGCAGGGCGCCGTGTTCGCGCTCATCAAGCCCGTACCGATGGGCAACGCCTGAGCCGTCCGGGCCCTCGCGGCTCACGACGCCACACCGCAACGCCCCGGCTTCCGGAACCGGCCGGTTCCGGAAGCCGGGGCGTGTGTGTGCGTGGTGGCGCCGTACGACTCGCCGGGACGTCGCTCAGTGGCGGTGCGCGGTGTGCACCGCCTGGATCTCCTCCCACGACTCCGGCCGCTCCCGCTTGCCGTCGGCGGCCTTGCCCTCGGCGGCCGCCGTACCGCCGCCGAACGCGGGCTTCGCGGGCTTCGAGGCCGTGCGCAGCCACGTGTCGAAGAGCGACGAGAGGGACTTGCCGGAGACCTTCTCCGCGTACTTCACGAAGTCCCCGACGCGCGCGTTGCCGCCCCCGCGCTCGGCCGGCCAGCCCTTGAGGATCGTGAAGAAGTCCTTGTCGCCGATCTTGTTGCGCAGCGCCTGGAGGGCCATCGCCCCCCGGTCGTAGACGGCCTCGTGGAACTGGTTCTTCGCGCCGGGGTCGGCCGGGGCGACCTTCCAGAACTCGTCGCCGGCGGGGTGCGAGGCGTAGACCTCGTCGGCGATCTCCTGCGCCGTGCCCTCGTCCTCCTTCTCCGACCACAGCCACGAGGCGTACGTCGCGAAGCCCTCGTTGAGCCAGATGTCCCGCCAGTTGCGCACCGAGACGCTGTCTCCGTACCACTGGTGCGCCAGCTCGTGTACGACGACGGAGACGTCCGTGCCCTCCTTGAACCGGTCGTTGCCGTAGAAGGGCCGGGTCTGCGTCTCGAGCGCGAAGTGCGCGCCCGTGTCCGGCACATAGCCGCCGACCGAGCTGAACGGGTACTTGCCGAACACGCTCTCCAGCCAGTCGGTGACCTCGGCGGTGCGCTCGATGGAGGCGCGCGCCGAACCGTCCTCGTCGCCGAGGCCCTTGCTGTAGGCGTTGACGACGGGTATCCCGCCCTCGGTGCGGCCCTTGGTGATGTCGAATTTGCCCACGGCCAGCGTCGCGAGATACGTCGCCTGCGGTGTGCTGGAACGCCACGCGTCGCGGACCCAGCCGTCTCCCGCGGGCTCCTGGGAGACCAGTTCGCCGTTGCTGAGGCTCTGGTAGCCCTTGGGGACGGCGACGCTGATGTCGAAGGTCGCCTTGTCGCTGGGGTGGTCGTTGCTGGGGTACCACCACCACGCCGACTCGGGCTCGTTGGCCGCGACGGCGCCGTCCGGCGTGCGCTGCCAGGAGGTGAAGCCGTTGACCTCCACCTTGGAGGGGACGCCCGAGTACCGCACGACGACGGTGAAGTGCTCGCCCTTTTCGATCGGTTGGGCCGGAGTCACCTCCAGCTCGTGGGCGCCGGTGGCGGACGCCTTCGCCTTGCGGCCGTTGACGTGCACCTCCTTCACATCGAGCGCGAAGTCCAGATTGAAGCGGCTCAGGTCCTGGGTGGCACGGGCGAGGACCGTGGCGGTGCCGCTCAATTCGTCCGACTTCGGCTGGTACTTCAGCCGCAGGTCGTAGTGGGAGGCGTCGTAGCCGCCGTTGCCGTAGTCCGGGTAGTAGGAGTCACCCGCCCCGGGGGCGCCCGGCGAGGGCCCCGCATCGGCCGCGGATGCGGGGACCGTCAGCGCGAGGGCGGCCACCACCGCGCCCGCAACGATGAGTCTGTGACGCACGAGTCCTCCAACTCCCTTGAAACAGCGCCGAGATGCGCGATTCGAGTAGTCGAAGGGTAAGTACTGGGGTCGCGTGCCGTATCTGTTTCGTATGCATCTACACATGAATGCCATGCGATTGGCATCCGGCACCGTGCCTCAACTGCGCGCGTCCGTCTGCCCGTCGCCGTGCATCAGCCGTACGGCCTCCCGGGCGCAGCCCCAGGAGACGGTGACTCCGGCGCCGCCGTGGCCGTAGTTGTGCACGCACGGCGTGCCGTCCGGCAGGACCTCCGACTCCAGCCGCACGCGCGGCCGGTACGGGCGCAGCCCCACCCGCACCTCGATGATCCGCGCCTCGGCCAGCGCGGTGTGGACGCGGGAGCAACGGTCCACGATGGCACGGGTGGTGGCGGGGTCGGGCGTGGTGTCCTCGGCGCCCTCGTCGGCCGTGCCGCCCAGCAGAAGTCCGTAGGGCTGCGGCAGTACGTACGTGGTCTCGGCCGAACCCTCCTCGGAGGAGAGGAACCACTCCTCGACGCCGGGGTTCTCCACGACGACGATCTGGCCCCGCACGGGCCGCATTCCGGTGTCACCGGCCAGCTCCCGGGCGCCGAGCCCGGTGCAGTTCACCACCGCAGACGCCTCCGCGGAGGCCTCGTCGAGCGAGCCGACGGTGCGCCGCTCGCAGCGGCCGCCCGCCGCCGCCAACCGCCCCCGCAGATACGGGAGATACCGCTGCATGTCGGCGATGGGAGTGCGCGGCGGCGACCCGATGAGGGAGAGCCACTCGGGCGGCGCCGAGCCGGACGCTGCCCCCTCCAGGGTGCCCCGCACCAGCCGCACACCCGTCAGCGACGGCTGCTCCGCGAGCCAGGCGAAGTTGCGGAAGGAGCGCACCGCCCACTCCAGCGCCTTCTCCTGCGGCTCGATGCGGTACGGCCAGCACAGCCCTCCGGATATGCCCGACGCCGTGTCCTCGTCCGCGTCGCGGCTCCACACCCGTACGTCCAGGCCGCGCTCCGCGAGGAGCACGGCCGTCGTCAGTCCGCTCACCCCGCCGCCCACGACGATCACTTCGTCCATGGACCGACGTTATCCCGCGGTCCCGGTGGGGCACTGTCCGACCGGGAGTGAGGCGTCTCGGCGCGTTCATGTACACGTACCGGCCGCAAAACACTCACGTCCTGCACATCCCTGCGAAGAACTCTTACGTGACGCACATGCAGGGGGCAGAATCCCCGGCATGTCCCGTGCAGCCGCCACCGAACTTCTGGACACCCTCGAGCCGCTCGCGTATCCGCAGCGCACGCGGCAGATCGCGGCCCACGCACGGGCCCTCGGCCGCGAGGAGCTGACGGGGCTTCTGGAGGGGCTGGAGGAGTACGGGATGTACGGGCGGCGGGTTGCCGTGATCGCCGCCTGCGCCGGCCAGGACAGCGTCTACCTCTCGGCCCGGCTCGCACACCCGGACCCGTTCGTGCGCGGCCACGCCCAACGCGCCGCCGCCGCGCGCTCGGCCGCCGTCAGCGACGACGCGCTGTGGGTCGCGCTGCACGACGCGCCCTCTGCCGTACGGGCGCAGCTGGTGCGCACCATCGTCCGCGGTCGCCGAACCGAGCTCGCGGACGGTCTGGTAGACGCCGTCCGCGGGCGCTGGGGGGACGCGGAGGCCGCCCGGCTGCTCCCGGCCTGCGGGCCGGAGACCGTGGCGCGGCTGCTGCCCGCACTCTTCCACGCCGTCACGGGGTGGCGCTCGCTCGCCGTGCGGCACTCCGACGTCCTGCTGGCGGAGGCCGGACGGCAGTTGGACGACCTGCCGCACGCGCTGCGCGAGCAGTGGTGGCAGCGGTACGGCGCCGGCGTGGCCCGCACGGCCGGCCAACGGCCCCGGCGCGTACTGGATCTGCTGGAGCAGTACCGCGAAGGGGGCCTGCTCACCCCGGAGTTCGAGCCGCACCTCGTACGGCTGGTCTCGGCGGACGCGGGCCGCACCCTGCGGCTGCTGCTGCGGCCGGGGCAGATAGCGCAGCTGCGCGAACAGGGGCTGTCCGCACGGGTGTTGAGGCGGCTGGTGGACGCGGACCCGCCCGAGCTGGCGGATCTGGGGCGCGTGCTCAGCGGTCACCCGGCCCGCTTCGCCGAGCTGCTGCACGCCCTTCCGCCGGCCGTCCGCGACGGGTTCTACGACATCGCGACCGACCCGGACGAACGCGCGCACGGAGTGCTCGACGAGGCCGTACTCGAAGCGCTGCCGCACGACCGCCGCGAGGAGGAGGCTCGGCGGATGGCGCGGCAGGCGCGCGCACGCGGAGCGCACTGGACCGTCGTGCTGGCCGCCCTGGCCCATCTGCCCGACGAATCGGCGTATGCGGAGGTCACCGCCGCGACCCGCCGCCCGTCCCCGGAGGACAGAGCGACCGCCTGGCCGATGCTCGTGCGTCAGGCCGCGCACACCGCCGCCCGGCACGGCGGCAACAGGAGCGTCGTGACGGCGCTCGTCGCCGACATGGCGCGGCTGCGCGAGGAGCCGGAGACCGTACGGGCCGCGGCGCTCTCCGCCCTCGCGGACCTGTCTCCGAGGCTGTTCGAGGACGAGGCCGTCGACCATCTGGACCGCGTCGCCGGCGACGCGGTGCGCGCCCCCGGCTCCTCGCACGAGAGCCGGGCCGCGCTCGGCCGTCTCGCCCGTGCGCTGCTCCGCGAACACGTCGCCGGCCCGCGGCAGGGCCTGGTGGGCTGGGCGCTGCGCACGACCGTGCGGCTCTCGGGCAACACCGAGGGAGCCGACCTGGGGCAGCTCGACCGCACGCTGCCGCACGGGCAGGAGCACGCCGTGCACGAGGCGCTGCGGTACTGGCTGGAGGCGGGCGCCGAGAACGACGACCACGGGCTGACGTTCGCCCTCGCACGCGCCGTCGGCCGGCGCGCCGCAGGCATGCCCGAGTTGCAGCAACTGCTGTGGCAGGCAGTCCAGTTCGGCAGCGAGTCCACGGCACGCACCGCCGTCGCCCTGTGGATGGACGACCCGGCGACGCGGGAGGAGAGGGCAGCGCAAGTGCTCGCCGTCGACGCCTCCGCGGCACTGCTGCCGAGCGTCGCCCGGACGATCACGACGCGGCGCACCGACCTGCTCGATCCCGTACTGGACACCACTCCGCCCTACGGACGGTTCCTGAGCAAGGAGAGCCGCCGCCCGCAACCGCCCGTCGGCCGGTGCACGGCGCGCTGGCTGCCGCGCCAACAGCGCGCCGCCGCACGCCTGTTGGTGCAGGAGGCGGACGACGACGGCAGCGACATGCGGATGCGGTGCGCAGCGCTGCGGCGGCTTGCGACGATACCCGGCGACGGCGCGAGGGACCTGCGCCTGTGGGCGAACGACCCGGTCGAGGCCGAGTCGGAGCTCGCCGACACCGCGCTCGCGGCGACCGTCCGCACCGACCGGCCCGACGAGGCGCTGCCGCTGCTGCTGGAGCACGCCCGCGACGGCCGCGCCCGCGTCGCCGTCCCCGCGCTGGCGCGGGCCTTCCGCTACACCGATCCCTGGCGGCTCTCCGACGTACTGCACCGGCTGCTGCTCCAGGCGCCGTCGGGGGAGACGGAAGGCGGCGGGAGCACCGCAGGCAGCGACGGCGACGCCGACGCCGACGGCGGGCAAAACGACGCCCGCGCGCCCCTCCCGGCCCCCGGACGCAAGGCGATGGTCCGGCTCGCCGCGGAGTGCCTCCCGCTCGCCGAGGCGGCGGAGCTGCTGCTGAAGGTCTACTCGCTGCCCGGCCAGCACCCCCAGGTGAAGGCGGCCTGCGTGGCCTGCTCACCGCGCCTGCTCGACGACGACCGCGCCTGGGAGCTCGTCGAGTCGGCGGCGCAGGGAGTGCCCGTACTGCGCCACGCCCTGCTGCGCGCGCGCCCGCTCGGGCTGCCGGAGCGGCACCGGGAGAGGTACGCGAAGCTGATCACCGGGCTGTGCCACGCGGACGACCGGGGCGTCACGGAGGCCGTCTACGCCTCGCTGGCCGACTGGGCGCCGTGGGCGCCGGACGCGGCGGCGGTTCTCTCCGCGGCCGTCACCGACCTCGGCAACCGCGGCACCTGGCGGCAGGCCGCCGAGGGACTGGTCGAGCTGGTCGTCGCGATGCCGGGCACCGGCCGCACGCTCGAACAGGTCCTGTCGGGACTCATCGCGGCGGACGCCGCGCCCGACACCCCCGACGCCCGCGCCGACCGCGACCGCCCGGCCAGGCGCCGCGTCGAGCACATCGCGCTGACTCTCGGCGACCAGGCGCGGCGGCGGCCCCTCGCACGCCGCACCGCGGGCCGTACGGGCGTACTCCTCGCCGGGCACGAGGAGTTCGTACCGGACGCGGCGCGCCTGCTCTGCTCCGCGGTGACCCTGGAGAGCGACGCCGAGACGCTGAACCGTCAGCTGCGCGGCATCGCCGGACTGCACGCCCACCGGCCGGGGCTCGCGTGGCGCACCGCGGAGGAGCTGCGCCGCTCGCTGGGCCCCGTACAGCGCCCGGCCGAGACGAGGGAGCGGCTGCTGCCGGTGGCCCAGGACCTCGCGGCCGACGGCGGCGCGGCCACAGGGCTGCTGGCGGTGACGCTCGCCGCGGGCGTCAACCCGGCGAGCGGCTGGCCCGAGCCATGGCGTGAACTCCTGCGCTCGATACGCCGCCACGACGAGCCCGACGTACGGGCGGCGGCGCTGGAGGTGGCCACGCACCCCGCGGAGTGACCGGGGGCGGGGAGTTCGGGGCGGGACTGGGACGGACCGGAGCGGGTGCGGCGGGCACGGGCTGGGCCGTGCGGTTGCCGACAGTCGGGGCAGACCGGGCCTGGCAGAGCGGGCGCGCTTGGTCGGGCCCGCCCGGCGGGGTGCGGCGGAAGTGCGTGCACTGTGTGCCGCGGTGGGCGCATGCCGCGGCCCTGGGCACCCCGCGGAGTGACGGCGGGGGACGGGGAGTTCGGGGCCGGGATGGGCCGGAGCGGGTGCGGCGGGCACGGGCCGGGCTGCGCTCGCCGCGCCCGGCGGACCGGCGGTGCCTGGCCGGACCGCCGACGGCGCGGCGCAGCGCGCACGCCGCCGGAAGCGCGCGGACACGTCCGCGTACGCCGAGCCGCCCCGCGGAAATGCTCGCGACCCGCGCGGTGAATCCCCGTAGCATCGGCGGCCATGTCCGCCACTCTCGTCGCCAAGGCGCTCGCCGCCGGTCACGGTGACCGGCCCCTCTTCTCCGGACTGGATCTCGTCGTCGCCCCGGGCGAAGTCGTCGGCCTCGTCGGGGTGAACGGCGCCGGCAAGTCGACGCTCCTGCGGCTGCTGGCGGGGCTCGAGAAGCCGGAGCAGGGAGCGGTCTCGCTCACCCCGCCGACCGCGACAGTGGGCCACCTCCCGCAGGAGCCGGAGCGGCGCGAGGGCGAGACCGTCCGGGCCTTCCTGGAACGCCGCACCGGCGTCGCCGCCGCCCAGACCGCCCTCGACGAGACCACGCACGCGCTCGGCGAGGACCGGCCCGGCGCAGCGGACGCCTACGCCCTCGCGCTGGAGCGCTGGCTGGCGCTCGGCGCCGCCGACCTGACCGACAGGGCCGCGGAGGTCACCGCCCGGCTCGGCCTGGACGTGGCCCTGGACCGGCCGATGACCACTCTCTCCGGCGGGCAGGCCGCACGTGCCTCCCTCGCGTCGCTGCTGCTCAGCCGGTACGACGTCTTCCTGCTGGACGAACCCACGAACGACCTGGACCTGGACGGCCTGCACACCCTGGAGACCTTCGTCGGCGGACTGCGCGGCGCCACCGTCCTCGTCAGCCACGACCGCGAGTTCCTCGCCCGGACCGTGGACAGCGTGCTCGAACTCGACCTCGCCCAGCAGCAGGTGCACCAGTACGGCGGCGGATACGAGAGCTATCTCGAAGAGCGCGCCCGTGCCCGCAGGCAGGCCCGCGACGAGTACGAGGAGTACGCGCGGGCGCGCGCCGGGCTGGAGGCCAGGGCGCGGCAGCAGCGCGGATGGATGGACAAGGGCGTGCGCAACGCCCGCCGCAAGATGCCCGACAACGACAAGGGCCTGCGCAACGCCCGCGTCGAGGCCACCGAGAAGCAGGCCGCCAAGGCCCGCCAGACGGAGCGCATGATCGAGCGGCTGGACGCCGACGCCGTCGAGGAGCCCCGCAAGGAGTGGCAGCTGCGCATGGAGATCGCGGCCGCACCGCGCTCCGGGGCGGTGGTCGCCACGCTGCGCGGCGCCGAAGTCCGGCGCGGAGCCTTCCGGTTGGGGCCCGTTGACCTCCAGATCGACTGGCGGGACCGCGTCGCCGTCACGGGGCCGAACGGCTCCGGCAAGTCGACGCTGCTCGCCGCCCTGCTCGGCAGGGCCGAACTCGACGCCGGTGCCGCCTCGTCGGGGTCGGGCGTCGTCGTCGGCGAGGTCGACCAGGCCCGCCGCCTCTTCCTCGGGGACGAGAGCCTGCTGGACGCCTTCCGCGGCGCCACGTCCATGGAGCCGGAGGAAGTACGCACGCTGCTCGCGAAGTTCGGCCTCTCCGCCGGGCATGTGCTGCGCCCGGCGGCGACCCTCTCGCCCGGCGAGCGGACCCGCGCCGCGCTCGCGCTGCTACAGGGACGCGGGGTCAATCTGCTGGTGCTGGACGAGCCCACGAACCATCTGGACCTGCCCGCGATCGAGCAACTGGAGTCGGCCCTCGCCTCGTACGAGGGCACGCTGCTGCTCGTAACGCACGACCGGCGGATGCTGGAGGCCGTGCACACGACGCGGCATCTGGAACTGGACGGCGGCCGCGTGACGGAACGCCCGCGCTGAGACGCCGCGAGGCGTTCCCTGCGGATCGCGAGGCGCGAGGCGCCGGGCGCGGGGCTCGTACCGCCGAGCCGCGAACCCGGGCACGGAACACCGGCGTTGACGCCACGAGCCGTTCGTTGCGGGCCGCGAGGCGTGACCCACGAGCCGCGCCCCGCGGCCCGCGAGCGCCGGGCGCAGTCACCCGCCCGGCATCCCGCGTCCCGCAGCCCGCTCAACTCATGCGTGCCCGGCGCCGCTTGGCACCGGCGCGCCGCATCACGCCCGCGCTCAGCGCTTCTTGCCGTCGCCGCCGAGCAGCCCGGCCCGGCGCAGCGCGTCCGCCATCTCGCTGTTGGCGGGGGCGGAGTCCCGGCGCTGCTGCCTGCCGCCGCTTCCGCCGCCCTGCCTCCTGCCGTCCTGGCGTCCCCCGCCCTGCTTGCCGCCGCTCTTGCCGCCGCCGTTCTGACGCGGCCGGGACGGGCGCTCCCCGCCGCCGCGGGACGCGCGTGCACCGGAACCGGAGTCGTCCGCGCCCGAACCGGAGACCTCGTCGTCGAGCCGCATCGTCAGCGAGATCCGCTTCCGTGCCGCGTCGACCTCGCGCACCTTGACCTTCACGATGTCGCCGGGCTTGGCGACGTCCCGGGGGTCCTTCACGAACGTCTTCGACATCGCGGAGACGTGCACGAGCCCGTCCTGGTGCACCCCCACGTCGACGAAGGCGCCGAACGCCGCGACGTTCGTGACCACGCCCTCCAGGACCATCCCGGCCTCCAGGTCCGTGAGCTTCTCGACGCCCTCCTTGAACTCCGCCGTCTTGAACGCGGGACGCGGGTCGCGGCCGGGCTTCTCCAGCTCCCGCAGGATGTCCGTGACGGTCGGCAGTCCGAACGTGTCGTCCACGAACTGAGCGGGGTCCAGCGAGCGCAGCACCGCCGTGTTGCCGATGAGGGCGGGCACGTCGGTGCCCGCCGCGCGCACCATCGTGCGGACGACGGGATACGACTCGGGGTGCACGCTGGAGGCGTCCAGCGGGTCCTCTCCGTCGCGGATGCGCAGGAAGCCCGCGCACTGCTCGTACGCCTTCGGGCCGAGCCGCGCCACGTCCTTCAGCTCGCGGCGGCTCTTGAAGGGGCCGTTGCCGTCGCGGTGCGCGACGATGTTCTCCGCGAGCACCGTGCCGATGCCGGAGACGCGTGAAAGCAGCGGAGCGGACGCGGTGTTGACGTCGACGCCGACGCCGTTCACGCAGTCCTCCACGACGGCGTCCAGCGAGCGCGACAGCTTCACCTCGGACAGATCGTGCTGGTACTGACCGACGCCGATCGACTTGGGGTCGATCTTGACCAGCTCCGCGAGCGGGTCCTGGAGGCGGCGCGCGATGGACACCGCGCCGCGCAACGAGACGTCCAGCTCGGGCAGTTCCTGCGAGGCGAAGGCCGAGGCCGAGTACACGGAGGCGCCCGCCTCCGAGACCATCACCTTCGTCAGCTTCAACTCCGGCTGCCTGGCGATGAGTTCGCCGGCGAGCTTGTCGGTCTCGCGGGACGCCGTGCCGTTGCCGATCGCGATCAGCTCGACCGAGTGCTCGCGCGCCAGCTTCGCCAGCTTCGCCAGCGACTCCTCCCACTGCTTCTGCGGCGCGTGCGGATAGACGGTGTCCGTCGCGGCGACCTTGCCCGTCGCGTCGACGACCGCGACCTTCACGCCCGTACGCAGGCCGGGGTCCAGGCCGAGCGTCGCGCGCGTGCCGGCGGGAGCGGCGAGCAGCAGATCGCGCAGGTTCGCCGCGAAGACCCCGACCGCGTCGTCCTCCGCGGCGGTACGCAGCCGAAGCCGCAGATCCAGCCCGAGCCGCACCAGGATGCGCGTGCGCCACGCCCAGCGCACCGTCTCGGCGAGCCAGGCGTCGGCGGGCCTGCCCTCGTCGCGCACGCCGAAGTGGTGCGCGATGGTGCTCTCGTACGAACTCGGCGTGCCGGACGCCTCCTGCCCGGGCTCCTCCGGCTCCAGGGTCAGATCGAGGATCTCCTCCTTCTCGCCGCGGAGCATCGCCAGCACCCGGTGCGAGGGAAGCTCGGTGAAGGCCTCCGCATAGTCGAAGTAGTCCTTGAACTTGGCGCCCTGCTCCTGCTTGCCCTCCCGTACGGCGGCGGACAGCCGGCCCCGCAGCCACATCCGCTCGCGCAGCTCGCCGATCAGGTCGGCGTCCTCGCTGAAGCGCTCGGCGAGGATCGCGCGGGCGCCCTCCAGGGCGGCAGCGGCGTCGGCGACGCCCTTCTCGGAGTCGACGAACGCGGCGGCCGCGGCCTCCGGTTGGACTCCCGGGTCGCTCAGCAGCCCCTCGGCGAGCGGTTCGAGCCCCGCCTCGCGGGCGATCTGCGCCTTGGTGCGGCGCTTGGGCTTGAACGGCAGGTAGATGTCCTCCAGACGTGCCTTCGTCTCGGCCGTCCGGATCTGCTCCTCGAGCTTCGGATCGAGCTTGCCCTGCGACCGTACGGATTCGAGGACCGCCTCGCGCCGCTCCTCCAACTCCCGCAGATAGCGCAGCCGCTCCTCCAGGGAGCGCAGTTGCGCGTCGTCGAGCATCTCGGTCGCTTCCTTGCGGTAGCGCGCGATGAACGGCACGGTCGAACCGCCGTCGAGCAGCTCGACCGCGGCCTTCACCTGGCGCTCCCGTACGCCGAGTTCCTCGGCGATCCTGCCTTCGATGGTCGTCGTCACGATGGTTGGTCCGCCTTCTTGGTGCTGGGTGTCCCCGGTGACCCTGCATTGTGGCAGGCGGCACCGTCAGGCGGAGGCACGGTCCGTGTGTCTCTCCCGTCTTCTCGCGGGATGTGCGGGGGGATTCAGACCCTGCGGCCGGCCCGGGACGCGCCGCCGAAGAGGCGGGCCAGCAGGCGGAACGGCAGGGTCACCACGGTTGCGACTGCGCCCCCGATCATGCGGAGGCCGTCTGCGATTGCTCGGAACATGCGGGCCGGGTAGCCCGGCAGCGCGCGGACAAACCGGCGGGCCCGGCCGCCGCCGCGGCGCCGGCGGGCCCAACCGGCCGCCGTGGCTCAGGCCTTGCCGACCAGGTCGTCCGGGAAGGCGCCCGCCTGAGCGGCCGCCGCGGTGAATCCGCCGGCCAGTTCTGTCAGGCGCGCCACGCCCGCCTCACCGAGGTGTTCGTACGGGGCGCTGTCCAGGCGGTCCGTGTCGTACTCCAGCTCCTTGCGCAACGCCGAGCCCGCCTCGGTGAGTTCGCCCTCGTCGTCGAGCAACCCCCGCTCGCGCAGGCGCTCCTGGGCCGCCGTCCAGTCCTGCCTGTTGTAACCGCGGGTGGACAGCACCCACTTGGGGGCCATGCCGCGCCCGCTCGCGGTGTGGCTGACGAGCGCCTCCAGCGGGTCCAGACCGGCGGACAGCAGCACGGCTATGTGCGCGTCGCCGCGGTGCTCGCGCAGCAGCGTCGCGGCGTGCCAGTAGGCGAGGTGCGGCGCGTCCGGAAGGGGCAGGTCGGCGTTGGCGGAGTAGAGCGGACGGCCCGGCCGCGTACACGCCTCGGCGGCCTTCAGCGCGAGCTGTGCCGCCTCGCTCATCTCCGGCGAGGAGACGGCCTCGTCGCCGAGCAGGCCGCGCAGCATCGAGTCGACCGCGCGCAGCCGGGCGGCGAGCACCGTCGCGGGGGAGGCGGACTCCCATACGGCGGGCACGAAGCGGGAGACGAGCGCGTGGCTGAAGTTGTAGAAGGTGGCCGTGACCGTGCCGGCGCTCGCCGCTCCGAGAGGCGCGGCGCGTCCCGCGAGATAGACGGCGCTGGGGTCCTCGATGCCGTACGGGGCGAGTTCCTTGCCCAGCGCGGGGGAGAAGTACACGGCCGAGTGGACCGGGTTGACCATGTTGTGGCACCGCCGGGCGGCGCGTTCCGGGAGTGACGTCATGACCACACGTTACCCGTAGGTATGAAGTGTCCCTTGTGCTCCCCTCACCGGTTCACGGAGTCCAGCGGAAGCGCGGAGCGCGCCGCTCCAGGAACGCGGCGGCACCTTCCGCGGCTTCGCCGCTCTCCGCGGCCTCGCGCCGCCAGTGCTCGGCACGGGACGCGTCGGCGCGGCCCGAGGCGAACTCCTTCGCGGCGGCCTGCGTCAGCTGCGAACGCTCCACCAGGGTGCGCGTGAACGCGCCGACCCGCTCCGCCAGGCTCTCCGCCGGGTGCACCTCGTCCACCAGACCGGTGCGCAGCGCGCGGTCGGCGTCGATCAACTCACCGGAGAACAGCAGGTACTTGGCGGTCGCCGGTCCCACCAGCGAGACAAGCCGCCGCGTCGAGGACGCCGGATAGACGATGCCGAGCTTCGCCGGAGTGACGCCGAACAGCGCGCCCTGCGCCGCGAACCGCAGATCGCAGGCCGCCGCGAGTTGTGCGCCGCCTCCCACGCAGTGGCCGCGCACGGCGGCCAGGGTCGGCTTGGGGAACGCGCTCAGCGCCTCCTCCGCGGCCACCGCCAGCGACTGCGCGGACTCGGCGGAGTCACGCAGCGCCGAGATGTCGGCGCCCGCGCAGAAGGTGTCCTCCGCCCCCGTGACGACGAGGACGCGCACGGACGCGTCGTCCGCCAACCCCGCCAGCAGCCCGGGCAGTTCGCGCCACATCGCCTCCGTCATCGCGTTTCGCTTGGCGGGGTTGTGGAGGACGAGCGTCGTGACGCCGTCGTCGTACTCGGTGAGCAGCGTCGGCTGCGCTGGTCGTACTCGCTCCATCTGCGGATCGTAACCGGGCCGTGGCCATCGCCTGCCGGAGCGTGGATGCAAGCTCTGTCACAGAGCCGTCCCGCGCGTAAGTCTTCTGTCAAATGCCATCGATAAGTGCCGACTTGCGGTCAGTGGGCCGGACCTGGGCCTCGGCTTACCAAGACTCGTGCACGTACATCTGCAAGAACGCCCGGATGCAAGAACAGCCGGAGGAGTGGGGTGCGGGAGATGGAGAGCCGCGGGAGTGATCCGCCGGGTCCGGGCAGAGCGCCCCCGACCGCGCTGCCGGTACGGGAGTGGGCCGAAGCCCCCGTTCGCGAGGGGACCTGGCGGTTCACCGCGCCCGCGGTGGACTCCTCCGTGCCGCAGTTGCGGCACACCGTGCGGGATCTCGTCCGGCGCCAGGGCGCCGTGCCGGACGAGACCCTTCAGAACCTGCTGCTGATCCTCTCCGAGCTGGCCACCAACGCCGTACGGCACGCGGCGCTCCTGTCGCCCGAGATCGGAGTGGAGGTACGGCTCCATGGAGGGTGGCTGCGCATCGCCGTCGAGGACAGCCACCCCTACCGTCCCAAGGCCCTGGTCAACCATCCGGATCAGGAGCACATCGGCGGACGGGGCCTGCTGCTGGTCAAGATGATCACATCCGAGGCGGGCGGCATGTGCGACATCGAACAGACCGGTACGGGAGGGAAAGTGATCTGGGCGGCGCTGCCGGTGCCCGTCGCGGGCGGCGCGCTGCCGCCCGCCGTCACCAGCCGGCCGCCGCTCCCGTGACCTCGCCGATCGCGGGACGAGCCGCGTCGAGCACCGTCATGAACCAGGTGGAGAACGCCCCTTCGGCATGCCGGCGCGCCAGCTCGCCGGCGGTGACGAAGGCCGTGTCGGCGATCTCCTCGGGATCGGGGCGCAGTTCGTCGCGTACGAGCCCCGCGAACAAGTGGTTGAACTCCTGCTCCACCAGGCCCGAGTCGGGGTCGGGGTGGTTGTAGCGGACAGTGCCCGCCTCCCGCAGCAGGAACGGCGCCACGCCCAGCTCCTCGCTCACGCGCCGCGCCGCCGCCGCGAAGGGCGCCTCGCCCGGAAACGGATGCCCGCAGCAGGTGTTGGACCACACGCCGGGGGAGTGGTACTTGCCGAGCGCACGGCGCTGAAGCAGCAGACGGCCCGATTCGTCGAAGAGGAAGACGGAGAACGCGCGGTGCAGCCGGCCGGGAGCCACATGCGCGGAGACCTTCTCCGCCGTACCGATCGTGGTCCCGTCCTCGTCGACCAGTTCGAGCATGATCGGTGCCGCTGCGCTGTTCGCCATGTTGATCCTTCTATCGGGGCTGTCCGTCGTCCGTCGGCCGGCAACGCCCCAGTCTGCCGCAGATCAGTGGCACAACTTCGCTTCGTGGGCCGCATGTCCGCGCGGCTCCAGCTGGAACGTGCAGTGCTCGACGTCGAAGTGGTCACCGAGGCAGAGCTGGAGGTCGTGCAGCACCCGCTCCTGCCCCACGGAGTCCAGCATCTGCTGTGTGACGACCACGTGGGCCGAGAGAACCGGCATGCCGGAAGTGATCGTCCACACATGCAGATCGTGCAGCCCGACCACGCCGTCCACGGCGAGGATGTGCTCGCGCACCTCGGCCATGTCCACGTCGCGCGGAGCCGACTCCAGCAGCACGTCGAGCGCCTCGCGGGCCAGCTTGAGCGTCCGCGGGACGATCATCGCGCCGATGACGAGCGAGGCCACCGGGTCCGCCGCCTGCCAGCCCGTCGTCGCGACGATCAGCGCCGAGATCAGCACGGCCAGCGAACCCAGTGCGTCCGCCAGCACCTCCAGGAACGCGCCGCGCACGTTGAGGCTCTCGCGCTGGCCGCGCAGCAGCAGCGAGAGCGAGACGACGTTCGCCACGAGGCCGATGGCGCCGAAGAGCGCCGTGAGCGCACCGTTCGTCCCCGCCGGTTCGATGAACCGCTCGACGGACTCGAAGAGGATGTAGCTGCCGACGCCCAGCAGCAGGAGGCAGTTGGCGAGCGCCGCGAGGATCTCCGCGCGGGCGAGGCCGAAGGTGCGCCGCTCGCTCGGCGGCTTGTTGGCGAAGTGGATCGCGAGCAGCGCCATGCCGAGCCCGAGCGAGTCGGTGGCCATGTGGCCCGCGTCCGCGAGCAGCGCGAGCGAATCGGCGAGCAGCCCGCCGGCGATCTGCGTGACCAGGACACCGAGCGTGATGAAGAGCGCGACACGAAGCCGCTTGCGGTACGCCGCCGCTGCCGTACCGCCTGCTGCCGGAGCGGGCCCTCCGTGAGCGTGCCCAGCGCCCATCGCTGCGAGCCTCCGCGTCCTTCGTCCTGTGCGCCGCGCGCCTGTCGATCGCAAGTCAACTACGCCGGACGGGCAGGTGCAACGCGACGCTGAACACCGTTGTCATGTGCTGTGACCTGGGATTTCCGTCTGTGCCAAGGGCGGACGGGCGCCGGGCGCGCGCCGGGCACGGCCGGTGTGCGCCGCGTGCTGTCACCGTCCGCCGTGTTCCGTCACTGTCCGCCGGTGCCGTGTTCCGTCACCCGGGGTCACCGCGCTTCGGGATGCCGCAGGCACCAGCCCTCCCAGGCCGAGGTGATCATGTCGCGCACGCTGTGCCGGGCCGTCCAGCCCAGCTCCTTCTCCGCGAGCTCTGCCGAGGCGACCACACGCGCCGGGTCTCCCGGCCGCCTCGGGGCGACCTTCGCGGCGGGCTCGCGCTTGCCCGTGATCTCCGCGACCAGCGCTGCCATCTCCCGTACGGACAGGCCCTCGCCCGTGCCGATGTTGACGGTGAGATCGCGGCCGGCGTCGCCCGCGGGCCCCGAGAGCCGCCGGGCGGCGGCCAGATGCGCCTCCGCCAGATCCTTTACGTGGATGTAGTCGCGCACGCAGGTGCCGTCCGGCGTCGGATAGTCGTCACCGAAGATCAGCGGGGCCTCGCCGCGCGTGAGGGCGTCGAAGAACATCGGGACGATGTTGAAGACCCCGGTGTCCGCGAGGCGCGGCTCGGCGGTGCCCGCGACGTTGAAGTAGCGCAGACAGGCCGTGGCGATTCCGGAGGCGCGGCCCGTGGCGCGCACCAGCCACTCGCCGGTGAGCTTCGTCTCACCGTAGGGATTCACCGGCACGCAGGGCGTCTCCTCCGTGACGAGGTCGACGTCCGGGGTGCCGTAGACCGCGGCGGAGGACGAGAAGACGAAGCGGCGCACGCCCGCCGCCACGACCGCCTCCAGCAGCACCGTCAGCCCGTGCACGTTCTCCCGGTAGTAGCGCAGGGGCTGCTCGACCGACTCCCCGACCTGCTTGCGGGCGGCGAGGTGCACCACGCCGGTGACCCCGTGCTCGGCCAACGTACGGTCCAGCAGCGCCCGGTCGAGGACCGAGCCCCGCACCAGGGCGGGCTGCGCCGCCGCCCCCGGCATCCCCTCCAGACGCTCGGGCACCCCCGCCGAGAGGTCGTCCAGGACGACCACCCGCTCACCGGCCTCCGCCATCGTCCGCGCGACATGCGCCCCGATGTAGCCCGCCCCACCTGTGATCAACCACGTCATGGGCCGCAGCCTATCCGGCGCCTCGCGGGCCGGTCCGTGCCGCGAGAGCCCGCCCGCCGCCCGCCGGAGCGGGTGGTGGCGACCGGCCCCGTGGGGGCACCACCCGAACGAGGTCGCGTAGGCACCCTCCCCCTTGTCGATTCGTACGGGTTCCCGAGGTTTTCAGCCGGTTCGAATCGGCTCCGGCACCGCTTCCGGGGAGCGCCGGCGCCGGCGCGGGCACCCGCATTTGTCGCACCGTCCAAGATCGACCATGCTGTTCCGCGGCAGCGCAACACCGGCCCGGTGAACGTGCGATGAAAGACCGGCCGTTCGATCCGATAGCCTCTGCCGACGCGCCGCCCGCACCCGACGGGCCACGGCGCACCCTGCCCGCCGTCCGGCCGTCCCCAGGCCGGAACACGCGCCGTGCGAAGCGTCCAAGGAGTGAGTTCGCTGCCGACCGCCATCCTCACCGGTCCGCCGGTCGCGGGATCGTCCCTGGAGGGCGACCTGCGGTCGCTGGGGTTCGTCGTGCGCGTCGCCGCGGACACCGGCATGGTCCCGGCGGAGGTGGCCGCCGCCCCCGCCGGAGCGCGCATCGCGCTCGTCGACCCGCACTTCGTCGGCCACGTCCACAGTCTCCGCCTCGCACTGACCGACCCCCGCTTCGCGGCGGGCGCGGTCCCCGGAGCCCTCGCCGTGCAGGCAGAGGCCCGCGGCGCGCTCACGCGAGCCCTGCACCAGGCACAGTCCGCGAGCACGGCTCGTCCGATCGACTCCGCCGGCCGCGCCGCCGATGACGACGTGGCCGTCACCATGCCCGCGCGCACCCTGCCGGACGCCGTCGCCGACGCCCTCGCGTCGGACGACATCGACGTGCACCGCCCGGAGTTGGGGCTCCTGGTCGCGTCCGTGCCCATGGACGACCAGGCGCGTGCCGCCGCGCGCGGCGCCGTCGACGCCGTCGACGACGAGGCGGAGCGCCTGCACAACGCGGTCAAGTCCCGCGACGGCTTCTTCACCACCTTCTGCGTCAGCCCGTACTCGCGCTACATCGCCCGCTGGTGCGCCCGCCGCGGTCTCACCCCGAACCAGGTCACGACCGCCTCCCTCGTCACCGCGCTGATCGCCGCCGCGTGCGCCGCGACCGGCACGCGCGGGGGCTTCGTCGCCGCCGGTGTACTGCTGATCGCCTCGTTCGTCCTCGACGCCACCGACGGTCAACTCGCCCGCTACGACCTTCAGTACTCGACCCTCGGCGCCTGGCTCGACGCCACCTTCGACCGCGCCAAGGAGTACGCCTACTACGCCGGCCTCGCCCTCGGCGCCTCGCGCGGCGGCGACGACGTATGGGGGCTCGCGCTGGGCGCGATGGTGCTTCAGACCGTGCGCCACGTCGTCGACTTCTCCTTCAACGAGGCCAATCACGACGCGGCCGCCAACACCAGCCCCACCGCGGCCCTTTCGACCAGGCTCGACAGCGTCGGCTGGACGGTGTGGCTGCGCCGCATGATCGTGCTCCCGATCGGCGAACGCTGGGCGCTCATCGCGCTGCTGACCGCCTGCACCACGCCCCGCATCACCTTCGTCGTCCTCCTCGTCGGCTGCGCCCTCGCTGCCTGCTACACCACCGCCGGCCGTGTGCTGCGCTCCCTGACCAGGAAGGCGCACCGCACCGACCGCGCGGCCCGAGCCCTCGCGGACCTCGCCGACAGCGGCCCGCTCGCCGGGAGTTGCGCGGACCTGGCCCTCCGTACGGGCCTGCGCCTGCCCGCATTCGGGGCGCCCGCCGTCGCGTTCGCCGGCACGGTCGTGCTCCTCGCCACCGCCCTGTGGACACCGCCGGGCAGCGTCTGGCCCTGCATCGCCGCCCTCGTCTACGCGTCGGCCTCCGGGTTCGCCGTCGCGGACCCGCTGCGGGGCGCGCTCGACTGGCTCGCACCGCCCTTCTTCCGTACCGCTGAATACGTGCTCGTGCTCGTCCTCGCGGTACGTGCGGGAGAATCAGGCGTGAACGGCGCACTGCCCGCCGCTTTCGGGCTGGTGGCGGCGGTCGCCTACCATCACTACGACACGGTGTACCGCATCCGCGGCGGCACCGGCGCGCCTCCGCACTGGCTTGTCCGTGCGACCGGGGGTCACGAAGGTCGGGCCCTGGTCGTCGCCATCGCCTCCGCTCTGTGGGTGTCAGGCGCAGGCAGCGGCCCCGGCCAGGCGGACCGGGGCCAAGGTTTCACCATCGCGCTGACCACGCTCGCCGTGGCCATCGCGGCAGTGGTGCTCGTCGAGAGCATCCGATTCTGGGTGTCCTCCAAAGCACCCGCCGTACACGACGAAACAGGAGAACCCGCATGATCGGCCTCGTGCTGGCCGCCGGCGCCGGACGGCGTCTGCGCCCCTACACCGACACCCTCCCGAAGGCCCTCGTGCCGGTGGGCCCCGAAGGTGACGAGGAGTCCCAGACCGTCCTCGACATCGCCCTCGCCAACTTCGCAGCCGTGGGCCTCACCGACGTCGCCGTGGTGGTCGGCTACCGCAAGGAGGCCGTGTACGAGCGCAAGGAGGCGCTGGAGGAGAAGCACGGCGTCAAGCTCACCCTCGTCGACAACGACAAGGCCGAGGAGTGGAACAACGCGTACTCGCTGTGGTGCGCGCGCGAGGTCATCAAGCAGGGCGCGCTGCTCGCCAACGGCGACACCGTCCACCCCGTCTCCGTCGAGAAGACGCTCCTCGACGCCCGCGGCGGCGGCCAGAAGATCATCCTCGCCCTCGACACGGTCAAGCACCTGGACGAGGAGGAGATGAAGGTCGTCACCGACCCCGAGAAGGGCGTCCAGCAGATCACCAAGCTGATGGACCCGGCCGTCGCCAGCGGCGAGTACATCGGTCTCACCCTCATCGAGCCGGAGGCCGCCGAGGAGTTGGCCGACGCCCTGAAGGCCACCTTCGAGCGCGACCCGCAGCTCTACTACGAGGACGGCTACCAGGAGCTGGTCAACCGCGGCTTCAAGGTCGACGTCGCACCGATCGGCGACGTGCAGTGGGTCGAGATCGACAACCACGACGACCTCGCCAAGGGCAGGGAGATCGCATGCCGGTACTGACCCGCCTCATTCCGTCGCCCGTCGTCGTCGACATCAGCCGCGGCGCCCTGGACGACCTGGCGGGCCTGCTGGCCGATCAGCGGATCTCCTCCAACGGGAAGCTCGCCTTCGCCATCAGCGGTGGCTCGGGCGCGGCTCTGCGCGAGCGCTTCGCCCCCGCCCTTCCCAGCGCGGACTGGTACGAGGTCGGCGGCGGCACCATCGACGACGCCATCAAGCTCGCCGACTCCATGAAGTCCGGGCGCTACGACGCCGTCGTGGGCCTGGGCGGCGGCAAGATCATCGACTGTGCGAAGTTCGCGGCGGCGCGCATCGGCCTGCCGCTGGTGGCCGTCGCCACCAACCTCAGCCACGACGGCCTGTGTTCGCCGGTCGCCACCCTCGACAACGACGCGGGCCGCGGCTCGTACGGCGTGCCCAACCCGATCGCCGTCGTCATCGACCTCGACGTCATCAGGGAGGCCCCGGCCCGGTTCGTACGCTCCGGGATCGGTGACGCCATCTCCAACATCTCCGCCGTACGGGACTGGGAACTCGCCCACACCGTGCGGGGCGAGGACATCGACGGCCTCGCCGCGGCCATGGCCCGCCAGGCCGGAGAGGCGGTGCTGCGGCACCCGGGCGGCGTCGGCGACGACGCATTCCTCCAAGTGCTCGCCGAAGGGCTGGTGATGACCGGCATCTCGATGTCGGTCGCGGGCGACAGCCGCCCGGCGTCCGGCGCCTGCCACGAGATCAACCACGCCTTCGACCTGCTCTACCCCAAGCGCGCGGCCAGCCACGGCGAACAGTGCGGTCTCGGGGCGGCGTTCGCCACGTTCCTGCGCGGCGACCGGGAGATGTCGATGCTGATGGTCAAGGTGCTTCAGCGCCACGGGCTTCCCGTATTGCCGCACGAAATCGGCTTCGACGAGGACGAGTTCGTGAAAGTGGTCGAATACGCCCCGGATACCCGCCCCGGGCGGTACACCATTCTCGAACATCTCGACCTGTCCGCCGACCAGATCAGGGACGCTTACCGCGACTATGCACAAGCCATCAGTAGCTGAACTCCGCCCGGTCGTTCACCCCGAGGGCGTGAAGGACCGGCGCAGCGGTGAGCACTGGGCCGGGCGGCTCTACATGCGCGAGGTCTCCCTGCGCATCGACCGGCATCTGGTGAACACACGGGTCACGCCCAACCAGTTGACCTACCTGATGACAGTCGCGGGTGTCCTCGCCGCCCCGGCCCTGCTGGTGCCGGGGGCCGGCGGGGCGGTGCTCGGCGTGATCGCGGTCCAGCTCTACCTGCTGCTCGACTGCGTGGACGGCGAGCTGGCCCGCTGGAAGCAGCAGTACTCGCTCGGCGGCGTGTACCTGGACCGGGTCGGCGCCTACCTGTGCGACGCCGCCGTGCTGCTGGGCTTCGGCCTGCGCGCCGCCGACCTGTGGAGCGGGGGCCGCATCGACTGGCTGTGGGCCTTCCTGGGCACGCTCGCCGCGCTCGGCGCCGTACTGATCAAGGCCGAGACCGACCTGGTCGGTGTGGCCCGCCACCAGGGCGGGCTGCCGCCCGTGAAGGAGGCCGCGAGCGAGCCGCGTGCGTCCGGTGTGGCGCTGGCCCGCAAGGCGGCCGCGGCGCTGAAGTTCCACCGGCTGATACTCGGGATCGAGGCCTCGCTGCTGATCCTGGTCCTGGCGGTCGTGGACGAGATCAGAGGGGACCTCTTCTTCACCAGGCTCGGTGTCGCCGTGCTCGCGGGCATCGCCGTCGTCCAGACGCTGCTGCACCTGGTGTCCATCCTCGCCTCCAGCAGGCTCAAGTGACGGAGGGAGCCACCATGCCGCAGCAGAGCCCGGAGCGCTCCGTGCCGACCCCGAGGCTCGGTGCCGTCATCCTGACGATGGGCAACCGCCCCGAGGAGCTCCGTGCGCTGCTCGACTCCGTCGCGAAGCAGGACGGCGAGCAGATCGAGACCGTCGTGGTGGGTAACGGGGCGCCGCTGCCCGAGTTGCCGGAAGGTGTACGGACGGTCGAGCTTCCGGAAAACCTCGGCATCCCCGGAGGCCGCAACGTCGGCATCGAGGCGTTCGGCCCGTCCGGCGCCGAGGTCGACGCCCTGCTCTTCCTGGACGACGACGGGCTGCTGCCGGACACCGGCACCGCCGAGCTCGTCCGGGAGGCCTTCACCGCCGACCCGTCGCTGGGCATCATCAGCTTCCGCATCGCCGACCCGGACACCGGCGAGACCCAGCGCCGGCATGTGCCCAGGCTGCGGGCCGCGGACCCGATGCGCTCCTCCCGGGTGACCACGTTCCTGGGCGGCGCCAACGCCGTCCGTACGAAGGTCATCGCCGAAGTCGGCGGACTGCCGGACGAGTTCTTCTACGCCCACGAGGAGACGGATCTGGCCTGGCGGGCCCTGGATGCGGGCTGGTCGATCGACTACCGCGCCGACATGGTGCTGCACCACCCCACCACCGCCCCCAGCAGGCACGCGGTCTACCACCGCATGGTCGCCCGCAACCGCGTCTGGCTGGCCCGGCGGAACCTGCCCGCCCCGCTCATCCCCGTCTACCTCGGCGTATGGCTGGCGCTCACGCTGGCCCGCCGCCCCTCGCGGCCGGCGCTGCGCGCGTGGCTCGGCGGATTCCGGGAGGGGTGGACCCGACCGTGCGGCGGCCGCCGACCGATGCGGTGGCGTACGGTGTGGCGGCTGACCCGACTAGGTCGCCCGCCCGTGATCTGACAAGCTCGTTCTCAGCACCACCATTTCCTCCAGTTCACCTGCGCGCGTAAGGACGAAAGTTTCCAACGTGACCGAGACAACGCACGGTGGTGCGGTGGGCGTGAAGCCCCCGCCCACACCGGACGACCGTCTGTCCCCGGCCGAGCTCGCTGCGAAGTACGGCCTGTCGGTGAGCGGGGCGCGCCCCTCGCTGGCGGAGTACGTGAGGCAGCTGTGGGAGCGGCGCCACTTCATCCTCGCCTTCTCGCGGGCGAAACTCACCGCCCAGTACAGCCAGGCGAAGCTGGGGCAGCTGTGGCAGGTGGCGACGCCGCTGCTGAACGCCACCGTCTACTACTTCATCTTCGGGCTCCTGCTGGGCGGCAGGAACGGCACGCCGGGCGGCCACCAGAACTACATCCCGTTCCTGGTCACCGGCGTCTTCGTCTTCACGTTCACGCAGACCTCCGTCCTCAACGGGGTCCGTGCGATCTCCGGCAACCTCGGCCTGGTGCGCGCGCTGCACTTCCCGCGCGCCTCGCTGCCGATCTCGATCTCGTTGCAGCAGCTCCAGCAGCTGCTGTACTCGATGATCGTGCTGGTCGCCATCCTCATCGGATTCGGGCATCTGCCCACGTGGTCCTGGCTGCTGATCTTTCCCACGCTGGCCTGCCAGTTCCTCTTCAACACCGGCATGGCACTGATCATGGCCCGGCTGGGCAGCAAGACCCCCGACCTGGCTCAGCTCATGCCCTTCGTACTGCGTACGTGGATGTACGGGTCCGGCGTGATGTTCCCGCTGGAGCCCATGCTGCGCGGCCGGGCGCACGCGCAGGGATGGCTGGTGGACATCATCCAGGCCAATCCGGCGGCCGTGTACATGGACCTCATGCGCTTCTCGTTCATCGACGGATACACCCCGGCGGACCTTCCGCCCCACGTGTGGTCGCTGGCGCTGGGCTGGGGGCTGCTGATCGGCATCGGCGGATTTGTTTTCTTCTGGAAGTCGGAGGAGCGTTATGGCCGTGGCTGAGGAGACCCAGGAGGAGACGAAGACGGTCCAGCAGCAGGCGGCCCCTGCTCACCAGGAACCCTGGGTTCCCACCGTCATCGCCGAGGATCTGCACATCGTCTACCGCGTCTACGGCGGCGCGCGGGGCAAGGGCAGCGCCACCGCGGCGCTGAGCCGGATCATCCGCCGCAAGCCGGGCGGCGGCAGCGTCCGCGAGGTGCACGCGGTCAGGGGCGTCAGCTTCACCGCGTACCGCGGCCAGGCCGTCGGCCTGATCGGCTCCAACGGCTCGGGCAAGTCGACGCTGCTGCGTGCCATCGCGGGCCTGCTGCCCCCCGAGAGCGGGCGCGTCTACACCAACGGCCAGCCGTCGCTGCTCGGAGTCAACGCCGCGCTGATGAACGACCTGACGGGCGAGCGGAACGTCGTGCTCGGCGGACTGGCGATGGGGATGTCGCGCGACGAGGTCGCCGAGCGCTACCAGGGGATCGTCGACTTCTCCGGCATCAACGAGAAGGGCGACTTCATCACGCTGCCGATGCGCACGTACTCGTCCGGCATGTCGGCCCGGCTGCGGTTCTCCATCGCCGCCGCCAAGGACCACGACGTGCTGATGATCGACGAGGCGCTGGCGACGGGCGACAAGAAGTTCCAGCGGCGCTCGGAGCAGCGCGTCCGCGAGCTGCGTGAGGAGGCCGGCACGGTCTTCCTCGTCAGCCACAACAACAAGTCGATCCGCGACACGTGCGAGCGGACGCTGTGGCTGGAGAAGGGCGAGCTCGTGCACGACGGCCCGACGGAGGAAGTGCTCAAGGAGTACGAGAAGTTCACGGGCAAGTAGGTCCGCGGGCCCGTACGGAGTTGCCAGCCCGTACGCGCAGAACACAGCAGCGGCTGATCCGGTTCCGTACCGGATCAGCCGCTGTCTTCCGTGGCGGGGCCCCGGACCGAGGCGCGGGGCGACGGACCGCTGAGGCCCTCGTCAGACCCCGGCTCCCGTGGTTTCCCCGGCCTGTTCCATCTCCTGCCCCGGCTGCGGGTCCAGGCTCGACCGTGCCGGCGTCCGGGCCCCCGCGACCGGCGCGGCCGACTCGTCCAGTCCGACCTTGCCGTGCAGCTTCCGCAGCACGCGCGGCGCGTACCAGGCACCGCGTCCCAGCAGCCGCATCGCGGCGGGCACGAGCACTCCCCGCACGGCGACCGCGTCGATGAGGATCGCCAGCCCGCTGCCCAGGCCGAACATCTGGAGGAAGCTGATCTCGCTGGTCGCGAAGGCGAAGAAGCTCACGGCCAGCAGCCCCGCCGCCATCGTCACGATGCGCCCGGTGCGCGAGAGCCCGCGGGTGACGGCCGTCGCGTTGGCCTCGCCGGCGTCGTGCAGCTCCTTGATGCGGCTGGTGACGAAGACCTCGTAGTCCATGGAGAGCCCGAAGACGATGCAGAACATCAGGACCGTCATCGAGGTGTCCATGGGCATCTCGGTGAAGCCCAGGACCGACGAGAGGTGTCCCTCCTGGAAGATCCACACCATCGCGCCGATCGACGCCGTCAGGCTCACCGCGTTGAGTACGAGCGCCCGCAGCGGCTGGACGACGCTGCCGGTGAAGAGGAAGAGCAGCACGAAGGTCGTGCCGACGACCATGCCGACGGCACCCGGAAGCCGGTCGCCGATCGACGCCTTGGTGTCCACGAGCTGCGCGTCGCGCCCGCCCACCAGTGCCTCGCCGCCGCCGGGAGCCGGCACGTCGCGGACGCTGTGCACGACGTCCTGCCGCTCCGCGCTTCCGGTGCCCGACTCCGGCGTGACGGTGAGCAGTTGCGCGTCGGGCTTGCCGAGCGCCAGTTGCGCGCGGCCGGCCGGCGCGGACTTCCCGTCGGTGTAGACGCCGCTGCTCGCCTGGACGCGGGCCACGCCGTCGAGGCGTGAGAGGTGCTTCGCGTAGGAGTCGAGTTCGTCCGCGGGCACTCCGGCGGTGGTGACGATCTGGAGGCCCTCGGTGGAGCTGCCGGGGAAGTCCTTCTCCAGCGCGGTGCTGACCTGCCGGCTCTGCGCGTCCTCGGGCAGCACGCGCTCGTCCGGCATCCCGAAACGGGCGCCCAGCAGCGGGCTCGCGGCGAGCAGCAGCACGGCCAGCACCGGCAGCGCGGTGAGCACGGGCCGGCGCATGACCGTACGAGCGACCGTGCCCCACATCGGCGCGTCCGGGCGCCGTACGGCATCGGCCCAGGGCAGCCGCCCCTTGTTGACGCGGTGACCGAGCACCGCCAGCAGCGCCGGCACGACGATCAGCGCCGCGATCGCCGCGATGGCGACGACCCCGATCCCGGCGTACGCGAACGACCGCAGGAAGAACGGCGGGAACAGCAGCAGCGCCGACAGCGCCGCGACCACGGTGGCCGCCGAGAAGGCGATCGTGCGTCCGGCCGTCGCCACGGTCGTACGCAGCGCGTCCCCGACCTCGTCCCCCGCGGAGAGCCGTTCACGGAAGCGGCTGACGATGAGCAGCCCGTAGTCGATGCCGAGCCCGAGTCCGAGCGCGGTGGTGAGGTTGATGGAGAAGACCGAGACGTCGGTGAGGCTGCCGAGGACGAACAGCTCGGCGAAGGTGCCGAGGGTCGCGATCAGCCCGATCGCGAGCGGCAGCAGCGCCGCCACGAAGCTGCCGAAGGCGATGACGAGCAGAACGAGCGTCAGGGGCACGGCGATCGACTCGGCTATCGCCAGATCCGCCGAGACCTGTTCGGAGATGTCGTTGTTCAGCGCGGCGCCGCCGCCCGCCCGCACGTCGACCGGACCCTGGTCACCGCTCCACTTGTCGGTGACCTCCCTGGCGTGCTCGGCGACGTCGGTGCTGTCGCCCCGCACGTGCGCCAGTACGAGCGCCTGCGAGCCGTCACGGGAGGTCAGTGCCGAGCCCCCGGCGTCCCAGTACGAGGAGACCCGGGAGATCTGCGGCTCCTGCTTCAGATCCTTCGTGAGCTTCCGGCCGGCCTCGCGCGCGGCTGAGGTGTTCAGGTCCCCGTCGTCCGCCCGTACCAGCAGCACGAGGTTGTCCTCGCCGCCGAACTTGTCCGCGATGAGCGTCTGCGCGCGGCTCGAAGGCGCGTCGGGATCCTCGAACCCTCCGGCCTGGAGCTTGCCGAAGGCGCCGAAGCCGATGGCTCCCATGGCCACCACTGCGATCAGGCTGAGTACGAGCAGGGCCCGTGGCCGGCGCAGGGCCAGCTCCGCGATTCGTCGTAGCACTGTCTTCGTCCCCCCATGAGGCGTCCGCGCCGATGTTTACGGCGTCAACATAGACTGTGGCAGCGGATGTTAATGCTGTCAACATCGGGCAGGATGAAAGCATGACGGACATGGAGACCGGCGGAACGGGCGCGGACCGCGCGGCGAAGAACGGGGAGGACGCGGGGGAGGAGCGCGCCTCCCGTACGGGCGGCCGGGCCGCCGGCGGAAAGGGCGCCTACCACCACGGCGACCTGCGCAACGCGCTGATCGAGGCCGCCACCGACCTCGCCCGCGAGGGCGGGCCCGAGTCCGTCGTGCTGCGCGCCGCCGCCCGCCGCGTCGGCGTCTCACCGACGGCCGCCTACCGGCACTTCGCCGGTCAGGCCGAACTCCTGCACGCGGTCAAGGAGCTGGGCCAGGAGCGCCTGGCCGACAGCATGGAGGCCGCGAGCCGAACGGGCACCGACCCCGGCAGCGGCCCGGAGGCCGCCGAGGCGCGGCTGCGTGCGCTCGGGCACGGCTACCTCTCGTTCGCTCTCGCCGAGTCGGGCCTCTACCGGGTCGCCTTCTGTCCCGACACGCTCCATCTGAGCCCGGTGGACGGCACCGTGAACTCCGATCGTGAGGACGGCGGCTGGGAGGCCCGCTCGTTCGCGATCCTGATCCAGGTCCTGGACGCCCTCGTCGAGCACGGGCGGATGCCCGCGGAGCGGCGTCCGGGCGCGGAGATCACGGCCTGGTCGACGGTGCACGGGCTGGCGATGCTCTGCCTGGACGGCGTTCTGACGCAGCTGTCGTCCGAGGAGGTCCACGCCATGGCCGAGCGCGCCTTCGACGTTCTCATCGCCGGTTTCACCGCGCCGGTCACACCCGCCGGTCCCGCCGCGTCCTCAACCGGGCACTGACGCGCGGCTGTCGCCCCGCGGGCCTGCCGCCGGGCCGCGACCTGCCGTTTCCGTACGCCGGTCGCCCCCGTTCCGCGAGCGCCGCGAGGAGCCGCCGCGGGCGGCCGTGAGCGCCCAGGCCGCCGCCGTGCCGGAGCGGCGTGTCCGAAATAGGATGTTTTCGCCCAGCGGTGTAGAAACGGAGATGTGACGGCAATGGCCCCTGGCAGCACGTGGTGAGCGCCGAGGCGGACGCGCATGCGCGTGCCGTCCTCGCCAAGGCCACGCGGGAGAACTTCCCAGTGGCGCCCGGATTCCTGCCGCGCGAATGGCGCTACGACCTGATGGCCGTCTACGGCTACGCCCGGCTCGTCGACGACATCGGCGACGGCGATCTCGCCCCCGGCGGTCTCGACGCGAAGTTCCTGGGCCTCGGCCCCGGATGGGGGAGCGAGCCCGGTGCCGACCGCCTCGCGATGCTCGACGCCTTCGAGGCCGATCTGCGCGGTCTCTTCGACGACGGCCGTCCCGCCCCGGGCCATCCGCTGCTGCGGGCCCTCGCGCCCACCGTGCGGCGCCGCAACCTCACCCCCGAACCGTTCCTCGCCCTCATCGAGGCCAACCGCCAGGACCAGAAGGTCCGCCGCTACGCCGACCACGCCGAACTGCTCGGCTACTGCGAGCTGTCGGCCAACCCCGTCGGCCATCTCGTCCTCGCCATCACCGGAGCCGCGACACCCGAGCGGATCCGGTACTCCGACGACGTGTGCACAGCGCTCCAGATCGTCGAGCACCTCCAGGACGTCGCCGAGGACCTCGGCCGCGACCGCATCTACCTCCCCGCCGAAGACATGGCCCGCTTCCACGTCACCGAGTCGGACCTCGCCGCACCGCGGGCCAGCGCATCCGTCCGCGCGCTGCTGGCCTACGAGGCCGAGCGCGCCCGGGACCTGCTCTCGGCGGGCGACCCCCTCGTGGCCAGCGTCCGCGGGCGACTCCGGCTGCTGCTCGCAGGGTTCACCGGCGGTGGACGGGCCGTCCTCCGCGCCATCAGCCGTGCCGGATACGACGTACTCCCAGGACCTCCCCGGGCCACCACGCGCGGGCTGCTGCGCGAGGTGGCCGCAACCCTGCGACGAGAGGGGTGAGCGGACCGTGGACAGAGCCCGGCCCGTACCGTATGTGCCGCCGCCGGTGGCCGCCGCGTACGACTACTGCGAGTCCGTCACGGGTCAGCAGGCCCGCAACTTCGCCTACGGAATCCGGCTGCTGCCGACCGGGAAGCGCCGGGCCATGTCCGCTCTCTACGCGTTCTCCCGGCGCGTCGACGACATCGGCGACGGCCCTCTCGAAGAGTCCGTCAAGGTGGCCAGGCTGGAGGAGACCCGGGAACTGCTCGGCCGCATCCGCGACGGAGCCATCCAGCAGGACGACACGGACCCGGTGGCGGTCGCCCTGAGCGACGCCGCGCGCCGCTATCCCGTCCCGATGGGCGGGCTCGACGAACTCATCGACGGCGTGCTGCTGGACGTGCGCGGCACCACCTACGGCAGCTGGGAGGAGCTGGAGGTCTACTGCCAGTGCGTGGCCGGTGCGATCGGCCGCCTCTCGCTCGGCGTCTTCGGCACCCTCCCCGGGGTGCGCGACGCGGTACGCGCCTCCGAGTACGCCAACACTCTCGGGCTCGCGCTCCAACTCACCAATATCCTCAGGGATCTTCGGGAAGACGCCGATCACGGACGTACGTATCTGCCCGCGGAGGATCTTGAAAAGTTCGGCTGCTCCACCGACTTCCGCAGCGAAGTACAGCCCGGCAGCGACTTCCGCGGGCTGGTGCATCACGAAGTCCAGCGCGCCCGCGCCCTGTTCGACCAGGGCTACCGGCTGCTTCCACTGCTCGACCGCAGGTCCGGTGCCTGCGTCGCGGCGATGGCCGGGATCTACCACCGTCTGCTGGAACGTATCGCCGCCGATCCGTACGCCGTGCTGCGCGAGCGCGTCTCCCTGCCGAGCAGGCAGAAGGCGTACGTCGCGGTGCGTGGGCTCACCGGGATCGACGCCCGGTACGCCGCGAGACGGAGAGTGCGCACATGACCGGGCATGACGAGACCGGGGCGGCTCGTCCCGGCTCCCGCCGGGAGCGCCGCGCCGTCGTGATCGGCGGGGGCATCGCGGGGACCACCGCGGCGCTGCGGCTGGCCGACGCGGGGGTGACCACCACGCTCCTGGAGTCGCGTCCGCGCCTCGGCGGGCTGGCGTTCTCCTTCCGCCGCGATTCGGCGGCCGGGAGGCTGACTGTCGACAACGGGCAGCATGTGCACCTGGGTTGCTGCACCGCCTACACCTGGTTCCTGGAGCGCATCGGCGGGGCCGGGCTCGCGCCGCTGCAAGAACGCCTCGACGTCCCCGTCCTCGATGTGGGCCGCGAGCGGCCGCGGTTGAGCAGGCTGCGCCGCAACTCCCTCCCCGTACCACTGCACTTGGCCGCGAGCCTGGCCGGCTACCGGCATCTGACACCGGGGGAGAGGGCCCGGGTGGGGCGTGCGGCGCTCGCGCTGGACGGGCTCGACCCGGCCGATCCCGCCCTGGACGACGTCGACTTCGCGTCCTGGCTGCACCGGCAGGGCCAGAGCGACCGCGCGATCCGCGCGCTCTGGGACCTCGTGGGAACCGCCACCCTCAACGCCCGTGCCCCGCATGCCTCGTTGGGCCTCGCGGCGATGGTCTTCCGGACCGGCCTGCTCTCCGAGCCGGGCGCCGCCGACATCGGGATCTCCTGCGTACCGCTCGGGCACCTGCACGACACGCTCGCGCGGAAGGCCCTGCGCGCCGCCGGCGTACGGACCCTGACGCAGGCACGGGCCCGCGCGGTGACCGCGGCGGAGGGCGGCGGGTGGACCGTCTCCGCCGAGCACGGGCAGGCCTCCGGGGGCGATCACGGTGAACACCGCGCCGACGCCGTCGTCATCGCCGTACCGCAGCACGAGGCGCACCGTCTGCTGCCCGGGGGAGCGCTGCCCGCGCCCGGCAGACTGCTGGAGATCGGCACCTCCCCGATCCTCAACCTCCATGTGATCTACGACCGCCGCGTGCTGCGGCGCCCCTTCTTCGCCGCGCTCGGATCGCCCGTGCAATGGGTATTCGACCGCACCGGCCCCTCGGGGCTCGGCAGCGGCCAGTACCTCGCGGTCTCCCAGTCGGCCGCGCACGCGGAGATCGACAAGCCCGTCGCGGCACTTCGTGAGCGCTATCTGCCGGAGCTCGCCCGGCTGCTGCCCGCCGCCCGGACCGCGCACGTGGTCGACTTCTTCGTCACCCGGGAGCGCACCGCCACCTTCGATCCGCGGCCCGGCGTCGGCCGGTTGCGCCCCGCCGCCCGCACCGCCGCGCCCGGCGTCTGCCTCGCCGGAGCTTGGACCGACACCGGCTGGCCCGCGACCATGGAGAGCGCCGTACGGAGTGGAACGACCGCCGCCAGGGAAGCCCTCAACGTCATGGGCCGTCCGTACGACAATGATCGGGTGCCAGGCACCACAGGAAAGGGCGGTGGCATGAGCAGCGCCGACACAGGCGGCACGTCCCGGCAGCGCAGACGGACGGCACGCACGGAACCTCCCACACACGCAGCACCCCGTACATCCGCAGCACCCCACGCGCCGGCATCGCGAGCAGCGGTGCCCGCACGCCCCGCACAGAACGCAGAGGAGACCCCGTGACCACGGCGAACCAGCACCCCGTCGTCGACAACACGAGCGTCAGCGCTCTGCTGGAGCGTGGGCGCAGGCTCGCCACTCCCGTGCTGCGCGAGGCGATCGGCCGGCTCGCACCTCCGATGGACACCGTCGCCGCCTACCACTTCGGCTGGATCGACGAGGCCGGGCGCCCCTCGGAGGCGCACGGCGGCAAGGCCGTACGCCCTTCGCTCGCGCTGCTCTCGGCCGAGGTCACCGGCGCAGCTCCCGAGACGGGCCTGCCCGGCGCCGTGGCCGTCGAGCTCGTGCACAATTTCTCGCTGCTGCACGACGACCTGATGGACGGCGACGAGCAGCGCCGCCACCGCGACACCGTGTGGAAGGTGCACGGCCCCGCCCAGGCGATCCTCGTCGGCGACGCGCTGTTCGCCCTCGCCAACGAAATACTGCTGGAGCCGGGCACCGCCGAGGCCGGCCGCGCGACGCGGCGGCTGACCCGGGCCACCCGAAAGCTCATCGACGGTCAGGCGCAGGACATCTCGTACGAGCACCGCGAGCAGGTCACGGTCGAGGAGTGCCTGGAGATGGAGGGCAACAAGACCGGCGCGCTGCTGGCCTGTGCCGTCTCCGTCGGAGCCGTGCTCGGCGGCGCCGACGACCGCACGGCCGACGCCCTGGAGTCCTACGGCTACCACCTCGGGCTCGCCTTCCAGGCCGTCGACGACCTGCTGGGCATCTGGGGCGACCCCGAGGCCACCGGCAAGCAGGCGTGGAGCGACCTGCGGCAGCGCAAGAAGTCGCTGCCCGTCGTGGCCGCGCTCTCCTCGTCCGACCCGGCGGCCACGCGCCTGGCCGACCTGATGAGGACCGACGCGAAGAAGAGCCAGGAGGAGTTCGAGGACTTCGACGAGGCCGAGTTCGCCACGCGTGCCGCGCTGATCGAGGAGGCGGGCGGCCGCGAGTGGACCTCGGCGGAGGCGCAGCGGCAGCACACCAAGGCCCTCGCCGCCCTCGAACCGGTCGACATGCCCGTCCACGTGCGCGACCAGCTGGTCGCGCTGGCCGACTTCGTCGTCGTACGACAGCGATGACCACCCTGCCCCGGCGCTCGCGGCGTCGCAGGATCCTCCGGAAGGGAATGAGATGACAGCGACGACGGACAGCGGCGCCGGGGCGACGGCCACCGCCGAGCCGAGAGGCGACGGGAGCCTCGCCGACCGTGCGGAGCGCACGGCCGCCCTCGCCGTGGAGAACCTGCTCGCACGGCAGGACGAGGCGGGCTGGTGGAAGGGCGACCTGGAGACCAACGTCACCATGGACGCCGAGGACCTGCTGCTGCGCGAGTTCCTCGGAATCCGCGACGAGACCACCACGCGGGAGGCGGCCCGCTTCGTACGCTCGCAACAGCGGGCGGACGGCACCTGGGCCACCTTCCACGGCGGGCCCGGAGACCTCTCCACGACCATCGAGGCGTACGTAGCGCTGCGGCTGGCCGGCGACGCGCCCCACGCGCCGCACATGGAGCGGGCCTCGGCGTGGGTGCGCGAGCAGGGCGGCGTCGTCTCCAGCCGGGTCTTCACCAGGATCTGGCTGGCGCTCTTCGGCTGGTGGCGCTGGGCCGACCTGCCCGAGATGCCGCCGGAGATGATCTGGTTCCCGAAGTGGTTCCCGCTCAACATCTACGACTTCGGCTGCTGGGCACGGCAGACGATCGTGCCGCTCACCGTCGTGTGCGCGAAGCGGCCCGTACGGGCGGCGCCTTTCGCGCTCGACGAGCTGCACCGGGACCCGGCGTGCCCCAACCCCCCGCGCGGGATGGCTCCGGCGGCCAGCTGGGAGGGCTTCTTCCAGCGCCTGGACCGTACGCTGCACGCCTACCGCAAGGTCGCCTCCCGCTCGCTGCGGGCCGCCGCGCTGCGCAGCGCCGCCCGGTGGATCATCGAGCGGCAGGAGAACGACGGCTGCTGGGGAGGCATCCAGCCGCCCGCCGTCTACTCGCTGATCGCGCTGCGCCTCCTCGGCTACGACCTGGACCACCCGGTCATGCGTGCCGGGCTGGCCTCCCTGGACCGCTACACCGTCAGATACGAGGGCGGCCACGGGGAGGCGGGGAACGGGAAGTCCGAGGACGCGCGTTCCGAGCACGCTCGGGACGGTGCCATGCGGATGGTCGAGGCGTGCCAGTCCCCGGTCTGGGACACCTGCCTGGCCACCATCGCGCTCGCCGACGCGGGCGTGCCGCCCGACCATCCCGCGCTGCTCAAGGCCGCGGACTGGATGCTCGGCGAGCAGGTGCTGCGTCCCGGCGACTGGTCCGTACGCAAACCCCAACTGGCGCCGGGCGGCTGGGCGTTCGAGTTCGAGAACGACAACTACCCCGACGCGGACGACACCGCCGAGGTCGTCCTCGCGCTGCGCCGCGTACGCCACCGCGACCAGCCGCGCGTCGACCGCGCGGTGCGCAGGGCCGTTCGCTGGAGCCTCGGCATGCAATCCAGGAACGGCGCGTGGGGCGCCTTCGACGCCGACAATGACAGCGCCTTCCCCAACCGGCTGCCCTTCTGCGACTTCGGCGAGGTCATCGACCCGCCTTCCGCCGACGTCACCGCCCACGTCGTGGAGATGCTCTCGGCGGAGGGCCGCCGCGACGATCCGCGCGTGCGCAAGGCCGTGGTCTGGCTGCTGTCCGAACAGGAGGTCAGCGGCGCCTGGTTCGGCCGCTGGGGCGTCAACTACATCTACGGGACGGGGTCGGTGGTTCCGGCTCTCATCGCGGCCGGGCTGTCCGCCTCCCATCCCGCCGTGCGCCGCGCCGTCAGCTGGCTGGAGAGCGTGCAGAACGGCGACGGCGGCTGGGGCGAGGACCTGCGCTCCTACCGCCCGGGCCACGAGCGCGAGTGGGCGGGCCGCGGCACCTCGACCGCCTCGCAGACCGGCTGGGCGCTGCTCGCGCTGCTCGCGGCGGGGGAGCGGGAGTCGATGGCCGTCGAGCAGGGGATCAGCTGGCTCGCCCGTACGCAGCGGGAGGACGGCTCGTGGGACGAGCCGCACTTCACCGGCACCGGATTCCCCTGGGACTTCTCCATCAACTACCACCTCTACCGTCAGGTCTTCCCGCTCACCGCACTCGGCCGGTACCTGCACGCGACCGGCGCCGGTCCCGTGCGGCAGGAAGAGAGATGACCGTCCCCGGTCACCGCGGCCCCCTTCTGATCGCCTGCGCGCTGGGCATCGAACGGCTCGCGCTGCGGCGCTTCGGCGACGCCACGGCCAGGACGGACGGAGCTGACGGGAGGGACGGGCGGGTCACCGTACTGCGCACCGGAATGGGAGCGCAGGCGGCGGGCAGCGCGGTGGCACGGGCCCTGCGGGACGAGCGGGAGCCGGGCAGCACCGCGGTCGTGGCGACGGGCTTCTGCGCCGGGCTGCTGCCCGGCATGCACCCCGGGGACCTCGTCGTCGCCGACGAGACCCGGGACGCCGAGGGCCGCACCGAGTGCACCGGCACCCGGCTGCTGGCCGAGGCGCTGCGCCCCCACGGAACCGTCCACGTCGGGCCGCTGGCCGGGTCCTCGCACATCGTGCACGGACTCACGCGCGCCGCACTGCACACGACGACGGCCGCCGTGGCCGCCGACATGGAGTCCGCCGCCACGCTCCGCACCGCGACGCTCGCCCCCGGCGAGGCGGCCGGGGCCGCGGAGCGCAAGCGCCCCGTTGCGGCCGTACGGGTGGTGGTCGACGCGCCCGGACATGAACTGATCCGTCTCGGGACACTGCGAGGTGGAATATCGGCATTCCGTGTACTCCGCGGAATCATGCCCGCGTTCCTCGAATGGCACCGATCCTTGCTGCTCCCCCGGAGGTGAGCGAGTCATGGCCATGCCTCTGCGTCAGACCGTCCGAATCGGCACGTATCTCTTCCAGCAGAAGCTGCGAGGCCGCGAGAAGTTCCCGTTGATCGTGGAGCTGGAGCCGCTGTTCGCGTGCAATCTGAAGTGCGAGGGCTGCGGGAAGATCCAGCACCCGGCGGGGGTGCTCAAGCAGCGGATGCCGGTCGCGCAGGCCGTCGGGGCCGTGATGGAGTCGGGGGCGCCGATGGTCTCCATCGCGGGCGGCGAGCCGCTGATGCACCCCCAGATCGGGGAGATCGTCCGGCAGCTTGTGGCGAAGAGGAAGTACGTCTTCCTGTGCACCAACGCCATGCTGCTGCGCAAGAAGCTCGAAGAGTTCACCCCCTCCCGCTACTTCGCCTTCGCGGTGCACATCGACGGTCTGCGCGAGCGGCACGACGAGTCCGTCGCGAAGGAAGGCGTCTTCGACGAGGCCGTGGAGGCGATGAAGGAGGCCAAGCGGCGCGGCTTCCGCGTCACCACCAACTCCACCTTCTTCAACACCGATACGCCTCAGACCATCATCGAGGTGCTGGACTACCTCAACGACGAGCTCCAGGTCGACGAGATGATGGTCTCGCCCGCCTACGCCTACGAAAAGGCCCCGGACCAGGAGCACTTCCTGGGCGTCGAGCAGACGCGTGAACTGTTCCGCAAGGCGTTCGCCGGCGGCAACAGGCGCCGCTGGCGGCTCAATCACAGCCCGCTCTTCCTCGACTTCCTGGAAGGCAAGGCGGACTTCCCCTGCACGGCGTGGGCCATTCCCAACTACTCGCTCTTCGGCTGGCAGCGGCCCTGCTACCTCATGAGCGACGGCTACGTGCCCACGTACAAGGAGCTCATCGAGGAGACCGACTGGGAAGCGTACGGCCGCGGCCGCGACCCCCGCTGCGCCAACTGCATGGCGCACTGCGGCTACGAACCCACCGCTGTGCTGGCGACGATGGGCTCGCTCCGGGAGTCCCTGCGCGCGGCCCGGGACACCGTACGCGCCTGAGCCGTACGTACGCCTGCGGCTCCGTGCCCCGCGAGGGCGGCGCGGCCAGCCGCGCACTTCGCAACGAGGAATCCGACACCGAGAAGGGGGCCGGGCGATGGGCGACTTCGACCTCACCGAGCTGCTGGCGGAACGCGGAGCCGAACGGTACGAACTGCACGCACGGCATCTGAACCACCAGCAGCCGCGGATGCTGCGGACCATCGGCTTCGACAAGGTCTACGAACGTGCCGAGGGCGCCCGGCTCTTCGACGCCGAGGGACACGAATACCTCGACATGCTCGCCGGGTTCGGCGTGATGGGAGTCGGCCGGCACCATCCCGTCGTGCGCCAGGCGCTCCACGACGTGCTGGAGGCCCAGCTCGCCGACCTCACGCGCTTCGACTGCCCGCCGCTGCCGGGGCTGCTCGCCGAGCGGCTGCTCGCCCTCACGCCCGGCATGGAGCGGGTCTACTTCGGCAACAGCGGCACGGAGGCCGTGGAGACGGCGCTGAAGTTCGCCCGGTACGCCACCGGGCGGCCCCGGATCCTCTACTGCGACCACGCCTTTCACGGGCTGACCACGGGGTCGCTGTCCGTCAACGGGGAGGCCGTCTTCCGGCGCGGGTTCGGTCCGCTTCTGCCCGACACCGCCGTGCCGCTGGGCGATCTGGCCGCCCTGGAGCGGGAGTTGGGGCGCGGAGAGGTCGCGGCCCTCATCGTCGAGCCGATCCAGGGCAAGGGCGTACACCCCACGCCGCCGGGATACCTCGCCGCGGCCGGCGAACTGCTGCACCGGCACGGCGCGTTGCTCATCGTCGACGAGGTGCAGACGGGCCTGGGCCGCACGGGCGACTTCTTCGCCTACCAGCACGAGGCGGACGTGCGGCCGGACATCGTGTGCGTGGCCAAGGCCCTCTCGGGCGGCTACGTACCGGTCGGCGCGACTCTCGGCAAGGAGTGGATCTTCAAGAAGGTCTTCTCGTCGATGGACCGCGTGCAGATCCACTCGGCGAGCTTCGGCACCAATGCCCAGGCGATGGCCGCCGGGCTGGCGACCCTGTCCGTGATCGAGAACGAGGACCTCACCGCGCGGGCGCGCCGCATCGGCGATCTGCTGCGCGGACAACTCGCGGCGCTCGTCGGGGAGTACGAGATGCTGCACGAGGTGCGCGGGCGCGGACTGATGGTCGGCATCGAGTTCGGCAGGCCCAAGTCGCTGGGCCTGCGCGGACGTTGGACGATGCTCCAGGCCGCGCGGAAGGGGCTCTTCGCGCAGATGGTGGTGGTCCCGCTGCTCCAGCGGCACCGCATCCTCACGCAGGTCTCCGGCGACGAACTCGAAGTCATCAAGCTGACACCGCCGTTGGTGATCGGGGAGGCGGAGGCCGAGCGCTTCGTCGGCGCCTTCAAGCAGATCATGGACGAGGCGCACGACGGCGGCGGCCTCATGTGGGAGTTCGGACGGAACCTGATCAAGCAGGCGGCGGCGAACCGCTGAAGGCCGCCGCGGCCCTTGGCGTCAGCCGTCCTCCAGCAGCCTCTCCTGAAGCCGTCCGCGCGTGGCCGCGTCCAGTCCGAGCCCCTCGGCGAGGTACGCCTCGACGCCGCCCCACGTCTCCTCGATGGTGTTGACGGCGGCGTGGAGATACGCGGTACGCGCGTCGAAGAGCGGGGAGAGCAGCTCCGCCACCTCGGGGGAGACGCCGCCGTTCGCGCCGCGGTGCATCTTGTAGCGGCGGTGCGGCGAGTTGGACTGGAGGTAGTCCGCCTCGATGGCCTCCTGCTCCACCCCGAGCGCCATCAGCGTCACCGCGATCGACAGCCCGGCCCGGTCCTTGCCCGCCGCGCAGTGCATCAGGGCGGGCACGCTGTCGTCCGCGAGGGAGTGCAGGATCCGGCTGTGCTCCGCGGTGCGGTTCTTGATCATCGACCGGTACGAGGCGATCATGCGGGCCGCGCCCTGCCCGTCCGCGAGGACCGTGCGCAGCTGGTCGAGCTCGCCGTCGCGCACCATCTTCCAGAACTCCGCGCCGTCCGCCGGGTCGGAGAGCGGGATGTTCACGTTGCGCACACCCGGGATCTCGATGTCCGGGCCCTCCAGCGCCTGGTCGGCGGAGTTGCGGAAGTCGAAGACCGTGTGCAGCCCGAGGCCGCCCAGGAACTCCGCGTCGGCCTCCGTGGCATGGGCCAGGTGGCCGCTACGGAAGAGGACGCCGTGCCGCAGCCGCCGGCCGTCCGCCGTCGGTACTCCGCCGACGTCGCGGAAGTTGCGCACCCCGGTCAGGGCCGGTTCGGTGGACTGCTGGCTCACGGATGCTCCTCGTCTGTGCGACAGCCGATGCCCGAACCGACGATACGACATGGGGCGGGTGGCGGCTGGTCCGGCTGATGAGAGCGGTGACACAGGGTGCTGTGCCGTACTCGTTGAGTGTCCATGGGTTCGCGCGCCCTGGCGCGCCGGCGGTGCCGGACGGGGATGACTTCCGGCCCCGTCGACGGGGCTGAACGCGGTGCTCCGCGGAGCGGTCCGGCGGAGCGAATATGCCTGCGTCAGCGAATCGGCAACGGTCCTGCATGCACGCTTATGCGCGGTTCGCGTGGATCATCTCGCACAGGGAAACAGCGGGTTGGGTTCCACTTGTGAATCGGTTCATGACGTCCGCGGCGGTGCGGGCCTCCGCGACGTCCGTACGACGCCGACTCGCCCTCCATAGCGGCGAATTGGCAGGCCAGAGGGGGTGTCGCGGTGAACTCCGCGACCCCGGCGGCCAGTTGACCGGCGAGCCTCGTGCCCCGTCCGGGCCCGCCAGGGGATGGCGAAGAGTAACCGCGGGGCTCCGTAAAGGAGTTACGATCCCCACGCGTGCCAGAGCACACGGCGTTGCGATCTTCACTCGTTAGGAGCTGGCGAAGGGTGGCGAATATGTCATCTGCGTCCGCGATGAGTGGTTGTGAGCACTAGCGTGGCGGTGGCGCGACAGAGCTGACGCGCACTGCTCCCGTGCTCCCGAGAAGCCCACCAGCAGACCTCAAGTCAACCGAGGAATCCGATGCCTGAACCCCCGAGCCACGCGGTGCAGACAGGAAGGGGAACATCCGCTCCCGCACACTCCTCGGGCCTCCACCCCGGGAACGTCCCGCTCCCCGTCGCCGCTCCGGGGCCCAACGGCGCAATCCAGCACGGTGCGGCGGCAGTTCAGGCCCCGGCGGTTCAAGCGGCGGCCGCCACGGGCGGCTCCCGGCGGCGGCACGGCCGCGTCCCGGCACGGCAGAGCCAGGGCGACGCCGCGCTCAGACGCCGCATGGTGCGCAACGCCGTGCTGCCCGCCTGCGTCATCGCCGTGGCAGGGGCCGCGGTCGTCGCGTACGTGATGAGCTTCGAGGGCGGCACGGCTGCGTCCGTGCAGGGCGACGACGGGGTCGTGCTCTGGAGCATCCTCGGTGCCGCGCTCTTACTCGTCTGCGGCGTCATCTTCGGGGCGGCCCACACCGCCACCGCGCAGGCCCGTCTCGCGCTGGAGCGCCAGACCGTACTGCGCCGCTCCGTGGCACGCGGACACTCCGAGATCCGCGCCCTGCTGAGCAGGCTAGAGCAGGGCGAGCGTCCCCGGCCCCGCCAGCAGCCGCCGCTGCCCGAACCCGGCGCGCAGGCCGACGCGTTCGAGCTCCTGACCCACGAACTCGCCCACGCGCAGCACGCGGCCGAGACGGCCGTGACCGACGCCGTGGCGCTCGTACGCAGCACCACCAGCGGCAGCGAGGAGAAGGTCGAGGTCTTCGTCAACCTCGCCCGGCGGCTCCAGTCCCTCGTCCACCGGGAGATCGAGCTCCTGGACGAGCTGGAGAACGAGGTCGAGGACCCCGACCTGCTCAAGGGGCTCTTCCACGTCGACCACCTCGCCACCCGCATCCGCCGGCACGCGGAGAACCTCGCCGTTCTCGGCGGCGCCGTCTCCCGCCGCCAGTGGAGCCGCCCCGTCACCATGACCGAGGTGCTGCGATCCTCCATCGCCGAGGTCGAGCAGTATCCGCGGGTCAAGCTCGTACCGCCGATCGAAGGCACCCTTCGCGGGCACGCCGTCGCCGACGTCATCCACCTGCTGGCCGAACTCGTCGAGAACGCCACGGTGTTCTCCGCCCCGCAGACCCAGGTGCTGCTGCGCGCGCAGCACGTGACGGCCGGCCTCGCCATCGAGGTGGAGGACCGCGGGCTCGGAATGCCGGCCGCCGAGCAGAACCGCATGAACGCGGTGCTCTCCGACCCCGAGCGCATCGACGTCGGGGAGCTGCTCCAGGACGGGCGGATCGGCCTGTTCGTGGTCTCGGCGCTCGCCCAGCGGCACGGCATCGTCGTACAGCTTCAGAGCAACATCTACGGCGGGATCCAGGCGGTGCTCGTGCTGCCCCGCGAGGTGCTCGGCGACGACCCCGGTGCGGGCGAACAGTCCGGCGCCGCCGGAGCCGCCGCAAACGGCAACGCCGCCGGCCGTGCCGCTCGCGCACGGGCGGAGAGCGCGGAGCACGCGCACCAGCGCGGCCAACAGCACCCGCACCAGCAGCCGTTGCCGGACGCCGCGCCGGCGCGCTCGATCCCCGCGCAGCCCCGGTCCGGGCACGAGGCTTCGCCGCAGGCGGCGGGGTCCCAGCACGCCTCCCAGGAGCAGCCGCACGCACACTCCCAGGCACAGGCGCACTCGCATGCCCACTCCCGGCCCGAGGCGAACTCCCACTCCCAGGCCCACGCACAGTCCCACTCGCAGGCCCAGTCCCAGTACCGGCCTCAGACCCGACCTCAGCCCCAGACCCAGGCACAGGCGCCGTCCCACGGCGGGCCGCAGGCCCAGCCCCAGCCCCACCCGCAGGCACCCCTTCCCAGGCGATCCGCACCGGCCGGCGGTGCCATGAACGGCGAGCGCCCCGAACTCCCCAAGCGCCGCCGTCAGGAGCACCTCGTGCCCGAGCTGCGTGAGGCACCGGCCGCCCGCGGCGGTGAGTCCGCGGACGCCGGCTGGGACGAGGCGGCCCAGGGCCACGACCCCAGCCTGATGGCGGCGTTCCGGCGCGGCACCAGCCTCGCCGAGAGCGACTCCGACGGCACCACCGGCCGCAGGGCCGACGGCACGGGCACCGACGCCGCCGACCCTGCCGACTAGGCCCGCCCGTGCGCTTTCCGCGATACCCCGCCTTCCGGCACGGGCGTTCCCACCTGCCCACCGGCACGGCCGACCAGACGTCCCCGGCCCCGCGGCCGCACGCAGCACCACAGGCCGCGGGCCCCACCCCGAGATTCCGACGGACCGGGCCCCGCACGGCCCCGTCCCAGCCCGCTCTGCGGTTACCGCCCTGAAGGAGAAGAACGCGATCATGGTGAGTGAAGCCCCCATCGGCCACACGGCAGACCTCTCCTGGCTGCTGACCGGACTCGTCCAGCGTGTGCCCCACACGCGCAGCGCGCTGCTGCTGTCATCCGACGGTCTCGTCAAGGCCTCACACGGTCTGGAGACCGACACCGCCGACCACATGGCGGCGCTCGCGTCCGGGCTGTACTCCCTGGCACGCAGCGCCGGGGTCCGCTTCGGGGACGGCGGTGAGGTGCGCCAAGTGGTCGTGGAACTCGACACGTCGCTGCTCTTCGTCTCGACCGCCGGGCAGGGGGCCTGCATCGCCGTGCTCGCCGGGCGCGACGCCGACGCCGCCGTCCTCGGATACGAGATGGCGATGCTGGTGAAGAGCGTCCGTCCCTATCTGGGCACACCGGCACGACAGCCCGCCGGCCACTGAGGCGGCCGGATGAGACAGGAGCCGTTAGAAGGGCCGTGGCTCGACGACGACGCCGGGCGGCTGATCCGCCCGTACACGGTCAGCAACGGACGTACGAAACCCTCGGCCCAGTTCGACCTGCTGACGATGGTGATGGCCACCGGCGACCGTCCGCACAGCTATCTGGGCCCCGACCACAGCCATGTACTGAAACTGTGCGGCGGACCCGTCTCGGTGGCCGAGATCGCCGCACAGATAGCCCAGCCCGCAGTGGTCACCAAGGTGCTGCTGTCCGACCTGGTGGACTGCGGAGCGATCACTTCGCGTGCTCCGGGGCGTGCACCGCTGGGCAACGACCCGACCGATCGAGACCTGCTGGAGGCGGTGCTGGATGGGCTCCGTAGACGACTCTGAGGCGAGCCGTGCCGATCCGTTCCCTACCGCGCTGAAGATCCTCATCGCCGGCGGCTTCGGGGTCGGCAAGACGACCTTCGTGGGCGCGGTGAGCGAGATCGAGCCCCTCAGTACGGAGGAGCTGCTGACCCAGGTCAGCGCCGCCACCGACAGCCTCGACGGCGTCGAGGACAAGGCCACCACGACGGTGGCCATGGACTTCGGCCGCATCACGCTCAGCGCCTCGCACATGCTCTACCTCTTCGGCACCCCCGGCCAGGAGCGCTTCTGGTTCATGTGGAACGAGCTGTCCGAGGGCGCCCTCGGCGCGGTCGTGCTCGCCGACACCCGGCGCCTCGAACACTGCTTCGCGGCAGTGGACTTCTTCGAGCGGCGCGGGATCAGCTTCATCGTCGCGGTCAACGAGTTCGACAACTCCTACCGCTACGAGCCGGACGAAGTGCGCGCCGCGATCGACCTCAAACCCGATGTGCCGGTGGTGCTCTGCGATGCCCGGCAGGCCAGTTCGGGCACGCAGGTTCTCGTCTCCCTTGTCCAGCATCTGATCAATACGAGGAGCTCCCATGGCACCGATGCAGTTTGACCCCACCAGCCATCTGCTGCTGACCCCGGAGGACGCCGAGGCTCCCAACAGGGTCGTGCGGCTGAGGGAGTTGGGCCTCGGCGAGGCTCCCGTCCCCGAGTTCGACGACTTCGCCCGCCATCTCGCGCGGGTCACGGGCGCCCCGTACGCGATGGTCAACTTCATCGACGAGGAGCGTCAGTACTTCGCCGGACTGTACGCGCCGGGCTCCGACCAGGCCGTCGAGCTGGACGCCTCCTCGAACGCCGGCGAGTCCGTGGGCCGCGTCATGGCGCGCGACCACGGCTACTGCCCGCATGTGATCGTGCGCCGCAAGGCCCTGGTCCTGGAGGACGTCTGCGACTACCCGCGCTTCGCGGGGAACCCCGTCGTCGACGAGATCGGCATCCGCTCCTACCTCGGGGCGCCCCTGATCGACCGTACGGGCATGGCGCTGGGCACGGTGTGCGTCGTCGACCAGGAGCCCCGGCCGTGGGGACGGCAGGGGCTGGAGACCATCAAGTCGATGGCCGCGGACCTCGTGGAGCAGATCCACCGGCGGGAGCACCAGGGGCCCTGACGGGTCCACCGGCGCCCGCCGGCCGCGCAGGCATCCACTGCTGTCAGCCGGCGGGCCGGGGATCGGCCGGGGTCAGCCGGTGGGTTCCGGCTCGCGCCGCACGAGCTCGCTCAGCCGCTCGGACCAGGAGCCCTTGGCCGTGCCGAGGGCGATCTCGCCCAGGCGCAGCCGCTGGACGTCGGAGGTCCCGGCGGGAGCGAAGATGTGGTGGGCGTCGCGCAGATACCGCTCGACGGGCCGGTCGGTGAACAGGCCGCACGCGGCGTGGATCTCCATGGCGTCGCGCGCGGAGTCCAGGGCGTACTCCACGTTCACCAGCTTGGCGTTCATCAACTCCGCGTCGCACGGCAGCCCTTGGTCGAGCAGATGGACGGCGTGATACGCGGCCAGACGTGCCGTCATCAGCCGCGACTGCATCTGGCCGAGCTTGAGCTTGATGGAGCCCAGCTCGCCCAACGGGGCGCCGTAGCGCTGCCGTTCGCCGCAGAACGCGGAGGTCTCGTCCAGGATCGCCTGGTGGATGCCGAGGGAGACGGCGGTGAGGTTCGCGCGCCCGTAGAGAACGCTCGAGGAGTAGGCGACGGCGAGGCCGTCACCCTCCGCACCGAGCCGGTTGGCCGCCGGGACACGGCAGTTGTCGAAGACCAGCTCTCCGAAGCTGAAGCCGTGCAGGCCCATGGCGGGCCGCTGGGCGCCGAGCGAGAAGCCGGGGGTGTCGGACTCGACGAGGAAGGCGGTGAGGCCCTTGGAGCCCTCTCCGGTGCGGACGACGACGCCGTGGAGGTCCCCGACGTGTGAGTTGCCGACGTAGACCTTGCTGCCGTTGAGGATGTAGTCGTCGCCGTCGCGCACGGCGGAGGAGGTCATTCCGAGTACGTGGCCTCCGGAGTCGGGTTCTGTCACGGCGATGGTCGGCAGGCAGTCGCCAGAGGCAATCGCCGGAAGCCACGTTTTCTTTTGCTCTTCGTTGCCGAAGTGAATGATCTTCGCGACGCCGAGCTGTGAAGCCTGGACCATGGCGCCCATCGCGCCGCTCACCCTGGACAGTTCCTCGATCACCACCGTCTTGCCGAGGTGCCCCACGCCCATGCCTCCGTATCCGGGTGGGACGGTGGCGCCGATCCACCCCTGACGGGCGATCTGACGCGACAGTCCGACGGATGCGGTGCGGGTGGCCTCCATCTCGGCTATTCGGGGTGTGACCTCGGTGTTCGCGAACTCCCGGACCGCCACTCGTAATTCCTCGTGGCGTCGGTCCGTGAAGTAGCGTTCCATGACGAGCCCTTCTCCGCGGGTGGCTCCGCTTCCGGTTGGGCGGAGGTCTTGCATCGGCAGCTGACCCGCCCCTGGCATAGGCCGACCGCATTATCCTCCACTGTCGCACCGCCGGTTCAAGATCGCTCAGGCGTTTTGGCCGAAACCCTCCCTCATGCAACCTCAACTGGCTTGTGCAAAGGGGCGTATGCCACCGGCAGCGGACCGGCGCATGCGGGGACGCCCCACAGCATTACCCACTGGCATAGCACCGTTACCGCTTGCGGTCAGCAATTCCGGCCGATTGGCGGCAACTCGACACGGGCGGAACCAAAGTGGATTCGTGAGGATGCGACGCCGGTCGTCGGCGTCTGTGCCGGTTTGTGCGGACAGGAGCCGCTGTGCCGCAGCCCGGCGACCTGTGTGCGCTCCGCGCCGCGGGCGCGTGCGGCGCACGCGTCACGCGAGCCCGCCGGCCGGGCGCCGTGCGGCTGAGGCGAGTGCGCTCGGTTCACTGTATCCGGCGTCAACTGTGCGACGAGTACGGCCAGTACGTCATCGAGGGGCCGGGGCGGTCGGCACATCGTGTACGTGCTCTCACCCCGGAGCGGTGACCTTCACGCCGGACGCACCGGACAGTACGGTGACCGTCTGCGAACCAGCCGGGCGATGCGAGGAGGCGGACACCGTGGGCGGCGTACGGCAGGACCACACGACGGCAGCGGACGGCACCCGGATCGCCACCTACACCTGGCACCCGGACGACGCCGAAGGTGCGGGCAGAACCCCGCGTGCCCTGGTCCAGATCGCCCACGGCGCCGCCGAACACGCCCAGCGCTACGACCGGTTCGCCCGCTTCCTCGGCCGGTACGGCTACGCGGTCGTCGCCTCCGACCACCGCGGCCACGGCGCGACCGCCGAGCAGACCGGCGGATACGGCGTGGTCGGCGAGAGCGGCTGGCGGGCGACCGTCGAGGATCTGAAGGCCGTCGGCGACCGCGTGCGGGCCGAACTGCCCCTCGGCACGCCCTTCGTCTTCTTCGGGCACAGCATGGGCTCCCAACTGGCCCGCGACTACGTCCAGGAGTACGGCGAGGGAGTGGCCGGGCTCGTCCTCTCCGGCACCTTCCGCTCCCTGCCCGGCTGCGAGTCGGAGACGGCGATCCGTCAGCTGGAGGGCGAGATCGACAAGGGCGGCCGTGACGCCGTCTCGGACTTCGTGCCCGATCTGTTCAGCTCGTTCAACGACCCGTACGCCCACCGCACCGGGTTCGAATGGCTCTCCCGCGACGAGGCGGAGGTCGACGTCTACGCGGGCGACGAGCGCTGCGGCTTCGCCTTCAGCGCCGGGCTCTCCCTGGACTGGGTGGTCGGCAGCCGGAAGATCAACGACCCCGAGCAGCTCGGGCGCATCCCGCGCGACCTGCCGGTGCACATCGCCGTCGGCGACCAGGACCCGTGCAACCAGGGCATGACGCTCGTCTACGAACTCCTGGAGGACTTCCGCTACTTGGGGCTGCGCGAGCTGGGGTGGAGGGCGTACGCGGGTGCGCGCCACGAGATCCTCAACGAGACCAACCGCGACGAGGTCCAGACGGACCTTCTCCAGTGGCTCGACGCGCGGGTGTGAGACGTACGTACGGGCGCCGCGCGCGGGCCCGGCTCCGGGAGCCGGCCCCGGGCACCCGGCGCGTCCGGCTCACAGCGTGACCGCGAAGCCCTGCTGGAAGCTGGCGGCGGGCCCGGGACGCGCGTAGTACCAGCCCTGAGCGGTGTCGCAGCCCAACTCCCGCAGTTTCGACGCCTGGTGCTCCGTCTCCACGCCCTCCACGGTCACCGTCAGGCCCAGCGCGTGCGCCAGCGTGACGATGCCCTCGACGAAGGTGACGTCCGCCGGGTCGGCCGGGTGCTGTTGCAGGCCGCGCGTGAAGGAGCGGTCGAGCTTCAGCGTGGTGGCGGGCAGGCGGCGCAGGTTCGCGAGATTCGAGTAGCCGGTGCCGAAGTCGTCGAGCGCGATCTCCACGCCCAGCTCGGCGAGTTGGCGCAGCGGCTTCAGCTCGTCCTCGTCGGCGCCGATCAGCGCGCTCTCCGTCACCTCCAGGCAGAGCGAGGACGGCGCCATGCCGGCGGCCTCCAGCACCGCCACCGTGTCCGGCACCAGATCGGGGTGGTGCAGCTGGCGGGGGGAGAGGTTCACATTGACCCGCAGCGGCCTGGCGTCGTCCACCGGTGCGCCGTTGGCCTTGCTCCCGCCGTTGCCCTTGCTCTTGCCTTTGCCCTTCCTGCTGCCGTTCTTCGACGCGGCGCTGCGCTCCTCGTGCCACGCGCACGCCTGGCGCACCGCCTGCTCCATCACCCAGCGCCCCAACGGGACGATGAGACCGGTGTGTTCGGCGAGCGGGATGAAGCGGTCCGGGCCGAGGAGCCCGTGCACGGGGTGCTTCCAGCGCACCAGGGCCTCGGCTCCGTCCACGTGGCCGTCGCTCATGCGGATCAGCGGCTGGTACTCCAGGAAGAACTCGTCCCGCTCGAGTGCCGCCGGCAACCGGTTCGTCAGGCTGTGCCGGTCTATCGCCCGCGCGTCGGAGTCCGGGTCGGCGAGCTCGTAGCGGTTGCCGCCCGCGTCCTTGGCCCGGTACATGGTGATGTCCGCGCTGCGCATCACCTCCTCGGGGCGCAGCTCGCCGCTCGGGCCCTCGACGATGCCGATGCTCGCCCGTACGGACAGCTCACGGCCGTCGATGCCGATGGGCGTCGCCAGGGCCGCGAGCACCTGGCGGGCCAGCTCGGCGACCTCCTCCGGGCCTGAGGGATCGGTGACGAGCGCCGCGAACTCGTCGCCGCCGATGCGGGCCACGAGGTGGCCGGACCCGGCGGTGCAGGACTGGAGCCGCTCGGCGACGTTGATCAGCAGCTGGTCGCCGACGGCGTGGCCCAGGCTGTCGTTGACGGCCTTGAAGCCGTCGATGTCGAGATAGCACAGCCCGAACCGCTTCACGTCGCTGCTCGCCGACAGGAGCCGGTCGAGCCGCTCGGCGAAGAGGGTGCGGTTGGGCAGGCCCGTCAGCTCGTCGTGCGTCGCCTCGTAGCGCAGCCGCAGATGCAGCAGCCGGCGTTCGGTGATGTCCTCCAGCAGCGCGAGCTGGTAGCGCGGTTCGCCGTCGGCGTCGCGCAGCAGGGAGACGGTGAGATTCGTCCACAGCACCGTGCCGTCGGGCCGGTGGTACGGCTTTTCCACGCGGAAGTGATCGCGCTCGCCGCGCACCAACTGCCGGTGCATGCGCCAGACATGGGGAGCGTCGTCCGGATGCACCCACTCGTTGACGTTGCGCCGGCGCATCTCCTCCTCGGAGCGGCCGAACATCCGGGCCAGAGCCCCGTTGGCGTCCCGGATACGCCCGTCCATGTCGGCGATGGAGATGCCGATGGTGGTGCCGTTGAAGACGGCGCGGAAGCGTGTCTCGCTGGCGTGCAGCGCCTCCTCCACGGCCGTCTGGGCGGCCAGGGCGGCCCGGGAGAGGGACTCCTGCTCGCTGAGCGTGCGGTCGCGCAGGGCCTGGGTGAAGCCGGCGGCGATGGAGTGCTGGAGGCGGGAGCAGCGGGCCCGTGCCTCGTCGACGTGGAGCTCGGAGCTCTCCGGGTCGCGTCCGTAGAGCACCAGGTAGGAGTCGATGACGCCGAGGAGATGCGGCAGCGCGTCGGGGCTGGTGCAGTGGCCGTCGACGAGCGCGGAGCCGACCTCGCGGCCGACGGCCGGGGAGAAGGGCTGGGCGTGGAGCGCGTCGCACAGCTGCACGGCCAACGGGTAGAGGTAGTCCTCCAGTTCGGCACGTGTCATCGAGGTCTGCGTCACCGGGTAGACGGCGCGGCTCCAGATCGTCGCGAAGCGCCGTAGTCCGTCGTTCTCGAGCCCTTCGGACTCGTGCGGCCCCGAACTCACCCGACGCTTCCCGCCTTGCGCCCCACCCCTGCGTAGCCGCTGAGGAGGAGAGGATCTTCCGTCTCCGGCATGTCTTCGGGGCGCCAGCGGGGGATCGGCACCACCCCCGGTTCGACGAGGTCGAACCCCTCGAAGAACTGCTTGATCTCCGAGCGGCTGCGCGTGATCAGCGGTGAGCTCGTCTGTCTGTACACGTCGCGGACATCGTCGCCGACGCTGCGCAACGGGCCTTCGTCCGCCGAACTGTGCGACACCACAAGGAGACTGCCGGGTGCGAGAGCGTCACCGATCTCCCTGACGGTCTTCCAGGGATCGTCCTTGTCCTCGATGAAGTGCAGCACGGCCACGAGGAGCACGGCCACGGGCCGCTCCAGGTCCAGCAGCCGTTCCACTTCAGCGCTGCACAGGATGTCCTGCGGGGAGCGGAAGTCGGCCGAGACGACGTCCGCGCGGTCCTCGTCCTCGAGTACGGCGCGGCTGTGGGCGACGGCGACGGGGTCGTTGTCGGCGTAGAGCACGCGGGCGGAGGCCTCAGCGGACAGGGCGACTTCGTGGACGTTTCCGAAGGTGGGGATCCCCGAGCCGATGTCGAGGAACTGCGTGACGCCTTCCCCGATCGCAAAGCGGATGGCGCGGCGCATGAAGGCACGATTCGCCTGGACGATTTTCGGAAGCCCCGGCCAGGCCTCCATGGCACGCTTCCCGGCTTCCCTGTCCACCTCGAAATTGTGCGAGCCGCCCAGATAGTAGTCGTACATCCGGGACACGCTCGGCACCGTCAGGTCTATGCCCTGCGGGGCCCATGCAGGACGTTCCATCCGGGTCTCCAGCTCGTTCAGCTCCACGGCGGCTTGCCGTCGATTCATGAGGCTACTGACAGGTGCGGGGCAGTTGGAAGGAATCGGTAACTCTGCGGCTGGATCTTGTCGGCTGGCGCGGTGAGTTTCCGGGCATAGCACCCTGGCAAGTCCACCCCGGCCGGATGACGCCCCCCGAGAACGGGACGAACTGGGCGGCCCTGCCCCTGTGTTGGCTTCATCTCACTCCGCGGCGCGGGCTGCGACGCGGATGCATGGCACCGTAACCCTCTTCGGTGTCCGAGCGCGCGGGAACGGCAGACCTTCAGTGCGAATTGCACAGGAACGGTACGTGCGGCGTGAGCCGCACGATCCGTGCACGGGGCGGCCAACCCGGCGGATTCCGGGGTGCGTTCGGGGGTGCGGTTCCGGGTCGGTGTGCGTGCGGCACGGGGCCGGCGCGCATGCGGGCGCGGGGGCGTGCGCGTTCCGCCTCCTGCTCCCGGGGGCGTTCGTCCGCCGCGGGGCACCGGGGTCGGTCGTGCGTGCCGGTTGTGCGCTCGTGGACCGGCGAGCACCGGGCCGTCCCCGGTCGCGGTGGTCTGCGCCGTCGGGGCGGTTCCGCGTCGCCTGCCGTTTCCGGGGCGCGGGCGGTGGCACCCGGGCGCCTGCGCGGCGGGCCGTCCGGTCGCCGCAGGCGGCAGGAGGGAGACCGGTCATGAACTGCTACGAGTGTCATGCACGGCAGGAGCCGAGGACCGCCGTGGCGGTGTGCAGCCGATGCGGAGCGGGCCTGTGCCTGGACCACGCCCATGTCGCGCCGCAGACCGTCCACGAGGCCGCCGGTACGGGCCGCTCCACGCACACACCGAACGCGCGTCGCCTCACGTGCGGCGTGTGCCACGAGGCCGAGATCTGAGCGGAACGGGGTATCCCAAGGCATCCCCGGCGAGCGGCGCTCCGGCCTCCGCGAACAGCGGCTCCCCGCCGCCGTACGCGCTGGAGGACACTGGAAGTGGAAACCCCGAGCACGGGAAGAGGCGAGAGAGATGACACTTCGCCGTCCCGGACAGCGGGCCGGTACACGGCGCCAGGAGCCGCGCCCCGAGCCGCCGCAGCCCTTCGAGCGCTACTGGTCACGTACGGGCACGGAACCCGTCACGGCCCGTAGCGCCCTGGGTGTCCGCCTGTTTTTCGCGGCGCTCTTCACACCCGTCTTCCTGGCGGCGACCGGGCTGTTCTGGTTCTGGATGACGCAGACGGGCCCCGGCGACGTGCCGGGCGTGGACTCGCTGCGCACCCTCACTGCGATCTGTGGGGGCCTGTCGCTGTTCGCCCTGACCGACCTGATCGTCGTGCTGCGGCGCAGGAGCAGGCGGCGGCCTCCGCCCGCCCGATGAGGGGCCCGGCATGGACGTTTTCCGCACCACCACACGGGTACCGCCGGGTGGCATGACTGAGGACGAAGGCCACGACCCGGGGGCGGAGCCTGAGGACGAGGGAATCCCGGACGTCCAGGACGACGGATCCCCCGAGGCGGAACTGGCCAGCGACCCCCAGCGGGCGCCCGTTCCGGGCGACGAGCCCGTGGCCGTCGAGAGCTACGGCACCACCTTCGCCGAGCAGGTCGCCGGCGAGTCCCTGGACGAGCGGCTGTCCGAGGAGGAGCCCGACATCGGCGACGAGGCCGCCGAGGAGCCCGCCGACGAGCAGGCAGGGCAGCTGAGCGACGACCCGCTGTCGTGGCGGGCGGCGAACCAGGACACCTTCTCCACAACGTCTCCGGCGCAGGGGATGTCGGGGGAGGAGCGGGCCGTGCACGTCGCCGAGGACGACGACCGGGAACTCGGCCTGGACCTCGAGGACATCGAGGAGGCGGCGGAGGGCCCAGACCTGCGGCCCGTCCGTCCTGCCGGTCCGCAGCGGGTCGACCTGGACACCGAGGAGGATCTGTGAGCTGCCGTACGGTCAGGGGCCGAGCGGACCGCGGACGCGTGTCAGGTTCGCCGACCTCACAGATGCGCGGTGTTCTGCGGGACCGCAGTCCTCACAACCGCACGCCGCGCCCCCGCAGATAGCCGAGCGGGTCGATGTCCGTGCCGTATCCGGGGCCGGTGCGGATCTCGAAGTGCAGGTGCGGGCCCGTGGCGTTGCCCGTCGCTCCCGAACGGCCGACGCGCTGCCCGGGATTGACGGTCTGCCCGGCCCGCACGGAGATCGCAGAAAGATGCCCGTACTGGCTGTACCTGCCGTCGCGGTGGCGCAGCACCACCTCGTAGCCGTACGCGTCCGCCCAGCCCGCCGAGACCACCTTGGCGGCGGAGACGGCCTTCACGGCGGTGCCCGTGGGGACGGGGAAGTCCACACCGGTGTGGTGACCGGAGGACCAACTGCCGCCCGCCGCGCGGTACGGGGTGCTCGGGCTGACCCCGCCGACCGGGGCCGAGACGGCGGGCGAGGAGGGCTTGCGGGCCGGGGCCTGGGCCCGGGCCTCGGCCTTGCGCTGCGTCGTGCGGTCCGCGTGACGGTTGGCGCCCGCCTTGGGCTTGACCTTGTCCGCCGACTTCTCCGCTGACTTCTCCGCTGACTTCTGCGTGGATTCCGCCCCGGGCTTCGTGGTGGGCTTCTCCGTGGCCTTGGCGCCGTTCTTCGCCTTCGCGTCGGCCCTCTTGCCGGACTCCGCCCGCGTACCGTTCAAGTGCAGCCGCTGCCCGGGGAGGATGAGGTCCGGGTCGCCTCCCACGGTCTTGCGATTGCGGTCGTAGAGGCCCGGCCAGCCGCCCTTCACATCGTGCTCAGCGGCGATGGACGAGAGGCTGTCTCCGCTGACGACTTCGTACGTCGTCGCCTTCTTCGACCGGTCGGCTCTTGCCCGTTCGGCTCTCTCGGTCCGCTCGGCCCGTTCCCGCTCGGCCTGTTGAGCTTGTTCGGCCTGTTCGGCCTGTGCCGGCTCCGCCGAGCGCTTCTCGTCGCCGGCGCTCCCTCTCTTCGCGCGCGCCGAGAGGGGACGCGCGTCGCCGGCCGAAAGTCCGCCGCGCGGACCGCAGTTCGGCCACGCCCTGGGGCCCTGACCCGCCAGCACCTTCTCGGCGACGGCGATCTGCTCGTCCTTGGTGGCAAGGTCAGCGCGGGACGCGTAGGCGGTGCCGCCGTACGCCTCCCAGGTGCTCTGGGAGAACTGGAGCCCGCCGAAGAAGCCGTTGCCCGTGTTGATCTGCCAGTTGCCGCCGCTCTCGCACGCGGCGACCTTCTGCCATGTGTCGGCCGGAGCGGCATGCACGAGCTGCGCACCGACCAGGGGTAACGCGACGCCGGCTCCCCCGGCGGTGACCTTGAGCGACGTGCGCGAGAGCGTGCCGGTGCGGTTGCGGCGGTGGCGTCCGCGAGCGGCCATGGCGGGACCTCCGGTCAAGTGGGCACCCCGTCAAGGGAGTTACGGAGCGTCAGTGAAGTTACGGAGCGCGCCCACGATACGGTCGGCGCCCAGAAGGTCACAAGGGGTCACAACGCGTCGCACCGAGGCACACTCCGGCACTCATGCCGTACGGGCGGGCGTACGGACGTACGGATGCTGAAGAACCGCGCCCGGGAGCCGTGTTGAGGAACCGCGCCGGCAACTGCCCCCAGGAGCCCAGCCCCAGACGGACGTTCAGGAGCCGCGCCGGTGAACCGAGTTCAGGAGCCGAAGCCGCGGTCTCGCACGAGGCGGTTCACGGCGCGGTCGGCGAAGCCCTCCTCCAGGTAGACCTCGCAGACCAGCGCGCCCGTGCCCGACAGGTCGTGCTCCACCTCGTAGAGGCTGATCTCGGAGCCGTCGGCCAGCAGGAACGCGTGCTCGTACACCGTGCACCAGACCTGCCACTCGTGGGCGAGGATCTGCGGCTTGGGCACCGGAAGGATCTCGTGCCCCCGGGCCGTCTCCAGCAGGGCGGCGATCTCCTCGCCGGGGCGGTCGGCGTTCTCGGCACGGCGCAGCAGCCTGCGTGCGTGATCGGGGGAGCCCGTCTCGCTGTAGGTGCGGCGGCCGAAGGGATGGTCGGCGGTCAGCAGAAGCTCGACGGGGACGTCCCGCCTGCCGGGCCTTCCGCGCGGCCTGCGCACGGCCGCCCGGTGCGCCTGCTGCACGCGCTGCTCGGAGCGGATGAGCGCCTCTTCGCTCTCGTACACCTCGTGAAGGACCCCGGTGGCGACGCCGCTTCCGTCGTCGGCGCTGTCGTAGCTGAGCTCCCACAGCGACACCAACTGCCCGTCGGACAGCAGGAAGACGTGGCGGTGGCTGCTGCACCGCAGGGCCGGCGCGGGTGCCTTGCGCTGCCGCCAGCCGTGCAGCTCGACATGGCAGACCATGGCGTCCTCGAGCCGCGCGATCACGGCGTCGGAGACGTCGAACGGATTCCGGGCCCGCGCCAGCAGTTCACGCACATGCACAGCAGGCGTCGGCACTGCTTCCATGCCCATTGCGGAGCCCCTCCCCGGCATACACCACATGACGATCCCCGCAGCCACACACCGTAGTCCTGAGGGCACGCTCGTGGGGTCGGATTCGATGGAATTCCCGTGCCGGAAGCGGAACTTCCGTGGTGCCGTCCTGTGTAATTCCAGCGCATCCGGGTACCGCGGGCGCCAGAGCTCCCCGGCATGGAGGGAGGCGGCCGTCATGCAGTTCCGCGACCGCCGCGAGGGCGGAAGGGCCCTCGCCGAGAAGCTGACCGCGCAGCAGCAGGAGGGACGGCTCCGCGATCCCGTCGTGCTCGCCCTGCCGCGGGGCGGGGTGCCCGTGGGGGACGAGATCGCCCGCGCTCTGGGCGCACCGCTCGACGTGGTCGTCGCCCGCAAGATCGGCGCACCCTTCCAGCCGGAGCTGGGCGTGGGCGCGGTGGCGGGCGACGCTCCGCCGGTCTACGACCCCATGCTGCTGGGGCACTTGGGGCTCAGCGAGCGCGAGCTGGAGCCGATCGCCGAGCGCGAGCAGAGCGAGCTGCGGCGGCGTGAGGAGGCCTACCGGCACGGCCGCGGCAGGCTCGACCTCACCGGGCGCTCGGCCGTCGTGGTCGACGACGGCGTCGCCACCGGCTCGACCGCGCGGGCCGCGCTGCGCGCCGTACGGCAGGCGGGCCCCGTGCGCACGGTGCTCGCCGCTCCCGTGTGCTCGCGGGAGGCCAAGGAGCAGCTGTCCGGGGACGCCGACGAGATCGTCTGCGCGTACGTCCCGCCGGCCTTCGGCTCGGTCGGCTTCTGGTACGAGGACTTCCCGCAGCTGAGCGACGACGAGGTGCTGGACATCCTGCACGTCACGAAGTGACGCCCGGGCGGTCCTCCCGGGTCGCCGCGCGAGGTCCCCGCCGTCCCCGCGGGCGGGGCTCCGGGGCCCCTCCCACGGGGTCCGTCTCGCGGTACACCCGCGGAACCCCGGTGCAGGCTCTGCGGCTGGTCAGGGCTTCAGGACGACCTTCACGGCTCCGTCGGCCTTCTTCTGGAACATCTCGTACGCCTCGGGCGCCTGCGCGAGCGGCAGATGGTGGGTCGCGAAGTCGTCCACGCCGAGCACGTCCTCGTCCGAGAGCAGCGGCAGGATGTCGGGCACCCAGCGCTTGACGTTGGCCTGTCCCATGCGCAGCTGAATCTGCTTGTCGAAGAGCGTGATCATCGGGAGCGGGTCGGCGGCGCCTCCGTACAGCCCGGAGAGCGAGATCGTGCCGCCGCGGCGGACGATGTCGATCGCGTGCTGGAAGGCGGAGAGGCGGTCCACTCCGGCCTTGGTCACGGCCTTCTCCGCCAGCTTCCCGGGCAGCATGCCGCCCATGCTCTGCACGACCTTCCCGGCGACGTTGCCGTGCGCCTCCATGCCGACGGCGTCGATGACGGCGTCGGTGCCGCGGCCGTGCGTCATGTCCCGTACGGCCTCGCCGATGTCGACGTGCCCGGTGACGTCGAGCACCTCCGCGCCGCGCGCACGGGCGCGGGCCAGCCGCTCCGGCACGAGGTCGATGCCGATCACCTGCCGGGCTCCGCGCAGCAGCGCCATCCGGCACGCCATGTCGCCGATCGGTCCCAGGCCGATGACGGCGAGCGTGCCGTCCTTGGGCACGTCCGCGTACTCCACGGCCTGCCACGCGGTGGGCAGGACGTCCGAGAGGAACAGGAACCGGTCGTCCGCGGGCCCCTCGGGGACCTTGACCGGTCCGTACTGGGCCTGCGGCACCCGCAGATACTCGGCCTGCGCTCCGGGCACCGATCCGTAGAGCTTCGTGTAGCCGAACAGCGGCGCACCCATGCCGTGCTCGCGTATCTGCGTCGTCTCGCACTGCGTCTGAAGGCCCTGATCGCACATGAAGCAGTTCCCGCACGCGATCTGGAACGGGATCACCACGCGGTCGCCGGGCTTCAGGCCCTGCACCCGGCTGCCGACCTCCTCGACGACGCCCATCGGCTCGTGGCCGAGGATGTCGCCCGGAGCCATCAGCGGCGTCAGGACCTCGTACAGGTGCAGGTCGGAGCCGCACACTCCACTCGAAGTGATCTTCACGACCGCGTCGGTCGGTTCCTGCACGGCGGGGTCGGCCACGTCCGTGACCTGCACGTCGCGCTTTCCCTGCCAGACGACTGCCTTCATTCGTCATCACCTCCGTCGGAGGCGGCCACGGGTACCCGGCAGTTCCCGGCAGGACACGTACGTCCCGCAGCCGGACGCGTACGTGCCCCGACCGGGGATATACGTGCCGCGCCCCCCGGAAACGTACGTGTGCCGCCGTGAACCCCGCTGTCACGCGTGACACGTGCGGCGCCGGGAATCACAGCAGGGCGACAGCTCGACGGGGGCGGCACGGGCAGCACCGGCGGCACGATCACCGGCGCCGCGGACGCGCGAGCCGCACGAGCGTCGCGAGCCCGATGCCACATGCCGCACGAGCGGTACGGGCAGCACGGCCCGGACGAGCCGGAGGAGCCGGCGAGCCGCGGACGACCAATGAGGAGCAGCGGTGACCACACTGCCCGTCGGTTACGAGTCGTACTGGATGCTGTCCGCGGGGGCCGCTCCCCATGCACCGCTCCCGCCAGGGAGCGTGACGGACGTGGACGCCGCGGTCGTCGGCGGCGGCGTCGCGGGCCTGTCCGTCGCATGGGAGCTGGCGCGGGCGGGCCGCAGCGTCGTGGTGCTCGAAGCCGACCGCATCGCCGCAGGGGTCACGGGCCACACGACCGGCAAGGTCTCGGCACTGCACGGTCTCGTCTACTCGTATCTGAGGGAGAAGCGAGGCGCCGGGGACGCCCGCCTCTATGCCTCCTCGCAGCAGCAGGCCGTCGAGCATCTCGCCGCCGTGACGGGGGAGTTGGGGATCGACTGCGAGCTGGAGCGGATCCCCGCGTACTCCTTCGTCGAGTCCGGTCACCACGCCGACGAGATACGCGCGGAGGCCGACGCCGCCCGCGAGGCCGGTCTGCCCGCCTCCTTCGTCACCGAGACGGGGCTTCCCTTTCCGGTGCGCGCGGCCGTACGGGTCGAGAACCAGGTCCAGTTCCATCCGCGCAAGTACCTCCTGGGGCTCGCCGAGGACCTGCTGCGGCGCGGCGGCCGCATCCACGAACGCACCCGCGTGACGGGCCTGGACGAGGGCGAGCCGTGCCGCGTGGTCACCGAGAACGGCGCCGAGGTGGTGGCGCGGGACGTCGTCGTGGCCACCCATTACCCGGTCTTCGACCGGGCGTTGATGTTCTCCCGGCTGGAGCCGCGGCGCGAACTCGTCGTCTCGGCGCTGCTGCCCGCCGGGCAGGACCCCGGGGGCGCGTATCTGACTCCGGAGCGCGGCACGCGGTCGGTGCGCACCGCGCCCTATCCGTTCGGGAAGGGGAGGCGGCTGCTGATCGTCACCGGGGAGAAGTTCACCCCCGGAACCGCCGGTCAGGGCTCGGTGAACGCGGGCTACGAGCGCCTGGCGGCATGGACGTACGAGCGCTTCCCGGACGCCCGCCTCGTGCACCGGTGGGCGACGCAGGACAACGACACCACCGACGGCGTGCCCTACATCGGCGCCTTCCATCCGGCCTCGCAGCACACCTGGGTCGCCACCGGATTCGGCGGCTGGGGCATGTCCGGGGGCGTGCTCTCCGGGCAGCTGCTGGCCGCGTACATCACCGGTCAACAGCTGCCGCCCTGGGCGAAGTTGTACGAGCCGCGCCGGCTCAGCCCCCGTGAGGCGCCCGCGATGCTGCGCTTCCAGTCGACGGTCGCGGGCCGCTTCGTGGGGGACCGGCTGCGGTCCTCGTACGCCGACACCGTGGACGAGATCGCTCCGGGCACCGGCGCGATCGTGCGCGTGCGGGGACGGCGCTGCGCGGTGCACCGCACGCCCGAGGGCGAGGTGCGCGCGCTCTCGCCGCGCTGTACGCACCTGGGGTGCCTGGTGCGCTTCAACGACGCGGAAGGCGCATGGGAGTGCCCGTGCCACGGGTCGCGCTTCGACACGGAGGGCCAGGTCATCCAGGGGCCGGCGACGAGACCCCTGGAGCGGCGCGACGACGTGAGCTGACGTGAGCACGGTGTGAGCCGGGGAGCGTGCCCCATGGGTGGGCTCACCGTTGGGGCACGGGGGAGGGCCCCGCGGCGGAGAGCGCCCGGCGCGTGGGAACGGGCCGGGCCCCTGCGGGCCCGGTCGGCGTTCATCTGACCGGGTGAGCCGGACGGGTGGCCCGACGTATCGCCGTTGGTCCGGATCCAGCGGTGCCTAGCATGCGGAATCCCACATTCCGCGGAGGTGTTCAGGCTCATGTCCCCTCACTCCCACCCCTCCCGCTCCCACCCGTCCCGCTCCGGCCTGGCCCGCATCGCCCGATCCTCTCGCTCGCGCCGCTCGCTCGCGCTCTCGTGCGCCGTCGTGGCGGCGCTCACCTGCGGCGCCGGGTCGACGGCACCGACGGTCGCCGCCAACGCGCCCACGCCGCCCGGCGGTTCGGACCGCGTACGCGACGCGTTCGACAAGGTCCCCGCATCGGGCAGACCCGCGCGCGGGCCCGGCGTCAACATCCTCATCGCCGGCCTCGACCGGCGGGAGGGCCTCTCCAAGGAGACGAAGAACCGGCTGCACGTCAACGGGGAGCAGTGCGACTGCACCGACGTGCTGATGCTGGTTCACATCTCAGCCGACCGGAAACGCGTCAGCGTGGTGGGCATCCCCCGCGACTCCTACGTGCGCTTCGCCTCCCACCGCGACCACGGCAAGGGCTTCGGCAAGATCACCGCGCGCACCACCCGCCACCTCGGCAAGATCAACAGCACGTACGCGCACGGCGGCCCCGCACTCACCATCCGTACCGTCGAACAGGCGACGGGAGTCCGCGTCGACCACTACGCCGAGACGGACTTCCCCGGGTTCGAGAAGACCGTCGACCGGCTCAAGGGCGCCAAGGTGTGCACCTCCAAGGCCCTGGAGGACAAGAACAGCGGCCTGCGGCTGGCGAAGGGCACGCACGTACTGAACGGAAACCAGGCGGTGCGGTACGTGCGCGCACGCCACGTCGACCCGCCCGGCGACCTCGGGCGCATGCGCCGGCAGCAGCACGTTCTCGGAGAGCTGCTGCGGACGCTGACCAGCGACCGCCTCGCCGCGCACCCCCTCGAAGTCATGCGCACCGCCGCCGCGTTGCGCGGTTCGGTGCGCTGGGACAAGGGCCTGACCACCGCCCGGCTCATCCGCCTCGCCCGCGAACTGCACGGACTGAAGCCGAACCGCACCGAGTTCGCCACCGTGCCGATCCTCGACTTCGACCAGCGCGTACCGGTGTGGGGCTCGACACTCGGCTGGGACGGGCCGCGCGCCCGCGCCCTCTTCGCCGATCTGCGCGCCGACCGGACCATCACCGGCAATCCCGTGACCGGCCCGGCGCCGGGCGCGACGGCCGTCCCGTACCGGCCCCAGGACGTGACCGTACGGGTCGAGGGCAGCGGCGAGACGGCGGCGCGCATCGCACAGGACCTGCGTGACAACGGGTTCCACGTCCTGGACGCACAGCGCGGCGGCGCGGCCGGCCCGCGCGGCGGACGTACGGAGATCACCTACGACTCCCACTGGGAGCGCAAGGCGAGCACCCTCTCGTCGGCGATGCCGGGTGCGGTGATGCGGCCCAAGACCGTGGCGGGCAGCAAGCATTCGCACGTCTTCACGGTGCGGCCCGGCACGGAAGGCACCGACGTGGCCGACGTCGTCCACGACCGCAGCAGCGTCGAGGGCGCCCCGGTGCACGGTGACGATCTGGACTGCGACGGGCGGACGCCGCACAACAAGGGCTGAGCGGCCGGAAGTTCACGCGCGGGCCCGCCGAGCAGGCCGGACCCGCGCGTGCGCCTGGCAGCCGGGAAACCGGGCCCCGAAGGCGCAGCCCTGGAGGCGGGTCGGGGAAGCCGGGCCCCGGCTCCCGCCCTGGAGCCCGGCCCTAGAACCAGTCCGGATCGGTGTCCAGCGTGGTCGTGTCCAGCGAGTCCAGCAGGTCGAACTGCGGCCCTGTACGGGGCAGTTCGTAACGGAAGAAGTAACGGGCCGCCTGCCGCTTGCCCTCGTGGAAGCCGTCGTCGTGACCCGTCGTGGCCATGAACTGGCCGAGCCATATCCACGCCACGACCGTGTGCCCCACCGCCTCCAGGTACACCGAGGCGTTGGCGAGCGCGACCGACGGGTCGCCCGTGCTCCACAGCCGGGCCGTGCAACTCGCGACCCGCTCCCACGACTCCCGCAGCGCCGCGCCGAGTTCGGCGGCCTCGCCGCCGGTCGCCAGCGCGCGCTCGACGGTCTTGCCGATCGTCTCGCCGAGCGCGACGAGACCCGCGCCGCCCTCCATGACGGCCTTGCGGCCGAGCAGGTCGAGGGCCTGGATGCCGTGCGTCCCCTCGTGGATCGGGTTGAGCCGGTTGTCGCGGTAGTGCTGCTCGACGTCGTACTCGCGGGTGTAGCCGTAGCCGCCGTGCACCTGGATCGCGAGGTTGTTGGCCTCCAGGCACCACTGCGAGGGCCAGCTCTTCGCGATCGGCGTGAGCACGTCCAGCAGCAGCCGCGCGTGTGCCCGCTCCTCCTCCAGCTCGGCGGTCTGCTGCTCGTCGACGAGCCGCGAGCAGTACAGCAGCAGGGCCAGCGCGCCCTCGACGTACGACTTCTGCGCGAGCAACATCCGCCGCACATCGGCGTGTTCGACGATCGGGACCTGCGGCGCCCCGGCGTCCTTCGCCGCCACGGGACGGCCCTGCGGGCGCTCGCGCGCGTAGGCGAGAGACTTCAGATAGCCGGTGTAGCCGAGTGCCATCGCGCCCGCACCCACGCCGATGCGCGCGCCGTTCATCATGTGGAACATGTACGACAGCCCGCGGTGCGGTATGCCCACGATCTGCGCGACCGCGCCGGGCTGACCGCCCGGAGTGTGGGCGCCCTCACCGAAGTTGAGCAGCGTGTTGGTCGTACCGCGGTAGCCCATCTTGTGGTTGAGCCCCGCCGTCACGACGTCGTTTCGCTCGCCGATGCTCCCGTCGGAGCCGACGAGGTACTTGGGCACGACGAACAGGGAGAGCCCCTTGACGCCGGGCGGCGCCCCGGGAATGCGGGCGAGCACGAGGTGGACGATGTTCTCCGACAGCTCGTGGTCGCCCGCCGAGATCCACATCTTGCTGCCGAACAGCCGGTAGCTGCCGTCCTGTTGGGGTTCGGCGCGCGTGGCGACGTCCGCCAGCGAGGACCCGGCCTGCGGCTCGGAGAGGCACATGGTGCCGAAGAACCGGCCCGCGAGCATGGGCCGTACATAGGTGTCGATCTGCTCGCGCGAGCCGTGCTCGCACAGGAGCCTCGCGTTGCCGAGAGTGAGGAAGACGTACGAGGACGTGCCGACGTTGGCGGACTGGAACCAGCTGAAGCAGGCGGTCGCCACCAGCTGCGGCAGCTGCATGCCGCCGAGCTCCTCGTCCATGGGCGCCGCGAGCAGATCGGCCTTGGTGAAGGCGTCGAGCGCCTCCTTCACCTCCGGCACGGTGTGGACGCGCTCGCCGTCGAAGTGCGGCTCCTGCTGGTCGTTCTTCTTGTTGTGCGGCGCGAAGTGCCGCGTGGCGATCTGCTCGCTGAGGTCGAGGACGGCGTCGAAGGTCTCGCGGGAGTGCTCGGCGAACCGCGGGCGGCGGGTCAGCTCCTCGGCGTCGAGCCACTGGTGGAGCAGGAAGTCCAGGTCCCGGCGGGAGAGGAGGAGCGACGAGGAGGCCATGTGGCGTGATCCGATCACGGTCGGCGGCAAGCGGGAGAAACCTAAGCGCTTGCTTATCCTGCGTCGCTCCGCAGCTCCCTGTCAACGGCCGCCGGCGTCCGTCAGCGACCGGCCGGCTTCCGCGAGGCGGACCCGGTCATGCCGGGGCTTTCCCCGGGCTCCTTGCGCGTCTCCCGCGCCTCGACGGCCCCGTACAGGAACAGCTGCGCCAACTCCTGTGCTGTCAGCTGCGGTTGGTCGTCGCCGCCGCGGGGCTGCATGAACAGCAGCCCGAGGAAGACGGCGGCGGTCTGCTCGGCGGGGTGCCGCAGGGACTCCTTGTCGGGCTCCAGGAGCTCGGCCACGGCGGTGCGGATCTTCGCGAGCGAGTCCTCACGGTCCCCGGGCCTGGGCTCGGCGGTCTTCCCGCCCCTCTCGCGCCGCCGGTGGCCGGAGGCGTGCAGGGATCCCGCCACCGCGCCCATGCGCGCCAGATATGCCCGCAGCGCGTCGGCGGCCTCGGCCAGGCGGTCCGCCAGGGGCTGGTCGAGCGAGATGGAGTTGAGCTCGCGGACGGTGTGGTCGGGGCGCATGGCCTCCGCCATGCAGGCGTCCAGCAGCTCTTCCTTGTCGGCGAAGACCCGGAAGACGGTGGCCTCCCCGATGCCGGCGGCGCGCGCGATCTTGCCGGTGGTCACTGCGGCGCCGTACTCGGCGATCAGCGGGATCGCCGTGGAAATGATCATGTCCCGGCGCTGGGCCGGCGTCATGCCCGGCGCACGGCGCCGGCTGCTTCGTGTCTCGCTGTCACGTGTCTCGGTCATGCGTCGAGTCTACGGAGTGAGTACTCACTCCGTCAATGCCTGAGTGAGTGCTCACTCCGCACGCGCTCGTCTCAGGGCTTGCGAGCCACCCCCGCATAGCTCGGAACGTCCGCACCGGAGAGGTGAGTTGGCGTCTCCGGGTCCGGGCGCCAGCGGTGGGGGAGCACGAGGCCGGGCTCGGCCATCTCCAGCGCCTCGAAGAAGCGGGCCACCTCCCGCCGCGTACGGGGCCGCAGCCGCGCTCCGCTCTCCGCGCAGTGCTCCAGGACGGCCGCGGCGCGGGCCGCGTACGCGTCGTCGAGGAAGTCGGCGGTCGTATGTGTGAGGACGAGATGGCTGTCGGCGGGCAGCGCGCCGAGCAGCGTGCGGACGATGTCGTACGGATGCTGCTCGTCCCCCACGAAGTGGAAGACGTCGTTGAGGGTGAGCGCCACGGGGCGTCCGAGGTCGATCGTGTCGCTCAGGCCGGGGGCGTCGAGGATGCTCTCCGGGTCGGTCACGTCCGCGTGGACGTAGGCGGTGCGCCCGTCGACGGCGCAGTCGCCGCTCCCGTCCCCGCCCCCGGTTCCGTTCCAGTCCGCGGCACCGTCACCACCTGCGTCACCGCCCCCGTCAGGGCACAGCATCGCGTGCGCGTGCCGTACGACGACCGGGTCGCTGTCGCTGTAGACGACCTTCGCCTCCGGCGAGACCGTCCGTACGACCTGGTGCAGGCCGGGCTCGGTGGGAAGCCCGGACCCTATGTCCAGGAACTGTCGTACGCCGCGCTCCGCCGCGAGCCACCTGGCCGCCCTGGCCATGAAGTCCCGGTTGGCGCGGGCCGCGGTACGCACGGCGGGCACCTCGGTCGCCACCGCCTCCGCGGCTCTCACGTCAGCTTCGGAGTGGTGGCAGCCTCCGAGGTAGTAGTCGTGGATCCGGGCCGGGTGGGCTCTGTGGGGCTCCTCCGCGGGGGCCGGAGGGGCGCTGCCGCCGCTGCCGCGCCCGCCGCCCTGGCCGCCGCCGCGAGCCACCGCCGCCGGGCGTACCGGCCCCGTCCGAGCCGGGCCCGGCCGTGCCGCCCGTCCCGGCGTTCCCGTCGTTCCAGTCAACGGTGTCTCCGTTTCCGTACTGGGCGGTCGTGGTCATCCGTGGGTGAGCAGGAAATCGGCCTCCCCGCGCTTGGCGCCGCGTATGAAGGTGTCGATCTCGGCGGGGTCGTAGATCAGGGCCGGACCGTCCGGGTCGTTGGACTGCCGCAGCGCTATACGGCCGTCGGCGAGCCTCATGGCCTCCAGGCAGTTGCCCCCGTTCGGGCCGCTCCACGGCTTGTGCCAGCCCTCGGCGCCCAACTCGCGGGAGGGCATGCCGTTGTAGATGTGCTGTGTGCTCTCGCGGCCCATACAGTCAGAACTCCTTGCGGATCTCACCGAGGAGAGCCTCGGTGCGTTGTGCCGGTGCGGCCTGCGCACCCATGCGGTCCAGTGCCTCCAGGAAGACGCCGGTGTCGCGGCGTTCGTCGTGGTAGACGGCGCCGCTGAGGCTCTCGGTGTAGACGATGTCGGGCAGTTCGGGGATATCGAACCGGAAGAGCTGGAAGGGCCCGAACATGGCCGGGTGCGCGCCCGCGAGGAACGGGATGATCTGCACCGTCACGTTCGGCATGGCCGCGCACTCGACGAGCCGGTCCAACTGGGCGCGCATCACGTCGGGCCCGCCGACGTGCCGGCGCACGACCTGCTCCTCCAGCAGCACCCACAGCCGGGGCGCGTCCGGGCGGCGCAGCAGCTCCTGCCGCTCCATCCGCAGGGCCACGCGCCGGGCGAGCTCTTCGTCGGGTGCGTTGGGGAATCCGGTGCGCAGCAGCGCACGCGCGTACTCCTCGGTCTGGAGCAGCCCGTGCACGCAGTGCGGTTCGTAGGCGCGGATGAGGCTCGCCTCGCCTTCGAGGCTGACGTAGAGGCTGAACCAGGACGGCAGCACGTCGCGGAAACCCTGCCACCAGCCGGGCTGGTTGGCCTCGTCCACCAGCTGAAGGAAGGCGGTGATCTCGTCCTCGGGGATTCCGTACGTTTTGAGAAGTTTCTCCACGTACGGTGGTTTCAGGCCGACTTCGGCCTTCTCCATGCGCCGGACCGTGGTGGTGTTGACGCTCAGAGCCGCGGCCGCTTCGGAGAAGGAGCAGCCGGCCGCCTCCCGCAAGTCCCGCAGGCGCAGGCCGAGGACCATCTGACCCACGGTCGGTGCGGTACGGCCGTCAGCCAAGACGCCTCCCTTCCACCGGACTTGCTGCGAAAGAAGTCTGCCATGCGATCAGTGCACCGGCCACACTGCGCCTGCGATTCTGCAATTCGCAGAACGAGTCTTGCCAACTGTGACGAGCGCGGAGCATAGTGATGTACGTGATACAGCTCATGAGCCGGATCGTGCTGCCTCCACGCCCCGTCTCCTTCTCCCTCGGGTAGTCGGAAGGCATAACCAACCGTGGCCCTGTCCCGCCCCGTCATACCGCTCACCCCGTCCGGACCGGCCGGGGCTCTCGTGCGCCGTGAGGGCTTCGAGCTGCCCGCGCACGCGACGGCGGTCGCGGACGCGCGCGAGAAGGTATGGGGCCAGGTGCGCAGCTGGGGCCTTCCGGAGGAGCTGGGGCGGACGGCGCAGCTGGTTGTCTCCGAGTTCTTCACCAACGCCGTGGTGCACACCGACAGCTGCCGCGTCAGATGCAGACTCCTGGTCATGGGGGAGCGGCTGCGCATAGAGGTCTGCGACGAGGGCGCCGAATGCGACGACGTCGCGCCGCGCGAGGCCGCGACGGAGGATGTGAACGGGCGGGGGCTTCAGCTGGTGAACGCCGTGGCCGAGACGTGGGGCGTGCGCTCGGAGGACCCGGACACCGGACGCGTCGTATGGGCGGAGCTGACGCTTCCCGAGGTGTGACCGCGGCCGTGGCCGCAGGTCCCTCGTCTTCGCGACCGCAGGCCCCGTGCGCCACGGTCGCCACTGCGGCCACAGCAGCCGCATTCCTTGCGAATTCCCCTTCCCTACTGGGCAGTTGAGGTGCTCTGCGCCACGTCACCGTGCCATGCTTCGCCGTAACGGATCGTGTACGCAACGGGACGCGTCACGGCGAGACGGTGAGGCACGCATGCGCGAAGACGAAGCCGCGGCGGTCACGGGGGTGGACGTCACCACCCCGAGCGTGGCGCGGATGTACGACTACTACCTCGGCGGCAAGGACAACTACGAGGTCGACCGCCAGGCCGTCGAGGAACTCGACAAGGTCGTGCCGAGCACCAGGCCGCTGGCCGTCAACAACCGGCGCTTCCTCCAGCGCGTCGTCCGCGTCCTCGCCGAGGAGTACGGGGTGCGGCAGTTCCTCGACCACGGGTCAGGCCTGCCGACGCAGGACAACGTGCACCAGGTCGCCCAGCGCGTCGACCCGGAGTCGCGGGTCGTATACGTCGACAACGACCCCATCGTGCTGGCACACGGCAGGGCACTGCTGGAGGAGAACAGCAACACGGCGGTCATCCAGGCGGATCTGCGCGGGACCGAGGAGATCTTCGGGCACCCCGAGGTGCGCCGGCTGATAGACCCCTCACAGCCCGTCGGCGCCCTCTTCGTCTCCGTGATGCACTGCATTCCGGACTCCTCCGACCCCGCCGCCCTGGTGCGCGGAGTCGTCGAACGCCTGCCGTCCGGAAGCTTCCTGGTGATCAATCAGCTGGTGAGCGAGGACAAGGCCACGCGCGACTTCGTCACCGACTTCATGGCGAAGAGCACCGGCGACCGCTGGGGCAGGGTGCGTCAGGCGCACGAGGTCGAGCGGTACTTCGACGGCCTGGAGATCCTGGAGCCGGGGCTGGGGGAGATCAACGACTGGCGGCCGGACTCGGAGCTCGGCCCGCGGCAACTCACCGACGAGTGGTACGAGTTCGGCGGAGTCGCCCGTAAACCCTGACGGGTCGGCGAGGGCCGGCGGCCGGCGTCAGCCGAGCTGGCCCTCGAAGCGGCTGAGCAGCCGCTCCAGGAAGTCGACGGTCATGGACGGCGGTTCGGCCGTGGCGCAGAGGCGGTCCATCACCACCATGTAGTTCTCGACCTCTTCGCGCTTCTCCAAGTACAGCGAGGAGGTGAGCTGTTCGAGGTAGACGATGTCCGGCAGGTCGGGCTCCTGGAAGCGGAGTATCGTCACCGGACCGCCGGCCGCCGCGAGGCCGCCGATCGCGAACGGGGCGATCTGCACAGTGATGTTCGGCTGCTCGGTCGCCCACAGCAGCCGTTTGATCTGCTCGCGCATCACGTCGGCGCTGCCGAGCGGCCGCTGCAAGGCCGCCTCGTCGACGACCGCCCACAGCTTGGGGCTGTGCGGCCGGGTGAGGATGGCCTGTCTGTCCTGTCTCAGCCCCACGCGGCGCTCGATCTCCTCGGTCGAGGCGCGGGGATGGCCCAGCCGCATGACCGCGCGGGCATAGTCCTCGGTCTGCAACAGGCCGGGGACGAACTGCACTTCGTACATGCGGATCACGGAGGCCGCTTCCTCCAGGCCGATCAGCCTGTCGAACCACGGCGACATCACATCGCTGTACTTCTGCCACCAGCCTGGGGTGTTGGCGTGCCGCGCCAGCACCAGATACTCCTCGCGCTCACGCCCTTCCGTCACGCCGTAGAGGGAGAGCAGGTCGGCCACGTCCCGTTCCTTGCAGCCCACCCGGCCCAGTTCGAGACGGCTGATCTTGGCATGCGATCCGCGGATGGCCTCGCCGGCTGCCTCACGGGTGATGCCGCGCTCCTCGCGGAGCCGCCGCAGCGCCGTCCCGAGCACGATGCGCAGAATCGTCGGCCCACCGCGCGGGTGGTCGAGGATCCGCCTGACCGACGAATCGCCTTCCTGCTGTGCTGCCATCAGGTCTTCCTGCTCCCGTGAGTGACGCGTCGAACGCTCAGTGTCCCACTTGGCGAACCGCCCGTACAGTCATGCTGATTGCACATACCCCGGCCATGTGCCGGTGCCGACTCGGCGCCGTACACGGCCGGGGGCCTGCGCCCCCGTATCTGTGCTCAGCCGGTGTGCCGGCTCAGCCGTCCGCCGTCAGCAGATCGTCGAAGTCGCCGTCCTTGGCGCCCTGTACGAATGCAGCCATCTCCGCGGGGGTGTAGATCAGCGCCGGGCCGGAAGGATGGCGGGAGTTGCGTACGGCGACATGGCCGCCGGGGAGTCCGGCCACTTCGACGCAGTTGCCGTTCGGGTTGCTGCGCGCGCTCTTGCGCCACGTGACGTTCGTGAGGCGAGTCGCCTCGATGCCGTTGTCGATCTGCATGAATGCCTCTCCGTGACTTCCATCTGACGGGCGTACGGGGGGTGTTGGCTCAGTACTGTCTCACAGCGGAGCGTTCTTGCATCTGTAATTGCAGATGTACTTGCAGGGGTAAGTACGCCCGTGGAGAATGGCCGACGCAGTGGTACTTGAGCGCTGAACATGCCCCGGCAGCACGGCAGTTCGGCTCATCTGTCCCTCACTCATGGAGCTCTGGTGACCTCAGACGGATTCGAACGTCCCGCCACAGCCGGGCCGGTGGACGCTCAGTCCGCCATCGCCGAACTCGAGCACTGCGACTGGGACGACCCGCTGACGCGGCTGCTCCTTCTGCTGGAGATCGCCGACCGTCCCGCGTGGCTGCGGGAGGTCGCCTCCCGCAGCGGACAGCGCGGCGGTTCGGGAGGGCCCGCCGGCGCCTGAACCGCCCGCCGCCCGGGCCCACGCACGCCGCTCACCTGGCCCGACGCCTCGTCATCTCAGGCCGTTCCGCCTCCTCCGGGCCTTCGCCCGAATCCCGCACACTGGGACATACGGACGAGCCGAAGCGAGGAGAGCATCCAGATGAATGACCGCTCCGCAGCCCATGGCGCCGAAGGCCGCGTGGTCGTCGGCGTCGACGGATCAGAACCTTCGCTGCGCGCCCTCGACATGGCCGCCGAGGAGGCGGGCCGCCGTGGAGCCACCCTCGAGATGGTGTACTCGGCCGGATGGCCCCGCCGTTCGCGTGTGCCCGTGACAGAGGCCGACACCGAGCGCTTCCGGGTCGCCGGGGCCGCCATCCTGGACGACGCGGGGCAGCGCGCCCACGAACACGTGCCCGGGCTGCGCATCATGGCGCAGGTGCACACCGAGTCCCTCGCCGCCGACGTACTCGTCAAGGCCACCCGCACGGCCGCGCTCACCGTCGTCGGCACCCGCGGATACGGCGGATTCGCCGGGCTGCTCGTCGGCTCCGTCAGCCTCCGCACCGCCACCCACTGCGAAGGTCCGCTGCTGGTCGTCGGCGACAGCCGGATCGGCGGCGGGCCCCAGCGCGGCACCGTCCTGGCAGGGGTGCACACCGAAGCGGACGAACCCGCGTTGCGCTTCGCCTTCGAGGAGGCCGCCCGCCGCGGCTCGTCGCTGCGCGTGCTGCACGCCTGGAGCCAGCCCCGCATGCCCGGCAGGCTCCAACTGCCGCGCAACGAGGCCCAGCGGGCCGGGGCCGCCGCGTCGGAGCAGCTGCGCGAGATGGTCGACCCCGTCAGCAAGAAGCACCCCGGCGTGGAGGTCAGCGCGGAGGAGCAGGGCGGCAGCCCGGCCGCCACCCTCATCGAGGCCAGCCGCGCCGCCGACGTCATCGTGATCGCGGTGCACCGGCGGCAGCCGCGCCGCCTCGGGTTGCAGCTCGGCCCCGTCGCGCACGCGGTGCTGCACCACGCGCACTGCCCGGTCGTGCTGGTGCCCACGGAGGTGAGCTGAGCCGGGCGAGGCCCACACCGCCACGGAGCCACACGAGTCCCGGCCCGCCCGTGCGGAGGACGCACCGGGCGGGCGGACACTCGGGTGAGCCAGGCGTCCCGCGCGCCCCGGACGTACTCCACCGGCCTCGTACGCCGTTTACCGGCGCCGGTCCGCGCGCACCCGCAGCACTCCAGCACCCTTCACGTGGAGGCCACATGACAGCCGACGAGTACGACGTCATCGTGATCGGAGCGGGCCCGGTCGGGGAGAACGTCGCCGAGCGCGCACACGCCTCGGGGCTCAGCTCCGTCGTCGTCGAGAACGAACTCGTCGGCGGGGACTGCTCCTACTGGGCCTGCATGCCCAGCAAGGCGCTGCTGCGCCCCGTTACCGCGGTCGCCGACGCCCGCCGCGTGGCCGGCGCCGCGCAGGCCGTCGGCGGCGCCCTGGACGTGGACGCCGTGCTGGCCCGCCGCGACTCCTTCGTCTCGGACTGGCAGGACGACGGCCAGGTCGGCTGGCTGGACTCCGTGGCGGTGGACCTCGTACGCGGGCACGGCCGTCTCGACGGGCCCCGGCGCGTCGCCGTCGAGACCCCCGACGGCTCGACCCGGACCCTCACGGCCCGTCACGCCGTGGCCGTCTGCACGGGCAGCCGCACCGCCCTCCCGGATCTGCCGGGCATCGCCGAGGCACGGCCCTGGACCAGCCGGGACGCGACGTCCTCCAAGGAGGTCCCCGGGCGGCTCGCGGTCGTCGGCGGGGGAGTCGTCGCGGCGGAGATGGCCACCGCGTGGCGGAGCCTGGGCGCCGAGGTGACCATGCTGGTGCGGGGAGCGGGGCTGCTTGCCCGCATGGAGCCGTTCGCGGGTGAACTCGTCGCCGAGGCGCTCACGGAGGCCGGGGCTACGGTGCGTACGGGCGTCTCCGTCGAGAGACTGGAGCGGCCATCCCCGGACCGGCCCGTCACGCTCTCGCTCAGCGACGGCGGACGGCTGGAGGCCGACGAGGTGCTCTGCGCCACCGGCCGCGAGCCGCGCACCGACGACATCGGCCTGGAGACGGTGGGCTGCGAGCCGGGGAGCTGGCTGACCGTCGACGACAGCTGCCGCGTCACGGGCGTGCACGGCGGCTGGCTGTACGCCGTGGGAGACGCCAACGGCCGCGCGCTGCTCACGCACCAGGGCAAGTACCAGGCGCGGATCGCGGGCGGCGCCATCGGTGCGCGGGCCGCGGGCGTCCCGCTGCTGGAGACGGACCGCTGGGGCGCGCACGCGGCCACCGCCGACCACGACGCCGTCCCCCAGGTCGTCTTCACCGACCCCGAGGCCGCCTGCGTCGGACTGACCGCGGCCGAGGCGGAGCAGCGAGGCCTGCGGGTGCGGGCCGTCGACCAGGACATGGGCGCGATCGCGGGGGCGGCCCTCTACGCGGACGGCTACCGGGGCCGCGCCCGCATGGTCGTCGACCTGGACCGCGAGGTGATCGTGGGGGTCACCTTCGTCGGGCCGGGCGTCAGCGAGCTGCTGCACTCCGCGAGCGTGGCCGTCGCCGGCGAGGTGCCGCTGGAGCGCATGTGGCACGCCGTCCCCTCGTATCCCACGATCAGCGAGGTGTGGCTGCGGCTGCTGGAGACCTACCGGGGGTGACCGGCTCCGGACCGGTGCGTGCCTGGGCGAGCGCTGCGGGAAGCCGTCAGACCACGTCCGTCAGCCGCCGGTCCGCGGCCCGTACGGAGCGGCCCCGGACGCCCGTCTTCGCCCACGGATCGTCCTCGCCCAGCCGGTCGGCGATGTTGCGCAGGGTCCACCGGTCGGGCCGCAGCTTCGGATCGTCCAGCTCCGACCAGCCGACGGGCGTGGCCACGGGTGCGCCGGGCCGTGCCCGCACCGCGTACGGCGCGACGGCCGTCTGCGCGTAGGCGTTGCGCTGGATGTCGAGGTAGACGCGGTCGCCGCGGTCCGCCTTGCGGGGCTCGTCGGTGAGCCGGCCGGGGTGGCGTGCCACCAGCACTTGGGAGACCCGGCGGGCGAATGCCCGCACGGTGCCGAAGTCCGACCCGCGGTCCAGGGCGGCGATGACGTGGAGCCCGCGCGAGCCCGTCGTCATCAGCTGCGTCGGCAGCTCCACCTGCTCCAGCAGCCCGCCCACGCACGAGGCCGCCCAGCGCACGTCCTCGAAGTCGGCGTCGCCGCTGGGGTCCAGGTCGAACACCAGCAGGTCCGGGTCGTGGGGACGGTCCGCCTTCGCGAGCCAGCGGTGCGGTGTGACGCACGCCTGCCCGGCGAGATACACCAGCGTGTCGGCGTTGTCGCACACGGCGTGCAGCACCGTGCCGCCCTCCTTTGCCAGTTCGGCCGTGTGCACCCAGTCCGGGAAGTAGCCGGGGACGTTCTTCTGCATCAGCGGTTTGCCGCCGATGCCGTCCGGGTGGCGCTCCATCATCAGCGGCCTGCCCCGCAGCCGCGGTACGGCGCGGGACGCCACGCGACGGTAGTGCGCGGCGAGTTCGCTCTTGGTGATCCCGTCGTCCGGGAAGAGCACCTTGTCCGGTCTGCTGATCTCGATGTCCTTCACGACGCGACGAGTTGACCGCTCCCAGCAGCGCAAACCGCCGCCGGGCACCCGCCGTCGCCGTCCGCGGAACGGCGCCCGGATTTCACCCCGGCCGACACTGCCGTCTTGCGCGCAGCGCGTCCCCGAAGCAGTCTCGGACTCCTCAGGACTAAGCTCGCGCACCGCTCCGTATCCGACAGGAGGCGCCGGATCCCATGGATGCCGTGCTGAACGAGGACGAAGCAGCCGCGTACGTCGGCGGGATCTGTTTCAAGACGGGCCCGCCGCGCCGGGTGGGAGTGGAACTGGAGTGGCTTGTCCGCGACCGTTCCGCGCCGTCCCGCGCCGTACCTCCCGACCGTCTGGAGAAGGCGCTCGCCCCGCTGTGGACCCGCGGCCTGCCCGGCGGCAGCAGGCTCACCCGGGAACCCGGCGGGCAGCTCGAAGTCTCCTCACCGCCCGGCGAGACGCTCGCCGAGTGCATCGCCACCACCGCCGCCGACCTGACCGTACTGCGCAACCGTGTACGCCGCTCCGGTGCGCTGCTCTACGGGCGGGGACTCGACCCGTACCTCAGTCCGCCGCGGGTGCTGGAGGACCCCCGCTACCGCGCCATGGAGGCGCACTTCGACCGCTCCGGCCCCTGGGGCCGGATGATGATGAGGGCCACCGCCGCCGTCCAGGTCAGCGTGGACGCCGGTGACGACTCCGACGGGCCCACCGGTTACCGGCACCGCTGGCGGCTCGCCCACCGGCTCGGCCCCGTACTCGTGGCCGCCTTCGCCAACTCCCCGCTGTGGCGCTCCCGTCCGACCGGCTGGGTCTCCACCCGGCAGAGCGTGTGGGCACGCGCCGATCCGGGACGCACCAGGCCGCCGCGTTCGCACAGCGACCCCCGCGAGGGCTGGGCCCACTACGCGCTCGACGCCGAACTGCTGTGCCTGCGCCGCGATCCGCCCGCCGAGTGGACGGCGCCGCCGCGGCTCTCCTTCCGTGCCTGGCTGCAAGGCGCGCACCCGGAACGCCCGCCCACCCGCGACGACCTCGACTACCACCTCGGGACGCTCTTCCCCCCGGTGCGACCGCGTGGCTGGCTCGAACTGCGGATGATCGACGCGCAGTGCGGCGACGGCTGGATCGCCGCCACCGCCGTCGCGGCGACCCTGCTGGACGACCGGCGGGCCGCGGAGTCGGCGTGGGCCGCGACGGAGCCGCTGGAAGGCGACTCGACGGTGTGGCAGCGGGCCGCGCGCGACGGCCCCGCCGACCCGCTGCTGGGCCCGGCGGTGCGGCAGTGCGTCGCGGCCGCCGAGGCGGCGCTGTCACGTCAGGCACACGGCAGCGTGGCGCACGGCTCCGTCCTCGACTTCGCCGAGCGCTACTCCGAACGCGGGCGCTGCCCCGCCCACGACCAACTGGACGCGATGCGCGGCTGATACCTGCGGCTGATCAGCCGCGCGCGCTCGCGCCCCGGTCGTGCACAGCCGTCCCGCACAAGGAGAGGAGACCACCGAACATGTCCGAACACGCAGCCGCGCCTGCCTCAACTCACGGAGTACGCGGCGGCCGTGAGCTCGCGCTCGCCGCGCTGGAGCGCGCGCGACGGCGTACCGAGGCGCTCACCGACTGCCTCGACGAGAGCGAACTGACCGCACAGCACTCCAAGTTGATGTCACCGCTCGCCTGGGACCTGGCGCACGTGGGCAACCAGGAGGACATCTGGCTCCTGCGGGCCGCCGGCGGCACGAAGGGCGTGCGTCCCGATCTCGACGCCGTCTACGACGCGTTCCAGACCCCCCGCGCCGACCGGCCCGCCCTGCCGATGCTCTCGCCCGACGAGGCCCGCGCCTACATCGCCGACGTACGCGCCCGCGCCCTGGAGGTGCTCGCCGGGCCGCCGCCCGACGGCGTCGATCCCGCGCTCTTCGAGGGCGACTTCGTCTTCGGCATGGTCGCCCAGCACGAGCAGCAGCACGACGAGACCATGCTCGCCACGCACCAGTTGCGGCGCGGCCCCGCCGTCCTCGACGCCCCCGACCCGCCCGCGCCCACCTCCAGGGCCATGGACGAGAGGCACGGCGAAGTGCACGTGCCCGCGGGGCCGTTCACGATGGGCACGTCCACCGAGCCCTGGGCGCTGGACAACGAACGGCCCGCGCACACCGTCGACGTCGCGGCGTTCGACCTGGACGCCGTGCCTGTCACGAACGGCGCCTACCAGCGCTTCATCGAGGACGGCGGCTACCGCGACCCGCGCTGGTGGCATCCCGAGGGCTGGGCGTACGTGCAGAAGGCGGAGCTGAGCGCGCCCCTGTTCTGGCGCTGGGACGGCGGGATGTGGCTGCGGCGCCGCTTCGGATACACCGAACGGGTCCCGCCCGGCGAGCCGGTGATGCACGTGTGCTGGTACGAGGCCGACGCCTACGCCCGCTGGGCCGGACGCCGCCTGCCGACGGAGGCCGAGTGGGAGAAGGCCGCACGCCACGACCCGGAGACCGGCGAGTCCCACCGCTACCCGTGGGGCGACGACGAACCCGACGAGGGCCGCGCCAACCTGGGCCAGCGCCATCTGCGTCCCGCCCCCGCCGGTGCCTATGCGGCCGGTGCGGCCCCGTGCGGCGCGCGGCAGTTGATCGGCGACGTGTGGGAGTGGACGTCGTCGGACTTCACCGGCTACCCCGGATTCACCGCCTTCCCCTACCGCGAGTACTCCGAGGTCTTCTTCGGAAGCGACCACAAGGTGCTGCGCGGCGGGTCGTTCGGCACGGACGAGGTCGCCTGCCGGGGCACGTTCCGCAACTGGGACCTGCCCGTGCGCCGCCAGATCTTCGCCGGCTTCCGCACCGCGCGCAGCAGCGGGGGAGCGCTCTGATGTGCCGCCATCTCGCCTACCTGGGCCCTCCGTCGGCGCTGGCGGACCTCCTCGTCCGTCCGCCGGGCGGCCTGTACGAGCAGTCGTGGGCGCCTCGGATGCAGCGGCACGGGACCGTCAACGCCGATGGTTTCGGGGTGGGTTGGTATCCGGCCGGCCCGGGCGAGGCGTCCACCGGCGGCGCTCCCGCCGACGGTGAGCCTCCTGCCCGCTACCGCCGCGCGGTTCCGGTCTGGGCGGATGGGAACCTGCCCGACCTGGCGCGCGCCGTGCACAGCACCGCCGTGCTCGCCGCCGTGCGCGACGCGACCGAGGGCACGGCGCAGGACGAGACGGCCGCCGCGCCCTACGCCGACGGCCCCCTCCTCTTCAGCCACAACGGCGCGGTGCGCGACTGGGAACGCCTCGTGGACGACCTCGGCGTGCCCATGCGGCGCGGCGAACTGCTCGGCCTGGAGGCCCGCTGCGACTCCGCGCTGCTGTGGGCCCTGCTCACGCGCAGGATCCACGACGGCGAACCGCCCGAGGACGCCCTCGCATGGCTCACCGGCCGCGTCGCGGAGATACGCCCCGGCGCCCGGCTCAACTTCCTTCTCACGGACGGCCGCACGATCTGGGCCACCCGCCGCGGCGACACGCTCTGGTACCGCACCAGGCCGGGCAGCGTGCGCGTCGCGTCCGAGCCGGACGCCGCCCCCGTAGCCGGCGCCGAGGCCGGCTGGCAGGAGGTCCCCGACGAATCGCTGCTGGTGGCCACGGTCTCGTCCGTACGCACCGTCCCGCTGGTTCACGCAGCCCAGCCGGCCCCGGAACAGTCCGGAGGCGTGCAGGGCGTCCACGCAAGGAGATCCTGATGACGGGCCGTTTCGAACTCACCCGCCGTCTGCCCGACGGATACTTCACCGACGCGCTCCACACCGACGTGCTCAAGGGCCTGACCGGCCGCCCCAAGTCGCTGCCGCCGAAGTGGTTCTACGACGCCCGCGGAAGCGAACTCTTCGAGGAGATCACGCGGTTGCCCGAGTACTACCCGACGCGGGCCGAGCACGAGATCCTCGGCGACCGGTGCGACGAGGTCGCGGAGGCCACCGGCGCGCGCACGCTCGTCGAGCTGGGCTCCGGATCGTCCCGGAAGACGCGGCTGCTGCTCGACAGCCTGCTGCGGCACGGCACCCTGGAGTCGTACGCGGCCCTCGACGTGAGCGCCGACGCGCTGCGCGAGGCGGGCGAGCAGCTGTGCCTCGAGTACCCGGACCTGAAGGTGACGGGGTGCGTCACCGATCTGGAGACCGACCTCGGGATGCCGGAGAACGCTCCGGGCCCGCGCCTGGTCGCCTTCCTCGGGGGCACCCTCGGCAACCTCGACGGCGACGCGCGGCCGGCCTTCTACGCGGCGCTGCGTCGCGAACTGAAGCCGGGGGACGCCCTGTTGCTCGGCGCGGACCTGGTGAAGGACCCGGGGGTCCTCGTTCCGGCGTACGACGACGCGCAGGGCGTCACCGCGGAGTTCAACAAGAACGTGCTGCGCGTGCTCGACCGCGAGCTGGGCGCGGACTTCGACCCCGGCGCCTTCGAGCACGTCTCGGTGTGGAACGCGGAGGAGGAGCGCATCGAGATGCGCCTTCGCTCGCTCCGCGCGCAGACGGTGGAGCTGCCCGCCCTGGAGATGACGGCGGAGTTCGAGGCGGGCGAGGAGATCCTCACGGAGATCGCGGTGAAGTTCCGCCGCGGCCCGCTCACGGCCGAACTCGCCCGCGGCGGCTTCGGATTGAGCCGCTGGTGGACGGACGAGCAGGGGCGCTTCGCCCTGCTGCTCGCCGAGCCCGAGCCGGAGCCGTAGACGGCCCGTACCGCCGCGGAGCCGCTCGGCCGCCGACGCTCAGCCCGTGATGCTCCAGGAGAACGACTGGTCGGCGGCGGCGACCGCGGCGAGTACGGCGAGGTCGGCGGCGCCCAGCGTCAGCCCGAGGAAGGCCCGGGTCCGGCGCGTCGTGCCGCGCGTCAGGGCGAGCCCCGCGAGCACCAGGGCGCACGGCCCCAGAACGACGTTGAAGACGAGCAGACCCGCCAGGCCCAGCACGAAGGAGGCGACGGCCATTCCGTCCGCGTCACGCACGCGCGCGGAGAGGGCGGTGCGCGTCCGCTCGCCGGACTCGTCCGCCTGGGGCGCCTTCGCGTGCGAAGTACCGGGACGGACAAGGGTGTTCATGGCGTTCACTGGTCAGCTCCCTTGACGTGGTGCTTGCGCTCACGGACGGCGAAGATCAGCAGCCAGGCGCCGATGGCGGCGGCTGCGGCGAGGGTCGCCGGAAGCGGGATGTGCGCCGCGGTTCCCACCAGAAGTCCCAGCAGGAGGAACGCGGCAACGATGAAGAGCATGAGTGGCCTTTCTTCTCGGAGGCCGAGGCAGCGTCTGTGATGCTCTGCCTCACGTCTCAGTGAACAGTTGGGATTACAACTGTTCACTGAGAACAGCGTACCTTGGCACACGACCGCGAACACCTGTTTACTCAATGACATGAGCCACACCCCCGCACCCGAACCGACCGCCCGGGAGGCCCAGAAGGCGAGGACCCGCCGGGCGCTCCTCGACGCGGGGCTGCGGCTGCTGGAGCACCAGAGCCTCAGCAGCCTGGGCCTGCGCGAGGTGACACGCGTCGTCGGGGTGGCCCCGGCGGCCTTCTACCGGCACTTCAAGGACATGAGCGACCTGGGCGTGGCGCTCGTCGAGGAGTCGCTCGGCAGCCTCCACGCGGTCGTGCGCGAGATCCTCTCCGCCCCCGCCGACGAGACCGCGCGCATCGACCGCACGGTCTCCGTCATCGCCCGCTACGTACGCGAACACCCCACGCACATCCGCTTCGTCGTACGCGAGCGCCACGGCGGCGTCCCGGCCGTACGGGCCGCCATAGGCGCCGAGTTGGACCGCTTCGCCGACGAGGTCGCCGGTGCCCTGGCCACGGACGAGGTCTCGGACGGCTGGAGCGCCCAGGACATGCGGATGCTCGGCGAACTCTTCGTCGACCACATGGTGATGACGGCGTCGGCCTTCCTGGACGCCGAGCTCGGCGAGGGCCCGGACGAGAAGAGCGTCGCCCGCACGGCCCGCCGCCAGCTGCTGCTCATCAGCATGGGACGGCGGCACTGGCTGGACGGCTGAGCGGCGGCGAGCGAAGGTGACCTTCGGCGGGGAAGAGGGAGTCGGGCCCCCGCAGCGTCAACTCGGCGGCTTGATGCGGAAAGTCTTCACCGCCATGTCGAAGTACTTCTTGGAAGCGCCCCATTCGGCGTCCGGCGCCGAGAGGTAGAGCGCGTAGTGCCGCTCGCCCTCCTTGCCGAAGCCGAGGTCGATGGCCCGGAAGGGCCGCGCCCGCCCCTGCCAGGTGTACTCCCAGATCGCGGCCCTGCGGCCGTGGTAAGTCGTGGCGTTCATACGGAGGTTGCGGTAGCCCGGCGACTTCTGGCGCACCTCCGGCTCCAGCTTGCGCCAGTGTTGCAGCGGGCTGTTGCCCGCGAAGTCCAGCACGCTGAACTTCAGCCCCGCGAGCCGGGACGGGGAGAGGTAGTCGACCTCCTGCCCGCCGGGCTTCTCCTGCCGCGTCCAGCCGTTCGGCACGTCGACGGAGAAGCCGAGCTTGTCCCTGACGCGGTGATAGCCGTTTGCGACGGGCCCCCGAGGGGGCGGCCCCGCATGGGACGGATCCGCGGAGTGGGAGGCGGGCGGCTTCGCCCCGCCGGGAGCGCCCGGCCCGTCGCCCTGCTGCGCGAGCCACCAGCCACCGCCCGCGGCGGCGGCAGCGGCCACCGCCGCGCCCGCGGCCCAGGCCACGGCACGCGATCCGCGCCGCCGCGGCGAGCCGGACGCCGGGGGCGGCCCGTACGGGGCCCCGGCCCCGGCCCCCGGACCGGGACCCGGACCCTGACCCGGACCCGCCGCAGAGTCCCGCTCCGGGCCCTGCCTCTGCGGGGCCGTACGCTCCCGCTCGTCCCGCGGCCCGTGCTCCCACGTTCCGTGCTCCCGGGCCCCGTCGCCGTCGCTCCACGGCGCATCCGACGGCAGCGACACCGTGCCCGCCGCGCCCGCCAGCCACTCCTCGGCGCGCTCCAGCGTCATCCGCTCGTGCGCGTCCTTCTCCAGCAGCCCCTCGATCAACTCGCCCAGCGCACCGGCCCGTTCCATCGGACGCGGCGGTTCGCTCGCCGTGGCGTACGCCGTCTCGACCCAGGTGCCGCGCCGGAAGGGGGCGACGCCCTCGACGGCCTCGTACAGCGTCGCGCCGAGCGCCCAGGCGTCGGCGGCCGGCCCCGACTCGCCGCCCTGCATCCGCTCCGGAGCCGCGTAGTCGATGGAGCCGACGAACTCGCCGGTGCGGGTGAGCGTCGTCGTGCCGGAGGCGGCCGCGATGCCGAAGTCGGTGAGGACGATGCGCTCCGCGTCCTGTGAGAGCAGTACGTTGGCGGGCTTCACGTCGCGGTGCAGCACCCCGGCGGCGTGCGCGGCACGCAGCGCCGCGGCCATCGCGACCCCCGTACGGGCCGCGGCCTCCGGCGCCAACGGGCCGTCCTCACGCAGCACATCGCTGAGGGAGCGCGAGCGCACGTACTCCATGACGATGCACGGCAGGCCCTCCTCCTCCACCACGTCGTGCACGACGATGACGCCGGGGTGGCTTATCCGGGCCGCGCTGCGCGCCTCGCGGCGCGTGCGCTCGTAGAGGCGTGCCCGGTCGTCGTCGTCCAAGTGCGGTGGCACATGCAGCTTCTTGACCGCGACGCGCCGGTCCAGCAGCGCGTCCTGAGCGAGCCACACCGTCCCCATTCCCCCGCGGCCGAGCTCCCGGGAGAGCCGGTACCTCCCCGCCAGCAGCCGGTCCTCGTCCGTCACCTCGAACTCCCGATCCCCCCGCGTGCACGTGTTCCGAGGTGAACCCTAGCCGCCCGCCCGGCAGTTGTGAGGGTGCGGTGCTCAGTCGGCCGTGCGCTTGGCCCTGCTCGGCTGCACGCGCTTGGGCTCGCCCTTCACCTTGGGGTGCTCGGGAGGGTAGGGCAGGTCGCCGAGGCCGTGCTCGCGCTCGTCCCTGTTGGCCAGCTCCAAGGCGGCGTCCAGGCGGCAGGGGTGCGCGTCCATCTCCGCGTGCACGTCGCCGACTTCGGCGAAGCGCAGCGGCATGGTCACCACGTCGAAGTCGTCGGGCTGCGCGCTGCCCAGCTCTTCCCAGCGCAGCGGCGCGGAGACCGTCGCGCGCTGGTTGGGACGTACGGAGTAGGCGCTGGCGATGGTGCGGTCGCGCGCCGTCTGGTTGTAGTCGACGAAGATGCGGCTGCCGCGCTCCTCCTTCCACCAGGCCGTCGTGACGCGCGACGGGTCGCGGCGCTCCAGCTCCCGTCCGATGGCGATGGCGGCGCGCCGCACCTGCGCGAAGTTCCACTCGGGCTCGATGGGGACGAAGACGTGCAGCCCGCGTCCGCCGGAGGTCTTCGGCCAGCCGCGCAGCCCCAACTCCTCAAGGAGCGGCCGGAGTTGCTCCGCCGCCCGTACCGCGTCCCCGAAGTCCGTGCCCGGCTGCGGATCGAGGTCGATGCGCAGCTCGTCGGGGTGGTCGGTGTCGGCGCGGCGCACCGGCCAGGGGTGGAAGGTCAGACAGCCGAGGTTCGCGGCCCACAGCACCGCGGCCGGCCCCGTCGGGCAGATCTCGTCGGCGTGCCGCCCGCTGGGGAAGCTGATGCGCGCCGTGGGGATCCAGCCGGGAAGGTTCTTGGGCGCCCTCTTCTGGAAGAAGGACTCGCCCCCCACGCCCTCCGGGTAGCGCTCCAGCGTCGTGGGCCGCTCGTGGAGGGCGCGCGCGATGCCGTCCCCGACGGTCACGTAGTACCGGGCGACGTCCAGCTTGGTGAGCCCGCGCTCGGGGAAGTAGACCTTGTCCGGGCTGGACAGCCGCACCTGCTGCCCGCCGACCGTCAGCTCCACCGCCTCACCCATGCCGCCACGCTATGCGGGCGGGGGCCGCGGCGCCTCCCGGCGGACGGTAAAGCTTCGCGGCTCCGCACGGTCGACGCAGAGAACGGGCGTGACCGCTCACGCCCGAATAGAGTGCCGGTCATGGACCTGCCGGTGATGCCGCCCGTCAAGCCGATGCTCGCCCGACTCGCCTCGAAGATCCCGGCGGGCATGCAGTACGAGGCGAAGTGGGACGGCTTCCGCGCCATCGTCTTCCGCGACGGCGACGAGACCGAGATCGGCAGCCGTACGGGCAAGTCGCTCAAGCGCTACTTCCCCGAACTGGTCACGGCGCTGCTCGCGAATCTCCCGGAGCGCTGCGTGGTGGACGGGGAGATCGTCGTCGCCCGGGAGGGCCGGCTCGACTTCGACGCCCTGGGCCAGCGCATCCACCCGGCCGACTCACGGGTGCGGCTGCTCGCACAGGAGACCCCGGCGTCCTTCGTCGCCTTCGACATCCTCGCGCTCGGCGACGACTCCCTCCTGGAGACGCCGCTGGAGGAGCGCCGCGCGATCCTTCAGCGTGCGATGCGGCCCGCGCGGGACCCCGTCTTCGTGGCTCCCGCGACGACCGACATCGACCTGGCCAGGCAGTGGTTCGACGAGTTCGAGGGAGCCGGGCTCGACGGACTCGTCGCCAAGGCCCTCAACCTGCCGTACCGGCCGGACGAACGCCTCATGGTCAAGATCAAGCACGAGCGCACCGCGGACTGCGTGCTCGCCGGGCTCCGCCCCCACAAGAGCGGCGAGGGAGTCGGTTCGCTGCTGCTCGGCCTGTACGACGAGACCGGCACCCTCCAGCACGTCGGCGTCTGCGCCTCCTTCACCATGAACCGTCGCCGCGAGCTGATGGAGGAGCTCGAACCGCTGCGCATGTCCGATCCCGGTGAGCATCCGTGGGCGCGCTGGCAGAGCGAGGACGCCCACATGGAGAGCCGGATGCCGGGTGCGCCGAGCCGCTGGTCCGGCAAGAAGGACCTCTCGTGGGTGCCGCTGCGCCCGGAGCGCGTCTGCGAGGTGGCGTACGACCACATGGAGGGTGACCGCTTCCGGCACACCACGCAGTTCCGGCGCTGGCGCTCCGACCGCGACCCGCGCGGATGCACCTACGCCCAACTCGAAGAGCCCGTCAGCTACGACCTCTCACGCATGCTGACCGAGTCCCCGGAGACCCCCGACTGAGCACCTGAGAAGGGACGACGCCATGGGCCACACGATGTGCTGCGGCAGGCGCCACCGGCGCAGCCACCGCATCCACAACACCCGGCACGACCTCGGACTCCTCGCGCTGCGCCTCGGAACCGGAGGCGTCCTCTTCGCACACGGTACGCAGAAGCTCTTCGGCTGGTTCGGCGGTCACGGCCTGGAGGGCACCGGACGGTTCATGGAACAGCTCGGCTTCCGGCCCGGGCGCAACCACGCCCTCGCCTCCGGTCTCGGTGAGGCCGGAGGCGGGACGCTGCTCGCGCTGGGTCTGGCGACTCCGGGAGCCGGCGCCGCGGTGGCGGCGGCGATGTCGGGCGCCGCCTCCATCCATGTGCCGGCGGGGTTCTTCAACGACAAGGGAGGGCTGGAGTATCCGGCCTTCCTGGGGCTCGCGGGCACGGTCCTCGCGCTCGCGGGGCCGGGCGGCTTCTCTCTGGACCATCTGCTGGGGCACCGGCTCAACCAGCCCTGGATGCCGGTGGTGACGTTCGCCGCCGCGGCGGCCGCGGTGGCGTGCGTCGTCTCCAGGCGGGCGCGCGCCCAGCGCGAGGAGGCGGGGGAGGAGTCTCAGCCCGGCTGACCCGCGGCGCCGGACTGCCCGGGCTCGCCGGCCTCGCCGGCCTCCTCCTCGGGCACCCCCGCGGACTGGCGTACCTCTTCCATGTCCAGGCCGCGCGCCTGGCCGATCAGGTCCTCCAGCGCGGCCTCGGGCAGCGCTCCCGGCTGCGAGAAGACGACGATGCGGTCCCTCACGATCGTCAGCGTGGGGATCGACTGGACCTCGAAGGCCGCGGCGAGCTCCTGCTCGGCCTCGGTGTCCACCTTCGCGAAGGTCAGATCGGAGTGACGCTCGGCAGCCGCCTCGTAGACAGGCGCGAACTGCCGGCACGGACCGCACCAGCCCGCCCAGAAGTCGATCAGCACGAAGCCGTCGTCCGCGACGACCTCGTCGAAGTTGGCCTTGGTGAGCTCCGTGGTGCTCATGTGCTCTCCTGCTGTTGAGGACGGTGTCGGACCGTGGCGGCCCTCAGTGGGCCCGACGGGTGATGCCGGGAGTCTGGGACCGCGTTCCCACCGTCTCACGCGACGTAAACCGCTCGTCCGGCCCCGATGTTCCGCAAGCGCTCTCACCAATCGCGTCCGGAACTCTTGACCGATCCCAGACAATCGCTATGGTCTAGACTAATGGCGAGCGTGAATAACGGGTCCCCCAGCTCGAAGCCGTCAGAACCTCCTCCCACGGCTGGTCCTCGCCGCTGGCGGGGCGTGCCTTCACATCGCCTCCGTGCTCAACGAGGCCGTCCGTAAGGGTGTGCGGCACCCGTGTGCCCTCCCCTCCTCGCCGCTTGCCGGCGGCCCGGACCGTGAAGGAGTTGGCATGCACTTCAAGAGGAAGCTCGCGGCAAGTATCGGGGCGGGGGTCGCGCCTCTGCTCGTCCTCACCCTGCCGGCCTCGCCGGCCAGTGCGCACGGCTACGTCGACTCGCCGCCGAGCAGGCAGGCGCAGTGCGCGGCGGGCACCGTCGAGTGCGGAGACATCAAGTACGAGCCGCAGAGCGTCGAGGGCCCCAAGGGGCTGACGAGTTGCAGCGGCGGCAACCAGAAGTTCGCCGAGCTGGACGACGACAGCAAGGGCTGGGCGGTCACCGACGTCGGCAAGTCGACGAGCTTCAAGTGGCATCTGACGGCTCGCCACTCGACGAGCACATGGCAGTACTTCGTCGGCGGCTCGAAGATCGCGGAGTTCGACGACGGAGGGGCGCAGCCCGGTGAGACGGTCACGCACCAGGTCGACTTCGGCGGCCTGAGCGGCAAGCAGAAGGTGCTCGCCGTGTGGAACATCGCCGATACGGCCAACGCGTTCTACGCCTGCATCGACGTGAACATCGGCGGCTGACGCCGCCGGCCCCTCTTCCCCTCGTCCCACGCGGCGCCGCCGGAGGTGCGACTCCGGCGGCGCCGTCGTGTGCGTGGCCCGCGGCCGGTCGCGGGCGCGTGTCCTGCGGCGTCGCCTCAGCTCGCCCTCCGCGCGACCATGGAAGTGACGCGCGTGGGAGACTCCCCGGCGTAGTTCAAGAGTGAACTACAGGTCGCGCGCCGCAGCGAACGAGAGGGTGAGAGCCGTGCAGTTCGGGATCTTCAGCGTCGGGGACGTGACACCCGATCCCACCGACGGCAGCACGCCGAGCGAGCACGAGCGGATCAAGTCGATGGTCGCCGTCGCGCTGAAGGCGGAAGAGGTGGGGCTCGACGTCTTCGCCACGGGCGAGCACCACAATCCGCCGTTCGTCCCGTCGTCGCCGACGACCATGCTCGGATACATCGCCGCCCGCACCGAGCATCTCGTCCTGTCCACGTCGACGACGCTGATCACCACCAACGACCCGGTGAAGATCGCCGAGGACTTCGCGATGCTCCAGCACCTGGCCGACGGCCGGGTGGACGTGATGATGGGCCGCGGCAACACCGCACCCGTCTATCCGTGGTTCGGGCAGGACATCCGCCAGGGCATCCCGCTGGCCATCGAGAACTACGCGCTGCTGCACGAGCTCTGGCGCAAGGACGTCGTGGACTGGGAGGGCCGCTTCCGCACCCCGCTGCACGGCTTCACCGCCACGCCGCGCCCGCTGGACGGGGTGCCGCCGTTCGTCTGGCACGGCTCCATCCGCAGCCCCGAGATCGCCGAGCAGGCCGCGTACTACGGCGACGGCTTCTTCGCGAACAACATCTTCTGGCCCAAGGAGCACTACATGAAGCTCATCGGGCTCTACCGCGAACGCTTCGCCCACCACGGCCACGGAACCCCGGAGCAGGCGATCGTCGGCCTCGGCGGCCAGGTGTTCATGCGCAGGAACTCCCAGGACGCCGTACGGGAGTTCCGTCCGTACTTCGACAACGCGCCCGTCTACGGACACGGGCCCACGCTGGAGGAGTTCACGGAGCAGACGCCGCTGACAGTGGGCAGTCCGCAGGAGGTCGTCGACAAGACCCTCACCTTCCGCGAGTCCTTCGGCGACTACCAGCGGCAGCTGTTCCTGATGGACCACGCGGGGCTTCCGCTGAAGACCGTGCTGGAGCAGCTGGACATGCTCGGCGAAGAGGTCGTGCCCGTGCTGCGCAAGGAGTTCGCCGCACGCCGGCCCGCCGGAGTTCCGGACGCTCCGACCCACGCGTCGCTGCTCGCGCAGCGCACCTGAGATTGGTCCGGTCCTTTTTTCAGGCAATCCCCGCACGCTCATTGTGAGAGGTGACAGGGGCTGCCATCCTCAACGGGCAGTTACCGGGAAGTATCCCTACCGAGGAGAACCCGTTGAGTAGTACCCACCCCCACACCCCGCCGTCCGCCGGCGAACCGGAGCACCCCACGTCTCCGGACTCCCCGCCCCAGCACAGCAGCCGACGCACGGTACTGCGCGCAGGCGCAGCACTGACGGGCGTCGGACTGGCCGGGGCGGCCCCCAACGCCCGCGCCGCGCAAGCGGATCGGGCCGCACACGCCGCCGCTGCCGCGAGCGGCTATCTCGTCGGCCGGGGCGTCTCCGACGCCACCGGCGAGATAGCCGAGGTCGGCATGATGGGCTACGGCCGCGTCGACCAGCAGGCGCAAGGACTCCATACGCGGCTGCGCGCCCGGGCGTTCGTCTTCGCCGACCGGGAGACGGACGAGCGCGTGCTCCTCGTCGTCGTCGACACCGCCATGATCTTCGAGAGCGTGCACCAGGCGGTGCTCAAGAGACTCGGGGAGAAGTACGGCGACCGCTACACGCACCGCAACGTCATGATCGCCGCCACGCACACCCACTGCGGGCCGGGCGGCTCCTCGCACCATCTGCTCTACGACCTCACCACGCTGGGCTTCCACAAGAAGACCTTCGAGGCCATGACGGACGGGATCACCGAAGCGGCCGTCCGCGCCCACGAGGACCTCGCGCCGTCCGAACTGACCCTCACCCACGCCGAGTTGCGCGGCACCAACGCCAACAGGTCCCGCGAGGCCTTCGAGCGCAACCCCTCGGACCTGCGAGGCCACTTCCCCGACGCCGTCGACACGCAGAGCACCCTGCTGCGCGTCGAGCGCGACGGGCGCGCCGCCGGAGCGGTCAACTGGTTCCCCGTGCACGGCACCAGCATGTCCGGCGACAACAAGCTGATCAGCGCGGACAACAAGGGCTACGCCGCCTACCACTGGGAGCGGGAGGTCGAGGGCGCGGACTATCTCGCGGACGCCGCACCCGACTTCGTCTGCGCGTTCGCGCAGACGAACGCCGGCGACATGTCCCCGAACCTGGATCTGAAGCCGCCGACGACGCCCGCCGACTTCGGGCACACCCGCGAGTCCGGTCTGCGTCAGTACGAGTCCGCCGCCGGCCAACTCGACCAGCGCGGCACGAAGATGACGGGCGGCGTGGACTCCCGGCTCGTCTACATCGACCTCTCCGACGTCACCGTCGAGCCCGAGTACACGGGAGACGGCAAGCAGCACAAGACGGCGAAGCCCGCGATCGGCGCGGCGATGGCGGCCGGAAGCCTCGAGGACGGCCCCGCCTTCCCCGGCTTCGACGAGGGCGAGAACCCCCTGTGGGACACCATCTCGGACTCCGTCATCTACGAGGCGTCGCCCGAACTGCGCGAGGCGCAGGCGCCGAAGGGCATCTTCGTACCCATCGGCGAGATGAACGCGATCTATCCGTGGGTGCAGGAGCAGGTGCCCGTACAGCTGCTGCGCATCGGGCAGTTGTACCTGATCGGCGTCCCCGGGGAGGTCACCGTGTGCGCCGGGCTGCGGCTGCGCCGCACCGTCGCGGAGACCGTCGGCGCGGACCTGCGGGACGTACTCGTCGCGGGCTACGCCAACTCCTACTTCCACTACCTCACCACGCCGGAGGAGTACGACTCGCAGCAGTACGAGGGCGGCAGCACCCTCTTCGGGCGATGGCAGCTGCCCGCGATCCAGCAGACGGCGGCGCGGCTCGCGCGCGCGATGCGCGACGGGGAGAGCCTGCCGATCGGACCCGTCGCCCCGGACATCTCCGGCAAGACGATCTCGCTCCAGCCGCCGATCGTGCTCGACGCACCGCCGCTGTCGCACGAGTTCGGCGACGTGCTCACGGCGCCGCGCGCCAACTACCGGGCAGGGGAGCGGGTCACGGTGGTCTTCGCGGGCGCCCACCCCGGCAACGTGCTGCACAGGGGCGGGACTTATCTGCGCGTGGAGCAGCGGAAGGACGGAGGATGGCGCACCGTCGCGGACGACGGCGACTGGTCGACGACCTTCCACTGGGAGCGGTACGGCGTCGCCGCCTCGAAGGTGACGGTCACCTGGGACATCCCCAAGGGGACGGACTCGGGCGAGTACCGCATCGCCTACGAGGGCGACGCCAAGCCGGTCGCGGGCGACCCGAAGGCCATCTCCGGCACCAGTCCCGGTTTCACCGTGAGCGGCTGACGGGCCGCCCGCCGGAGCGGCTTACTCACCCGGCCGCTCGTGCGAGCGGCTTCTGCCCGGGTCGCCCGTCGGGGGCGGGCGACCCGGGCAGCGCTTGCCGTACTTGCTGTGTGTGACTACTGCTGCTGCTGTTCCTGCTGTCCGGCCTGGTCACCGGCCCCGGCACCGCCGTCGCCGATCGTCGCGCCGGTCGCCTCCAGCGCCGCGGTCACCGGCTGGAAGAAGGTCTCGCCGCCCTGCGTGCAGTCGCCGCTGCCGCCGGAGGTCAGGCCGACTGCCTTGTCCTCGGAGAACATCGCGCCGCCGCTGTCGCCGGGTTCGGCGCAGACGTTCGTCTGGATCATGCCGTTGACGACGTCGCCGCCGCCGTAGTCGACCGTGGCGTCCAGGCCCGTGACCTCGCCGTCGGTGACGCCGGTCGTGCTGCCGCTGCGCTGCACCTGCATGCCCACGGCCGCCTCGGCGGCTCCGGTGATCTCCTGCGTGCCGCCCTGGCCCTCGCCCAGCGGGTCGAGGTTCACGGCGCTGGTCGCCTCGGCCTGCGCGTCGTCGAGGGTGGCGATCGCGAAGTCGGTCTCCGGGAACTTCGAGTCCTGGATCGTGCCGAGCGCGTTGGCGCCGCCCTCGTCGGAGGTCCAGTTCTTCGCCTCGTTGCCGCAGTGGCCCGCCGTCAGGAAGCCGGGCGCGCCGTCCACCTGGACGTTGAAGCCGAGGGAACAGCGGACGCCTCCGGCGAAGATGGCGTCGCCGCCGAGCACGCCTTCCGCGGCGGCCTGGCTGCCGTCGCCGGCGGCCGCGCCCTCGTCGCCCTGGCCCGCGCCGTTGCCGTTGCCGGCGCCTTCGGCACCCTGGCCGGCGCCGTTGCCCGCGCCGTTGCCCTCTTCCATGGCGCCCGCGCCGCCGTTGCCGTGGAACCGCTTGAACTCGCCGCCGGTCCGCTTCAGCGTCATCATGCCGCTCATGCTGTCGGCGGTCTTCTTCAGCGAGGCCCACTCCTGGCTGTCGACGGTGCTGTCGGCGAGCACGGAGACCTTGTTGGTACGCGGGTCCACGGACCAGGCCGAACCTTTCACCGAAGCGCCGTTCGCCAGCGTGTCGCTGGCCTTCTTCAGCTCCGCCTTGGAGTTCTGGACCATTCTGGCCTGGGCGCCGCTCTCCTGGACGCGCTGCGCGGTCTCCTCGTCGAGTACGTTCATGACCAGGCGTTTCGCCTTGCTGTCGATGAACCAGCCCGCCGTACTCGATCCGTTCTCGTCCGCGAGTTTCGTGCCCATCGCGGCGGCTGCCTTTGCGCTCATCGTGCGCGGACCCGGCTGCGCCTGCTGCCCCGCGTTCGCGTACGGCAGCATGATCGCGGCCGTCGCCAGTGCCGCTGTGCCCGCGCCGGCTATCACATACGCCCGCTTGCTGTCCTTGCGTCGATGGCTCAACTCACTGACCTCCCTGGATGGTGGACCGGCGCCTTGTTGCCGGCTCGGCGCAGTGGCACGCCATGGTGCTCCACAGGTACTCGCTCGCTTTGTTTCGTAGTTGAGACCGCTCAATGTCCGTGAGTTTCCCCCGCCGTTGTCCGGGAGGCGGTAGGGTCAGCGGGTTCCAGCGGGAACGGGCGGGCAGCCACCGGACCGCACGGGGGAGCGTCGCATCACACGCCACCACGCCTGAACTGCCCCTTTTGCAGGGCTTCTTGGTAATCGGGGGGCAGGCGAGACCAGTGATGTACCGGGGAGTACCGTGCTGTCCTCGCACGACATCCGCTCTGCATCACTTCTTCATCCTCAGAGGGAGACCATGACTGCTATACGCCAGAGATGGCACCGCTCCGCCGCCGTCGCCACCGGTGCTGCCGCCCTTGTCGGCACAGGGATGTTCGTCGCCTCGCCGGCCTCGGCCCACGTGCCGGGCTGGAACGTGGACTGCTACTCCACGAGCATCCACCTCGAGAACTACAACGAGCAGGCCAAGAACACCATCACGATCACCGCGGGCGAGAAGACCCTGGTGAACGAGGAGTTCGGCAGGACCTTCGACAAGAAGGTGAAGCTGCCCAAGCACACGTCGCCGCTCGACGTGCACCTGGTCATCAAGGCCGGTGACGACGACAAGTTCTCCCGCGACGAGCACAAGATGTCGCCCGTGTGCGAGGAGTCCCCCTCGCCCTCGTCGCCCGCTCCCTCGCCCAGCGAGTCCAGCAGCGAAGCCCCGGCGCCGTCCGAGAAGCCCAGCACCGCTCCCAACGGCGGAGGCGACGACCTCGCCGAGACCGGTGCCTCCAGCGCCACCCCGATGATCGCCGGCGCCGCCGGTGTCGTCCTCGTCGCGGGCGCGGGCCTGGTCGTGGTCGCGCGCAAGCGCCGCTCCGCGCAGGACTGAGCCTCACCAGCACGCTCTTCGAAGCACGGCACGAAGGGGCCCGGCAGCCGAACGACGGCTGCCGGGCCCTCGTAGCGTGTGCCGCACCTCCCGCACCTCGCCGGACAGTCCAGCAGCACGGGCCCCAGGCCGCCGCCCGACGTCAGCAGCGCTCGAACACCGCGGCCAGCCCCTGCCCGCCGCCGATGCACATCGTCTCCAGGCCGTACCGCGCCTGTGTGCGGTGCATGTGGTGCGCCAGCGTCGTGAGGATGCGCGCACCCGTCGCACCGACCGGGTGGCCCAGCGAGATGCCGGAGCCGCAGACGTTGATCCGCTCCTCGTGGTCCTGCTCCGTCAGTCCCAACTCACGTGTGCAGGCAAGGACTTGAGCGGCGAAGGCCTCGTTCAGCTCGATCAGGTCCACGTCCCGCGCCGAGAGCTCCGCGCGCTCCAGCGCCGCCCTGGTCGCGCCCACCGGGCCGATCCCCATCGTTTTCGCCGGAACGCCCGTACGTGCGAAGGAGACCAGCCGCAACAGCGGCCGCACGCCGAGGCGTTCGGCCGTGGCGGCGGTGGTGACGAGGCATGCGGCGGCGGCGTCGTTCTGCCCGCTGGCGTTGCCCGCGGTCACCGTCGCCTCGGGGTCCGCCTTGCCCATCACCGGGCGCAGCGCGGCCAGTTGCTCCGCCGTCGTCTCCGGCCGCGGATGCTCGTCCACGGAGACGGTGCTCTCACCCTTGCGTCCCCGCACCGTGACCGGGACGATCTCCTCCGCGAACCACCCCTCCTCCATCGCGCGGGCGGCACGCTGCTGCGAGCGCAGCGCCAGGGCGTCCTGGTCGGCTCGGGAGACGCCGTACTCGCGGCGCAGGTTCTCGGCCGTCTCGATCATGCCGCCCGGCACCGGGTGGTGCTCGCCGCCCGCGGTGACCCGGCCGCGCGCGAGGGCGTCGTGCAGCTGGAGCCCGGGACCCTTGATGCCCCACCGGCCCTCGTGCGTGTAGTACGGCGCCGCGCTCATCACGTCGACGCCGCCCGCGATCACGACCTCGCTGAAGCCCGCCTGTATCTGCATGGCCGCGTCGAGCACCGCTTGGAGGCCCGAGCCGCAGCGCCGGTCGATCTGGATGCCGGTGACCGACTCCGGCAGGCCCGCGTCGAGCGCGGCGACCCGTCCGATGGCCGGGGCCTCTGCGCTGGGGTATGCGTGGCCGAGGATGACCTCGTCGACCCGCGAGCCGTCGATGCCGCTGCGCGCGACGACTTCGGAGATGACGTGTGCCGCCAGCGCGGCAGGCCGCTGGCCCGCCAGGGCACCTCCGAAGCGCCCGATCGGTGTGCGCAGCGGATGGCAGACGACGACGTCGGAACGAGCCGGGACGGGGGCTGACATGGGGTGTGGCCTTCCTGGCTGGAGGTGGCGGTCTGGTCGTGGCGCGCAATCTGTGCAGGGCGGTCGGGGTGCGGACGGGCTGACGCTCGCGTACGACCCTTCCACCGCGCACTTTTCCGGTCCAATATCCGATTCGCCTCGCACTGATATGCAGGCGTACTCAATCGCCGCCGCCGTCCCCGCCGTTGTCGTTGTCGCTGCCGCTGTCTCCGCCCTCCCCGGGGTGGGGCAGCGTCTCCGCCGCGACGTCCAGGACGCTGCGCAGCGCCGCCGACGGGTTGTCCGTGCGCCATGCGAGCGCCGACTCCAGTACGACGGGCGGCCCGGCGAGCGGCCGGTAGACCAGCCCGGTCTGCTGGACGTGCATGCAGGAGGTGAGCGTGAGCGTCACCCCGACTCCCATCGCCACGAGCGCCAGGATCGTGTACGAGTCGGGGGCCTCCTGCACGATCCGCGGATGGAAGCCGTTCTGCGCGCACGTGTCGAGCGTGACGTCCCGCAGGCTCGACCCGGTGCGGTCCGGGAAGCTGACGAACGGCTCCTCGGCAAGGTCCGCCACGGCGATCCGGCCGTGCCGCGCGAGCCGGTGGTCCGAGGGCAGGGCGCACACCAGCTCCTCCTCGGCGATCACCCGGTGTTCGACGCCCGGCCGGTTCACCGGAAGCCGCACGAAGCCCAGATCGAGGGTGCCGTCGGCGACCCGCGTCAGCGCGTGGTTGGCATAGGTCTGGCCGAGCATGACGAGCTCGATGCCGGGGTGCGCCGACCGTACGGCACGGGTGAGCCGGGGAAGGGTCGCGTGGCTGGAAGCACCGGCGAAGCCGACGCTGACGCGCCCGTACTCACCGCGGCCGGCCGCCTTGGCGACGCGGGTGGCGATGTCGATGTCGGCCAGGACGGTGCGGACCGGCTTGAGGAAGGCCTCACCGGCGCTGGTCAGCCGCACCGAGCGCGTGCTCCGCTCGAAGAGCTGCACGCCCAGCTCCCGCTCCAGCTGCCGGATCTGCTGGCTCAGGGGCGGCTGCGCCATCTGGAGCCGCTTGGCGGCGCGGCCGAAGTGCAGCTCCTCGGCGACGGCGACGAAGGAGGAGAGATAGCGCAGTTCCACGTCGGGCACGGCCCCTCGGTCAGTTATCAGTCTCGCGTCTCAAACTGACCTTAATTCGGTATTGGACGCCAATCAATGGAGGGTGGGAGCGTGGTCCCGGACCCTGCCGATGCCCGCCGCCCCGCCGCCCCGCCGCCGCCCTGCCGAACCTGCCGGTTCGTGCCGTGAAGAGCCCCGCCGAGCCCCGCCGAGGAGATGTGGAGATGTCCGTGGAGACCGCGACCGACAAGACGACGACGATGCGGGAGGCCGTCGGCACCTACGTACGCGACGGCGACACCGTCTCCCTCGAAGGCTTCACGCACCTCATACCGACCGCCGCCGGTCACGAGATCATCCGCCAGGGCCGCCGCGACCTGACCGTCGTCCGCATGACCGCCGACATCGTCGTGGACCAGATGCTCGCGGCAGGGTGCGTCTCGCGGCTCGTCTCCTCCTTCGTCGGCAACTCCTCCGCGGGCTCGCTGGGCGAGCTGCGCCGCCGCGTGGAGCGCGCGGACCCCGAGCCCCTCGCCTTCGAGGAGTACAGCCACTACGGGATGATCTGCCGCTACATGGCCGGAGCACAGCGGCTGCCCTTCTACCCGCTGCGCAGCTACGGCGGCAGCGACCTGCCGGGCGTCAACCCGGCGCTGCGCAAGGTCACTTCGCCCTATCCGGGCCCGGACGGCGAGACCGAGGAGATCTACGTCGTGCCGCCCGTCAACCCGGACGTGACGATCGTGCACGCGCAGCGCGCCGACCGCTCCGGGAACACCCAGATCTGGGGCCTGACCGGCGTACAGGCCGAGGCCGTCTACGCCGCGCGCAAGGCGGTCGTCGTCGTGGAGGAGATCGTCGAGGACGACGTCGTACGCTCCGACCCGAACCGCACGCTCATCCCGGCACACGCCGTGGACGCCGTCGTCGTCTGCCCCCGCGGCGCACACCCCTCCTTCGCGCAGGGCTACTACGACCGCGACAACGCCTTCTACCGCTCCTGGTCGGCGATCAGCAAGGACAAGGAGCGGCTGACCGCCTGGCTGGCGGAGTGGGTGCACGGGACCCGGGACCACGCCGAGTACGTCGACAAGCTCGGCGAGGAGTTCTGGGACGGGCTCGCCGTCGGCGAGGCGATGAGCCGGCCCGTCAACTACGGGCGGCGCCTGTGACCGCCCGCCCGCCCCTCCCGTCCGCAGCCCCGAGTGCATGGAAGTGAGCCGCAGATGACCGCAGGAACCACCAGCGCCGTGACCTCCTCCGAGCTGCTCTCCGTCGTCGCCTCCCGCGAACTGGCGGGCAGGCGCGCGGTGTTCGCAGGAATCGGGCTGCCCACGCTGGCAGCCTCGCTCGCGCATCTCACCGTCGCGCCCGAGCTGGAGATCGTCTACGAGTCCGGCGTGTGCGGCGCCCACCCCTCGCACCTCCCCGAGACGATCGCGGACGCCGTGCTCATCACCGGCGCGGAAGCGGTGATCCCGATGCCCACGCTGTTCGGCTCCGTACTCCAGGGCGGCCACATCGACGTCGGCTTCCTCGGCGCCGCGCAGATCGACAAGTGGGGCAACCTCAACTCGTCCGTCATCGGCGACTGGCACCACCCCAGGACGCGGCTGCCGGGTTCGGGCGGCGCGAACGAGGTCATGGCCAACTCCGCCGAGGTGTTCGTCGTCATGCGCCGGCACGATCCGCGCTCCTTCACCGAAGAGCTCGACTTCTGCACCTCGCCCGGCCCGGACCGCGCCCTCGCCGACGGCATCCGTCCCCTGGGAGCCGGAGTCACGCGCGTCATCACGGAGTTGGGCATCCTCGCCCGCGAAGGCGTGGGCGAGGAGCTGAAGCTGGCCGCCCTGCACCCGGGCGTGACGGCCGAGGACGCGATCGCCGGCACCGGCTGGGACCTCCGGGTGGCGGACGGCCTGAGCGTGATCGACCCGCCCACGGACGCCGAACTCGCCCTGCTGCGCGAGGATGTGGACCCCGAGCGGGTCTATCTGCGCTGAGAACGGGAGGGACCGACCTGGACCGGCTGGACGGTGGACCGGCCGGACGGAACCCTGCGGCAGGGCACGCGGCAGCACGGGCGCGCTGCGGCGCGGCGCCCCGGGGGAGCGAAGGCGGGAGAAGAGATGCGCATCAGAGTCGTCGGCACGGGCGTCATGGGACGCGGCATCGCCCAATGGGCCGCCACAGCCGGGCACACCGTCGAACTCGCCGACGTACGGCAGGAGTCGGTGACCGAAGCCGTCGGTTTCGTGACCGGCATGCTGGAGCGGGCCGTGGAGAAGGGACGGATGAGCCGGTCGGACGCCGACGCCGCCCGAGAGCGGCTGCTGCCGCTCTCCTCGCCCTTCGCCGCGCCGGACGACGCCGGGACCGCCCCCGCGCTCGTCATCGAGGCCGTGCGCGAGGACCTGGAGACCAAGGCCGGTGTGTTCGCCGAACTCGCGAAGGTGCTGCCAGAGACCACCGTCTTCGCCACCAACACCTCGTCCCTCTCCGTCACCGCGATCGGCGCACGGCTGGCCGGCGCGGCCGATCCGTCCCGCCTCGCAGGCCTCCACTTCTTCAACCCCGTACCGCTGATGAAGATCGCGGAGGTCGTCCCCGGCGCGGCGACCCGCGAGGACGTCCCCGCGTTCCTCACCGGCTTCGTCGAGGGCTGCGGGCACCGCGCGGTGACCGTCGCGGACACCCCCGGGTTCCTCGTGAACCACGCGGGACGCGGGCTCGTCACCGAGGCGCTGGCGCTGCTGGAGGAGTCCGTGGCCCCGCCCGGCGACCTCGACGCGGTCGCCCGCGACGTGCTCGGCCTGCGCATGGGCCCGTTCGAGCTCATGGACCTCACCGGCCTCGACGTCACCGCGTCCGTGATCGACACCATCTGGCGGGGCTTCCGCCACTCCGACCGGCTGCGGCCCTCGTACCTGACCGCGAACCGCGTCACCGCGGGGCTGTACGGGCGCAAGAGCGGGCGCGGCTTCTATCCGTACGGCCCCGACGCGCCCGGCGACGCCGCCGCGCCCACCCCGGCACCCGGGGGCGGCGACGCCACGCGCGCCGTGACCGTCGTCGGCGAAGGGCCGGACGCGGAGACGGTACGAGGCCTCCTCGGCAGCCGTACCGAACCCGGCGCAGGAGAGGGCCGGCAGGGCTCGGGCCCCGAGCCCGTGCTGCTCGTCCCCACATGGGGCGGCACCGTGGCCGGCGCGGTCGCCGAGCACGGCCTGCCCGCGGACCGCACGCTCGGCATCGACCCGCTGTCGGCGGACGGCGCACGCCGCGTGCTCGCGGTGACACCGGCCACCGGTGCCGGAGCCGTACGGGACGCGGCGGCCGTCCTCGGCGCCGGCGGCGCGCAGATCACGGTCGTACGGGACACCGCGGGCTCCGTCGCACAGCGCCTGCTCGCCTCCATCGTCTCCGTCGCGGCCTCCATCGCCGAACGCCACATCGCCGCACCCGGCGACATCGACGTGGCGGTCACCGCGGGCCTCGGCTACCCGTACGGGCCGCTCGCCTGGGGCGAACGCATCGGCGCGGCACGGATGCTCGGCCTGCAACGCGCTCTGCTCGACGCCACGGGCGATCCCCGCTACCGGCCCACGCGGTGGGTCACGGAACGCGCGCAGCTGGGGATGCCGCTGACCGCCCCCGACGCACCGCTCGGCGCACACGAACAGCACCCCCAGCACTCCCAGGAGAACTCCCCATGACCAGCCGGGACTTCACGGGCCGGAGCCGGGACTTCGGCCTCACCGAGACCCAGCGCGACATCCGCGCCATGGCGGCGGACTTCGTCGACGCCGAGATCGCACCCCACGCCCGCGAATGGGACCGCGCCGAACGTGTCGACCCGGGCATTCCCAAGCGCCTCGGCGAACTGGGCTTCCTGGGGCTGACCGTGCCCGAGCGGTACGGCGGCACAGAGGCGGACCTGCTCTCGTACGTCCTCGCCACCGAGGAGCTGGGCCGGGGCGACTCCGCGGTGCGCGGCATCGTCTCCGTCTCCCTCGGCCTGGTCACGAAGACCATCGCGGCGCACGGCACCGAGGCCCAACGCGAGGAGTGGATACCGAGACTGGTCCGCGGCGACGCACTGGGCTGCTTCGCGCTGACCGAGCCCGGCACCGGCTCCGACGCCGGATCGCTGAGCACCCGGGCCACCCGCGACGGCGGCGACTGGGTCCTCGACGGCAGCAAGATGTTCATCACCAACGGCACCGTCGCCGACGTCGCGCTGACCTTCGCCCGTACGAGCGAGAGCGGCGTCACCGCGTTCCTCGTGCCCACGGACACCCCCGGCCTGACCGCCACGGAGATCCACGGCAAGCTCGGCCTGCGCGGACAGGCCACGGCCGAAATCACCCTCGACGGCGTGCGCGTACCCGACTCCGCCCGGCTCGGCGCGGCCGGCCGCGGGCTCGGCATCGCGCTCGGGGCGCTCTCCCGCGGCCGCATCTCCGTGGCCGCGGGCGCCGTCGGCCTCGCCCAGGGCGCGCTCGACGCGGCGGTCGAATACGCCACGCAGCGCGAGCAGTTTGGCAGGCCCCTCGCCTCGTTCCAGCTGGTCCAGGAGCTGCTGGCCGACTCCGAGGTCGACGTGCGGGCGGCCAGGCTGCTCACCCACCACGTGGCGAGGATGGCCGACGCGGGCGCCTCGCCGAAGGAGTACGCGACGGACGCGTCCGTCGCCAAATACCACGCGAGCGAGGCCGCCGTGCGGGTCAGCAACAACTGCCTTCAGACCTTCGGCGGTTACGGCTTCATAGACGAGTACCCAGTCGGCAAATACCTGCGAGACGCCCGCGTGCTCACCCTCTACGAGGGCACAAGCCAGGTACAGAAGCTGATCATCGGCCGCGCCCTGACCGGTGTGGACGCCATGACGTGACGACGACGGCCCGCGCGACGCGGGGATCGCCGGCGTGACGGGGCGTTCGGCCGGATCCGGAGCTGTCCGGGACAGCCATCGGTGAGAGGGTGTTTCGCCCGCGAACGCGCGCACAGGGGAGAGCAGTGACCGCGAACGACGAGATCGACACCAGCAGGCCCCATCCGGCACGGGTCTACGACTACTGGCTGAACGGCAAGAGCCACTACGAAGCGGACGCGGCCGCCGCGGAACGAGTCACGCGCGTATGGCCTGGAGTCGTGCTCGGCGCCCGCCTCAACCGCGAGTTCATGCACCGGGTGACGCACTGGCTGGCCGAAGAGGCCGGTGTGCGGCAGTTCCTGGACATCGGCTCCGGGATACCGACGGAACCCAACCTCCACCAGGTCGCCCAGGCCGTCGCCCCGGAGAGCCGGATCGTCTACGCGGACAACGACCCCATCGTGCTGCGCCTCGCTCGGGACCTGCTGACCAGTACGCCGCAGGGACGTACGGCCTATCTGCACGCCGACGTCACCGAGCCCGAGACCATCCTGGCCGCCCGCGAGCTGCGGGAAACGCTCGACATGGACCGCCCGGTGGCGCTCTCCCTGGTCGCTCTGCTGCACTTCATCACCGACGAGCGTGGCGCTTATGACATCGTTCGCACTCTCATGGACGCGCTGCCGTCCGGCAGCTATCTGGTCGTCTCCCACGCCACCGCCGACTTCGACCCGGATCTGCTGACGCGCGTCGCCGAGGCATACCAGTCGACGGTCGCGGAGGGGCAGATCCGCTCCAGCTCGGAAGTGAGCCGCTTCTTCGAGGGGCTGGAACTCGTCGACCCGGGCGTCGTCGTCGCGCACCGCTGGCGGCCCGCCGGCGGTGAGGCGCAACCGGAGATCACCGACGCGGAGTTCCCTGTCTACGGCGGCGTCGCACGCAAGCCCTGATCCCGAGCCCTGGTCCCGCCGGCGGCCGGCCGGAGCGCGGGCGGCGCATGCTTCGAACTGCCGGGGGTAACTGCTGGCCAGACAGTACTGACGCCCTCCGGGGGTGCGAGCAGGTGCGGAACTTTCTGAACGGAACGAGGGGAAGGAAGCAGGCGGCATCGGCCGGGCCGAAGCGGCCCGCGGGGAAGCCGGCGTCCGCCGGAAGGCAGCCAGCCGACGGGAAGCAGCCCTCGACGAGCAAGCCGAAGCGCCCTGCTGCGAAGCAGCAGACGAAGCAACAGACGAAGCAGCAGGCGAAGAAGCAAGGTGCGGGGAAGAAGCGGGCACCGGCGAAGAAGCAGGCGGCGGGGGCAGCGCGAGCTCCGGCGAAGAGGCAAGGCGCTGCGAAGAGGGCGCCGTCCGGGAAGAAGGCGGCAACGCGTAAACAGCCGCCGGCCCGGAGGCAGCCCGCCTCGGGCGCCCTTGACGACGCTCTCACGCGGCACCGACTGCCCCTCGTCTGGCGTGTGTTGATTCTGCTGGCGGCGTTCGCCGCGATGGTGGGCTTCGCCGTCGTCCTGTCGAAGCTGACGCTGGGGCCCTCGGCCGCGTCCGAGTCGCTCGTCCACAGCAACCTCCGTCCCGGCGACTCGATCCGCGCGTACCTCGCGCAGCCGGCCCTCCGCGACGCTCTCAAGCAGTTGGGCGGCAATATCGTGCTCGGCATGCCCTTCGGCGCGCTGCTGCCGGCACTGGTGCCGCCGACCCGGGGTCTGCTGCGGGTGATGGCGGCCACCGCGCTGGTCATGCTGCTGGTCGAGCTGGTTCAGGGAGCCCTGGTCCAGGGCCGGGCCTTCGACATCGACGACGTCATCCTCAACACCACCGGCGCCATGCTCGGTTATCTGATCCTCGGGCGGCGTCTGGGCCGTGCCGTGCATCCGCAACGGCGCCACTGGTGGCACCGCAAGGCGAAGAGCGGCACGTCACGGAGCGCGTCACCGCAGAGCACGCGGACGTGAACACGCGGACATGAGCACGCGGACGTCAACTCCTGGGCGTGAGGCGCGTATCGGCGTGCGTCGGCCTGACGCGCCGAACCCGGCCCGCGCGGACGCGATCCGCACCCCGGAGAGCGACCGCTTTCAGAGCGCGAAGACCCGGTCCACGAAGTCGTTGGCGAATACGCGCCCGGGGTCGCGCTCCCGTACCAACTGCCGGAAGTCCCCGGCCCGTTCGTACAGCGACGCGATCCGCTCCGGTTCCATGGCGATGAGCTTGCCCCAATGAGGCCGTGCCCCCAGCGGCAGCAGCCGCTCCTCGACGGCGGCCACCACCGGCAGCACCGCCTCCGTGTCCTTGACCCAGGTGAAGTGGAAGGCCACGCAGTCGCGCTCCCAGGCCGGGCTCAGCCACAGGTCGTCGGCGGCGACGGTACGCACCTCGGAGATCTGGAGCACCGGTGCGATGCGCTTTCCGAGCGCGCGCAGTTCGGCCAGCGCCTCCGGGGCCGCGCCGCGGGGCAGCAGCAGCTCGGACTGCAACTCCTCGCCGTTGCTGGGCGTGAAGTCCGGCCGGAAGTGCGGAAGCCGCGCGTACCACGGGCCCGGCACTCCGAGCTGCTCGGTGCAGTGCGTTGCCGGGATGCCCGGAATCGGGTGGTGGGCGGCGTCGGCAGGTGTCTCGCCCTCCCACCCCGGCGGCCTGACGCTGCCGTCCCGTTCGGTGGTGCGGCGCTTGACCCAGACACGTGCCTCGCCGCTGCGGTAGTCGGTGAACGCGCTGACGCTGTAGGCGCTTGAGAAGATCTCCCCGAATCGTGCGGCGACCTCCGTGAGGGGGACGCCGGTGTAGATGTGCTGGGAGACCTCGAAGGTGGGCTCCACGCTGAGCGTGAGCCGCGTGACGATGCCCAGGGCGCCCAGCGCGACCACCGTGCCGGGGAAGCGCTCCGGGTCGCTCTCGCGGCTCAGCAGCGACAACGCGCCGTCCGCGCCCACGACTTCCATCGCCGTCACCGCCGCGGCGAGGCACTTCTCCGAGTCGCCGGAGCCGTGCGTGGCCGTCGCGCAGCAGCCCGCGACCGAAATATGCGGCAGCGAGGCCATGTTGGCCAGGGCGTATCCGCTCGCGTGCAGCAGGGTGGCCACCTCGCCGTACCGCATGCCCGCGGACACGGTGACGGTGGCGGCCTCCTCGTCGACGTCCACGAGGCGCGGGAGGCCGTCGAGGCGCACCAGGTCGCCGCTGGTGTCGGCGACGCGGTTGAAGGAATGGCCGCTGCCGAGCGCCCGCACACGGTCCGCGGAGCCGACGATGTGCTGCAACTCCTCGACGGACTCGGGACGTTGGACGCTCCGTGCGCCGAAGACGGTGTTGCCCGCCCAGTTTCGGGCGGGAAGGCCGGATGTCAGACCGGATGCAGGCATGTGCGTTCCTGAACGTCGGGCTCGGTGCGGGCTGTTGGGGTGCGGAATCCGGCCCGAGGGGGATCAGCGAGCCCGTTCCGCGTCCGGATTCGATCGGGTTGCGCGGTCTGCCGCCCGTAGGGAAACATTTTCGGCCTCCGGGATTGGCCGAACCACGCCACACAACGTACATTCCATCCCTTGTGCAACTTGCGCAACGGTCCCCCTCCCAGTGACCCGGTGGCGGGGACTGGACAGGGGCATGTGCGGGAATGAGGACGGACAGTGCCGTGGAAACGTACCCCTCGCGCAGCGCGAGGAGGAGTGGACCGGAGCGGACACATGGTCACCGTGGCGCGACCAATGCGTTCACAGCACGGGGAGCTGAGGCATGCGCATCACTGAGATTCCGGGCGGCCCGCCCGACCGCCGCATCCCGGACCGGCCCGCAGGGCCCGCCGTGCCCCGCCTGGTGCTGGGGGAGCGGCTGCGCAGACTGCGGGAGGCGCAGTACATATCCCGCAAGGAGGCCGGGGAGGCCATCAAGACCTCGGACGTGACCATCGCCCAACTGGAGCGCGGTTGCAGCGGATTCCGCGAGCGGGACGTGGCGGACCTGCTGACCATCTACGGCATCACCGACGCGACCGAACACGCCACCCTCCAGGCCCTGGCCGTGCAGACCAACGCCCCCGGCTGGTGGCACGCCTACCACGACGTGGTGCCGGACTGGTTCCACACCTACCTCGGGCTGGAGCAGGCCGCGGGCGTCATCCGTACCTACGAGGTCCAGTTCGTCCCCGGGCTGCTCCAGACACCCGAGTACGCCCGTGCCGTCGTCGAGCTCGGACACCCCAACGGCCCCGAGTCGAGGATCCGCCGCCGGGTCGAGCTGCGCATGCTGCGCCAGCGCATCCTGCACTGCGCGAAGCCGCCGCACCTGTGGGCCGTCATCGACGAGGCCGCGCTGCGCCGCGGCGTCGGCGGACCCGAAACGATGCGCGGCCAGCTGGAACACCTCATCGCCGCCTGCGAACTGCCTCACGTCACGATCCACATCATGCCGTTCGCGGCAGGCGGCCACGCCGCCGCCGGCGGACCCGTGACGCTGCTGCGGCTGCCCGAGCGCGAACTGCCCGACGTGATCTACCTGGAGCAGCTCATCGGCGCCACGTACCCCGCCGAGCGTGAGGAAGTCGACTACTACCGGCACGTGATCGACCGGCTGGTGACCGGCGCCGCCCCGGCACAGCAGACCCGCTCGCTGCTGCTGGGCATGCTCGGCGAACTCTGAGGCGACCCGCACCGCGCCCGCGGGAAACACGGGTGTGTGCCGCCCCCGCGTCTTAAAGGACACGCGCTTCACGGACACGTGCCTCACGGACGCCTGAGCTGCGCCCCCGCGCCCGAGGCGGGCCGCGCCCGCGCGGGCCTGATCTCGTCGGTGAGGCCGCGCCACCAGGGTGCGGCGGGCAGCGCGGGCGACGACGGCTCGAAGCTGCCGCCCGGCACGGGCAGCGCAGCCCGTACGCCGGTCTCCGCCGCGGCGGCCAGGACGCGCTCGCCGGGCTCGGCCCACGGGTGCGGCGCGAGGTTGAAGGTGCCCCAGTGGATCGGCAGCATCGCACCGGCGGCGCCCGTCAGATCGAGGTGGGCGCGCAGCCCGTCCTCCGGCGTCATGTGGATGTCCGGCCAGAACTCGCTGTACGCGCCGACCTGGATCATCGTGGCGTCGAACGGCCCGTACTCGGCGCCGATCTCGGCGAAGCCGGGGAAGTAGCCCGTGTCGCCGCTGTGGAAGATCCGGTGCTCCGGGCCCGTCACCACCCAGGACGCCCACAGGGTGCGCTGCTTGTTGCGCAGCCCCCTGCCGCAGAAGTGACGGGCGGGCGTGGCCGTCAGCCGCAGCCCGGCGATCTCCGTCGACTCGTGCCAGTCCAGCTCGCGGAAGCGCTCCTGCGGCACGCCCCACCTCTCCAGGTGAGCGCCGACCCCGAGCGTCACGGCGAACGGCACGTCGCTCGCGGTCAGCTCACGGATGGTGGGCAGATCCAGGTGGTCGTAGTGGTCGTGCGAGATGACGACGGCGTCGAGCCGGCCGAGAGCGGCGAGCGGCACGGGAGCGTCATGCAGGCGACGGGGCCCGATGAACGAGAACGGCGAACAGCGCATGCCCCACACCGGGTCGAACAGCACACGCCTGCCGTCGATCTCCGCGAGCACGGTGGCATGCCCGAGCCATGTCAGACGCAGCCCCGAGGCGGGCGGCGAGCTCAGCTCGGGGCGGGAGACGGGGATCGGGCCGGTGGGTCTGCGCCCCTCACGTCTGAGCAGGGCGCGCAGCATCTCGCGTCTGCCCCGCACCGCGGTGGGCGTCGTGCCCGCGGGCAGGGGGTTGCGGAACGCGCCCGCCTCCGCGTCGTAGTTCGGCGACCGCTCGATGCGGGCCAGCCGCTCGCCCGAGGGCTCCGCGCCGAAGGAGAGGGGGTCGAAGCCGAGTACGCCGCTCATGGAGTTCTCCCGTTCTGACGAATGCCAGCACAACGCCGCCCGGTGCCCGGTTTGTTCCCCGGCGATGAGTTCCCCGGGCCCGGCCGGTCGTCACATGGGACCGGCGGAAGTCCGGAATCCGGCAAGCGCGGGGACGGGAGCGTGTGGAGGGTGACGACGATGTTCGATCTGGGGCCGCAGGCCCGCGAGGTGAAGGCACTGCTCGACGGAGTGAGCGACGACGACCTCGCCGGGCCGACTCCGTGCCCGGAGTATTCGGTACGTGAGCTGCTGGCCCATCTGCTGGGCCTGAGCTGGGCGTTCACACACGCCGCTCACAAGGACCTCGGAGCGGCGACGGACCAGAATCCCGGCGCCTCCCTGCCGCAGCTCCCGGACGACTGGCGCAGCCGGCTGCCCGTACAGCTCGACGAGCTCGCGGAGGCCTGGCTCGGCGAGTCGGCATGGGAGGGGGAGACGCGAGCCGGCGGCGTCACGCTGCCCGGCGCCGTCGCGGGCGTGGTCGCATCCAACGAACTCCTCCTGCACGGGTGGGACCTGGCCCGTGCCACGGGGCAGCAGTACCGCGGCGCCCCCGAGAGCCTGAAGGCCTCGATCGCCATGCTCTCGGCGCCGGAGGCCCTGGAGCAGCGGGACGCGATCTTCGGCCCCGTCGTCGAGGTGCCCGCGGACGCGCCGCTCCTGGACCGCGCGGTCGCGCTCGGCGGGCGCCGCCCGGACTGGAGCCCGTCAGCCCGCTGAGGTCCTGCTCAGGTCCTGCCGTGCTCTCTGCGCGTCCCGGCGTCTCGTTGACGCTGTCCGGCGCAGGGTGGCATCGTTCCCACATGGGATCGATGCCACCGCGCGCGGTCCCGGAAGGGAAGCGCAGTGGGGCTCCGCATCTGTGACGACGTCTTCCTGTACGAGGACACCTGTCACGTCTACGTCCTGCGCGACCGGGACAGCCGGGAGGCGGTGCTCGTCGACTTCGGCAGCGGCGACGTGCTGGACCACCTGGACGACCTCGGCGTGGAGCGCGTCACGGACGTGCTCGTCACCCACCATCACCGTGACCAGGTGCAGGGCCTCGCGCGCGCCGTCGCCGCCGGCATCCGGATCTGGGTGCCGCCCGTCGAAGCCGGGCTGATCGCGGACGTCGACGAGCACTGGCGCACCCGTCCCCTCGACAACAGCTACGACGTGCGACAGGACCGCTACTCGCTGCTGGAGCAGGTGCCCGTCACCGGCACCGTCGCCGAGTACCGCACCGTTCGGTACGGGCCGTTCGACATCTACACGCACCCGCTGCCCGGCCACACCGTGGGCTCCGTGGGGTACTTCGCCGACATCGGCGGACGGCGCCTCGCCTTCACCGGCGACCTCATTCACGGCGAGGGCCGCGTATGGTCGCTGGCCGCGACCCAGTGGGCCTACACCGGGTTCCACGAGACGGCCGGCATGGAAGGCGTCGCCGCGACCGTGCTCTCCTGCATGCAGGTGCTGGATCTGGAGCCCGAACTGCTCCTCCCCTCACACGGCGATCCGGTCACCGATCCGCCGGCCGCCGTGGCCCGCGCGCGGGCGGCGCTCCAGGAGCTGCTCGACATGCGCCGGCGCACCCCATGGGATCCGGAGGAGAGACTCCGCAGCCCATGGACGCGGATCACCCCGCACCTGCTGCGCAACACCACCAGCATGGCCAACTCCTACGCCCTGCTGTCCGAGCACGGCAGCGCCCTGCTGCTCGACTTCGGCTACGACCAGACCACCGGCCTTGCCGGCGGCAGCGACCGCTCCTCGCGGCGGCCGCTGCTCGCCTCCATCGAGGCGCTGCGCCGCGACCACGGCATCGACCGTGTCGAGGTCGCGCTGCCGACGCACTACCACGACGACCACGTCGCCGGGTTCAACCTGCTGCGCGAAGTGCACGGCACCCAGGTGTACTCGCCGTCCCACATCGCGCCGGTCCTGCACTCGCCCGAGCGCTGGGATCTGCCGTGCCTGTGGTACGACCCGATCCCCGTCGACCGCGAACTGCCCGCGGACGGCCGGCCGTTGCGCTGGCGCGAGTACGAGATCGGGGTCCACGAACTGCCCGGGCACACCCTCTACGCCGCCGCGTACTCCTTCACCGCCGACGGGCGTTCCGTCATCGCCACGGGCGACCAGCAGAGCACCGAATGGGAACCCGGCATCCGCCCCGAGCTGCTCAACTACCAGTACCGCAACCGGTTCCGGATCGACGACTTCGTACGCAGTGCCGAGCTGTACCGGAGACTGCGGCCGGAGTTGATGATCAGCGGCCACTGGGCGCCCTTCGAAGTCGGCGACGACTACCTGGACATGCTGCTGTCCGAAGGCGAGAGGCTCGCCCGGCTCCACCGCGAACTGCTGCCGCGCGACGTCGACTTGGGCGCCGAGGGGTTCGCGGCACGCATCGACCCGTACCGCAGTGCGGTGGCGCCCGGCGGCATGGTCACCCTCGATGCCGCCGTCCTCAATCCCTTCCCGGTGCGGGAGACGGCGGAGGTGACGCTGTGCGCGCCCCGCGGCTGGGAGGCCGAACCGGCCGCGCTGGGGCTGGAGATCCCGCCGCACGGCGAGGCCGTCGCGCACTTCCGTCTGCGCGTGCCCGGCAATGCCCCGCGGGCCGAACGGCGGCGCGTGGCCGTCGATGTGACGGTCGGCCGCATGCGGCTGGGCCAGCAGGCGGAGGCGCTGGTGAGCGTGCGGTGAGCCGGGAGGCGGCCGGGCATGTGCGAACGGACTCAGGAGCGGATTCACCCGCGAAGGCTGGGGGAGAGGTCCGAGCGGGCTCAGGAGGACAGGTACGAGAGGATGTACGGGCCGAGCTCCGGCCCGACGGGTCCGTCGAAGTCACCGCCTCCGCCTATGTGTTGACCGTCGCCGCCGACGGGCTGACGGCCCTGGTCCGCGCCCGCGATCCCCGTTGCGGCCGCGGCCCGTCCGCCGGGACGGCGGCAGAGGCGCCCGTCGTCCTCCAACTGCCGGGCGTGGTGGACCGTTCGGGAGCCTACGACGAGACGCTGTCCGTCTCCCCGCCGCACTTGGAGAGCGGCGGCCCCCACCCGTACCCCCGCATCACGGTCGTCCGCCGCAGCTCCGCATGGCGGCACGCGCTCACCCGTATCGACTGCACACCGCGAGGGCCGCAGCTGCGGTGGGAGGTCACCGGCGCCGGGGCGGTGACCGAGGTGCTGCCCTTCGCCGTACGTGCCGCGCTCGGCGGGCGCGGCAGCGGCCTGCGCCCCAGCGGACACGACTGGCGCACCCTGTTCACCCCCAACCCGGGCCCGCCGCGCAGGCTGACGCGCGGCGCCGGGGAGAGCGCCGTCATCGGCGCGTACGGAGACGCGCGTCCCGGCCGGGGCCACTGGTTCTTCACGCCCGCGCCCCTCTGCCTCGCCCTCACGCACGACGCGCTCCCGGACGACGCCGGCCCGGACGGCACCGGCCCGGACGGCGCCGGCCCGGGCACGGGCGGATCCCCGGTGCGGAACTGGTGGACGATCGGCGTGGGCGCCCCCGTCCGCACCCTCACCTTCACGCAACTCGCGTACGTCCCCTCCGACCAGGGCTTCCACCTGCGGCTGGAGTACGAGGGCCACACCCGCACCGGGAGCGCTCCCGACCTTCCCTCCGGCACCGGCACCGGCACCGGCACCTTCACCACGCCCGCCGTGCTCGTCTCACCCGGGCACCCCGATCCGTACGCGGGTCTGCGGGCGCATCGCGACTGGCTCGCGGACCACGGCTGGGCGGCGACCGGCGAGCGCACCGACTCGCCCTCCGCGCGGCCGAGTTGGTGGCGGGAACCCATGTTCTGCGGCTGGGGCGCCCAGATGGCCCGTGCGCGCGAGACCGGGCGCTCCGCTCCGGAGCTGAGCACGGCCGAGGAGTACGACGCGCATCTGGCACACCTGGCTGCGCACGGCCTCATCCCGGGCACCGTCGTCATCGACGACAAGTGGCAAGCGGCGTACGGGTCTTGGGAACCCGATCCGGTCAAGTGGCCCGATCTGCGCGGCTGGATCGGCGAGCGGCACGCGGCCGGGCAGAGGGTGCTGCTGTGGTGGCGGGCGTGGGCCACCGAAGGCGTGCCGGACGAACTGTGCGTACGCACCCCCGACGGGCACCCCGTTGCCCTCGATCCGGACCACCCGGGCGCACGGCGGCTGCTCGCCGGCAACATCTCGCGGCTGCTCACGCCCTCGCCCCGGGGGCTCGGCGCCGACGGACTGAAGATCGACTTCACCGCGGACACCCCCTCGGGCGCGGGTCTCACCTCGCACGGCCCGCACTGGGGCGTCGCGCTGCTGCACCGCCAACTCGCCGTCATCCGCGCCGCCGCGAAGCGGGCGAAGCCCGATGCGCTGATCGTCACGCACACGCCCCATCCGGCGTTCGCCGACGTCACCGATATGATCCGGCTCAACGACATGCTGCGTCTCGACGATCCCGACCCGTACGCGCCGATCGTGCCCCAGATGCGTCTGCGGGCAGCCGTCGCAGCCGCCTCCTGCCCCGGGCTGCTCGTCGACACCGACGACTGGTGCGCTCCCGACCGCGAACAGTGGCGGGCATACTGCGCCGTGAAACACGAACTGGGCGTGCCCGCCCTGTATGTGGCCTCGCATCTGGACCGCACGGGCGAGCCGCTGGAGGAGGGGGACTACGCCGCGCTGCGGGCGTCGTGGGCGCGCTGGCGGGACGGCGGCGGTGGTGGCGACGGCGGAGCGGGAGAGGGCGGCGGGGCGGCGCCGGCGGAGAGCGGCTGAGGAAGCGGAGCTGAGAGAAGAGCACATGGGCAACGCACGCGTACGCAACGGCGGCAGACGTGCCCGCGTCACGCTGCACGAGGTCGCCGAGGAGGCGGGCACCTCGCGCTCGACGGCCTCACGCGCCCTCGGCGGTCACGGCTACGTCGCCGAACACATCAGGGAGCGGGTGCGCGCCGCCGCCGAGCGGCTCGGATATGTGCCGGACGTCTCCGCCCGTACGCTCAAGGGCCGCTCCAGCAGGGTGATCGGGCTGCTGGTCTCGGATCTGCGCAACCAGTTCTACGCACAGCTCGCGGCGGGCGTCGAGAAGACCCTCTCTGCGGCCGGATACCAGGTGGTGCTCGTCGACGACCACGGCAGCGAGGAGCGGTCGGCGGACGGTGCGCGCGCATTCCTCGCGATGCGTGCCGACGGCGTACTCCTCGCGCCCGTGGGCCGTCCGGCGACCGAGGTGCTGGTGGAACACGGCACGCCCGTCGTCGAGGTGGACAGGCGCTCGGGCGTCCGTGGCTGCGACGCGGTCGCCATCGACAGCGAGAGCGGAACCCGGGCGGCGGTCGCACATCTGCTGGAGCTCGGCCACCGCGAGATCGCTCTCGTCGTGGACGAGACGAAGTGGGCGACGGGCAAGGACCGGCTCAAGGGGTACCGCGCCGCGCTGCGCGAGGCGGGCGTCCCGTACTCGCGCAAGCGTGTCCTGGATCTGGGGTTCGGGGGCGGTACGGGCGAAGGCCGGACGGACGCTGGTCCTGACGCCGACGTCGAGGGGGAGGACGAGGGGGAACGGGAGGGCGTGGCCGAGGTCGGCGCGCTGCTGGACGCCAACCCCGGTGTGACCGCGCTCTTCGCCGCGAACAACGTCGTGGCCGAACTCGTCTGGCAGGTGCTCAAGCAGCGGGGCCACGCCGTGCCCGGTGACTACTCGGTGGTCTCCTTCGACGACCAGACGTGGATGCGCATGGTCGAGCCCAAACTGACGGCGGTACGGCAACCCGTGTACGAAATGGGCAGCCGCGCTGCCGCGTTGCTCCTCGAGCGCGTCGACAGCGGCCCCGCCCGCGCCGAAACCCACATCCTCCAGCCGGACTTGGTCGTGCGCGGCTCGACCGCGGCGCCGTCGGGGTCGCCCTCCCCGTCGCCGTAGCCCTCCGGCCCCGAGAACCCCCGGGCCACCCCTGCCAGAACCAGGCTCACACACCCGTTCCGTCCGATCCATTGACGGGGTCGGAGGGTGTGGTTACGTTCTCATGTGGCATCGATGCCACATCGGGTCACGGCGGCCCGCAGCGGTGTCGAGTCCCATGCCGAACCGGCCCCCCACGCCCGCATCCCCTCCCGTCACGCCGTGTCGGCCACATGCTCGAAGGAGAGAACATGGCGGCACCACCAGGGCGATCCCGTCATCGCACACCGGCGCGCGCATCACAGCGGCCGCGGCTCCGTCAGCAGGCCCGTCTCCGTCCGCGGCCCGGGTTCCGTGCGCGGCGTCCGCGCACCACGCGCGGGGTGGCCGCGGCCGCCGCCGTGCTCGTACTGCTCCCGCTCGCCGCGTGCGGCGGGGTGAGCGTGGCCGACAACCGGTCCGGCACCTTCACCACGATGGGGTTCGGTCTGGGGGACGCCATCGCCACGTCCCGCATCGACGACGCCCGCAAGGCGCTCGCGCCGAAGGGGATGGAACTCCAGATCAACGAGGGCGCGTTCGACGAGCAGCAGTTCCTCTCGGCCGTCGCCGCCGGGGACCCGCCCGACGTGGTGAACATGGACCGCTCTCTGATCGGCGGCTATGCGGCGCGCGGCGCCCTGCTGCCGCTCACCGGCTGTCTCCGCAAGGAGCACATAGACCTCGGCGAGTATCAGGACTCGGCGCTCCAGGAGACCAAGCTGGACGGAAAGGTCTACGCGATGCCGGACAGCTTCGACAGCCGCATCCTCCTCATGGACGCGTCCGTGCTGAAGAAGGGCGGCTTCGAGGCGTCCGACACCGATGTGGACACCTCCGACCACAAGGGACTGCGCAAGCTCACCGACGAGTTGAAGCGGCGGCAGGGCGGCAAGCTCACCCGCATCGGCTTCGACCCGAAGATCCCCGAGTTCTTCCCGATGTGGGTACGGGCCAACGGCGGCTCGCTCATCAGTGACGACGGGAAGACGGCGCGGCTGGACAGCGAGCCCGTGGTGGAGGCCCTCACGTACACGACCGGGCTCATCGAAGCGCAGGGCGGCTGGGGCAGGTTCAAGGCGCTGCGCGACTCCTTCGACCAGTTCGGCAAGGGCAATCAGCTCGTCAAGCACCAGGTGGGCGCCTATCCCATGGAGGACTGGTACGTCGCCGTGCTCGGCGACACCTCACCCCAGGTGGATCTCGGCAGCGGCTACGTCAAGGACCGCGAGGGCAAGCCCGTCAACTACGTGTCCGGCACCGGCTGGGCGATCCCCAAGGGCAGCAAGCACGTCGACGAGGCCTGCACCTTCATCAAGACCATGACCTCGACCCGGGCCTGGGTGAAGGCCGCCAAGGCGAAGGCGAAGGAGATCCGCTCGCACGACGCCTACTACACCGGCGACTTCACCGGCAACCGCGAGGCGGACCGCCTCATCGAGACGACGGTGTGGAAGCCGACCGGGAAGAAGTCCTTCGACGACGCGACGCGGCGGCTCTACGACATCCAGGACGACGGCTTCGCCATCCCGGCCAACGCCGCCGGCTCGGAGTTCAAGCAGGCCTGGCAGGACGCCTGCAACCGGGTGCTCTCCGGCGACCAGACGCCGAAGCAGGCACTGGAGCAGGCCCAGCAGGAGGCACAGAGCGCCCTCGACATCAGCAACCAGGGGCGGAAGTGATGACCGTGCCGAGCCCAACCACCACCGTCTCCGGCAGGCCTGGCGCTTCCGCCACGCCGTCCCCGACTCGCGGCACCGGTACGGCCGACGGCGGCCGGGCCCTGCGTGCCCGCCGCTGGCGCGAGTCGTGGCGCAGGCGGGAGACCCGCGCGGCATACGGGTTCCTCTCGCCGTGGATCTTCGGCTTCGTCGTGCTCACGGCGGGCCCCATGATCGCCACGCTCTGGCTCTCGTTCACCAACTACGACGGCATCACCGCGCCGCGCGGCGTCGGATTCGACAACTACGAGCAGCTCTTCGCGGACCCGTCCGTCGCCAAGTCCCTCATGAACACGCTGGTGTTCACGGCGCTGCGCGTGCCGCTGTCGATGGCCGCCGCGCTCGCCCTCGCCATGCTGCTGCTGCGCGTGGGCCGTGCCACGGGGTTCTTCCGCACGCTGTTCTATCTGCCGGTGATGACTCCGTCGGTCGCCGTCGGCATCCTCTTCCTGCTCCTCTTCAACGGCAACGTCGGCCTCATCAACACCGTGCTCGGCTTCGTGGGCATCGACGGACCCAGCTGGACCACGGACGGCGACTGGATCAAGCCGGGTCTGGTGCTGACGAGCCTGTGGTCGGTCGGTTCGACCGTCATCATCTATCTGGCGGCGCTCAAGAACGTCCCGCAGGAGCTGTACGAGGCGGCGGAGATCGACGGCGTCAGCCGCCGGCAGGCGTTCGTCCACGTGACGCTGCCGCAGATCTCGGGCGCGCTGTTCTTCACGCTCATCGTCAACACCATCGCCTCGCTCCAGACGTTCACCGAGGCCTACACCGCGTTCTTCGGCTCCTCCAACGCGCAGACGTACAGCAACGACGCGGCTCTGTTCTACGTCGTGCACCTCTTCCAGCAGGCGTTCCAGTACATGCACCTGGGCTACGCCTCCGCCCTGGCCTGGCTGCTCTTCCTGGTGATCCTCGTGATCACCCTGATCCAGGCGAAGTTCAGCAAGCGGTTCATCTACTACGAGGGTGACGAGCGATGACACAGCTGACGACGCCGCCCGGGGACACGCCCTCCGTCGCGTCCCCCTCCTCGTCCCCTCCCGGCGGGGGTACGGCCGCCCCCCGGCGCGCGGCCCGCCCGGGCCGGGTGCGGCATCCGCGGGAGACGGCCGGGCCGGCCGGACGCACGGTGCGCCTCGTCGGTCTCGCCGCGCTCTCCGTGATCTTCATCTATCCGTTCCTGTGGCTGATCAGCGCGTCGCTGAAGCCGTCGGAGAGCGTCTTCGACAACGTGCTGATCCCGCACGTCTTCCAGTGGGAGAACTACACCGGCATCTGGGACGAGGTGCCGCTGCTGACCTGGGTCGGCAACAGCGCGGTGGTCACGCTCGCCGCGGCGACCACCGTCACCATCAGCAGCGCCGTCGTCGCCTTCGGCTTCGCCTACTTCCGCTTCCCCGGCAGGAACGTGCTGTTCGGGCTCGTCATCTCGACGATGATGCTGCCCGCGGTGGTGCTGATGATCCCGCAGTACCTGGTGTGGAACTGGCTGCACCTGGCGAGCAGCCAGATCCCGCTGTGGGCGCCGAACCTCTTCGGCAGCGCCTTCTACATCTTCCTGCTGCGGCAGTTCTTCCTCGGCCTGCCCCGTGACTTGTTCGAGGCGGCGCGCATCGACGGGGCGAGCTACTGGGGGATGTTCTGGAGGATCGCCCTGCCGCTGTGCAAGCCCGCGCTCGTGGTCACCTTCATCTTCGAGGTGCACGCGTCCTGGACGGACCTCGTGCGGCCGCTGGTGTACCTGCGCGACCCGCAGCTGTACACGGTGCCCCGCGGACTCAAGGCGGTGCTCGACCAGTTCGGGGAAGGGGGCGAGATGCGCTGGGAGGTGGTGGCCGCCGCCAGCGTCATCGTCACCGTACCCATGATCATCGCGTTCTTCATCTGTCAGAAGCACTTCGTCGAGGGCATCGCCACACAGGGACGGAAGGGTTGACGGCGTCGGAGCAGCAGCACAGCGACCCCGCCCGGCACAGCGCGACGGCCGGGCGGCCGGCCGTGCTCGCTCTGGACATCGGAGGCACCAAACTCGCGGCGGGAGTCGTACGTTCGGACGGCGCCGTGCTGTCGTACGAGACCTGCCCGACCGGCGTCACGGACGGCCCCGCGGCCGGGCTCGACCGCCTCTTCGCCCTCGCACGGGCGGCGCTCGCGGGGCAGCCCCCGGGGCAGCAGCTGCTGGGCACCGGCATCGGCTGCGGCGGCCCCCTCGACTCGGTGCGGGGACGGCTGATCTCGCCGCCGCATCTGCCCGGCTGGACGGACATCCCGCTCACGAGCCTCGCGGAGGACGCCTTCGGGATGCCCGCCGTGCTGGACAACGACGGCACCGCCGGCGCGGCGGGGGAGTGGCGCTTCGGCGCGGGGCGCGGCACACGCCACCTGCTCTACCTGACGATCTCCACCGGCATCGGCGGCGGCATGGTCGTCGACGGCCGCACCTACCGGGGCGCGGCGGGCAACGGGGGCGAGCCGGGCCACGTCACCGTCCGCTCGGACGGGCGCCGCTGCGCCAGCTGCGGGCGCGCGGGCTGTCTGGAGGCGTACGCGTCCGGCACGTCCATAGCCGAACGCGCCCTGGAAGCGGCCGAGTCGGCGACCCGCGACGGCGAGGCGACGACCCTCGCCGGCCGGGAGACGCTGACGGCCGCCGAAGTCGCGCAGGCCGTGCGGGACGGCGATCCGGTGGCGTGCCGGGTATGGCAGGAGACGACGGAGACGCTCGGCAGCGGACTCGTCTCCCTCGTCAACCTCTTCGAACCGGGGCTCGTCGTGCTCGGAGGCGGTGTGTTGCGGTCGGGTGATCTGCTGCTCTCGCCGCTGCGCGAGAGCGTCGCCCGGCTCGCCATGGGACCGGCCGCCGCGGCCGCCCGCATCGTCCCGGCGGCCGGGGGCGAGCAGGCAGGGCTTCTCGGAGCGGCAGCCATCGCCTTCGAACGTCTGCCGCAGCAGCCCGCACCGGCGGACGGGGCCGACCGCACCGACCGCACTCCTCTGACCCGCGAACTGTGAACCGTGGCCCGCGAATTGGGCCCGCCCCTCGGGCCGTGAACTGCGACCCGTGAGTTGTGACCGTGAACGCGCCGAACGTGGAGCGAGACCGACAGATGCCTGAACCACCGCCCGTACCGCCGTCCCGGCAGCTCGACGACCACCTCGAAGCGGCCGAGCGCACGCGGGACCTGCTGCCCGGACTCCGTGCGGTCGCCGCCCGGCTGATCGAGGTGTACGGGGCGGGCGGCCGCCTCTACACCTTCGGCAACGGCGGCAGCGCGGCGGACGCCCAGCACCTGGCCGCAGAGATGATCGGCCGCTATCTGCGCGAACGCCGCCCGCTGCCGGCCGTCTCCCTCACCACTGACCCCTCGGTGACGTCGTGCATCGGCAACGACTACTCCTACGAGGAGCTGTTCGCACGGCAGGTGCGGGCGCTGGTGGCGAAGGGCGACATGGTGATCGGCTTCACCACGTCCGGCAGGTCGCCCAACGTCGTACGCGGCCTGGCCGAGGCGCGCCGCGCGGGGGCCGTGACCGTGCTGTTCTGCGGGGGTGAACAGCACGGCATGCCCGCCGCGGCGCACGCCGACCACAGCCTCGTCGTACCGGCGACGGCGACCGCGCGCATCCAGGAGATGCATCTGACGCTGCTGCATCTGCTCAGCGAGCAGGTCGACGCGTGGGCGGCGGGCTCCGGCCCCGATGGGACCGATGCTCCCGGCAAGAGCGACGCACCCGAAGTGACCGACGGCGAACGGCTGGAGACCACCGCATGACCGGCACCCCTGGGCCCGAGCGGACCCTCCACATGGTGGGCAACGCCCACATCGACCCCGTATGGCTGTGGCGCTGGCCGGAGGGCCTCCAGGAGATCCGCGCCACGTTCCGCTCCGCCGTGGACCGCATGGAGGAGTACCCGGACTTCGTCTTCACGTGCGACTCGGTGATGTACCTGGAGTGGATCGAGCGTCACGACCCGCAGCTGTTCGAGACGATCCGGGCGCGCGTGGAGGAAGGCCGCTGGCAGGTCGTCGGCGGCTGGTGGATCGAGCCGGACTGCAACATCCCCTCCGGCGAGTCCTTCGTGCGGCAGGCGCTGTACGGGCAGCGCTATCTGCTGGAGAAGTTCGGCACCGCCTCGACCGTCGGCTGCAACGTCGACCCGTTCGGGCACAACGCGATGCTGCCCCAACTGCTGCGCAAGTCCGGCATGGACGGCTACATGTTCCTGCGGCCCGGCCCGCACGAGCAGGAGCTGCCCGGACAGTTCTTCGACTGGGAGGCCCCGGACGGCTCACGCGTCCTGGCGTACCGGCTGCCCAACGAGTACTGCAGCCCCGGCAAGGACATCGGCGGCCACCTCGACAAGGCTCTCGCGCTGATGCCGTCCGGCGAACCGGAGTTGATGGTCTTCTACGGGGTCGGGAACCACGGCGGCGGCCCCACCAGGGCGAACATCGACAGCATCCACCGTCTCGACGCCATGGACGGGCTGCCGAGCCTGCGGCTCAGCCATCCCGAGGCGTACTTCGCCCGCATCCGGGAGCGCGCGGACCGCGGCGAACTCCCCGTGCACCGCGGCGAGCTCCAGCACCACGGCCCCGGCTGCTACTCGTCGCACTCCGGCGTGAAGGCCTGGAACCGCCGCGCCGAGAACGAGCTTCAGCGCGCCGAGAAGTGGGCGTGCGTCGCCCGCGAGGTCGCCGGCGAGGAGTATCCGCACGCGCGGTTCGCCGAAGCGTGGAAGCTGGTGCTCTTCAACCAGTTCCACGACATCCTCGCCGGTACGTCCCTGCGCTCCGCCTACGAGGACGCACGCGACGACTACGGACGCGCGCGCTCCCTCGCCGCGGAGATCTTCAACCGCTCGGTGCAGGCCGTGGCCCGGCGCGTGGACATCCCCTTGCCCGAACAGCCCGAGCACGCACAGCCGTTGGTCGTCTTCAACCCGCACCCGTGGGAGCTGCACACCGACGTCGAGGCCGAGTATCTGCACGCCACCGGAGCCGGCCTGACCGACGACGAGGGCACGCCGGTGCCCGTGCAGCACACGCGCTCCGAGGCGACCATGGCCGGCAACCGGGCGCGCATCGCCTTCCGCGCCGAGGTGCCGCCGCTCGGCCACCGCGTCTACCACCTGCGGCCCGGCCTGCGGCCGGAAGGGGACGCGCGGGACGCTTCCGGGCCCGTACGCGCGAGCGGCACCGTCCTGGAGAACGAGCACCTGCGGCTGGAGATCGACCCCGGCACCGGCTGGCTCAGCTCCCTCAGCAGCGTCCACGGGGAGCTGCTGCCACCCGAACCCGCCCCGCACGCCGTCGTCATCGACGACTCCTCCGACACGTGGGGCCACCGGGTCCGCTCGTACGACAAGACCGCGGGCGTCTTTTGCTGCACCCGCGTCAGGCTCGTCGAGAGCGGTCCCGTGCGCGCCGTGCTGCGCGTGGAGAGCACGTACGGACGCTCGGAGCTGGCCGAGGAGTTCGTGCTCTCCGCGGGCTCACGGCAGGTCGAGGTGCGCACCACGGTCAACTGGCAGGAGAAGCTGAAGCTGCTCAAGCTCCGCTTCCCGACGGCCCTTTCGGATGTCACCGCAACCCACGAGATCCCCTACGGTCACCTGGAGCGCACCCCGGACGGCACGGAGGAGCCCGCCCAGGCGTGGGTGGACGTGACCGGGCGCCTGCCCGACGGACGTCCGGCGGGGCTGACCGTCGCCAACGACAGCAAGTACGGCCACGACGTGCGCGGCGGCGAGATCGGCATGACCGCGCTGCGCAGCCCCGTATACGCGTGGCACGAGCCGCAGCAGCTCGACCCGGACGGCGTCTACGACTATCTGGACCAGGGCCGGCAGGACTTCCGCACGCTGCTGATCCCGCACGGCGGCGACTGGCGGGAGGCCGACCCGGTGCGGCGCGCGGCCGAACTCAACCAGCCCGCCTTCGCGTTGCTGGAGTCCTTCCACGCCGGGCCCGTCTCCCAGCGTGTCTCGTACGCCGACGACGGCGGTGACACCGTGGTGGTCACCGTCGTCAAGGGCGACGAGGACGGCAGCGGCGACGTGATCGTGCGCGCCTACGAGTCGGCGGGCCGCGCCACCACGGCCCGGATCACGCTGCCCATGCTCGGCGGACGCACCGTCGAGGCGGCGTTCGGGCCCTGCGAGATCAAGACGTTCCGTGTGCCGCGGGACGAGCAACAGCCGGTCACCGAGACCGACTTGCTGGAGCGGCCGGCGGCGGTGGACGCGGTCCCCGGATGACACGCGACGCGGAGGAGGCGCTCACCGGCGGCTGGCAGCTGCGCGGCTGCCTCGGGGACACCTGGCGCTGGCTCTGCGGGCCCGGGCGGCCCGAGGGGGAGCCCGGCTGGCACCCGGCGCGAGTGCCCGGATCCGTACTGGACGACCTGCACCGCGCGGGGCAGGTGCCCGACCCGTACCACGGCACGCAGAGCCTCGCGGCCGAGTGGGTGCCGCAGCGCACCTGGCTCTACCGCAGGACGCTGCGGGCGCCGGGCGGTCCCCTCGGCGAGGCGCAGCGGGCGCTGCTGCGTTTCGAAGGCGTCGACCACGACGCGACCGTCCTTCTCGACGGCGCCGAAGTCGCCCGGCACGAGGGGATGTTCACGCCGTTCGAAGTGGACGTGACCCGGCACGTCGCCGACGGCGAGAGCCATCTGCTGGCGGTGGCGGTGCACCCGGCGCCGCCGAGCGAACCACAGGTCGGCCGCACGGACCGGGTCACGGTGCACAAGACCCGGATGAACTACGGCTGGGACTTCTGCCCCCGGATGATCCACCAGGGCATCTGGCGTCCCGTCACCCTGGAGATCGCCGGGACTCTGCGCCCGGTCTCCCACGCCGTCTCGGCCGGGACCGACGAGACGGGCACGCAGGGCCGCATACGCGCCGAGGTGAGGTTCGAGGCCGCGGCCGGAGCGCGGGGCGTGCTGCACACGGCCGTACGGGGCCCGGACGGCGGTCTCGTCGCCGAAGCCCGGCAGAGCGTGCCGGGGGAGGGCGGGACCGGCGGCGCGGTCACGCAGCAACTGACCGTGGAACGGCCCGCGTTGTGGTGGCCGAACGGACACGGCCGACAGCCGCTCTACGACGTCACGTCGACGCTCACGGACGCCGACGGGAACGCCGCCGGACGCGTCCTCCGCGCGACGACCGGATTCCGCCGGGTCCGGCTCGTACCCAACGCGGGCGCCCCCGCGGACGCGCTGCCCTACACCCTCGAGGTCAACGGCCGCCGCATCCACACCAAGGGATGGAACTGGGTGCCGATGGACGCCCAGTACGGCGTTCCGCGCCCGGCCCGTCTGGAACATCTGCTGCGCCTCGCCGCCGACGCGCACGTCACGCTGCTGCGGGTGTGGGGAGGGGGACTGATCGAGAGCGAGGGCTTCTACGGGCTGTGCGACCGGCTCGGCCTGCTGGTGTGGCAGGAGTTCAGCCTCTCCAGCTCCGGAATCGACTCCGTACCCTCGGACGACCCCGGCTACGCCGAACTGCTCGCCCGCGAGGCCCGGTCGCTGCTGCCGCGGTTGCGTCACCATCCGGCGCTCGCGGTGTGGGGGCCGGGCAACGAGCTGCACGACACGGCCGCCGCCCGTCCGCTGACGGAGGCCGACTCGCCGGCTATCGCGGCGCTGGCGGACGCCGTCGCCGAGGCGGACCCGTCGCGCGCCTGGCTGCCCGGTTCTCCCTCGGGGCCCGACTTCCTCCACCGCGCGGACGACGACGGCGACGGCGACGACGGCGGCGGCTCGGGCGCGAGGGGCCGGCTGAGCCAGCACGACGTGCACGGCCCGTGGGAACACCAGGGCCTCGGCGCACAGCAACAGCTCTACGACGGCGGAACGTGCCTGCTGCACAGCGAGTTCGGAGTCGAGGGCATGGCCAACGCCCGCACCTGGGACGCCGTCGTGCCGCGCGGCGAGCAGTGGCCGACGGGCCGGGACAACCCCGTGATGGACCACCTCGGCGCGTGGTGGAACAACACGCCCCTGGTGCTCGCCGCGTTCGGCGGGCGTCCGCCGGACGTCGCGACGGTGCGCCGCGCGAGCCAGCAACTCCAGTACGACGGGCTGCGATACGCCGTCGAGGCCACCCTGCGGCGGGCGCCTCGGGCCTCGGGCTGCATCCCCTGGCAGCTCGACGAACCCTTCCCCAACGCCTGGTGCACGGCCGCCGTCGACCACCGCGGTGACCCGAAACCCGCCTACCACGGCGTGCGGCGCGCCTACCGGCCCTCACATGTGTGCGCCTCGTTCGCCACCCAGGCGTGGGGCGGACGGGAGACCTTCACCGCCGAACTCTGGTCATGGCGGCCGGAGCCGGGCGGCAAGGCGTCCTGCGGTGACGCCGACGGCACGGTCGCCGCCCGGCTGCTGGACGCCGAGGGCACCGTCCACGCCGAGTGCGTACTGCCCGAGGGCGAGCCGTCCGGGCCGGGACCCGAGACGTCCCTGCGGCCGGCCCGCGCGGGCCTGTTCGAGGCACCGCTGGGCGGCCTGCCCGGCGATGTCTTCGTGCTGCACCTGGAGTTGCGCGGCGCGGGCGGCGAACCGCTGGCCACCAGCCGCTGGGTGCACAGCCGCACCGGCGACCTCGCGCCGCTCCTCGACCTCCCCGCGGCGCACGTGGAGGCGCTGGCCGATCCCGGGCTGACCGCCGTGCACATCCGGCACCTGGGCGGTCCCGCCGCGCTGGGCCTGTATCTGACCGACGCCCGGCCCATCGAGGCGGAGGGCTGGGCCGTCTTCGAGGACAACATGCTGGACCTGCTGCCCGGCGAGTCCGTACGGGTGCCCGTCACCTGGCGCTCCGCGCCCGAGGAGGGCCGCGCAGTACGACTGGAAGGGTGGAACGCCGGTGCCCTCGAACTGCGTTGAACGGACGGACGGCGGCGCCGGGCGCTCCGGCGGCCTGCTGCTGCGCCACGGCGAGGACGGCGGCGTCGCCGAAGTCCCGTACGTCGCCGCCCTGTTGACGGACGACGGGCGCTGCCTGCCGGTGCCCGTGCAGGAGAGCGACGACCACGACGACGGAAGCACGACGGTGCGCGGCGAGGCCCACGGCTTCGCGGCGCGGCTGCGGCTGGCGCCCCCGGACGGGACCGGCCGCGGCGCCGAACTCACCGTCCGCCGCACCGCGGAGACCGCCGCGCGGGCGGGGCTGCGGGCCGAACTGCGCCTCGGCGCCCTCGCCGAGGACGGCGACCCCGGCTGGCTGATCCCCGGCGTCTTCTACGGGCAGAACAGGCTGCCGGGCTGCACGCGCCTGTATCCCCGCTACGAGGCGGGCACATGCGACGTGCCGGCCATGACCGCCGACGCGTGGTCCTTCCGGGCCGACCGCTGCGCCACCCCCGCCGTCTTCGCCCGCGACGGCGCGGGCGGCGCCGCGCTCGTGCTCGCCGCGGAGTGCGGCGGTCTCGGCGAGAACGGCGTCGGCTTCGCCCTGCTGCCCGGCGCGCGGCCCGCGCTGCGCCTGCACGCCCCGTATCGCGAAGAGCCGCTCAGCTACTACGGATCGTCCGAGCCCCTGCCCGCGCGGACGCCGACGCACCTGTGGCGGACCGGGGAGGTCCACACCCTCGCCTTCACCGTCCATCTCCTCGACGCCGACCCGCACGCGTACGCACCGGTGCTGCGCGACCTGCATCAGCGCCGGCTGCCCGACGTGCGGGGGGAGGCGGGCGCGGGCCCCGCCGCGTGGGCCGGCCTGGAGGAGACCGCCGAGCTGGCCGCGTACGGACTGCACCGGTGGCACTACCGCCCCGATCCGCCCGTGCTGCTGGAGACCGCCGCCTTCGACCGGGAGGCCCTCGGCGAGCGCGGCGACCGGCAGGCCATGCACGTGTCGTGGATCAGCGGCGTTCCGTACGCGCACGCGCTGCTGCTGCACGCGCGCCGCACCGGAGACGAGGAGAAGGCCGCCGCGGCCCTCGCCGTGCTGGACCACATCGCCGGAAACCTCACCCCCGGCGGCACGTTCTGGGGGCAGTGGACGCGGGAGCAGGGCTGGAACGTGGGCTGGCACTCCGACCGCCGGCGGCTGCACTCCCGCACGCTCGGCGACGCCGCGCTGTTCCTGCTGCGCGCCCTCGTCGCCGAGCGGTCATACGGCACGGACCACCCGGACTGGGAGCACGCGGTGCGCTCCAACCTCGCCGCCGCCGTGGCCGGGCAGGACGCCGCCACGGGGCGGCTGCCCGCCGCGCTCGACAGCGGCACGGGCGGGGCGGTGGACCACGAGGGCGGTGCTGGACTGTCCTGGATCGCCCCGCTCGTCGAGGCCGCGGGCGTCCTCGGCGAGCCCGACCTGCTCCGGGCCGCGCGGCGCGCGGGCGCGCGCCACGCCGCGGACGTGCGGGCCGAGTTCCTCTGCGGCGCACCGGAGGACGTCTCCCTCGCGCCGACCTCCGAGGACGGCTACAACGCCCTGATCGCCTACACGCTGCTGCACGAGGCGGACCCCGGCGACCGGCGGTGGCTGGATCTCGCCCGCCGCGCCGCCGACTGGACACTGACGTTCCGCTACACCTACGACGTGCGCTTCGACGAGGACACCCTGCTGGGCCGTTACGGCTTCCGCACGCGCGGAGCCGACCAGGCGTCCCCGTCCAACCAGCATCTCCACGCCTTCGGGCTGATCTGCCTTCCGGAGACCGTGCGACTGGCACGGCACCTCGGCGACCCGTACTACCTGCGCTCCGCCCGCGAAAACCTCGACTGCTTCCGGCAGTTCGTCGCCCGCCGCGACGGCGACTTCAACGCCTACCGCGGCATGGTCAGCGAGCGCTTCTACCAGACGGAGTGCTTCCAGGCCAAAGGGATGCTGCTGACGCTCTCCCACGCGTGGTCCGCGGGGGTGCTGCTGTACGCGTGCGAGGCGGCCCGCGGACTGCCCGAACTGAAGGAGCAGCAACAGGAGCAGCAACAGGAGCAGGACGGCGACGTCGCGGTGGAGGGCGGTGCGGAGGGGACTGTGCTGCGCTTTCCCGAGGGGTTCCGGTGGGGCACCGCGACGTCCGCGTACCAGGTGGAGGGGGCGACGGACGCCGACGGCCGGGGCGAGTCGATCTGGGACCGCTTCTGCCGGGTGCCCGGGGCCGTGGAGAACGGCGACACCGGTGATGTGGCCTGCGACATGTACCGGCGCGCCCTCGACGACGTCGGCCTCATGGCCGAACTGGGCACCAACGCCCACAGGTTCTCGCTCGCGTGGCCGCGCATCGTCCCCCGCGGCACGGGCCGTGTCGAGCCGCGCGGGCTGGCCCACTACGACCGGTTCATCGACGCGCTCCTGGCCCGCGGCATCAGCCCGCTCGTCACTCTCTACCACTGGGACCTGCCGCAGCCGCTTCAGGAACGCGGCGGCTGGCGCGCGCGGGAGACGGCGGAGGCGTTCGCCGAATACGCCGCCGTGTGCTTCGAGGCGTTCGGGGACCGCGTACGCGACTGGGTGACGGTCAACGAGCCGTGGATCGCCGGGCTGCTGGGGCACCAACTCGGGCTCCACGCACCGGGGGAGCGGGACCTCGCCGGTTCCGTGCGCGCCATGCACCACCTGCTGCTGGGGCACGGGCTCGCCGCCGCTCAGGCGCCCGGCGACGCCCGTACGGGCGTGGCACACGCCCTCTTCCCGCACACGCCCGCGGACCCCGGGAGCGCCGCCGACCGTGCCGCGGCCCGCGCGTCCGACGGCTACGTCAACCGCTGGTTCCTGGACGCCGTGCACGGCCGCGGCTACCCCGACGACATGCGGCGCCACTGGGAACGGGCCGCCGGCGAGCTGGACTTCGTACGCGACGGCGACCTGGAGACCATCGGCGCCCGCAGCGACTTCATCGGCGTCAACTACTACACCCGGCGCATCGTCAGCGCCCGCGCCGGGTCAGCAGCGGAGGGCGCGGACGGGCCGTGGCCGTGGAAGGTCGAACCGGGGCGGCCCGGAGTGCCGCGCACGGACCTCGACTGGGAGGTCGTGCCCGACGAGCTCACGGCGCTGCTCCTGCGGCTGCACCACGACCATCCCGGCGTTCCGCTGCTGATCACCGAGAACGGCGGCGTGTTCGACGACGGACCCGGCGCCGACGGCGCCGTGCAGGACGAGCGGCGCGTGCGCTTCCTCCGCGCCCATCTCACCGCCGTACACCGCGCGTTGGCGGCCGGGGCACCCGTCGAGGGCTACTACCACTGGTCGCTCATCGACAACTTCGAGTGGGCCATGGGCTACCGGCCGCGCTTCGGCCTCGTACACCTCGACCGGGACACACAGCGGCGCACCGTCAAGGACAGCGGCCACTGGTACGCGCGCGTGGCGCGCAGCGGGACCCTGACAGGTGCTCCCTCGAACCCGCCGCACTGACACCGTCCCCCGACAGGGCGGCGGTGTCAGTGCGGAGGGGAGCCGGGCGGGGCAGGACGGGTATGGACGGGGAGGAGGTGACATGACAAGCGACTCGTACTCCAGCATCACACCCGCCCCCCACACCCGCGCCGGCACGCCGCTCCTGGCGGGCATCGACGTCGGCAGCACCCACTGCAAGGCCCTGCTGTGCACCCCCGACGGCACGGTGGTGGCGCGCGCCGCCCGGCCCACGCCGCGTGACGCGGGCCGGCGCACGTACGACGCGGAGAAGTTGACCGGAGCCGCGCTCGACGCGCTCACCGACTGCGTACGGACGGCAGGACGGCCCCCTGACACGGTCGGACTGACCGGCATGGCCGAGACCGGCGTACCGCTCGACCGGCACGGGGCGCCCGTCGGCCCCGTACTCGCGTGGCACGACCCGGCGCCCGCCGAGCATGCCGAAACGTTGCGCCGCAGATGCGGCGCGGCCGAACTGCACGCACGGACAGGCGTGCTGCCCAGCGCCAAGGTGCCCCTGGCCCGCTGGTGCTGGCTCCGCGAACACCACCCCGAGCGGCTGAGCCGCATGCGCCAGTGGGCCGGAGCCGCGGACCTCGTGGCACGCGCGCTGACCGGACGCGTCGGCACGGACGCCACGTTCGCCCAGCGCAGCATGGCCTGGGAGCCCGGAACCGATGCCGCCGCGTCCGGCCGGTGGAGCCCCGGACTGCTCGCCGAGGCCGGGCTGACGCCCGCGCACATGCCGCATGTGCACCCGCCGGGACGCCCCGTCGGGGCCGTCACCCGCGCCGTCGCCCGCCGCCTCGGGCTCCGCGCGGGCGCACAGGTCGTCGTCGCCGGCCACGACCACCTCGTGGGCGCGTGGATCGCGGGGGCGCGCCGCGCGGGCCTGGCCGCCGACTCCATGGGCACGGCCGAGGCGGTGCTCACGGTCTCCGGCGCGCCGCCGGACCGTGCCGCCGCGGCGGCCGAAGGCATGTCGTGGGGACGGCACGCGGACGGCGAGCACTGGATCACCCTTGCGGGGATGGCGAGTTCGGGGGCGCTGGTGGAGTGGTTCTGCGACCGCTTCCTCCACCGCCCGGGAACGGGGCGGGACGGCGAGGGAACCCCGGCCCCCGAACCGGCCGCCCGCTACGAGGAGTTCGCCCGCCTCGTCGACCGCTGCGACCCCGGACGGCCTCCGGGCCGGCGCCCCGGGTCGCCCAGCGGCATCACAGTCGAGCCGTATCTCCAGGGGCGCAGCGCCCCGCGGCCCGACCCCGGCGCACGCCTCGCCGTGCACGGCATGGCCCCGTCCCACGGCCCCGCCGATCTGGCGCTCGCCCTGCTGGAGGGAGCCGCCTACCAGGCACGCTGGATGGCCGACGTACAGGCCGAGTTGACGGGTTCGACACCGCGGGCCGTCACGCTCCTCGGCGGCTCGACCCGTCAGCGCGCATGGACGGCGCTGAAGGCAGCCGTCACGCCGTGGACCACCGAGATCTGCACCGAGCCCGAGGCGCCCGCCCTCGGGGCGGCGGCGTGGGGCGGCGCCGCCATCGGCGTCGATCCCGCCGGCATACGGCCCGCGACCGTGCCCGTACGTGCCGACGGCCCGGCCGCCGCCGCCCACCGCGACGCCTACCGGGACCGGTTTCTGCCGCGGGTGACGGGACAGCACGAAGGGCCGGAGCACGCCGGCTCGGAGTGCACGGGCTCCGGTCAGAGACGAAGAACCCAGGACAGGCAGCGCAGACAGCGCGGAGAAGAAGAATCCCCGCAAGGAAAGGCAGCACATCCATGAGCGCCGCGACACCCGCCTCACCCGTGCCCGCTCCCGCGCCGCCCCCGGCCCTCGCGGGCGGCTCGCCCGCGCCCGCGGCGCTCGCCCGGCCCTCCGGCCGCTTCGCGATGGTCGCCATGGACCAGCGCGACTCGCTGCGCACCATGATGGCGGCGCGCCGCACCGGCGGCGCCGGAACGGCGGCGGCCGGAGCCGCGGCTCCCGTGCCGGACAGCGAACTCACCGCCTTCAAGCTCGAAGTGGCCCGCGCCCTGGGGCCGTTCGCGTCCGCCCTGCTCATCGACCACGACTACGGCTACCGCGCGCTGACGGACGCACGCGTGCTGCCCGCGTCGTGTGCGACCGTCCTCGCGGTCGACACACTCGACCAGGCACCCGGCGGCCCCGTCGAGGACACCGGGCTCGACGAGACCGTCGATGTCACCGCCGCGGCGGCCGACGGCACACGCGCCCTGAAGCTCCTCGTCATCTGGCGCCGCGACGGCGCCCGCGACCGGCGCATCGCGCTCGCCGCGCGCTTCACGGAGCTCTGCCGCGCCGCGGGTCTCGCGTCCGTGCTCGAACCCGTCGCGCGCCCGACCCCCGAGGAGGAGTCCGCCGGCACGTTCCGGCTGGACGACGCCATCGTCGAGGCCGCGCGCGAGCTCGCCCCGCTCCGCCCGTCCCTCTACAAGTGCCAGGTGCCCGGCGGCGGTACGGGCACCGTCGCCGAGACGGCCGCACGGGCGGAACGGATCGACCGGGTCGTCGACGTGCCCTGGGTCGTGCTCTCCCAGGGCGTCGCACCGGCAGACTTCCCGCGCGCCGTGGAGGCCGCGTGCCGCGCCGGAGCGTCGGGATTCCTCGCCGGACGGGCCCTGTGGACGGACGCGCTGGACGCCGCGGACCGCGCCGCACACCTCGAAGGACCGTGCGCGCGGCGGCTGCGGCGGCTCGGGGAGACCGTCGACGCCCACGGCAGGCCCTGGTGGGAGGCCGCCGCCGCGGGAGGCGCGGCATGAGCGCCCGGGTGTGCGTGCTGCACACCGTCGCGACGCTGCCCGCCGTCTTCGACCCGCTGCTGCGCGAGGAGGCACCCGGAGTGCGCCCGTACCACGTCGTGGACGAGAGCCTGCTCGCGGACACCGTCGCACACGGCCGACTGCCGCGTACGACCGCACGGTTGGCCTCCTACGTGACGCACGCCGAGGCGGCGGGCGCCCGCGCCGTCCTCGTCACCTGCTCCTCCGTCGGCCCTGCCGCGGAAGCGGCCCGCGCGCTGGTGGGGATACCGGTGCTCCGCGTCGACGACCCGATGGCGGCGGAGGCCGTGCGCAAGGGCCCGCGCATCGGCGTCCTGGCCACCCTGGAGTCCACCCTCGCCCCGACCGCCGACCTCGTACGGCGCCACGCGGACGACCAGGGCGCCGAGGCCGCCGTCACCACGACCACGTGCCCCGGTGCGTACGAGGCCCGGCTGGCCGGGGAGACGGCGGAGCACGACCGCCTGATCGCCGCCGAGGCCCGGCGGCTGGCCTCCGGGCACGATGTGCTCGTACTCGCGCAGGCGTCGATGTCGGCCGCCCTCGGCGCGACGGCCGCGGAGGACCTCGGCGTCCCGGTGCTCACCTCACCGCGCAGCGGTACGGCGCAACTCGCGCGGCTTACCGACCGGACCGGTTGACCACTGCACTGCGCTGCACCCTCATCCCTCATGGACAACTCGCCGCTGTACGCTGCTCGTTCGGGGGTGGATATTCGGGCGGCGTGGACATTCGGGCAGGGTGACGCGCCCTCCCGGAAACGGGCAGTTCAGCCGCTGCAGTTGAGGTCCGACTGGAGCATGTGGCCCAGCGGTTCTCCCGTGTCGGTGCGGTAGACGCGCCACAGCCTGGCCGGCCCGGTGGCGGCGACCTCCTCGCCCGCGCGCATCGTGCCCAGGACCTTGCTGTCCGCCCCGTCGGCCGCGTAGCGCGGGGCGTAGTCGTGCACCACCTCGCAGATCGCTCCCGCCTGCGCGCTGCCGCCGACCGAGGGGATGGCGATGGCGGCCACGGCGAGAGCGCAGGGTGCGGCGAGACGAACCGCCAGTTTCCGTTTCTTCATCCTTCTCCCCGTATCGGTACGGCGCGGTGCACATCTCCACCACCATCGTGCCAACCATCCACCCTCGTAGGCACGTTCGGGGGTGGATTAGGCACTCTGTGCCATACCGGCGGCCGTTCCCGCGACCGCCAGGGCCGTCGCCATGATCGTCAGCTGCGGGTTCACCTCCGGGCAGCTCGGAAGTGCCGAACCGTCGGCGATGAGCACGCCCCGCACGCCGCGCAGCCGCCCTTCGGCGTCCGCCGGTGCGGTCTGCGGGTCGGCGCCCAGTGCCACCGTCCCCGTGGGGTGGAAGGCCGACAGATGCAGCTGTTTGGCCGTCACTCCCCGCAGCAGTTCCCGCAGTTGCTCCTGCGAGCCCGCCCTCGGCGCGGAGGGGACGCCCGTGAGGACCTCCCGTGCGCCCGCCGCGAAGAGCACCTCGCCCATCGCCTCGATGGCCCGCATCAGCCGCTCCGCGTCGCGGCGGGCGAGGTCGTAGCGGAGCACCGTGCGGCGGGCTCCCATGACGCGCCCCGAGGGCAGATCCGCGATCATGGCCCCGAGCGTGGCCAGGGAAGCGGCACCGTCCAGCTCCCGGCGCAGGGCGCGCCCCACCCCGGGAAGCACGAACGACCCCATTCCCGGCGGCCCCGCGGTGGCCTCGATGAGGATGCCGTCGCCGTGCAGCTCCTCCACACCGACGCTCTGGAGCACCCCGCGCCAGGCGGTGACCGATTCCTCGAAGCGTCCCGCCACGCTGGCCGCGGGGTGGATCGCGAGGTTGCGGCCGAGCCGGGGATGGCCGCCCAGGCCGGAGCGGCGCAGCAGCGGCGGCGAGTGGAGGGCTCCGGCCGCGACCACGACGAGCGGGCTGAGGATCTCCAACTCGCTGCCGTCCGGGCGGCGTACGGCCACACCGCACGCACGCGGACCGCCCGGCCTGTCCTTCTCGACGAGGACGCGCTGCACGTACGCACCCGTGACGATGCGCGCACCCGCCGCGCACGCGTCGGGCAGCACCGACAGCTGCACGCTCTGCTTCGCGCCCGTGGGGCAGCCGACGACGCACTGGCAGGAGCCCTTGCAGCCGGTCGCGTTGCGGCGCAGCGGCGCGGCCTGCCAGCCGAGCCGTTCGGCGCCGAGGAGCGCGGTGTGTCCGTTGCGGCCGAGCACGTCGAGAGGGGCGGAGGCGACCTGGAGGGTGCGCTCGACCTCGTCGAGGCATTCGCCGAAGGCGCCCTCGTCGGCCAGCGGGAGTCCGTACGCGTCGCGCCAGCGGGCCAGCACATGGCCCGGAGTGCGGTAGCACGTACCGGAGTTGACGACGGTGGTGCCGCCGACGGCCCGTCCGACCGGCAGCACGACCGGCGGATTGCCGAGGGCGACGGTGCCGCCGCCGTCGCGGTAGAGCTCGCCGAAGCGGTCGAGAGGCGCGCGGCGCCCGAAGTCGGCCGTGGTGTGCCTGCGCCCTTCCTCCAGCACGAGGACGCGCATGCCGGCGCGGGCGAGCGTACGGGCCGCGATGGCGCCGCCCGCACCGGAGCCGACCACCACGGCGTCCGCCGTCGAGCGGTCCGGCCACTCCACGGACGGCACACAGTCCAGCGGCGGGTCCTCCGGCGGTGCGAGCGCAGCGGGTGCGGGCTCCTCGTGGAGCATCCGCTCCGTCCCGGCGGCCAGCATCACCGGCACCTTCACCGCGTCCAGCACCGGCAGCAGCGACCGGCGCCCCGCGAGCGAGGCCAGCACCGACTCCCGCTCGTCCGGGGTGAGTCCACGCAGGCGGCGGCCCGTGCGGAGCGCCGAGTAGGCGTCGACGGCGGCGGCCGCGGCCCGGACTCCGGCACGCGCCGGAGCGGGCATCGTGCCGAGAACCGTACCGAGGCGGCCCGGGACCGCACCCGGCCACGCCGTGGCGCCGTCGTCGGCGAGAAGGGCGGCGACGAGGCCGCCGAGCCGCTCGTCGCGGCCGCGCACGGGAGTGCTCATCGGTCGCCCACCTCCGCGTGCGCCGTGCCGTCCAGGACCCACTCCGCTTCCGTGCGCCACCGTCCCCACCACCGCTCCAGCAGGATCCGCGCGTCCGCCGTCTCGCTGTTGCGGCACACGGCGCCGCTGCCGTCGGGGTCGGTGTAGTCGAGGGCGAGCGTGCGCTCCTCGGGCTGGGTGACCTCGACCCGGATGCGGCGCAGGCCGCAGCCGCCCGTCACCGTCCAAGTGGGCAGCGAGAGGCGGGACGTGAACCGGCCCACGCCCGCCCAGCCGAGCGCGGTGCGCTCCGGCCTCCGTGGCCACGTGCGGCCGTCCTTGCGCAGCCGCAGGAAGACCAGAGGCGGCAGCCTGCGCAGTCCCGGCCGCATCGACGTCGCCGCCACGATCTCCAGCACGTCCCCGCCGCCGAGATCCGCGTGCAGCCACGCCCAGCGGCGGGCGTTGCCGTGCCCGTAGATCCGCGCGGTCGCGCCGGGGGCGTCGTCGAGACTCAACTCGCCCCCGTCGTAGGCGAACGTGCCGTTGTACGAGGCACGGGGCGCGGGCACGATCTGCGCTGCGGGCAGCAGCGGCCGGCGCCAGGACCAGCGGGGAAAGGTGAACAGCGGCTCGTCCTGCGGGTGTTCGGCCAGTTCCCAGCGGAACGGTCCGGCCGCCCCGCGCAGCCGGCCCGGCCCGACCTCGATGCCGTCCGAGGCGAATCCCCGAGCGCCGGGCTGCGGCTTCCAGGGCGCGGGCCCGAACCGGGCGTGCTCGGCGGGGTGTTCGCCGTCGGCGGGGAAGCGGGCGACCCAGCCGTGCGCGTAGGCGTCCGAACCGTCGGCGGGCGCGACGAGTTCGTGGTGCAGCCACAGCCCGTCGCGGGTGACCGGGTCGGTGACGGTCGTGTACCACACCTCCGTACGGCCCGCGGCGCCGTCCCAGCGCGGCGCGAGCTGTGCCGCGGCGTCCTCGGAGCGGGGGAAGCGGAAGCTGGCGAGGAACGGCAGCAGCTGGGTGACGAGGGGAAAGCGGAGCGTTCCCCGGCCGGTCTCCCGCCCAGGGTCCTCGGTGCGCTCGGTGTTCCCGCTGCTCTCGCCGCCGGCGTCCTGCTCGAAGAGCGAGAACGGGAGCACGGTCATCGACTTCACGGGCCGGCCCGGGGATATCGACTTCCAGCCGTCGAGGCAGTAACCACCGCCCTGCGCGGTGAAGTTCACCCGGTAGCGGATGCGGCGCCGCGCGAGCGGCGAGATCTCCAGCGTGCCCGTGGCGTCCGCGTCGTCGGCCCAGCCCGCGATGCGCACCCGTCCGGTGAGGACACCGTCGGTGGTGCGGTGGGGGAGCAGCACATCGCCGGTCCGTACGGACAGATCCAGACGCATGGGCCGCGCCTCGCTCTCCCCGGACAGCCGCACCGTGCCGACCATGACCTCCGAGAACGTGGTGCCCCGGGCGCTCATCAGGCGATCCCGAGACCGTCGAGCATGATGCGCTCGGTGGCGGCGAGATAGGCGTCCGCCGCCTCCCGCGCGGCCTTCGCGTCGCCCGCGCCGACGGCGGAGACGACCGGTTCCAGGCGGCCGTGCGCCACGTCCGGGTCGAGGAACGGCCCGACGAGGTGGGCGCGCATCGGCACGTACGCGTTGAAGAGGGTGTTCGTCAGCAGCGTGTAGACCCGGTTGCCGGTGGCGCGGGCCAGCGCGCGGTGCACCTCGATGTCGGCGAGCTGCACGTCGCCGCCGCCCTCCGCCTCGCCGACCGCGGCCAGCAGCGACCGGAGTTCCTCGCGCTGCTCCGCCGTGGCTCTCATCGCGGCGCGCTCGGCGATCAACGCACCGATGCTGCGCCGCACTTCGAAGATCTCACCGAGCCAGTCGGGGCTGTGCCGCACCAGCATGGGCAGCAGGTCGGCGCCGCCGAGGCGCACGAAGTCCCGCACGCGCGTGCCCACTCCGTGCCGGGTCTCCAGAAGCCCGGACTGTACGAGGCGCCCGAAGGCGTGCTTGAGCGTCGTGCGCGTGACGCCGTAGCCGTCGGCCAGCTCACGCTCGGGCGGCAGGTAACTCCCGGCGGGATGCGATCCGGTGAGGATCTCCTCGCGGAGCTTGTTCTCCAGTACGTCGACGATCGTCTCGCGGGGCAGAGTCTCCACGGCCCGGCACCTTCCTCAGTGACTCAGTGGATGAGCCACTGAATCACGTACAGTCCGACGGGACAAGGGGCGGGTGCCGGCCGCCGGGCCGGAGAGGGACGGTGGACGCCTCAACTGCGGTGTGGTTAACGTGCGTTAGCCCCACTGCCCACTGCCCACTGCCCACTGCCCACTGACCCCGGCGTCGGCCCGCACCTCGTGCCGCTCGCCGAGGCCGACGTCACGTCCCGTAATCCGCACACCTGGGAGCCCGCCGTGCCCGAACTGACCGCCCACGAGCTGCTGACCACCACCCGGAGCGTCCGCAAGCGGCTCGACCTGACGCGCCCGGTCGACCCGGCCCTCGTACGCGAATGCGTGGAGACCGCCCTTCAGGCGCCCAGCGGCTCCAACGCGCAACGCTGGCACTGGCTCGTCCTCACCGACCCGGAGGTCCGCCGGGAGGTCGGCGCGCTGTACCGGAAGGCGTGCCGCGCCTATCTGGACTCGCCGAACGCGGCGGGCCGCCTCTACGCCGACGACCCGGAACGCTCACGGGTGCAGGCCCGCGTCAACGACAGCGTGGCCTACCTCGCGGACCGCATGGGCGACGTGCCGGTGCTGGTGCTGCCCTGCCTGCGGCTGCCCTCAGACGAGCTGCCCGAGGGCAACCAGGCGGGCCTGTGGGGCTCGATCCTCCCGGCGGCATGGAGCTACATGCTCGCCGCGCGGTCCCGTGGACTGGGCACCGCGTGGACGACGCTGCACCTGCGGTACGAGGACGAGGTCGCGCGGGTGCTCGGCCTCCCCGGAGACGTCCGGCAGGCCGCCCTCATCCCGACCGCCCACTACACGGGCGACACCTTCAAGCCCGCTCCGCGCGCGCCGCTCTCGGAGGTGCTGCACGAGAACGGGTGGTGAGAGAGCACGAGAGCGGGTGGTGAAGGAGGGGGAGCCGGGCGAGCGGCCTCACCGCTTGGGCCAGTGCCAGGCGGGCTGGTCCAGCAGCCCCTCGCGGCCTGCCACTTCGGTCTGGCCGTACTCGTCCTTGACCAGCTCTATCGAGTTCACCCCCAGCCGGTGGCGCTCGGCGCCGCGCTCCAGCTCGCCGGCCAGCTCCGCGGCGTGCGTGACCACCACGATCTGCGTGTCCGGTGCGGCCGTGACGATCAAGTCGGCCAGAGGCGGCAGCAGTTCGGGATGGAGGCTGGCCTCCGGCTCGTTGAGGACGAGGAGCGCGGGCGGACGCGGCGTGAGCAGCGCCGCCGCCCACAGCAGATAGCGCAGGGTGCCGTCCGAGAGCTCGGCGGCGGTCAGAGGACGCAGCAGCCCCGGCTGGTGCAGCTCCAGCTCGAACCGTCCGCCCTGGCTCGTGATGCTCAGGCGGCTCCCGGGGAACGCGGCGTCGACGGCCTCCTCCAGCGCCTTGTGGTTCCCCACCTCGTGGATCGTGCGCAGGGCGGCCGCCAGGTCCGCGCCGTCGTGCCCGAGCACCGGCGTGCGGGTGCCTATCCGGGCCTCGCGGGCCGGCGCCCGGGCGTCGGTGCGGACATGGTCGTAGAACCGCCAGGACCTGATGTGCTCCCGCAGCCGCAGCAGGTCCGGCGCGAGGTGCGGGTCGGCGAACTCGCTCAGCATGCTGTCGTACGGGCGCAGTTCGCCGGCCGAGCGGTGCCAGTCGCCGTCCGCGGTACGGGTCCGCACGGCGGGCCCCTTCCGCTCCGAGAGCACGGCGGCGGGGCGCAGCACCGGACCCGCCCAGGTGGTTTCGACCTTGATCTCCGGGTCGAGGTCGAAGAGCGACTTGGCGGGCACGGGATGCCCGAAGTCGACGGCGTAGCCGAACTCGTCACCGGCGAAGCCGAGCTTCAGCCCCACGGGACCGCTGCGGCCCGCGCCCTGCGCGGGATTCTCCGCACCCGCCCACAGGGTGGAACGCAGCCCGCCCTCGCGGGCGAGCGCTGCGACGGCACCGCCCTGCGCGGCGTCGGCGAGCAGCCGCAGCGCGCGGTACAGGCTCGACTTTCCGGTGCCGTTCGCCCCGGTGACGACGTTCAGCCTCTCCAGCGGCACGACCAGGCGGCTCAGGGAACGGTAGTTCTCGACGGCGAGAGTGGTGATCATGTGGGGGCTCTCTGCGTTCGGTTCGGTCACTGGTCGGCTCGGTCACTCGATCCCCACCAGTGTCACCGCCGGGACTGACAACGCCCCCGCGCGCGGAGTCTGCTCGGGAAATTCACTGGCGGCCGCGGTGCCGGGGCCGAAGGCTCCCACCATGACGCTTCACGAGAACGAGATCCGTGCGGACGAGGAAGTCGTCCGGGCGCTGCTGCGGGAGCAGCGACCGGAATGGGCGGCCCTCCCCGTCTCGCCGGCCGGTGCGGGCACGGACAACACGATGTACCGGCTCGGCGACCAGCTGCTGATCCGGCTGCCGCGCACCCCGGACAACGCGGAGGCGGTACGGAAGGAACAGGCGTGGCTGCCGCGGCTGGCGCCGCATCTTCCCTGCCGGATCCCGGAGCCGGTGCACGTCGGCACCCCGGGTTCCGCCTTCTCGCTCGACTGGTCGGTGTTCCGCTGGATCGACGGCGACGAGGCCGGTCCGGGAACGGTCACCGACTGGTCCGCGTTCGGCGCCGACCTGGCGGAGTTCGTGCGGAGCCTGCACTCCGTTCCCCTCATGGGAGCGGTTCGCCGGGGCGAGCTCAGCTGGTACCGCGGAGGTGACGTGCAGGCGTGTGACCGGTGGGTCGACGGGTGCTTCGACGACTGCCGGAGGATCGAGGGTCTCGACCTCGACCTGACCCGCCTGCGACATCTGTGGCAGAGCGCGCTCGCCTTGCCCGGGCCGCCCGGCCCGCAGGTGTGGCTCCACGGGGATCTCAAGCCCAGCAACCTCCTGGTTCAGCGGGGGAGGCTGCACGCGGTCATCGACTTCGGCGGCCTCTCCGTCGGCTTTCCCGACGCCGAGCACGCGCCTGTGTGGGACCTTCCGCCCGCGGCCCGCCAGGCGTACCGGGACGCCATGGGCCTGGGCGACGCGACGTGGCAGCGTGCCCGGGCGTGGGCGATCGCCGTCGCGGTCAGCGGAGTGTCGTACTACTGGGGCACGTATCCCGCCTTCGTCACCGAGTGTCTGGCGCGCCTCCGCGCGATCCTGGAGGCCGCCGGTGAGCGGTGAACGGTCCCGGACGGGTGCGACAACCGATCGCGTCCGATGAGCGAGCCCCGGGCGCCCTTTGCGCACCCGGGGCTCGCTCAGCCTGTTCGGCCGCGTTCCCGGCCGTGTTCCCGGCCGTGTTGTTCGGTCGTGTGCGGAGGAGGGCCTAGAGCTCCTTGATCCGCACGTCGCGGTACGAGATCACGTCCGTCACGCTGTGCACCTGGAGACCGATGTAGCCCGAGGCGTAGCGGCGTCCGTCGGTTCCGGGATCGTCGTCGCGCGGCGGCTCGAAGACCTGACCGCCGGTGTTGTCGAACTCGTTGATCAGCTCTCCGTTCCGGTAGACCGAGTAGTGCTGGCCGACGACCTTGATCTCGTAGTCGTTCCACGTGCCCTTCGGCGTGACCCCGGCGCCGCCGAGTCCCACACGGTCGAAGCCGTAGACCGAGCCCGTCTTGTACATGTCGCCGTCGGGCCTGTCGAGGATCTGGAGCTCGTGCCCGAACTTGATGGCGACCCACTCGGGCCGTGGCTCCTCCGGGTTGTCGTGGACGTACGGGAAGCGGGCGAAGACACCGGAGTTGGCGTTGCCGTCGCCCGGGGCGTCGTCGCGGAACTGGAGCTTCAGCGAGTAGTCGGCGTACTTCCGCTTCGGATACCACAGCATGCCCATGCCCTCGACGTCCGTGCGGCTCGTCATGCTGCCGTCGCCGTTGAGCGAGAACGCGCCGCCGCCGACGTGCTGCCAGCGCTCGAAGGACTCCTTCGTCCCGTCGAAGAGCTTCCGGTAGCCGGTCTGCTGCCCCGGCTCGCCGATGCCGGAGTCCTTCGCCGCCCGGTTGATGAGCTTGTGCTCGCGCGCGTCGAGCACCTTGTCCCTCAGCAGCGCGTCGGTGACCTCCCTGACGTGCTTGAGGAACAGGGCGTGCGAGGACCAGTCCTTCTCGTCCTCGATCAGCTCGCCGATCGTGCAGCGCTGCCGAGTCATTCGGTTCTCGACGCCGGTGTCGACGTCGCCGACGAATACGGTCTCCCGCTCGTCGTACTCGGGGCAGTCGGGAGCCGGAACGCCTCCGCCGGGCACGACGTCGAAGGACTCCGCGACGGCCTGTGAGGTGTTGCCCGCCTTGTCGGTCGCGCGGTGGGCGACGCTGTGGTGCCCCGTGCGGTCGACCACGACCGGATCGGTGTAGGCGAGGAACGGGCCGCCGTCGAGGGAGTATTCGACCCTCTCCACGCCCGATCCCTCGTCGGTCGCGGTGAGGGTCACCGTGGCCTTGCCGAGGTAGTCGCCGTCGGAGTCGGTCCTGCCCTCCGTCTTCGCCGTCGTCTCCGGCGGCGTGGTGTCCTCCTCGGGCTGCTTCACGACGGTGAACTCCACCGACTTCGCGCCGGACGCGTTGCCGGCCTTGTCGGTGGCTCTGTAGCGGAAGGTGTACGTGCCCGGCTCGTGCACCATCACGGGCGCGGTGTACGGCTGGAACTCGCCGTCGCCCAGGGCGTATTCGACCTTCCCCACGCCCGACCCGGCGTCGGACGCGCTGACGGTGACGGTGGCCATGCCGACGTACGCGCCGTCGGCGTCCTGTTCGCCGTCGACCGTCGCCGACGTCTCGGGCGGCGTCGTGTCGTCCGTCGGCGGTGCGACGACGGTGAACTCGACGGACTTCTCCTCCGCGACGTTGCCCGCCTTGTCGGTGGCTCTGTAGCGGAAGGTGTACGTGCCCGGTTCGTGCACCATCACGGGCTCGCCGTAAGGCTGGTAGCCGCCGTCGCCCAGCGCGTACTCGACGGTGCCGACGCCCGAGCCCGCGTCCGTCGCGCTGACGGTGACGGTGGCCATGCCGACGTACGCGCCGTCGGCGTTCTGGTCCCCTTCCACCTTCGCGGACGTCTCCGGCGGTGTGGTGTCCTCGCCGCCGCCTCCGTCGGTGACGACGAGGGTGCCCTGCATCTGGCCGTGCCCGGGAATGGTGCAGTGGTACTTGTACGTCCCGGGAGTCAGGGTGACCTCGACCGAGTGCTTGCCGCCCTGCGCGTCCGACGGGTTGGCGAGGATGTTGACGTTGACGTCGTCGTTGTAGTCCGGGTCGCTGGTGACGAACGTCAGCGTGTGCGGCATGGACGTGGTGTTGCCCGTCGCCTCGCTGTTCTCGAACTCGATCGTCGCCGGTCCCGCCACCGCCGTCTCCGGTGCGGAGGTGTACCGGGTGATGTCGTCGCCCGCGGTCCACCTCAGCAGTTGCTCGGCCGCCGTGCCCGCGCCGCCGGGCCGCGGCGCCTGCTGCCCGTACGCGGGCGCCGAGGTGAGCCCCAGCACCATCAGCAACGACGCGAACAGCGCCGTCACGGCGGTGCGGAGGCCGCGCCGCCGGCGTGCGGCGGGGCACGTGCGTGCGCGTGCGTATGCCGTCGCTCTCATCGTGCCGCCCCCTTCGCGGACTTGCCGACGACGTCGCCGGCCGCCGGAGTGGCCTTGCCGCCCTCGTAAGTGACGTGCCACAGCGCGGACTTGTCGTCGGAGGTGAAGAACCCGCGGCCGTAGTCGAGGACGTAGAGCGAACCGTCCGGGGCGAACTTCCAGTCCATCAGGTTGCGGATGCCGTCCTCGCCCACCGGGATGATCTTGCGGAGGCTCTCGGCGTGCACCGGCAGCGCGCCCGCCTCGTCGCCGTCGGGCATCACCACGGCGTGCCGGGGCTGTTCGGCGTCGTAGAAGTCGCCGACGAACCACTTGCCGTCCCAGTACGCGGGCCACTTGCCCTTCGAGGCGACCGACTTGTCGAAGCGGTAGACCGGGCCGTCCATGGTGGCCTGGCCGCCGCCCTTGAGCCACGGCAGCAGCAGCTTCTGCTCGTCGAGCTTGTAGCTGGGCACGCCGTTCTCGTCGCGCGGATAGTCGGGGCCGCCGCCCTGCGGCGAGTACCAGATGTTGTTCGGCTGCGCGGGCGGGATGTTCACCAGCCCGTCGTTGTTGGGGGATTCGTTCTTCAGGTGGTCGCAGTCGTACCAGCCCAGCGGCTTCTCCGGGTCCGGCAGGTTGCGGTCGCGGTAGGGCTGCTTGTTGCCCATGCAGTACGGCCAGCCCTGGTTCCCCGCGTGCGTGATGCGGGCGAAGGTGTCGTACTTGGCGGGGCCCCAGGTCGTGCTGGGCTGGCCCGCGTCGGGTCCGACCCAGCCGGCGTACAGGACGTCGGTCTCGGGATCGATGGAGATGCGGGCGGGGTTGCGCACGCCCATCACATAGATCTCACCGCGCGTCTTGCCGCCGCCCTCGTCGCTCTCCTCGCCGGTGAAGAGGTTGCCCTCGGGGAGGGTGTACGTGCCGTCGTCCTCCGGGTGGATGCGCAGGATCTTGCCGTTGAGATTGTTGGTGTTCCCCGCGGTACGCCGGGCGTCGGCGAACGAGACGCCCTTGAAGTCGGGCTCCGGGTTGTTCCCCGAGTAACCGTCGCTGAACTGCGAGGAGTTGTTGTCGCCCGTCGCGATGTAGAGGTTGCGCTCGGAGTCGAAGGCCATGCCGCCGCCCGCGTGGCAGCAACTGTGCACCTGCACGGGCCACTTGAGCAGCACCTTCTCCGAGGACTCGTCCAGCTTCCCGGACGTGGCGTCCACCGTGAAGCGGGAGACGCGGCGCTCGGCCATGTGCGTGTCCCGGTTGAGCTGCGAGTGCGGTGTGTAGTGCAGATACATCCACCCGTTGTCGGCGAAGTCCGGGTCGAGGGCGATGCCCAGCAGGCCCTCCTCGACCTTGACGAGCTCGTCGCCGCCGCCCTTGTTGCCGAACACGGTCAGCGAGCCCACCAGCGAGACCTTCTTCGTCGCCGGGTCGTACACGTGCACCGTGCCCTGACCCTTGCCGATCGCCGGGTCGTCCCAGTCGGTCACCACCGGCGCGTCGGAGTCGCCGCCGCCGCGGCCGATGTAGAAGACACGTCCGTCGTCGGCGGTCGCCATGCCGTGCGGCTCGCCGATCTGGTCGGACTGGCCGGGCTGGTTGGGTGAAGTGACCCGCTCAGCCTTGTAGTTGGCGGTGATGGTGGCCTGGCAGTCGGCACGCGCCAGCCGGGTCGTCCACAGCAGCGCGCCGCGCAGATGCGTGCGGAAGTCGGCCTCCTGGAAGCTGTCGGCGGTGCCGCCCATGCCGGTGTAGAAGGAGCGTCCGCCGTCGTAGTCGCGGCACCAGGAGACGGGGTGGTCCCAGCCCATCGCGCCCTCGCCGGGGTCGTAGCTCCTCTCCCGTACGCGGGCCACTGTGTGCACCGAACCGCTCGGGTTCTCCTTCCAGTTGAGCCACTTGTCGGGGCGCTTCCACTCCACCGGCAGGTCCTTGGTCGCCGGGTTGCGGCGGTCGCCGATCTCGACGGTGGCGCGCTGCGCCTTCTCGGGGCCGCCGGCCGCGGGGCGCGCGCCCACCAGGCCGGAGAACCAGTCGGAGTACGGCTCGGCCTGCGCCGCGCCGTGGATGCCGAGGAAGCCGCCGCCGGCCTCCATGTAGCTCTCCAGGCCCGCCTCCTGCGCCGGGTCGAGGACGTCGCCGCCGCCGGTGAGGAAGACGACGGCGTTGAACCGTCCGAGCCTGTCGGAGGTGAACACCGACGGGTCGGCGGTCGCCGTGATCGTGAAGTGCTGTGCCGCGGGGCCGCTCTGGCCGATCTTCTCGATGGCCTCGATACCGGCGTCGACTGTGGGTGGCTCCTCCCCGGCGGAGGCGTGGAAGACCAGCACGCGGACGTCCTCCCCGCCCGGCGGGCCGGGGAGCCGGAGCTTCGCCGCGTCCGGGTCGGGCGGCGTGCCCGCGGCGGCCGGGCCGCCTCCGAGCAGGGCGGCCGAGAGGACCCCCGCCAGCAGCACCGCGAGCCGCCCGCGCCGGGACACCCGCCGCCACGTGAGTCGTGATCTGCGCAACCCTCTCCGGAGTAAGGGCTTTTGATGCGGTTCAAGCCGCATGACGGATCCACCCCTCTTAAGTCACAGAAACGACGAAGAAGTTAGACCCCTTTCGGTGGAACGCCAAGACCTATGACCGCAATTCAACGAACTTTGTCCTGGATATGGATAAACACTCGCGGTAGCGCTACCGTCCCTCTCGGCTCACCTCAACGCCGGGCAGCACAGGGGGAGTTCAGGCGGGGGATCGGACGTCAGGCCGGGGCAGGGCAGGCCCGGTTCACGCGAGGCGCCGTCGTCCGTCCAGCAGGCAGCAGGCAGCAGGCAGCAGGCAGCAGGCAGTGCAGGAGCAGCCAGTCGCTCGAAGGGAGACCGGTCCCGATGTCCGAGACGTCCCATGGCGGGCTCGCCCGCCGCAGCTTCAGCAGGCGCCTCCTCGCCGGTTCGGCCGCCGCCGCGCTCGCACCCGCCGTCCTCGGCACCGTGGCACCCGCGGCCGCGGCAACTCCCGCCGCCGGCGCGGCCGTCCGCCGTGCAGGACCGGGCGGTGAGGTCCGCCACATGAAGCTCTACGCGCAGAAGCTGGCGGACGACCAGATCGGCTACGGCCTGGAGAAGGGCAAGGCGACCATCCCGGGCCCGCTCGTCGAACTCGTCGAAGGGGACACCCTCCACGTCGAGTTCGAGAACACCACCGACACCACCGTGAGCCTGCACCCCCACGGCGTCGACTACGACAGGGCCAACGACGGCACCAAGATGAACGACAGCGTCGTGGAGCCGGGCGGAACGCGCACCTACACCTGGCGCACCCACGCCCCCGGCAAGCGCAAGGACGGGACGTACCGCCCCGGAAGCGCCGGCTACTGGCACTACCACGACCACATCGTGGGCACCGAGCACGGCACGGGCGGCATCCGCGCGGGCCTCTACGGGCCGCTCGTCGTGCGCAGGGAGGGCGACATCCTTCCGGACAAGCAGTTCACCGTCGTCTTCAACGACATGACCATCAACAACCTGCCCAAGGGGCCCGACTTCAAGATGACCGTGGGCGACCGCGTCGAGATCATCATGATCACGCACGGTGAGTACTACCACACGTTCCACGTGCACGGTCACCGCTGGGCCGACAACCGTACGGGCCTGCTGGAGGGCTTCGGCGACCCCAGCCGGATCGTCGACAACAAGATCACGGGCCCTGCCGACTCGTTCGGGTTCCAGATCATCGCCGGAGAGGAGGCGGGCGCCGGCGCGTGGATGTACCACTGCCACGTGCAGAGCCATTCCGACATGGGCATGGCCGGGCTGCTGCTCGTCGCGAAGCCGGACGGCACGGTCCCCGGCCACGACGGACACCACTGACACCGCCTGAACTGTCCGCGGCGTCTGCGGTGTGCTACGTTGCACGAGTTGCAGTTTTGGTACCCAATACTTTGTGCGCCTGACGGTTGTGACCTTCAGGCGCACTTCTGTTTTCCGGTGTTTCTGGATGGGGTCAGGGCGGCGACGGAGCTCCGCGAGGTGCGGTGCTCCAGTTTTGCCTCACAAGGAGATCGGCATGGCATCCGGCACCGTTAAGTGGTTCAACTCGGAAAAGGGCTTCGGCTTCATCGAGCAGGAGGGCGGCGGCGCCGACGTCTTCGCCCACTACTCGAACATCGCGGGCCAGGGCTACCGCGAGCTCACCGAGGGCCAGAAGGTGAACTTCGACGTCACCCAGGGCCAGAAGGGCCCGCAGGCGGAGAACATCACCCCCGCCTGACGCGAGCACTTCCCCGGACGGGGCCCGCACCACGCGTGCGGGCCCCGTTTCGTGTGCGGTTTCGTGTGCGCGGAATTCCGCGCTCGGAGGACCTCGAACTGCTCGTGACCGATACGCCTAACGCGACGCCCGGCCGTCGCCGCGGGGCGGCGCGACGTAGACGGTGTAGCCGGGCATCTTGCGCAGCTGTGCCGAGGGCCACTCGCGCGCCCAGCTGGGCGGCGGCCGGTGGCCTCGGGTGGTGACGGCCATCGGTTCGTGCCGCATGGCGAGTTGCCGCAGCCCGTTGCCGGTGATGTTCATGTCGTGGCCGTTGGACTGCCGGGACGTGCATCCCGCGTAGTAGCTCATCGGCACCGCGAGCGGGCCCGTGACGGTGCACGGGGCGCGCAGCCCGAGCCGGTGCATCGTGTCGGCGGCCTCCGTCAGCTGACCCGTCATCTTGTGGTTGCGCTCCAGCACCGAGCCCAGCACCTGGTACTGCACGCCGAAGTGGCTGCCCATCAGCAGCGCGGGCAGCAGGATCAGCAGCAGTGGGCGCCGTCCGTTCGGACCCTGCGTGAAGACGCGCCGCACGCACTCGCCGACGGGCATCGCGATCAGCGCGTACGAGGGCAGCAGGAAGCGGGGCGCTGCGTAGCCCATGAGGAACAGGTAGGGGAGGGCGAGCACGACGGCCGTCATGGACGCGAGTACGGCTGTGTCCCTGCGGCCCGCGCGCACGGCCGCGATGATGCCGGCTCCGGCCAGCAGCGGAAGCGCGAACCACCAGACCGCGGTCTGCGGCTCCTCCCAGGCCATGGTGCACGGGCGGCAGAGCATCCGGCCCTGGAGGCTCCGTACGTGGTCGCCGATCGCGATGTTCCACCCCATGCCGCCCTGGATCTCGCTGGCCCGGTGCAGCCGTGCGAAGAGACCCCCGTAGCTCGTGTACGCCTCGACGATCCACGGGCCGGCGCCGGCGACGGCCCCCGCGGCCAGCGCGGCGAAGAGCGAAGGGCGGCGCCAGCCGGGGACGAGCAGCGCGGCGGCGGCGAGCGCGATCACCAGCCAGGCGGCGTCCGGCGGGCGCATCAGCGCCACCACGCCTACGGACGCCGCGAGTCCGGCGAGCGTGCGGTGGCTGTCCTCGCCGCGTGCGGCACGCAGGAAGAAGCCGGCCGCCGCCAGCGACCCGAAGGCGCACCACAGGTTCGGCATGGCCTGCGGCCCGTAGTAGAGGCTGATCCACAGGCCGCCGAAGAGCCCACCGCCCCAGGCGAGCACCGGCGCGGGCAGCAGCCGGCGCCAGACCCACAGGCTGGCCAGCAGCGCGGCCCCGGACAGCACGGCGAGGAAGACGCGCAGCAGCGTCGTGGAGGAGGTGAAGGAGACGAGAGGCGCCACGAGATAGGAGATGCCGCGTGCGCGGGGGGCGCTGAAGTACGCCGCGGGGGCCTGGCCGTCGACCTGGCTGATGTAGACCGATTCGTCCCAGCCGAGGCCGGTGCCCGGAAGCACGAGCACGATCTGTACCAGGGTGTAGAGCGCCGCGACCGTCCCGAGGTGGAGCAGGGGGCGACCGGAGGGTCCGGGCCCGTACTCGGAGAGGCGTTTGAGGCGGTCGGTGACTGGTGCGCTCGGAGCTGCAGGCAGCACGTACATGGCCGAACCTCGTCCCGCTTGTGAAACCTGTGAAACCGGCTGATGAATCTGTGCGCGAGATCTATGCGTAACACCGGATATGTCGGTTTTGCGGTAATGGTTGCCCCGGCCCGGTCACTCACGGGCGGCGCATACGATCGCTCGCATGAGCTCTTCAGCACCGACCGGACGGATAGCTGTCATCGGAGGCGGCGCGATCGGCGGCCTCGTCGCCGCGTTCGCCCAGGAAGCCGGGCTCGACGTGACTCTCTGCCTGCGGGCCCCGCTCGACGAGCTGACCGTGCGCACCGACGGCGAGGTGCTGAGCCCAGCCCTGCGCTTCGTCACCACCCCGGCCGAAGTGGCCGCGCACGACTGGGTCTTCCTCACCACCAAGGCGCAGGACACCGACGGCGCCGCCGGCTGGCTGGAGGCCGTGTGCGGGCCGGGCACCGTCGTCGCCGTCGTCCAGAACGGCATCGACCACACCGAACGGGTCGCGCCGCTGCTGCCGGAGGGCGCCGAAGTGCTGCCGACGCTGGCCTACATGGCCGTCGAGCGGGTCGCGCCCGGCCGGATCGTGCACCATTTCTCCAGCGAACTGCACGTCCCCGAGGGCCCGTCGGCGAAGCGGCTGGAGGACCTGCTCGCGGGCAGCAGGCTCCGCGTGCGAGGCGTCGCGGACTTCCGTACGGCGACCTGGCGCAAGCTGTTCACCAATGTCGCGGCCAATCCGCTGACCGCGCTCCTGGCGCAGCGCATGCGCATCCTGTCCGATCCCGAGATGCGGCAGCGCGCCGAGGAGATCCTGCGCGAGGCGCTCGCCGTCGCACAGGCGGAGGGCGCGCTGCTGGACGAGGAGGACGTGCAGCGCGCGCTGGAGGCGAATCTCGCCGTGGGGCCCGACGGTGGCACGTCCACCTTCTACGACCGGATCGCGGGGCGCCCGATGGAGCACGAGCACATCACCGGCGCGATCGTGCGCACCGCGGACCGGCACGGGCTGGCCGTGCCGCTCAACCGACTGCTGCTGACCATGCTGCGTGCCGCGGACCGCGAGCTGCGGGAGGGCGCGGACCGCGAGGTGCGCGAGAGCTGAGACGCGGCCTGAGACGTGGGCTGAGACGGCGGCCGGGGCGGGACCGGCAGTCCAGTGCCGTGCGTCCGTGCGTCCGTTGCCTCAGGGCGTGCCGCGGCGCGAGCCTCCGTCCAGGCCTCGCAGGCGTTCCATCTCACGCCGGTCGCGCTTCGTCGGGCGTCCCGCGCCGCGGTCCCGGCGTCCGGCGGGTGCGACGGCCTCGCGCGGCGGCGGGGGCGGGCTGTGGTCGGCGTAGCACTCGACCGCCACCGGGGCACCGACCCGCTTGCGGATGACGCGGGAGACCACGACGACGCGCTCGCGCCCCGCGTGCCGTACGCGCACCTGGTCGCCCTGCCGCAACGGATGGGCGGGCTTGACGCGTTCGCCGTTCACCCGCACATGACCGGCACGGCAGGCGGAGGCGGCCATCGAGCGGGTCTTGGTGAGACGCACGGACCAGATCCACACGTCGACCCGTACGGTCCCTGCGTCGTCAGCCATGCCCCGACTCTAGAGCGCCCCGGGGCACCGGGTCAGCGGCGGGAGGACAGGGGCGGGACGGGCGGCAAGGGGGCGGCGTACGGCGTCGGGTCAGGTTTGGCGCCGCACGCCCGCGTGGTACTGGGGCGGGGTGGATTCTCAGCTCACACTCCGGGTCGACGGCGAAGCGCGGTCCCTGACCGTCGACACTCGCACCACACTCCTCGACGTCCTGCGCGACCGGCTCGCCGTCACCTCGCCCAAGAAGGGCTGCGACCACGGTCAGTGCGGCGCCTGCACGGTGCTTCTCGACGGGCGGCGCGTGCTCAGCTGTCTGACGTTCGCCGTCGCACACGACGGGGCCGAGGTGACGACCGCCGCGGGCCTCGCCTCCGCGGACGGCGAACTCCACCCGCTCCAGCAGGCGTTCCTCGACCACGACGGCTTCCAGTGCGGCTACTGCACACCCGGCCAGATCTGCTCGGCGGCCGGAATGCTCGCCGAAGCGGCGGCCGGGCACCCCAGCGCTGTCACCCCGGTGACGGACGGCGGACGCGGCGGTGGCGACGGGGGAGAGGACGCCGGACGTGCGGGGGCAGGCGCCGCCCTCGCGGACGACGAGATCCGCGAGCGCATGAGCGGCAACCTGTGCCGCTGCGGCGCGTACGTCAACATCGTCGCCGCCATCCGGGAGGTGTCCGCGAAGTGATCCCCTTCGACTACGCGCCGGCGTCGGACACGGACAGCGCGGTCGCCACCGTCATGGCACGTCCGGGTGCCGTGTTCCTCGCCGGCGGGACCAACCTCGTCGACCACATGAAGCTGGGCGTCGCCTCTCCCGACCTCCTGATCGACGTGACGGGCCTGCCGCTCGACGGGATCGAGGAGCTGCCCGACGGCGGCGTGCGCATCGGAGCCACCGTCCGCAACAGCGACCTCGCCGCACATCCGCTGGTGCGCGGGCGGTACCCCGTCCTGTCGCAGGCGCTGCTGGCGGGCGCCTCCGGCCAGCTGCGCAACGCCGCGACCACCGCCGGCAACCTGCTCCAGCGCACCCGCTGCGGCTACTTCCAGGACGTGACCACGCCGTGCAACAAGCGCGAACCCGGCACGGGCTGCGCGGCCGTCGGCGGGTGGAACCGGCATCACGCGGTGCTCGGCGCGTCCGAACACTGCCTCGCGGTGCACCCCTCGGACATGGCCGTCGCCATGAGCGCCCTCGACGCGGTGGTGTGCGTGCTCGGCGAGGAGGGCGAACGGCGCATCCCCCTGCGGGAGTTCCACCGGCTTCCCGGAGACAGCCCCGAGCACGACACCGTCCTCGCGCACGGCGAACTGATCACGTCCGTCGAGATCCCGCCGCTGCCCGCGCAGGCCCGCTCCGGATACCGGAAGGTGCGGGAACGCGCCTCGTTCGCGTTCGCGCTGGTCTCCGTCGGCGCCGTCCTCGTCACCGACAAGGAGCGGGTGCGCGAGGCGCGCATCGCCTTCGGCGGTCTCGCGCACAAGCCCTGGCGGGCCGTCCACGCGGAGGAGGCGCTGCGCGGTGCGGCGCCGACGGAAGAGGCGTTCCGTCAGGCCGCGGACGCCGAACTGCGGTACGCGCAGCCCCTGTCCGGCAACGCCTACAAGATCCCGATGACGCGCAACACGCTCGCCGCCCTCCTGCGCGAGCTCGCCACGGAGGAGCGGCGATGAGCCACGCGAACGCCCGCGACACCGCCCGGACCACGGCGACCACTCCGACCACACAGCCCTCCGAGCCGCTGAAGCCGCTCGACGTGCGGTACGTCGGCACGTCGCCGCAGCGCGTGGACGGCAGGCAGAAGGTCACCGGCACGGCCCTCTACGCATGGGAACACCCCCTGCCGGACCCGCTGTTCGTGGCGCCCCTCCAGGCCGCCGTCGCGCGCGGACGGGTCGTGGAGATGGACACCGGGCGGGCGGAGGCGCTCGACGGGGTCCTCGCCGTGCTCACCCCGTACAACGCTCCGCGGCTCGCGGACACGAGCGACGCCGAGCTGGCGGTGCTCCAGTCCGAAGAGGTCGCCTTCCGCGGGCAGTTCGTCGGCGCCGTCGTCGCCGAGACCCCGCAGGTGGCGCGGCAGGCCGCCGACCTCGTCGACGTCGTGTACGAACAGCGGCCGCACGACACGGAGTTGAGGACCGACCGGCCGGACCTTTACCGCCCGGAGACCGTCACGCCCGCCTATCCCGCCGACTCCGAGGACGGCGACGTTGACGCCGCCCTCGCCGCCGCGCCCGTCACGGTCGACGTCACCTACAGCACGCCCATGGAGCACAACAACCCGATGGAGCCGCACACCTGCGTGGCCCTCTGGGAAGGCTCCGATTCCGCGCCGCGGCTGACGCTGTACGACTCCACCCAGGGAGCACACCAGGTCCGTACGGTGCTCGCGCCGGTCTTCGGACTCCCCGCGGAGAGCGTGCGGGTGATCTCGCCGCACGTCGGCGGCGGCTTCGGCTCCAAGGGGATGCCGCACGCGCACAACGTGCTCGCCGTGCTCGCGGCCCGCGTCTGCGAGGGCCGTCCCGTCAAACTGGCGCTCACCCGGCAGCAGATGTTCTCGCTCGTGGGTCACCGCACCCCCACGGTGCAGCGCGTACGGCTCGGCGCGGACACCCGTGGACGGCTGACGGCCCTCTGCCACGACGTCGTCGAACAGACCTCGCGCATCAAGGAGTTCGCGGAGCAGACGGCGGTGCACGCCCGCACGATGTACGCCGCCGACAACCGCCGCACCAGCCACCGGCTGGCCGCTCTCGACATCCCCGTGCCGTCGTGGATGCGTGCGCCCGGCGAGGCTCCCGGGATGCTCGCGTCGGAGGCCGCGATGGACGAACTCGCCGTCGCCTGCGGCCTCGACCCCATCGAGCTGCGCGTGCGCAACGACCCCGAGACGGACCCCGAGACCGGGAGGCCATGGTCCGGGCGCCACCTCGTGCAGTGCCTGCGCACCGGCGCCGAGCGCTTCGGCTGGGACCGGCGCACCGCGCCGGGCACCCGGCGCGAGGGTGACTGGTTCGTCGGCCTCGGCGTCGCGAGCTCCACCTACCCCGCGTACACGTTGCCGGGGTCCGTGGCCGAGATCGAGCGCCGCGCGGGCGGCGCCGGCGGACCCGACGGGTACGCGGTACGCATCGGAGCCGCCGACCTGGGAACCGGCACCTGGACCGCGCTCACTCAGATCGCCGCCGACGCTCTCAACTGCTCTTTCGGGGAAGTGCACTTGGAGATCGGCGACACGGACCTGCCGGCCGCAAGCGTCGCCGGCGGCTCCTCCGGCATCAACACCTGGGGCTCCACGGTCGTGGCCGCGTCACGGGCCTTCCGGGAGGAGCACGGCGACGATCCCGCCCCCGGGACGCGGACCCGTGCCGCCACGCCCTCCGACCCCGATCTGCCGAACTACGCCGCGCACTCCTACGGGGCGCAGTTCGCCGAGGTCCGCGTGCACGCCGGCACCGGGGAGATCCGGGTGCCGCGCATGCTGGGCGTCTTCTCCGCGGGACGCATCATCAACCCCCGTACCGCACGCTCCCAGTTCATCGGCGGGATGGTCATGGGGATGTCGATGGCGCGGTTCGAGGAGAGCGTCTTCGACCACGGCACGGGCCACGTCATCAATCACGACTTCGCGCAGTACCACGTCCCCACCAACGCGGACGTCCTCGACGTCGACGCCGTGTGGCTGGACGAGCCCGATCCGCACGCCAACCCCATGGGAGCCAAGGGCATCGGCGAGATCGGCATCACGGGTTCGCCGGCGGCGGTGGTCAACGCCGTGTACAACGCCACCGGGATCCGCGTCCGCGATCTGCCGGTGACTCCGGACAAGATGCTCCGGGCCTGAAACGTTATGACCGGGCCGGTCGCGTGGTGCGGTCCGGTGCCGCGAAGTGCCGTGCGGCGCACGGCGGTTGGTGTGCGCGGCGTGTTCGGGATTCGTGTCCGTGATGTGCCGGTGACTCCTGACAAGGTGTTCCGGTCCTGAAACGGTGCGGCTGGGCAGGGAAGGATGGGGCTGGGCCGGGAACGGGCGGGGAGGTCCGGCCGGTACTTGCCGGTCACACACGATTCACCACTGCCGCCCCCCGGCAGGTGTGACTGCGGGTATCTTGCGGAACATGCCCCCGGAACAGACCGGTCCGCTCGACGCGGAGGCCGCACCGCCCCCACCGTCCGGGTACCAGCTCAAGGCGATCGTCTTCGACGTCAACGAGACGCTCAGCGACATGACGCCGCTGCGCGGCCGTTTCGAGGACGTGGGCGCGCCCGCGGAGCTCATGCCCACGTGGTTCGCCGGAGTGCTGCGCGACGGCTTCGCGCTCGCCGCCGCCGGTGCCTACGCGGACTTCGCGGACATCGCGCGCGACCAGCTGTGCGTACTGCTCACCGCCCTCGACGGCCGCGCCCAGGGGGAGGCGGCCGAGGCCGCCCGGCACGTCCTGGAGGGAATGGACGAGCTGCCGGTGCACCCCGACGTCGCGGGCGGCGTCCACGCGCTGCGCGGCGCAGGGTACCGCCTGGTGACCATGACCAACGGCTCGCCCGAGATGACCGACGGGCTGCTCAAACGCGCCGGAGTGCGCGACCAGTTCGACGCCCTGCTGAGCGTGAGCGGGCCGCGCTGCTGGAAGCCCGCCCCCGACGCCTACCGGTACGCGGTGCGCAGAGCTGGCGTACGGCCGGGGGAGGCCCTGCTGGTCGCCGTGCACCCGTGGGACGTGGACGGCGCGCAGCGCGCCGGGCTGGCCGGTGCGTGGCTGCGGCGCGGCGCGGCGCACTACCCGGAGACCATGTCGCGGCCCAAGTGGATCGCGGAGGACCTGGAGGAGCTCGCGGAGGCGCTGGCCTCCCGCGGCACCGGCACCGGCACCGGCGCGGGCACCGGCACCGGCCAGGGCTGAGGCCCGGGGGCCGGGCCCTTGACACGCAGATCCGTTGCTGGATTACTGGACCGCGCCGCAGTGGTGACCGAATGGTCGGTCGGTGGAGCGAGTACGAGAGCGTGGAACGCATGACGCAAGCCATGAGCGACGGGTCGGCGCAGGCGATGTTCGCCGCGGACGAGGCGTCCAGGGCCCTCGGCATCACGCTGCTGGAGGCCGCGGAGGGCGCCGCGAAGCTGCGCATGACGGTGACGCCGGCCATGGTCAACGGCCACGGCATCGCGCACGGCGGCTATCTCTTCCTCTTCGCCGACACCGCCTTCGCCTGCGCCTGCAACAGCCACGGCCCGGTCACCGTCGCCTCCGGCGCCGACATCTCCTTCGTCAGGCCGGCCAGGGAGGGCGATACGCTCACGGCCCTCGCCGAGGAGCGCACCACGTACGGCCGCAGCGGGATCTACGACGTGAGCGTCCTGCGCGACGGCGAGGTCATCGCCGAGTTCCGCGGCCGCAGCCGCACCGTAGGGCGCGTGGAGGGTTCCCCATGACGATGAGCGAGACGCCCGAGTCCGCCGGGGCCGGAGAAGTGCTGGACGCGGGCGAGCGGATGGGCGGCGAGGAACTGCGCGCGTACCAACTGACGCGGCTGCGGCGCACCCTGCGTACCGCCTACGACCAAGTCGAGCTGTACAGAAGGAAGTTCGACGAGGCGGGGGTGCGTCCGGAGGACTGCCGCACCCTGGAGGACCTCGCACGCTTCCCCTTCACCACCAAGGCGGACCTGCGGGAGACCTATCCGTTCGGGATGTTCGCGGTGCCCATGTCCGAGGTGCGCCGCATCCACGCCTCCAGCGGCACCACAGGGAGTCCCACCGTGGTGGGGTACACCGAGGCCGACATCTCCATGTGGGCCGACATGGTGGCCCGTTCCATCCGCGCGGCCGGCGGGCGTCCCGGCCACAAGGTCCATGTCGCGTACGGATACGGGCTGTTCACCGGCGGGCTCGGCGCGCACTACGGGGCGGAGCGCGCCGGCTGCACCGTCATCCCCGTCTCCGGCGGCATGACCGCACGCCAGGTGCAGCTCATCCAGGACTTCCGGCCCGAGATCATCATGGTCACCCCGTCCTACATGCTCACGCTGCTCGACGAGTTCGAGCGGCAGGGCGTCGACCCTCGCGGCACCTCCCTGCGTACGGGCATCTTCGGCGCCGAGCCGTGGACCGAGGGGATGCGCGCGGAGATCGAGGAGCGCTTCGGCATCGACGCCGTCGACATCTACGGGCTGTCGGAGGTGATAGGCCCCGGCGTCGCGCAGGAGTGCGTGGAGACCAAGGACGGCCTGCACATCTGGGAGGACCAGTTCTACCCGGAGATCGTCGACCCCGTCACCGACGAGGTCCAGGAGCCGGGCGCGGAGGGCGAGTTGCTCTTCACCTCGCTCACCAAGGAGGCCATGCCGGTCATCCGCTACCGCACCCGCGATCTGACGCGGCTGCTGCCGGGCACCGCGCGCCCCGCCTTCCGCCGCATGGAGAAGGTCACCCGTCGCTGCGACGACATGATCATCCTGCGCGGCGTCAACATCTTCCCCAGCCAGGTCGAGGAGATACTGCTGCGCACTCCCGGCCTCGCGCCCCACTTCCAGCTGCGGCTGGGCACGCGCGCACGCCTGGACCACATGACGGTGCGCGTCGAGGCCCGGCCGGGCACCGCTCCCCAGGAGCGCGAGGCCGCGGCGCTGTCGGTCGCCGGGGCCGTCAAGGACGGCATCGGGCTCACCGTCGAGGTCGAGATCGCCGAGCCGGACACGCTGGAGCGCTCCGTGGGCAAGATCCGCCGCGTCGTCGACGAGCGCTCACGGGGCTGACGGCTCCGGCGGGACGGACGGGCCCGGGTCCCCGCGGTCGTCCCGCGCGCCGAAGTTGCGCGTCGTGAACTGGGCGTTGGCGATGAGGAATCCGCCGTCCACGGGATACGACTGGCCGGTGGTGTAGGCGGCTGCGTCCGAGGCGAGCCAGGCGACGAGGGAGGCGACCTCGCGTGGGTCGCCGGGGCGCGCCACGGGCAGCGCGGGGCGGTGCAGGGTGTGGACGTCGGCGTCCTCCAGGCCCGACATCCTGGTCGCGATGAGCCCCGGGGCGACGGCGTTCACGGTGATCCCGTGCCCGGCCAGCTCCAGCGCCATCGACTTCGTCAGCCCGCCCAGACCGTGCTTCGCCGTGTTGTACGCGGCGGACGACGGGAGCGGCGTGTGCTCGTGCACGGACGTGACGTTGACGATGCGGCCTCCGTGCCCCTGGCCGATCATCCGGCGGGCGGCGGACTGGCTCAGCAGGAACGGTCCCTCCAGGTCCACCCGCATCACATGCCGGAAGTCGTCGAAGCCCATCTCGGTGAACGGTGCCGCCCGGTTGTCGCCGGCCGCGTTGACGAGGACGTCCAACCGGCCGAAGGCGTCGGCGAATTCGTCGATCACGGCCTCCGGGCCCGGCAGCCGCGTCAGGTCCAGAGGGCGCACCTCCGCGCGGCGTCCGTGGGCGCGCACCTGGTCCGCGGTGCGGTGCGCCTCCGCCTCGTCCCGGAACCAGGTCACGCCGATGTCGAAGCCGTCGCGCGCCAGCGCCACGGCCGTCGCCCTGCCGATGCCGGACTCCGAGCCGGTGACGACGGCGACCTTGCGGCCGGCGGCTGCCGGGCCTTCCCGGCCTTCCGGGGCTACGGGGCCTGCCGGGTCTGCGGGGCCGTTGGTGCGGTGGTCGTCCATGTGTTGCCGCTCCTCGTCTTCCGCGGTCTTCCGGGGCGTCGTGCACCGGGTCCCATCGGGGTCACACCTGTCCGTCGGATCCACCGAGGGCTCCGGTGGCGTCGCCGATGCTGAAAGGGTGCCCCGTGCGGGCCGCGTGGATCACACCGCCTGGACGTGGACGCGACCGCGTGGATCAGGCCGCGGCCTCCAGGCTCAGCAGCGTCCGCTTCGCCTCGGCCCCTCCGGCGTAGCCGCCCGTCGAGCCGTCCGAGCGCACCACCCTGTGGCACGGCACGACGACCGGCAGCGGGTTGGTCGCACACGCGGTGCCGACGGCGCGGACCGCTCGCGGGCTGCCCGCCGCAGCGGCGATCCGGGCATAGCTCTCGGTGCGGCCGTAGCCGATGTCCGGAAGGCACTTGATCACCTCGCGCCGGAACCCCTTCGTCAGCCGCAGATCCAGGGGGAGTTCGAAGCTCGTACGTCGCCCCTCGAAGTACTCCTCGATCTGCCGCGCAGCCTGCGCCAGCCGCCCGGGCGCCCTCAGCACGCGCGGGCTGACACGCTCGGCGAGGTCCGTCAGCACGGCGGCGTGGTCCTGGACGTCGTACGCCACACGCACCAGGCCCGCCTCCGTGGCGGCGAGCAGCAGCGACCCGACGGGCGTCTCCAGCGTGCGGTAGGCCACGTCCAGCAGCCCGTCGCGCTGGGCGCCGTCGACCAGACGGGCGTGGAGGCGGTCCTGTGCCGCAGTGTCCGTGACGGGCAGTCGCGCGAACAGCTCGTGGTTGTGGTCGTCGTCGCCGTTGTGGTGGTGGTCGCGTTCGCCGGAGTCGGCTCCGGACGCACCGGCAGCGGGGATCGTCATCGTCTCTCGCCTCTCTCCTCCATGCCGTCTTGCAGGGTCTTGCGCAGGGACTTGATGCCGTCGGCCGCGGCCCTGCGCGCCGCGTCCGTGGTGCCGCCCGTGATGGCGGCGATCTCCTTGTAGGGCAGTCCGGCCAGGTGGTGGTAGGCGATCGCGGTGCGCTGACGCCGTGGCAGCGCCTTCAGCGCGTCCCACAGGTCGCCCTCCCACAGGCCGCCGTCGCGCTCCCACTCCGGCGGCTGCCCGTGCGGGCCGGACGCTCCGGGCTCCGGGACCTCGGCGACCGCGACCGGCCGGCGCGAGCCGGCACGTGCCGCGTCGATGGCCTTGCGGTGCGCGATCGTCACCAGCCATGCCTCGACGCGGGCGTCCTCCGGCAGCCGTGGATACGCCTTCAGCGCGGCGAGGAACGTCTCCGACCAGGCGTCCTCGGCGTCCACCGGGCCGACGACGGCCCGGCAGACCCGCAGCACCATGGGCCCGTACTCGGTGACGATCTGCTCGAAAGGTCTCAAGGTCTCACTCACACCCCGTAGGCGGAATCACGGCCGGGCGGTGGCAGGCCGGCCCTGCCGCGAGCCAGGTCCCTGGGGAGGAACCGCGTGCTCGGAAGGTCGCGTGCTCGGAAGGGCCGCGTGCTCAGAAGAGCCGGGCCGTCCGCGTCACCGATGCCGCGCCCTCCAACTCCAGCAGGAACCGCTTGCGTTCCAGTCCGCCCGCGTAGCCCGTCAGCGCTCCGTCGGCACCCACCACTCGGTGGCAGGGCACGATCACCGACAGCGGATTGCGGCCGTTCGCGGCGCCGACCGCCTGGGCGAGCGCCGGATCGCCCAGCTCGCGGGCGAGCAGGCCGTACGAGCGGGTCTCGCCGTACGGGATCTGCCTCAGCAGCTGCCACACACGCTGCTGGAAGGGCTCGCCCCGTGGTGCGAGCGGAAGGTCGAAGTGGCGGCGCTCTCCCGCGAAGTACTCGTCGAGTTGCTGCCGCGCCTGGCGGAACGCCCCGTCGTCGCGCGGCCCGATTTCGTCCGGGGACGGACCGCGCAGATGGCCCTCGAAGTAGACGCCGGCCAGCGCGGCGCCGTCGCCGACGAGGGTCAGCTCGCCCAGCGGTGATCCGACGACGGTGTGCCTGATGTGGCCGCTGTCCGCCGAGTTTCCGGCGCCTTCGCCGCCCTTCGCGCCGGTCCGGGTGGTCCCGTGGGCCGCGCCCGCCGGGACGGTGGCGCCGTGCCCGGCCGCCTGTGTGTCTGCCGTCATGGCCCCGCTCCTTTCCCTGTTCCGTGGCCGATTCTTCCGGTCCACACAAGGAAGACGTCACGGGAGCCCCGGACGTGAGACCTGATCCGGGGGATTTTCGCGGGGCCGGGCCGCCTCAGTCCGTGCCGTCCTCCGAGGCCACCTGGCGCAGCGTGCGCCTCGTACGGGCCGAGCGCGCCCGCTGCGGATCGGGCGTACGGCTCTCGCGCGCCGCCCGTGCGTCGTTCTGCTTCACCAGCAGCCATGCCTCCCGGCTGCCGTCGCCGTCGCCGTCGCCTCCGCGGAAGCGGGTCAGCGAGTAGCCGCCGTGGAGCTTCGCGCCGTCCAGCCAGAACGTGGCGTGGCCGCGCCGCAGCGCCTCGGCGAAGTCGTCGGAGAGCGGCCGGTAGGTTCCCTCGTCCCAGACGATGACGGTGCCTCCGCCGTACTCTCCCGCCGGGATCACGCCCTCGAAGTCCCGGTATTCCAGGGGGTGATCCTCCGTCGGCATCGCCAGTCGCTTCTCGCTCGGGTCGGGCGACGGGCCCTTCGGGACCGACCAGGACTTCAGTACGCCCTCGACTTCCAGCCGGAAGTCGAAGTGCATGGTGCTCGCGTCGTGGATCTGCACGACGAAACCGCCGGCGGCGTCGGCGGCGGGCGCCCCGGCGCCCCGCGGCTCGGCCGTCTTCCCGAAGTGGCGCTTGTCGCGGTAGTGCTTCAGGGCGTCGGGCCCGCCGCTCCGGCCGCCCTTCGCGCCCCTCGTGCCCTTGGTGTCCTTCGTGCGTTGGGTGCCCTTCCCGCTGGTCCCGGCTGTGGTTCCGGTGCGCGGTGTCTCCTTCCCGCGCTGCCCGCGCCCGGCGCCCTGCGCGGTCCGGCTCCCGCCCTTGCTCGTACTTCCGCCCCCGCTCGTACCCGTGCTCTTGTTCCTGCGCGTGCTCGCCTTCTCACTCACCGCGGCTCCTTCCGGACGGACGGACACCGCGCCGGGTGCCCACCGGCACCGCTCCACGCACCCCCGCTTCGCGGGAGGGCGCGGGCCGTGAGGGCGCGAGCACCCGGGAAGAGGGCGGCGACGGCACGCGCTGTAGTGAACGGTGCGAATGCGGGTACCTCCGCCGTCCCGGAGAGGCGCCGGCACCGCACGACCGGCCACCCGAACCGAAGGGAAGCAACCACCGTGAAATTCGGCGTATCGACCTTCATCACCGATCAGGGAATCGCCCCCGACGCCCTGGCCCGCGCCGTCGAGGAGCGCGGCTTCGACTCGCTGCTGATCGCCGAACACACCCACATCCCCGTGGACCGCCGCTCGCCGTTTCCCGGAGGCGGCGACCTGCCGGTGCGGTACTACCGGACGCTCGATCCGTTCGTCGCGCTGAGCGCCGCCGCCGCGGTCACCGACCGCCTGCTGCTGGGCACCGGCATCGCGCTGGTGGCACAGCGGGACCCGATCATCACGGCGAAGGAAGTGGCCTCGCTCGATCTGGTCTCCGGAGGGCGCGCGGTCTTCGGCGTCGGAGTCGGCTGGAACCGTGAGGAGATGGAGAACCACGGGACGGACCCGTCCACCCGCGGGCGCCTCGTCGACGAGCGGCTGAAGGCGATGCGCGAGCTGTGGCAGGCCGAGAAGGCCGAATTCCACGGGGAGTTCGTCGACTTCGACCCCGTCTATCTGTGGCCCAAGCCGGTGCAGCGCCCGCATCCGCCCGTGTGGGTCGGCGGCGGAGAGGGAGCCTTCAAGCGGGTGGCCTCCCTCGGCGACGCGTGGCTCGCCAACAGGGTCGCGCCCGAGGAGCTGGGGCCGCAGATCGAGCGGCTGCGCGGGGCCGCCGGGCGGCAGGTGCCGGTGACGGTGTACGGGGCTCCGGACGACCCCGCGACGATGGAGGGCTACGAGCAGGCGGGTGCGGAGCGCCTGCTGCTGTATCTGCCGACCCTTCCCGAGGGCGAGTCCCTCGAAGTGCTCGACCGGCTCGCCGCGGCAGCCGACCGGTTCAGCTGACGGGCGGAGACGGCCATGCCGACGATGACGGGCGACGAGGCGCGGGAACGCTTCGCCCGCGCGCGCTCCGCCACCCTCGCGACCGCCGACGAGGCGGGCCGCCCGCACCTCGTGCCCGTCACCTTCGCCCTCAGCGGCGATGTCGCCGTCTTCGCCGTCGACCACAAGCCGAAGCGGTCGCAGCGGCTGAAGAGGCTCGCCAACATCCGGGCCAATCCCGCCGTCTGCCTCCTCGTCGACGCCTACGACGAGGACTGGGAACGGCTGTGGTGGGCGCGCGCGGACGGCACCGCGCGCGTGCTCCCGCCGCCGGAAACCTCGGAGGCGTCGGCGCGTCACATCGAGCTGCTCGCCCTCAAGTACGGCCCGCAGTACGGAAGCCGGCCGCCGCAGGGGCCGGTCGTGGAGATCGCGGTCGGCCGGTGGTCGGGCTGGCGGGCCGTCTGACCGACGGTCCGGCGGGCGGACCGGTTGACGGGCGGCCAGGCGGCCGGGTGAGGACCCCCGCGACCGCGGACCGGACCGGAGCCGGACCGGAGCTGGGTTCCGGGCTCCGAACTCCCAACTCACGTACTCCCGGACCGACTTGTTCCGCCGGTCTTCCGGCCGCCGCGTTGTCGGGTCCCGCCGTTCCCGATGTTCGGTGAACGTGCAACGATCCGCCCCATGGCGACAGTGAGTGAACTCCTGCCCAGTGACGCCGTCCGGCTCGACGCCGTGGCCGGTGACTGGCGCGAGGCCGTACGGCTGGCCGGGGAGCTGATGGCCCGTACGGGCTGCGGCACCGCCGAGTACACGGCGGAGATGATCCGGAACGTCGAGGAGAACGGCCCCTACATCGTCATCGCGCCCGGCTTCGCGCTCGCGCACGCCCGCCCGTCGCCCGCGGTAGTGAGAACCGGGATGTCGTGGGTGCGGCTCGCGGAGCCGGTGGAGTTCGGGCACGAGTCGAACGACCCCGTGGACCTGGTCGTCGGCCTCGCCGCCGAAGACCAGAGCGCCCACCAGGCGGCGCTCGCCGGGCTGGCGAAGCTGCTCGCCGACCCCGCGACGGTGCGGTCGCTCAAGGACGCCGCGACACCCGGCGAGCTCCTCGCGGTTCTCGCGGACGACGAGGACGGCGGCATGCGGACGGAACACCCCGCCGAAGACCGCGCAGAGGACCGCGCCGGGCGCGCTGACCACGAGCCCGCCGAGGAGCGCGAGGACCGCCGCGGCACCGGCACCGGCTCCCGGAGGAGCGACTCCGCGACCGTGCACAAGATCCTCACGGTGTGCGGCAACGGCCTCGGCACGAGCCTGTTCCTGAAGAACACCCTGGAGCAGGTCCTCCAGCGCTGGCGCTGGACCGCCCACGTCACCGTCGAGGCCACGGACACCGTCTCGGCCCGGGGCAAGGCCTCCGAGGCCGTCGCCGTCTTCACCTCCCGCGAGATCGCCGCCGCCCTCGCGGACGTGGGCGTCCCGGTCCGCGTCATCGAGGACTTCACCAGCACCGCCGAGGTCGACGGCGCTCTCCGCGACACCTACGACGTCTGAGGACGGGAAGGGAGCAGGCGGCACCATGGGCCCGCTCATCGCCACGGCCGAATTTCTCGTCAACGAGATCCTCAGCCAGCCTCCGTATCTGATCGGCCTGATCACCGCCGTCGGCCTGATCGCACTGAAGAAGCCTGCCGGTCAGGTCGTCGGCGGCGCCATCAGGGCGACGCTCGGCTTTCTGCTGATCAACGCGGGCGCCGGGCTCGTCGTCGACTCCCTCGCCCCGCTGGGCGAGATGATCCAGGGCTCGACCGGCGCACACGGCGTGATCCCCACCAACGAGGCGATCGTCGGCATCGCCCAGGAGCAGTTCGGCGCGCGCGTCGCCTGGCTGATGATCACCGGGTTCGCACTGAGCCTCGTGCTCGCCCGCTTCACGCCCCTGCGGTACGTGTTCCTGACGGGCCACCACATCCTGTTCATGGCGACGCTGACGACGATGGTGCTGGCGACGGCCGGGCTCTCGCCGGTGGCCGTCGTCATCGTCGGCGGCGTCCTGCTGGGCATCATGCTCGTCTCCATGCCCGCCTTCGCACATCCCTGGACGAAGCGCATCACCGGCAACAACACCATCGCCATCGGCCACTTCGGCACCGCGGGCTATGTCACGGCGGGCGCGGCCGGGCAGCTCTTCGGCAGGCGCAGCCGCAGCACGGAGGAGATGAACCTGCCCGAGGGGCTGCGCTTCCTGCGTGACTCGATGGTCGCGACCGCCCTGTCCATGCTGCTGGTCTACGTAGTGATGGCGCTCGTCCACCTGGCGAAGGCGGGCCAGAAGACGGCGTTCAAGGCGTTCTCGGCCGGCGGGGGAGAGGCGGCGAGCGACGTCGGCAACTACGTGATGAGCGCCGTCATGCAGGGGCTGCAGTTCGGCATCTCGGTCGCCGTCATCCTCTTCGGCGTCCGTACGATCCTGGGCGAGATCGTCCCCGCCTTCCAGGGGATCGCCGCGCGGGTCGTTCCCGGTGCCGTGCCGTCGCTGGACGCGCCGATGGTCTTCCCGTACGCGCAGAACGCCGTGCTGATCGGGTTCATCGCCAGCTTCACCGGGGGCCTCGTCTCGCTGGGCCTGCTCACCGCCGTCTTCGGCCCGGCGTTCGGGCTCGCGCTCGTACTGCCCGGCCTCGTGCCGCACTTCTTCACCGGCGGCGCGGCCGGCGTCTACGGCAACGCGACGGGCGGCCGGCGCGGCGCGGTCGTCGGCGCCTTCCTCAACGGGGTGCTCATCACGTTCCTGCCGGCGCTGCTGCTGAAGGTGCTCGGCGACTTCGGCGACGCGAACACCACGTTCGGAGACGCGGACTTCGGCTGGTTCGGCACGCTCATCGGCAACGCCGCCAAGGCGGGCCAGACCGCGGGCGTCGTACTGATGCTGCTGATCGGGGGCGTCGTGCTCGGCGCGGCGGTGCTGATGCAGAAGCGCGTCGTGGAGCGCGGCTGGGACCCGGGCGCCCGCCGCGACGCCCTGCTGCCGCCGCAGAAGGACGAGGCGGACGGGCCCCCGGCAGCCGGTGCGGCCGCGACGATCCCGGCCCAGGCCGCCGGCACGGGCGCGGACGCGGGCACGGGCGCTCGCGGGGCGAAGATCGCTCCGCCCCGCGGCGCCCCTGCTCCGCCGCCACCGCCGGCGAAGGACGAGTGACCGCGGCCGTCCGGCCGTTCAGACCGCGGGGGCCAGCCCGCGGGGCCCGGACGCCGTCGTCGGAGCGGCGGCGGCGAGGCTGTCGATGAGGCGGGCGGCCGTCTCCGCCACATCGTCCGCCGCCTCCGCGGCGACGGCTCCGGCACCCTCCGCGTCGGCGGAGATGTGCCGGTCGAGGACGAACCAGCCGCGGAGCACGCTGTCGGTGCCCAGTGCGGTGAGGACGGGCCGCAGCGCGTAGTCGATCGCCAGCACGTGCGCGGTGCTGCCGCCCGTCGCCAGCGGCAGCACCGTCTTCCCGGCGAGCGCGAACTGCGGAAGCAGATCGAGCAGCGTCTTCAGCAGACCGCTGTAGGCGGCCTTGTAGACGGGCGTGCCCACGACGAGGGCGTCCGCCCAGCCGATCGCCTCGACGACCTCCTGGATCGCCGGATGCGCGGCGTTCCCCGCGAGCAGCGGTTCGGGAGGCAGGTCGCGCACCTCGACGTGCCGTACGTCGTGGCGTTCGGCGGCGAGCAGCCCGCCCACGTGACGCACCAGCGACGACGTACGTGAACGGGTCGACGGACTGCTGGAGACGGTGAGGACGTTGGGCATGTGCGAATCTCCTTCGAAGGTCTGGGAGCGCGGCTCGGGAGCGTGGGCCGTCGGCTCCCCGTCAGGGAGACAGCGGCGCGGGCTCGCCCCGCGACTGCCGTTCCGGGTGCGTCTCGCCCGGCCCGGCTCCGCCGCCGCGGGGGCCGCCGCCGGTGACGACGTACAGGTCCTTCTCGCGCAGCCGCGCCGTCGCCCACATGCTCACCAGAGCCGTCAGCGCCAGATATCCGCAGGCCGCCCACGGTGTTCCGCCGCCGAGTGCCAGCAGTGCGGTCATGATCAAGGGCGTGACGCCCGAGGCGAAGATGCCGGACATCTGGTAGACGAACGACATGCCGGTGTAGCGCACCTGCGTCGCGAACAGCGCCGCGAACAGGGTGCCTTGGGCGCCGTAGAAGTAGGCGTGCACCAGCCCGAGCGTCACCACGAGCACCGCCGCGAAGCCCCAGGTCCCGCCGACGCTGAACACCCAGAAGGCGGGGAAGACCGACAGCGCGAACAGCCCCATGCCGACGAAGTAGACGCGGCGGGCCCCCTGACGGTCCGTGAGCGCACCCGACAGCGGTATCGCCGCCGCCATCACGAGCGCGGCCACCGTGACGGACAGCAGCACCGCGCTGCGGTCCAGCTTCAGCGTGGCGGTCGCATATGTGAGGGCGAAGACGCCCCACGTGTTGAAGGCCGCGCCCTCGCCCCAGCGGGCCAGCATGCCCAGCACGACATGGCGCCGCGAGGGACGCTCACGCAGCAGCTCCACCAGGGGCGCCGACTGCGGGAGTTCCCGGAGGCGCCGCACGGCCAGGAACGCGGGCGTCTCGTCGATCTTCAGCCGTACGGTCAGGCCGACGGCGACCAGCACCAGCGACACCAGGAACGCCACGCGCCACCCGTAGCCGAGGAACGCCTCGTCGCTGAGCACGTTGTTCAGCAGTGCGAACGCGCCCGTGCCCAGGGCCAGTCCGAGCGCGAGCCCGATCTGCGGATAGCTGCCGTACCGGCCCTTGCGGCCCTTCGGCCCGTACTCCACGGCCAGCAGCACCGCACCGGCCCACTCGCCGCCCAGCGCTATCCCCTGCGCGACGCGCAGGACCAGCAGCAGCGCCGGAGCGAGGATCCCGGCCTGCTCGTACGTCGGCAGCACGCCGATCAGGGCGGTGGAGACGCCCATCAGGCTCATCGTGAAGGCGAGGGTGCGCTTGCGTCCGATGCGGTCGCCGATGTGCCCGAAGAGCAGACCCCCGACGGGGCGGGCGAGGAAGCCGACGGCGAACGTCGCGAACGAGAGCAGCGTGCCGACCGTGCCGTTCGTCGTGGGGAAGAACAGCTCCCCGAAGACGAGCCCGGCGGCGGTGCTGTAGAGGAAGAAGTCGTACCACTCGACCGTCGTGCCCAGCAGGCTGGAGAGCACGACCGTCCGGAGCTTGCGGGGTTCGGTGGACGCCGGGGCCTCCGGCCGCGCCGCGCTCACCGGCCCGCGAACGGGACGATGCCCGCCTCGGCCGTACGGGCGCCGTCCGGGTGCCGCCACAGGCCGCGCCTCTCCAGCAGGGGCAGCACGCCTTCGCCGAACCAGTACGCCTCCTCCAGGTGCGGCACCCCGGAGAGGACGAACTCCTCGATGCCGAGGCGGTGATACTCCTCGATGAGGTCCGCGACCTCGGTGTGGCTGCCCACCAGCGCCGTGCCGGCGCCGCCGCGGACCAGCCCGACACCCGCCCACAGGTTGGGGTAGATCTCCAACTGGTCGCTGGTGCCGCTGCCGTGAAGCTCGCGCATGCGGCGCTGCCCCTCGGACTCGCTCGTGGCCAAGCCCTCCTGCACGGCCTTGATGCGCTCCGGATCCATGCCCTCCAGAAGGCGCTGAGCCTCCGCCCATGCCTGGGTGGAGGTGTCACGGGTGATGGTGTGCAGGCGGATGCCGAACCGCACGTCGCGTCCTTGCGCGCCGGCGAGGGAGCGCACCCAGTCGATCTTCTGCTTCACCTGCTGCGGCGGTTCGCCCCAGGTGAGGTACACATCCGTGTAGCGGGCGGCGACGTGACCGGCCGCGGGGGAGGAGCCCCCGAAGTAGATCTCCGGCGCCGGTTCGGGAAGACGGTTGAGCCGCGCGCCCTCGACGTGGAGATGCTCACCCTCGTGGTCGACCTTCTCGCCGGTCCACAGGCGGCGCACGATGTCCAGGAACTCGCCCGTGCGCGCGTAGCGTTCGTCCTTGCCGAGGAAGTCTCCGTACGCGCGCTGCTCCGCCGACTCGCCGCCGGTGACGACGTTGAGGAGCAGCCGGCCGTGCGACTGGCGCTGGTAGGTCGCGGCCATGTGCGCGGAGAGAGTCGGCGAGATCTGCCCGGGCCGGAAGGCCACGAGGAACTTCAGACGCTCGGTCACCTGCGTGAGCATCGCGGTGGTGATCCAGGCGTCCTCGCACCACGCCCCGGTCGGCGTGAGCGCGCCGGAGAAGCCCAACTGCTCGGCGGTGCGGGCGATTTGGCCGAGGTATTCGACGGACGCGGGACGGTCGCCGCCGGCCGCGCCGGGCGTCGAACCGTGCCCGCCTCCGACGATGTGGCGGCTGTCGCCCGTCGTCGGCAGGAACCAGTGGAACGTCAGCGGCGGTTGGGGCGGCTCCGGCGGCGAGGCCGCGGCGGGGGAGGACTGGGAGGCCGAGGACGACAGGGAAGACGACGAACTCGCGGAAGACGGCGAAGACATGGAGAGACTCCAGGGTCCAGGGGGGGGCGGAGAGGAACCGGACGGCACCCGGCAGTCCGCGGCGGACGGCGGCCTGCTGCGGGCGCGGCGGTCACGGCGAGGCGCTGCCCGCGTGGCGCGAGGGCTCAGGCGCCGAGGGGCGACGGCCGCGTCCGAGCCCGCGGCCCGCTGCTCCGGTCACTGCGCGCACACCACGGCAACCCCTGTGCGGGGCACGGGTGTTGAGCGATGCGGGCGCCGTTCAGCGCGGCTCGTACGACCGCGAGACGGAGCGGGGAGACGGCGGGCGGCACAGGCCCTGCCGGGAGATCAGCTGTGACAGGTCGCGCTCGACTGGCGGCACAGGTCGACGTGGAGGCGTTCCACGAGGAGTCCGGCGGCAGCTGTCATGGTTCGCATTCTGGGCGAGCCGCTCCTGGGGTTCAACCCCTACCGGCTCACGTTTCGGCAGGTGAGACGGTGCCGCGCCGCTACGCGGACGAGGCGGGGGCCCGGGCGGGGCGTCCGGCGACCCGTCGACGCCCGGGTCAGCCCTGCCCCAGAACGCCCTTCGCGGCGGCGAGTTGCAGCTCCTCAAGGGTCTCGCCCTGCTCGCGCGCGCGGCGCAGCAGCCGCGCCAGCTGCTCGTCGTCGAGTACGGCCGAGCCCGGTCCGCTCAGCGCGCTCAGCGCCTGCCACATCAGCCTCTTGCCTTCGACTCCCAGGCGCAGGGCCTCCAGTTCGAGGACGCTGCTGAGCGGTGCACGCCGTACGAGGAAGCCGTTGGTCTTCGCCCGGCCCGCCTTCTCCAGCAGCCATCCCACCCCCGTCTTGTAGCGGCGCGCGGGGACGCCGAGGTCGCGCATGATCCCCAGCAGCGCGGCACGGTCCTGTGCGATCTCGTCCGCGACGCGGATGAGTGCGCCTCCCGCGGGGGATTTGGCGTGCTGCTTCGCGATGCGGCGTGCGAGTTCGCTGCCGCTGGTGGCCCCGAGGAGATGGTCGTTGAGGTAGATGGCAAGCGGTGTCCGCAGCGGACCCGCCGTGACGGGCGCACTCCGCGCGGAGCCGCCGGGCCTGTCTGTCGCGCTGCTCGCCGTGTGTGTCATGGGTGACTCCCGTCGGGATGCGCGAGGACCTTCGTCCGGCCCTCGGCGCGGTCGTCGAAGCACAGGTGGGCGTCGCGGCCCTCGGAGAGGTGCGGCCCGTGCGGGACGGTCCACGGCTGCTCGGCCGTGCGCCGCTCCGGGGCGTTCAGGACGCGGGCCTGCCGCGGAGCCTCGTAGACGAGACCTTCCATGGAAACCCCTGCTTCCTGCGGGGACGGGTCGGAGCGGGCAGCCGCCGGGCTCAACCCCCTACGCCGTCGTACGGGGTGCGACCGTACGGTCACCGTGCCGGGCCGTGGGCGGTGGTTCCGGGGGACGACGGCCCGGCGGTTGAGCGCCCGCGTGCTTCTCCCGCGGGCCACGCGCCGCCGGCTGCCACCCAGCCCCGCGGAATCGTCACCCCAGCCGTCACCGGCTGTGATCGGCTGTGATCGGTCGTCTCTCGGGAGCCGCGACGGGCCTGCTCCTTCCAGGCTCGCACCCGAGGGAGCGCTGTCAATTCGCGCTCTGCCGCCGCCCCCGTGGCAGGGGAAGCGGGGCGCCGTCCGCTCGCCTCCCGGTCCGGTGGTGATCCGTCCAGGTGCGCGTTCGCCCGACCGGAGGACAGGCCGGATTGAGGATCCCCGGGGGCTCCGGTGAAGTGGTCGTAGTGGAGGTTCACGGCGTTCCCCAGCGCGCCCGCCCCTCCCGCTCCGGACCGCCACGCGAGACGGGAAGACCATGACCGACACCGCCCCCATCAGCACTCCCTTCACCGCCGAATCCACCGCCGATGAAGTCATCGACGGCATCGACCTGACCGGACGGCGGGCCGTCGTCACGGGCGGCGCCTCCGGCATCGGCGCGGAGACGGCCCGCGCGCTGGCCGGTGCCGGAGCGCAGGTGACCCTCGCCGTGCGGGACACGGAGGCGGGGCGGCGCCGCGCCGCGGAGCTCGTCGCCGCCACGGGCAACGAGGAGATCCGGGTCGCCCCGCTCGATCTCGCGGACCGCAAGTCCGTGGCGGGATTCCTCGCCGCGTGGGACGGCCCGCTGGACATCCTGGTCAACAACGCGGGAGTGATGGCCTCGCCGGAGGTGCGTACGCCCGAGGGCTGGGAGCTCCAGTTCGTCACCAATCACCTGGGGCACTTCGCGCTCACCGTCGGGCTGCACCGGGCGCTGGCGGCCGCGGGCGGCGCGCGTGTCGTGTCGGTCAGCGCCGACTCGCACGTGCGCTCACCGGTCGTCTTCGAGGACGTCCACTTCCGTGCGCGCCCCTACGACCCGTGGTCCGCGTACGCGCAGTCCAAGACGGCCACGGCTCTCTTCGCGGTCGGGGCGTGGGAGCGCTGGGAGAGCGACGGCATCGCCGTCAACTCCCTTACGCCCGGGGCCGTTCGCACCCGGCTTCAGCGCCATGTCAGCGAGGAGGAGCTGGAACGGGTGAGCGCCGAGGCCGGCGGCGGGGCCTCGCCGTGGAAGACGCCCGGACAGGGCGCCGCGACGTCCGTGCTCCTCGCGACGTCGTCGCTGCTGGAGGGGATCGGCGGCCGGTACTTCGAGGACTGCAACGAGGCGCCGGTGAACGAGCCCGGCTCGGCGCGCGGCGTGGCACCGCACGCCGCCGATCCGGAGGCGGCGGCGAGGCTGTGGCAGGTCTCCGTCGAGACGCTCACGAGCTGACCTGCGGACGGGCTGACAAGCGGGGGACCTGACGGGTATCCCCGTCGGGCGACGTGGCGGGTACCCCGCCCCGCGCCCCGTTCCGCTCCTGCGCCGCGAGTCGCTGTGCCGCCGCTCCGGGGGACCGGTGACGCCGCATCGTCTTCATTGGGCGGTCTTCATTGGGCGCACCTGCGGAATCCGAAGGGAAACGGTGTCGGCGCGCGGCGCACTTGCGCCGTGATGTCCGAATCCGCTTGTGCCCATCAGGTGAAGAACCTTTTGCGCGCGCGGTGTTCGCGAGGAGAGCGGGCCCAGGATGTGCCTGCTTCGGGCCGGGTGGCCTGTGGCAACGCACACCCCCCACCAAAGAGGAGCGGAATGTCTCTGACGTCCCTCAGCCGGCGTGCACGTATCTCACTGGCCGCCGTGGCGGCCGGAAGTGCCGCCGTTCTGGGCTTCGCGGTACTGCCGTCGTCCGCGACGGCGACCCCCGCCGAGAAGCCCGCCGCGGCCGCGGCCAAGAGCGAGAAGTCCGCCAAGGCCGATGCGATCACACGGGCTCAGATGCTGGAGCGGGCGGCCACCTGGCTGACCGCCAACAACGGTTCGCAGGTTCCCTACAGCCAGACCGACGTCTGGTCGGACGGGTACCGGCAGGACTGCTCCGGCTATGTCTCGATGACGCTGGGCCTGTGGAAGTCCGGGCCGAACACCGTCGAGCTGGCGAGCAACCGGGACCTGACCACCCCGATCAATCTGGGTGACCTCAAGCCCGGCGACCTGCTCATCGACGCCGACGGCTCGAACACCACGCGCCACGTGGTGATCTTCGAGAAGTGGACCGACGACTCGCACACCGCCTACTCGGCCTTCGAGCAGCGGGGCGGCCACGGCACGGACCACCGGGTGCTGGACTACGGCCTGGCGTCCGGCAGCGAGTACAAGCCCTACCGTCCGAACAACCTGACGGACTGAGGCAGTTCGTGCCGGAGGCCCTCCGGCACGGCACCGAGCGGGTCCCGCGAGCGCTCCCGCCCCCCACCAGGGCGGGAGCGCTCCGTGCCGCCCGCGAGGCGCGGGCGACGGTCCGGGGGGACCCGGAGGGTTCGAGAGGTTCCAGGGCCTCTCAGGGAACGAGCCCCTCACTCCTTCACGGAGCCCGCGTTCGCCCCGCGGATGAAGTACCGCTGGAAGCAGAAGAAGAGCACCGCCACCGGAATCGTGGAGAGCAGCGCCGCGCCCAGCTTCAGCGGATACTGCGTTCCCGCGCCCAGACCGCCGGAGACGAAGCGCGCCAGACCGGTGGTGAGCGTCTCGTAGTCGCTGGACTGCGTGGACACCAGGAAGTGCGTGAACTCGTTCCACGATCCCTGGAACGACAGCAGCGTGACGGTGATCAGAGCGGGCCGCGACATCGGCAGCACCACGTACCAGAAGATCCGCCCCACGCCGGCGCCGTCGATCCGCGCCGCCTCCTCGACCTCCCTCGGGATGGACTCGAAGAACTGCTTCATGATGAAGATGCCCGCCGCGTCGAAGAGCAGCGGCACGATCATCCCCGTGTACGTGTCGAAGATGCCCAGCGTGTTGAGCACCAGGAACTTCGGGATGAGCAGCACGACGGGCGGCACGGCCATCACCGCGATGAGGAAGGCGGTGAGCACGGCACGGCCGCGGAAGCGCAGCCTGGCCAGCGCGTATCCGGCCGCCGAGTCGAAGAGGACCCGGCCCAGCGTCACCACGACCGTGACCAGCGTGCTGTTGCCCAGCCACCGCATGAACGGCACGCTCCCGGCCCCGCCCGAGCCGGTGAGCTTGTCGAAGACGGCCGTCGTCGGCGCCGCCGGCCACAGCGAGAGAGGGTGGGACGCGGCCTCCGGGTCGGTCTTGAAGCTCGTCGCCAGCTGTACGAGGAACGGCAGCGCGTACAGCAGGGCGAAGCCGAGCAGCAGCGTGTAGCCCGCGATCCGGGCGGGACGCGGGAAGCGGGCCAGGACGGGCCGCTCGTCCGTGGAGACCGGTTCGTCAGTCGTGCGCACGGTGCGCCTCCTTCCCCTCGTCCTTCCCTTGGTCGTTCCCTTCGCTCGTCACGTCGCCCGGCGCGTCTACGGCACCCGGCCGCTGTGCGACGGCCGCGGCGATGCGCCGCCTCAACGGGCCCCGCACACCGCGCTCCCGCAGCAGCAGGCGCTGAACTCCCGTCATCAGCAGCACGATTCCGAGCAGGATGAACGAAATGGCCGCGCCCTGCCCGAACTCCGCGTTGTCGAAGCCGTAGGAGTACGAGAGGAACGCGGGCGTGAGCGTGGTGTTGGCGGGATCGCCCTGCCCCAGCACGTACACCTGGTCGAAGACCTGCCAGCTGGCGATCAGCCCGAGGGTCGTCACCAGGAACATCACCGGACGCAGCGCCGGCAGCAGCACATGGCGCAGCACGTGGCGCCGGCGGGCCCCGTCCAGGGCCGCGGCCTCCTCCAGCTCGCGGGGGATGTTCTGGAGCGCCGCGAGGAAGATGAGCATGAACGTGCCCGAAGTGGTCCATACGGCGAGCATGATGAGCGTGCACATCGCCACGGACGGGCCGGCCAGCCACTCGGAGTAGGGCAGTCCCAGCAGGCGGTGATCCGCGAGGACCCCGCCGGGACGGCCGTCGACGATTCCCAGCGCGTCGAGCAGCACCCACAGGACTCCGCGCGAGTCCTGGAACCAGTTCGGTCCCTTGATCCCTATCCAGCTCAGCAACTGGTTGACCGCGCCGCTGCCTTGGAAGAGGAAGAGGAAGACGGTGCACACCGCGATCGAACTGGTCACGGACGGGAAGTAGAACGTGGTGCGCAGCATGCTGCGGCCGCGCAGCATCCGCTGGTTGACGATGATGGCCAGCGTGAGCGACAGCGCCGTCTGCAAGGGCACCACCAGCAGCACGTAATACAGGTTGTTGCGCAGCGACGTGGCGAGCAGCGAGCGCGCCAGCCCGTCCTCGGCGAGCAGGCTGCGGTAGTTGTCGAGCCCGATGAAGTCGGCGTCGGGCGTGAACGGATTGGACTGCCCGTCCCAGTTCAGCAGGCTGACCCACGCGGCCATGAGGATCGGCAGCGCCATGAAGAGGCCGAGCCCGAGGACCATGGGGCTCACAAACAGCCAGCCCCACACTCCCTCACGTCCGCGGGTCGTACGGGAGCGGGAGCGCCCGGGGAGCCCGGGCCGCCCAGGCCGCCGCCTGGCAGGCGGCGGCGCCGGACGCTCAGTGACAGTGGTCGGCATGCGAGGTCAGTCGCCCTTCTTGATCGCCTGCTCGCCGTTGCGCTGGAGCGTGGAGAGGATCGTGGCGGGTGATCCCGTGCGCAGCCCCTGAAGGTCGGCGTTGAACTGGTCGACGACCTTGGTGAACCCCGGCACGGTCACCGGGCTCTGGGCGTACTCGTTGCCGTCGACCCAGCCCTTCGACTCGGGGTGCTGCTTGCCGAAGGTGTCCATGACGCTCGTACGCGACGGCATGACGCCGATCGCGTCGGACGACGCCAACTGCTCCTTCGCGGAGGTCAGATGGCGGATCATGTCGACGGCCGCCTCGCGGTGGGCGCTCTCCTGGGCCACGCCCCAGCAGTTGCTGAAGGCGAGGGTGCCCTTTCCGGCCGGGCCGGCGGGCAGCGGGAGGACCTTGTAGTCGATGTCGGGGAAGTCCAGCTTCATGGCGCCCGCGAGCCAGTTGCCCTCGATGATCATGGCGGCCTTGCCCTTGCCGAGCGCCTCACCGGCCCAGCCGGTGTCGACCTGCTTGGCGTACTTCATCGAACCGGAGCGCAGCAGCTTCTTGGCGAAGCCGAGACCCTCGGCGTTCTCCTTGCTGTCGGCGGTCATCTTCGACTCGTCCGAGTTGGTTATCCAGCCGCCGGCCTGCTTCATGAACACGCCCAGCCGCTGGTACTCGTTGGTGGTGACGAGCCCCGTCGTCTTGCCCGAAGTGAGCTTGTCCGCGACCTTCTCCAGCTCGTCCCACGTGGTGGGGTAGTCCTTCGACGTCAGCCCCGCTTTCTTCCACATCTCGGTGTTGATCGCGAGGCCGAGCGTCGAGGAGTCCTTCGGCAGGCAGACCAGCTTGCCCTTGTACGTGAACGCCTTGCGCAGGTTCGGCGCGAAGTCCTTCTTGTCGGGGATCTTGTCGCCGTACGCGTAGAGCGAGCCGCCCTTGGCGTAGTTGGCGAACTGGTCGGAGTTGACGTAGAAGGCGTCCGGCGGGCGGTTGCCCGCGAACGCCTGGGCGAGCTGCTGGTCGATGTCCTTGGCGAGCTGCACGGTGACCTTGTTGCCGGACTTCTTCTCCCAGGCGGCGGTGGCCTTCTTCACGGCCTTGGTCTCGGCGTCGCCGGAGGTGCCGATCAGCACGCGCAGCGACTGCTTCTTGCCGGTGTCCTGCTCGGGTCCGTTCTTGCTCTTGTCGAATCCGGACGAACAGCCGGTCGCGGTGGCGGCGAGCACCGCGCACGCGGTGACTGCCACGGTGGAGCGACGGAACATGCGGGCCTCCTGGAGGAGTTGATGCGGAGAATGGAGAGGTGGGGCGTGGGTGACGCTCGGTCTGCGGATCAGCCGGAAGCGGCACCGAGGCTTGCTCGTACGACGAGAGCGGGCGGCAGCAGCACCCGTTCGGGAGGTTTTCCGGGGTCGGCCATGCGGGCCAGCAGCAGGCGCATCGCCTCCCGGCCCACGTCGCCGAGAGGCTGCGCGACGCTGGCGAGGCCGGGGGAGAGGAGCGGCGCGACCGAGGAGTCGTCGAAGCCCACCACGGACACCTCGCGTCCGGGTGTGCCTCCCGCGTTGGAGACCGCGCGGTAGCAGCCGAGCGCGAGCGTGTCGCTGGCGGCGACGACCGCCGTCACGCCCGCGTCGAGCAGGGGCTGGACGGCGCGCGCCGCGGCGCCCACGTCGTCGACGCACTCGACGCGGAGTCCGGGAGCCTCCAGGCCGTACGAGCGCAGCGCGCGCAGCCAGCCGGCGGCGCGGTCGTCGCCGGAGCCGGAGCCGGAGGGCCAGCCGAGGAATCCGATGCGCTCGTGGCCCTCGGCCACCAGCCGCTCGACGGCTGCCTCGGTGCCGGCTGCGCCGTCCACGTCGACCCAGTCGCCCACGTCGTGCTCGGACCACATGCGGCCGAAGGCGACGAAGGGGATCCCGCGGTCCTCCAGCCAGGCCTGCCGGGGGTCGCCGTGCGCGGTGTTGCTCAGCACGAACGCGTCCACGCCGTGCTCGCCGAGCAGCTCCTCGTACGCGGCCAGTTCGCGCTGGCCGGAGCCCGCGGCGAACAGCAGCAGCCGGTATCCGGCCGCGTCCGCCGTCTCCGACAGGGCGTGCAGGAACCGGTCCAGCACGATGTTGCCGGGGCCGGCCGGCTCGATGCCGAAGCCGATGAGCCTGCTGGCGCGCGTACGGAGCGAACGGGCCGCGCGGTGCGGGCGGTAGCCCATCTCGTCCACCGCGCGGCGGACGCGCTCCAGGGTCTCGGGCCGCAGCAGGTCCGGGGTGTTGAGGGCGTTGGAGACCGTCTGCGTGGAGACTCCGGCACGCCGCGCGACCATCGCCATCGTCACCGAGCCCGAGCCCGAACCGGACGCGGAGCCGGACGCCGACGCGGAACCGGACGCCGGCCCCCCCGGACCGGCGTCCGGAGCGGCGTCCCGACCGGCGTCCGAACCGGCGCCCGGGCCCTGGGCGGGCACGGACGGCGACGGATCGGGGCGTGACGGCATGACGTGAGCTCCTGTGAGCGAGGACGGTCGAACCTGGACGATCTCCCGTGCAAAAAGGGCAATTTGGGCTCTTGACCTCTTTGCTAAGGTCTTTTTGATCGATCCAATGGCTGAGAGGTTGCGCCCACGTGGAGACAACTGTCAAGACTCCCGACAACACCGGCACGAGGGCGTCCGCCCCGGCGGAACTCCAGCCGTTCCTGCACGACGCCTGCATCTCGCTCTGCGCGCCGAGCATGGCGGTGTCCCGCCCGGACGGTCAGATGCACGACGGCTCGGACGGCTTCTTCCACGGCGACCGCAGGGGCCTCTCCCTGCTGACCGTCCTCGCCGAGGACGTGCCGAACGCCCCCATCAGCGGCGGCCCGGACAGCGCCGAACGCGCCTCGTTCCGTACGGTGCTGCGCGGGCTGGCCGAGCACAGCCCCGACCCCGCCGTCACGCTGGAGCGCCGACGCGCCGTGGAACCCGGCGAGTTGAGCGAGACGATCACGCTCCACAACGCCGGACTGACCGCCGTGCGGGTGCGGCTGACGCTGCGCGCCGCAAGCGATCTCGCCTCCCTGGAGAGCGTCAAGTCCGGCCGCTCGGTGCCCCGCGTCGCACCGTCGCTCCAGCCGGACGGGCCGGTGTGGAGCGACGGGGAGCTGACCGCGCGGCTCGCGTGCACGCCCGCGCCCGACACCGCTGGGCACGCAGGGGCCGGCGCCGCCGGACCCGCCGACGGTGCGGGTGCCGCCGCCGGCACCTCCGAAGCGCCCGGTACCACCGCCGAGTTGACCTACGGCGTCGAACTCGGCCCCGGCGAGCGCTGGCAGGCCACGCTCCGCTGCACGATCGAGGACACCAAGGGCGAGGCGTTCCGCCCCGCCTCGCCCCGGGCCCGTGCCGAGTTCGCGTCCGGAGCAGCGCTCACGACGGCCGACCGGGGCCTCGACCACTGGTTCGCCCGCTCGTGCTCCGACCTCGGATCGCTCCTGCTCGCCGACCCGTTGGAGGAGGACGACACCTTCCTCGCGGCCGGCGCCCCGTGGTTCCTCACGCTCTTCGGGCGGGACTCGATCTGGGCCGCCCGCATGCTGCTGCCGCTGGGCACCGGGCTGGCCGCGGGCACGCTCCGCACGCTCGCCCGGCGCCAGGGAGCCCGGAGCGACCCGGCGACCGAAGAGCAGCCCGGCAAGATCCTGCACGAAATACGCCGCGACGGGCTGCACTTCGCCGACGGGATGTCCGTACCGCCCTGCTACTACGGCACCGTGGACGCCACCCCGCTGTGGGTGACGCTGCTGCACGACGCATGGCGCTGGGGCATGCCGCCGCACGAGGTCGAACCGCTTCTGAGCCACGCCGAGTCGGCCCTCGCGTGGATGGACGAGTACGGCGACGCCGACGGCGACGGGTTCCTCGAATACGTCGACAGCACCGGCCGCGGGCTGGCCAACCAGGGCTGGAAGGACTCGGGCGACGCGGTGCGCCACCGCGACGGCCGCCTCGCCGAACCCCCCGTCGCCCTCTGCGAGGTGCAGGCGTACGCGCACGAAGCGGCCCTGTCCGGCGCCCGGTTGCTCCGCGCCTTCGGCCGGCCGGGCGCGGACCGCTGGGAGGAGTGGGCGCAGCGGCTGCGGCGGCGCTTCCGCGAGCGGTTCTGGGTCGAGGACGCCGACGGCCCGTACCCGGCGATCGCGCTGGGCAGCGACAAGCAGCCGCTGGACGCGCTGACGTCCAACATCGGCCATCTGCTGGGCACGGGGCTGCTGGACGACGACGAGAGCGGGCTGGTCGCCGCGCGGCTGGCCGGCGAACACCTCGACTCCGGATTCGGCCTGCGTACGCTCGCCGCCGACTCGGACGGCTTCACCCCCCTCGGCTACCACATCGGCACCGTGTGGCCGCACGACACGGCGATCGCCATTCAGGGGCTCGCCCGCGACGGGCACCACGCCGCCGCGGAAGCGCTGGCGGCCGGACTCGTCCGGGCGTCGGTCTCCTTCGACGGGCGGCTGCCCGAGCTGTTCGCGGGCCACGGGTCGCGCACCGACTCCCGCCCCGCTCCGTACCCGGCGGCCTGCCGTCCGCAGGCGTGGTCCGCGGCCGCGGCGGTGGCGGTGCTCCAGGCCGTGCTCGGGCTTCAGGCCGACGCACCGGAAGGGCGGCTCACCGTACGCCCGAAGATGGCGGACGGATATGTCCCGCTGCGGGCGAGCGGACTGCGGCTGGGGGAGCGGCAGTTCGAGGTCGCGGTCGACGCGGACGGCACTCCGCGGGTGAGCGGGCTCCCGGACGGCTCCGTGGCGGTGGAGACCCCCGCGGAGGAGAACTCCGGGCAGCGCAAGGGGAGTTAGGACAGGACGGCGGACGCGCCGGGCAGCGGCGGCTCAGGCGGCCCGCGGGCTCACAGACGTGCCCCCGGGCGCCTCCGCGAGGGAGGCGAAGTCCGCGAGCATGCGGCTGCTTTCGGGCTCCCGGCCGGCGAACAGGCGCAGCGCGTCCGCCGCTTGGAAGACGGCCATGCCGCCGCCGTCGAGCACGCGGCAGCCCGCGGCGCGTGCCGCCGCGAGCAGCTCGGTCTCCAGCGGCCGGCAGACGACCTCGGCGACCCACAGCCCGGAGTGGAGCGAAACGGCCGGCACGGGCAGCCCGGGATGGGCCGCCATCCCGGTGGGCGTGTCGTGCACCAGGCCGTCGGCATGTGCCAAGTGGGCGCCGGAGTCCCGTAGTTCGGCCGCGAAGGCGCGACGGCTGCCGAAGTGCCGGGAGAGCGAGGCCGCGAAGCCCCGCGCGCGCGCTCGGGCTCGGCGTCGAGGACCGTGAGTCGTCCGGTGCATAGCCCGAGCATCGCGTGCGCCACGGCGGCTCCGGCTCCTCCGGCGCCGAGCGGCACGACCTCGTCGATCGGGGCGTCCCGCAGGCTGCGTGCGAAGGACGCGGCGAAGCCGCTGACATCCGTGTTGTGTCCCATCGCCCGCCCGCCGTCGAAGACCAGGGTGTTGACCGCGCCGAGCGCCTCAGCCTGCGGCGAGAGCACGTCCGGCACGGGAATCGCGGCCTGCTTGCAGGGATGCGTGATGTTCAGCCCGTCGAAGCCCAGTCGTCCGGCGGCGCGTACGAGGTCCACGGCGCGCTCCGATGCGGCCCCGGCGGCGCCGGCGTCGATGAGCCGGTACACGTAGCGCAGTCCGAGCCGGCCTCGCGCTCGTGCAGCGCCGGGCTGAGCGAGGGGCCGATGCCGGAGCCGATGAGGCCGACGGGGCAGGTGCGTTCCGCACTCACCGCTTCTCCCGCACCAGCGTGGCCGCGTGGGCCAGCGCCAGCGCGTACCCGTGGGCGCCGGCGCCGCAGATCACGGTGTCGGCGACGGCGGAGACGTAGCTGTGGTGGCGGAACGCCTCCCGCTTGTGGATGTTCGACAGATGCACCTCGACGACGGGAAGCTCCACCGCGGCGAGGGCGTCGCGCAGCGCCACCGAAGTGTGGCTGTATCCGCCCGGGTTGATCACGATCGCGCGGTGCGCGGTGCGCGCCTCGTGGACGGCGTCGATGAGGACGCCCTCGTGGTTGCTCTGCCGGCAGTCCGCCCGCAGCCCGTGTTCGGCAGCCGTCTCCCGGCACAGCTCCTCGATGCCGGCCAGGGTCTCCTTGCCGTAGATGTCGGGCTCACGGAGGCCGAGGAGGTTGAGGTTCGGGCCGTTGAGTACGAGCACGGGGGTTCCGGGCCCGTCGGAGGAGTGCGGCATCGGTCGCTTCCCATCAATGTACGAACTGGTTCGTTAGTGATATCAAGCCGGTGACGTGCTGTGAAGTCCCGGCCGGACGGGGCGCACGGCGCGCGCCCTACAATCGCCGGACTGCTGCGACCCCGCCGAGGAGCCGGATGACCACCGCGGAAGAGCCGGCGCAGTCCGCCGGACGCGTACGTGACGCCGCCCGCACCCGGGCCGAGATCATGGACGCCGCCACGAAGGAGTTCGCCCGCGCCGGCTACGCGGGGGCCCGCGTCGACGAGATCGCCGCCCGTACGCGCACCACGAAGCGGATGATCTACTACTACTTCGGCGGCAAGGAGCGGCTCTTCACGGCCGTACTGGAGCGGGCGTACTCGGTCATCCGCGAGGCCGAACAGCAGCTGGACGTCGAGCACCTGGACCCGGCCGCGGCCATCCGCCGGCTCGCCGCGGTCACCTTCGACCACCACGAGGCGCACCCGGACTTCATCCAGCTCGTCAGCATCGAGAACGTCTACGGCGCGGAGCACATCGCCGGCTCGGACGAGCTGCGACGGCTCAGCTCTCCCGCGATCGACGTCATCCGGCGCATCCTCGATGCGGGCCGGGCCCAGGGCGTGTTCACCGCGGACGTGGACGCCGTGGACCTGCACGCGATGATCAGCTCGTTCTGCTTCTTCCGCGTCGCCAACCGCCACACCTTCCGCGCCCTCTTCGAGCGCGACCTGCTGGGAGAGGACCGCCGCGAGCACTACCGGACGATGCTCGCGGACATGGTCATCGCCTACCTGACGACCGGCGAGAAGGGCTGAGCGGCTCACCCTCCAAGGAAAGCCCATTCCGGCCCCCTTGTCGCAAGCGGAATGCGGTGGGCCGCAGGGCCGAGCCGGTCACCTCACAGGGCTTCCTCGTCCGCGCCCAGCCGGCGCACGGACCGCTCCAACTCCGCGATGCGGTTGGAGAGTTCGGGCGCCTCGGAGGTCTCGCTGCCGCGCAGCATCATCTCGATCTGCACGAGCCTCTCGGTGATCTCCGCGAGCTGCTCCGCGCCGCCCCTGCCGGCCCCCATCCGCTGCGGCTGCCCGGTGGCGGACCAGGTGCCCTCCAGCGGCCCCTCCGCCGCCGCGGCGCCACCGCCCCGGGGTGAGTGCTCCGCGACCAGGAGCCTGCGCAACTGCTCGGCCTGGACGGCGAGTTGCCGGTTCTTGCGGTCCAGGTCGAGAAAGACGTTGACCTTCGTACGCAGCACCCACGGGTCGATGGGCTTGGAGAGGAAGTCGGCGGCGCCCAGCGCGTATCCGCGGTAGGCGTAGTCCGCGTCCACGTCGGTCCCGGTCAGCAGGATGATCGGCACGTCCTTGGTCTGGTCGAGGCGCTTGATGTTGCTCGCGGTCTCGAAGCCGTCCATGCCCGGCATCAGCACGTCGAGCAGCACGACCGCGAAGTCCTGGCGCAGCATCGCCTTCAGCGCGGCCTCGCCGGAGCGCGCGGTCACCAACTGCTGGTCGAGCGGCCCGAGTACGGCCTCCAGCGCGACGAGGTTCTCCTCCATGTCGTCGACGATCAGGATGCTCGACCTGTCGGGCACCGGCGCACTCATGTCCCACGCCCCGGCGGTTCGCTGCCGCCGCCGTCACCCGGGGGGCCTTCGTGGTGCTCCATGCCCCCGCTGCCGTCCGGCGAGGCCGTGCCGTGCGTATCCCCGGGGCCGCCCGCGGCGCTCCGGGTGCCGCCGCCGCTCTCGGACAGCAGGTCGTACATGGACTGGAGCAGCTCGTCGAGGTCAACCGGCTTGGCGACGTACACGTCGGCGCCGCTGTCGAGCGCCTTCTGGCTGTCGCCCGACATCGCCTTCGCGGTCAGTGCGATGACGGGCAGGCCCGCCAGCCGCGGTGTGTGCCGGATGGTGCGGATCGCCTCGTAGCCGTTCATCTCCGGCATCATGATGTCCATCAGGACCAGCGACACCTCGGGGGAGCGGTCCAGGACGTCGAGGCCTTCGCGGCCGTTCTCCGCGTACTTGACGGAGATTCCCACACGGCCCAGGACGTGGGTCAGCGCGAAGACGTTGCGGATGTCGTCGTCGACGATGAGCACGTTGGTCCCGGAGAGGACCTGTCCTCGTGATCCGCCGAGCCACCGCTTGAGCTGCGTCGTCTCCGGCCAGGCCTCCGGGTGGCTCTCGTCGGTACGGGACTCCGTCCCGGCCCGTTCGATGCCGACGGGTTCGCGCCGTGGCGGCGTCCCGGCCGGCATGGGAGCCGGCTCCGTGGCCTCGGGCCACGTCGCGGCGGGCGGCTCGGCCCGTGGCTCGGGCGTCGGCCGTGCCCCGGGTGCCGGTGCTTCGGCTGCGGACCCCGGTTCCCGGGCCTCACGGGCCGGTGCCCCGCGAGCGGGTATCTCGTGCACGGGCGCATGTCTTTCGGCAGCCGGTCCTTCGGCAGCCGGTCCCTCTGGGGCCGGCGCCTCGGGTGCCGGAGTCGCGCGAGCCGGTGCTTCGCGTGCCGGTGCCTCGGGGGCCGAGGGCTCCGCGGCCGCACCGCCGGCGGGTCCGAGCGGTTCCGGCTCGGGCAGCGCGGCGGGCGTCGGCGCAGACGGCGCGACCGCTCCGCCGCCCTGTGAAGCGCGGCCCGCACCGCCGGGCACCGTCCTCTCGGCGATCGCGGCGGCGCCGGTCTCGGGGTAGACCGCCGGGATGTACAGCGTGAACCGGGAGCCCACGCCCTCCTCGCTCTGCACGTCGATCCGCCCGCCGAGCAGGCCCGCGATCTCCCGGCTGATGGACAGGCCGAGGCCCGTGCCGCCGTACCGGCGGCTCGTGGTGCCGTCGGACTGCTGGAACGCCTCGAAGATCACCGCCAGCTTCTCCTGCGGGATGCCGCTGCCGGTGTCCTTGACGGAGAACGCGAGCACGGTGTCCGCGTCGCGCAGCGTCGATTCGGAGAACTCCTCGTTCCTGGCCACCTCGACCCGCAGCTCCACGCCGCCGGTCGACGTGAACTTCACCGCGTTGGAGAGGAGGTTGCGCAGCACCTGCTGGATGCGCTGCTCGTCCGAGTAGAGCTCGCGGGGCACGTTCTCGCCCACGGCGATCTCGAACGCCAGCCCCCGGTCGATGGTCATCGGCCGGAACGTCGCGTGCACGTAGTCCAGCAGCTTCGTCAGCGGCAGCCTCCGCGGCCGTACGTCCATCCGCCCGGCCTCGACCTTCGACAGATCCAGGATGTCGTTGATGAGCTGAAGCAGGTCCGAGCCCGAGCGGTAGATGGTGGTGGCGAAGTCGACCTCCTGCTCGGAGAGCCGTCCGTCGGGGTTGTCGGCGAGGAGCCGCGCGAGGATCAGCAGCGAGTTCAGCGGCGTGCGCAGCTCGTGCGACATGTTCGCCAGGAACTCCGACTTGTACTGCGACGAGGTGGCCAGCAGCGCGGCCTTGTCCTCGAGTTCGGCGTTGGTGCGCTGCAACTCGTCCGAGCGCTGCCGCAGTTCCTTCGTCAGCCGCTGCGACTCCGACAGCAGCACCTCCGTACGGGCGTTCGCCAGGATGGTGTTGATCGAGACGCCGATGGTGTGCACGAACTGGTCGATGAACGTCAGGTAGATCTCGTTGAACTTGCTGAACGAGGCCACCTCGATCACGCCGAGCGCCCTGTCCTCGAAAAGGATCGGCAGGATGAGGATGTTCGCCGCGGGCGCGGAGCCCAGCCCCGACTCCACCCTCACGTAGTCCGGCGGGGCGTCCTCGATGAGGATGCGCTTCTTCTCCGAGACGGCCTGCGATATCAGACCGCGCAGCGGCGAGTCGGGTGCGCCCGGCTGCCCTCCGCCGCTGGTGCCGTACCCCGCGATGTACTCCAGCTCCTCGCCCGGCTTTCCGCCGGAGCCGACCAGGAAGAACGCGCCGGCCTGCGCGTTCACCAGCGGCGTCAGCTCTCGCAGGATCAGGTCGGCGACCTCCACCAGATCGCGCTGGCCCTGCATCAGACCGGCGATGCGGGTCAGGTTGGACTCCAGCCAGTCCTTGGTACGGGTGGTCTCGCGCAGGTTCGCCACCATGACGTTGATGTTGTCCTTGAGCTCGGCGACCTCGCCGCGCGCGTCCACCGAGATGGCGCGCGACATGTCGCCCTGGGTGACGGCGCTGGCGACCTCGGCGATCGCCCGTACCTGCGTGGTGAGATTCAGAGCGAGCTCGTTGACGCTGGTGGTCAGCCCCTTCCAGGTGCCGTAGACGCCCTCGACGCGGGCCTGACCGCCCAACTGCCCCTCGCTGCCCACTTCGCGGGCGACCCGCGTGACCTCCGAGGAGAACGACGAGAGCGTGTCGACCATCGTGTTCAGGGTCGTCTTCAGTTCCAGGAACTCGCCCCGGGCGTCGACGTCGATCTTCTTGGAGAGGTCGCCGTTGGCGACGGCCGTGGCGACCTGCGCGATGTTGCGCACCTGCGAAGTCAGGTTGGAGGTCATGAAGTTGACGTTGTCGGTGAGGTCCTTCCAGACTCCGGAGACGCCGTGGACCTGGGCGCGCCCGCCGAGGTTGCCCTCGGTGCCGACCTCGCGTGCGACGCGGGTGACCTCGTCCGAGAAGGCCCGCAGCTGGTGGACCATCGTGTTGACGGTGTCCTTCAGCTCCAGGATCTCGCCGCGCGCGTCGACGTCGATCTTCTTGGAGAGGTCGCCGTTGGCGACGGCCGTGGTCACCTGGGCGATGCTGCGCACCTGTGAAGTGAGGTTCAGCGCCATCGAGTTGACGCTGTCGGTCAGGTCCTTCCACACCCCGGAGACGTCCCGCACCTGAGCCTGCCTGCCGAGGTTTCCTTCGGTGCCGACCTCGCGTGCGACGCGGGTGACCTCGTCCGCGAAGTCCGACAGCTGGTCGACCATCGTGTTGAGCGTGGTCTTCAGCTGGAGGATCTCTCCCTTCGCGTCCACGGTGATCTTCTGGCTGAGGTCCCCGTCGGCGACCGCGGTGGCGACTTGGGCGATGCTGCGCACCTGTGAAGTGAGGTTGGACGCCATGAGGTTGACGTTGTCCGTCAGATCGCGCCACACCCCGGAGACGCCCTTCACCTCGGCCTGTCCGCCGAGGTTTCCTTCGGTGCCGACCTCGCGTGCGACGCGGGTGACTTCGTCGGCGAAGGCGGAGAGCTGGTCGACCGTCGTGTTGACGGTGCCCATCAGCTGGAGGATCTCTCCCTTCGCGTCCACGGTGATCTTCTGGCTGAGGTCGCCCTGTGCGACGGCGGCGGACACCTGGGCGATGTTGCGTACCTGTGAAGTGAGGTTGGACGCCATGAGGTTGACGTTGTCCGTCAGGTCCCGCCAAGCCCCGGACAGCCCCCTGACCTCGGCCTGTCCGCCGAGGTTTCCTTCGGTGCCGACCTCGACCGCGACGCGGGTGACTTCGTCGGCGAACGCGGAGAGCTGGTCGACCATCGTGTTGACCGTGAGCTTCAGCTCCAGCAGCTCACCCGAGGTCTCGACCATCACCTTCTGCGTCAGATCGCCGCGCGCGACCGCCGTGGTCACGCCGGCGATGTCGCGCACCTGCCCCGTGAGCCGCTCGGCCATGTCGTTGATGGCCTCGGTCACGCGCCGCCAGTCGCCGGAGAGTTCGCCCACCTCCGCGCGTCCGCCGAGGTTTCCTTCGGTGCCGACCTCGCGGGCGACCCTCGTGACCTCTCCGGTGAACATGGAGAGCTGATCCACGAGACGGTCAAGGCCGCTCTCGAGGCGTCCCAGGTCCCCGTCGTGGACGTGCTTGCCGTCGTGCCGCTCCATGTGCTGTGTGAGGTCCCCGTCGGCGACCGCCTCCATCACCCGGGTCGCCTTCGTCACGGGGTGCGCGAGGGCTTCGATCAGCTGGTTGGCCTCGTCGACACTCGTCGACCACGAGCCCTGGCCCGGGCTCGCGGATATCCGTTCGTCGAGTCGGCCCTTCTTTCCCACTTCACGGCGGACCCGCCCCAGCTCCGCCGACAGATGTTCGTTCCGCGCGGCTATCTGGTTGAAGACCCCGGCTATCTCGCCGAGTACTCCTTCGCTGTCGGTCGCCGCACGTGCCGAGAAGTCTCCGTCACTCAGCGACCGCATGGCTCCCAGCAGTGGACGCAGCTCCCCCTCGCGTACCGACCGTCCCTGGGGCTCGTCCATGGCATCCCATCCCAAGCATCCTGGATGTGTAGCTTTATCCTATTGTAGAGGCTTTATCGCTATGGCATCCCAGTCAGGAGAGGCATGTGCGACTGCCGTCCGCCGGCCTGAGCGATCCAGAGTCGCGCAGGGCCCTGCCCACGAGTCAGCTCGCACCCTCCACTGCTCGTGTGCTCGTGCGCTCGGAGATCGAAAAGTGGGCGCGTACGAGCGCGACGCCGGGGCGAGTGACGGAGCGGCTGGCCGACGACGCGGCGCTGCTGGTCAGTGAGCTCGTCACCAATGCACTCATGCACGCGGGTACGCAGATCGAGGTGGCCTGCGGCGTCGAGACCGAGCCCTCGCCGCCGGGAAGGTCTCTCTCTCCGGACCGCGAGCAGGAGGACACGGGGCCGGTCGATGTCTCCGCCGCGGTGGTCGAGGTCACCGACAGGCAGCCCACCGGCCGGGTCACCGGCGACTCCTCCGCGCGGCGCGGAGGACGCGGCCTCGGGCTCCAGATCGTCGGCTCCCTGGCCGAGTCGTGGGGCGTGACCTACCGGCGCACGGAGAAGGTCGTCTGGTTCCGCCTCGCCGTATCCGAGATGGTGCCGAAGCCGTCCGGGTCCCTGAGCGAAGCGATGCACCGGGAGCTGGACGCCGCCGAGATCTTCTCCTCCTCACCGCACGCCGACCGGCGCCGCACGGCCGAGTGGGCCGACCGCGGCGGAGCCTTCCTGGCGGAGGCCAGCGAACTGCTCTCCGGGCAGCTCGATGAGGACATGGTCGCCGCGCTCGCGGGGCAGCTGCTGGTGCCGCGGCTGGCCGACTGGTGTGCGGTGTGGCTGACCACCGACGACGGGGCGATGCGCCTCTCCCGCGCCTGGCACTCGGACGAGCGCAGGGTGGACGCCCTCCGCTTCGCCCTCGAACCGGACCCTCCGCCCGCCGGGCTGCGGACCGTGGGCATCCCGTGGCCGTGGCCGGAGAGCGCGGACCTGTCCGGGAAGGGCGGCTCGGCGCTGGCCTTCTCCCTGGTCTCCGGAGGCACGTGCCTGGGCTCGCTGGTGATCGGAAGGGACGGGCCCACGGAGATGACCGACTCCGTGGCGCGCACCGTCGAGGACGTCGCGCGAAGGGTGGCACAGGCGGTGGTCACGGCGCGCCAGTACACGCGTCAGACAAGCATCAGCCGGGCGCTCCAGCGCAGGCAGCTGCCGCCGTCGCTCGCCAGCCTGCCGGGCGTGGAGACGGCGATCGTCTACGAGCCGCATGCCAGGGGGCAGACCGTCGGCGGCGACTTCTACGACCTCTTCCCCCTGGGCCGCAACCGCTGGTCCTTCCTGCTCGGCGACGTGCAGGGCAAGGATCCCGAGGCGATGTCCGTCACCGGCCTGACCCGGCACCTCGTGCGGCTGCTCGCCCGTGAGGGCCACGGCGTGGAGTCCGTGCTCGGCAGGCTGAACGCCGCCATGGCGGAAGAGGGCGCCGAGGCGGTGGCCGTGGGCGGCGAGAGCGCGCAGCCCCGCTTTCTGAGCCTGGTCTACGGGGAGGTGGAGCCGGACACGAAGGCCGGCGGCGCGCGCTGCTCGATCGCCAGCGCCGGACATCCGCCGCCGCTGAAGCTGTCCGTCGAAGGCGACGTCGTGCCCGTGGTGGACTCGCAGATGCTGCTCGGCATCGACGAGGGCACCGAGTTCGTGGCCTTCGAGTTCGATCTGTCGCCGGGGGAGACGCTGCTGTGCGTCACCGACGGCGTCACCGAACGGCGCAGCGGGCAGCGGCAGTTGGACGACGACGACGGCCTGGCGGAGATCCTCGCGGGGTGCGTCGGCATGGGGGCGATGGCGGTGGCGGAGCGCGTACGCCAGGCGGCACACGACTTCGGACCGGAGCCGGTGGAGGACGACCTGGCGATCCTGGTGCTCCACGCGGTCGTCGCCTGACGCCGCCGCGTCGGCGGTCTCCGGCTCTCCGGCGCGGCCGGCGCGGTGGTGTTGGGGCGCGGGGCCGTCAACTCGTGTGCGTGGGAGGGGTGTTCCGCGCGCCGGTCGCTGGGCGCTGGCCGGGCCCCCGGGCCCCGGGGCCGCGTCTCGCGTGAGGCGTGTGTGCGGGCCTGCCCGGTCGCGAGTTCGGAGCGCGCTCCCTCGGCACCGGGGCCCGCGGTAACCGGCGATCGGCGTCCCCGTGTTGGGACCTCGGCCGTCAGGGGATGAGCGCTGCGCGGCGGGCCGCGACCACCGTTTCGAGCCTTGTGTGGGTGCCCAGCTTCCGCATGGCGGAGCGCAGATACGCCTTGACGGTCTCCGGCTTCAGGCCGGTACGGGCCGCCACCGCCGCGTTCGTGCCGCCTCCCGCGATGCACGAGACCACGTCCACCTCGCGCGGAGTGAGCGTGACCGCGTCCGGCGGACGCTTCCCCTGCCCCCGCGCCGCCTCCGGACCGCACGCGGTGGCCAACCGGCCGCAGGCGTCGAGCAGTTCCTGTCGCAGCGCGCCCTCCGGCAGCCGGTGGGCCAGCGTGCGCAGTTCGGCGTGGGCCTCGCGCACCTCCTCCCAGGCGCGGGGGTCGCGGACGGGGGTCTGCTGGGCCTGCATCAGCCGCTGCGCCTCTTCGCGTACGACGAGGGTCTGCTCCAGCTCCCGTACCGCGTCGGCGGCCGTGTCGAGGGCGCGGTCGCCGAGCGCGAGCGACTCGCGCAGCGCCGCGTACACCACGCCGCGCACGCGGCGGCGCACCACCACGGGCACCGCCAGGACCGAGCGCAGCCCTTCCGCCGCCACCGCGGAGTCGTACTCGTGGCTGATCACGCGCGAGGAGCGGTAGTCGGTGACGGAGGTGGGTCTGGCCAGCGCGACGGCCTTGCCGCCCAGCCCGTTGCCCGGCGCTATCGCCAGGCCGCGCAGGGCCTGCGTCGTGGTACCGGTCAGCTCGGTGATCCGGAACCCGCGTCCTTCACCGGTCATCCCCGCGAACGCGACGGGTATCTCCGTCGTCCGCCGCAGCCTGCTCAGCGCCGCCCGTATCGCGCCGGATTCGGCAGGATCGGTCATGGCCAGTCCTCTCTCGCGCTCCCCGCACCACCTCACCCCCGTTCGGGGGTGGTGAGGCGCAGATCACTCACACACGATGCTAAAGCCATGGCTCAAGGACGAGGAGGTCCCGGTGACCCGAGAATCCACGGCGCTCTCGTACGCGAGCGGGACCGCCACCACACCGCTGCTCGGCGAGACGATCGGCAGCAACCTCGACCGCACCGCGGCCCTGTACCCCGAGCGTGAAGCGCTCGTCGACGTCCGCGACGGCAGGCGCTGGACATACGCGCAGTTCGTCGCCGACGTCGACCAGCTCGCGCGCGGGCTGCTCGCGCGCGGCATCGACAAGGGCGACCGGGTGGGCATCTGGGCGGTCAACTGCCCGGAGTGGCTGCTCGTGCAGTACGCGACGGCGCGCATCGGCGCGGTGATGGTCAACATCAACCCGGCGTACCGTACGCATGAACTGGCCTATGTACTGCGTCAGTCGGGCGTCCGTCTGCTCATCGCGTCCACCGAGTACAAGACGAGTGACTACCGTGCGATGGCACGGGAGGTGGCGGGCGAATGCCCGCAGCTGCTGGAGACGGTCCACATCGGCACCCCCTACTGGGAGGTGCTGACCGACGCCGGACACGAGATCACCGAGGAGCAACTGCACGCCGTCGAGGCGACGTTGAGTTGTGACGACCCGGTGAACATCCAGTACACCTCGGGGACGACCGGCTTCCCCAAGGGGGCCACCCTCTCGCACCACAACATCCTCAACAACGGTTACTTCGTAGGGGAGTTGCTGGGCTACACCGAGCAGGACAGGGTGTGTCTGCCGGTGCCCTTCTACCACTGCTTCGGCATGGTGATGGGAAACCTCGCCGCCACCAGCCACGGCGCGTGCGTCGTCATCCCCGCGCCGACCTTCGAGCCCGCGGCCTCGTTGCAGGCCGTGCAGGACGAGCGGTGCACTTCGCTGTACGGGGTGCCCACGATGTTCATCGCCGAGCTGGGACTGCCCGACTTCCCCTCCTACGACCTCGGTTCGCTCCGTACCGGGATCATGGCGGGCTCGCCGTGCCCGGTCGAGGTGATGAAGCGGGTGGTCGCGGAGATGCACATGGATGAAGTGGCGATCTGCTACGGCATGACGGAGACGTCGCCGGTCTCCACGCAGACGCGCACCGACGACGACGTGGAGCGGCGCACGGAGACCGTCGGAAGGGTGCTCCCGCACCTGGAGGTGAAGGTCGTCGACCCGGCGAGCGGTGTGACGGTGCCGCGCGGCGAGCCCGGCGAACTGTGCACCCGCGGCTACTCGGTGATGCTCGGGTACTGGGAGGACGAGGAGCAGACGTCCCAGGTCATCGACCCGAGCCGGTGGATGCACACCGGCGACCTGGCGGTGATGCGCGAGGACGGATACGTCGCCATCACCGGACGCATCAAGGACATGATCATCCGCGGTGGGGAGAACGTCTACCCGCGCGAGATCGAGGAGTTCCTCTACACCCACCCCAAGGTCTCCGACGTGCAGGTGGTGGGCGTTCCCGACGAACGCTTCGGCGAGGAGATCATGGCCTGCGTCATCCCGAACGACCAGGACGATCCGCCCACTCGGGAGGAGATCGCGGCGTTCTGCAAGGGCCGGCTCGCGCACTACAAGGTGCCGCGCTATCTGCGCGTCATGGCCGAGTTCCCCATGACCGTCAGCGGCAAGGTGCGCAAGGTCGAGCTGCGCCGGGAGGCGATGGAGGAAGCGGAACCGGTTCCCGGAGCGCTGTAGACCGGCGGACGGGCTTCCCGACGGGAGGAGCCGCCAGGCCCTGGGCGGGAGGTGCCGCGGCTCCGGACGGGATGTGCCGCGGCTCCGCTCACCGTCTGCTCTCGGCGACCGCGAGGTCCAGCAGCGCGCGGTCGCTGCCCGGCGCGGCGATCACGCACAGCCCGACGGGCAGACCGCCGGCCGCCATGCGCGGCAGCACCAGGCACGGCAGTCCCGCGCCGGACGCCAGGCACGTGAGCTGGACGGCGGCGCGCCTGACCGCGCTCCGCTCGTCGGCGCCGGCGTCCCTCGCCGGGGCCGGGCCCGGTGCCGCGGGCAGCAGCAGCACGGTGCCCGGCGTCAGCACCGCGCGCAGTGCGCGGGCCGTCTCCCGCACGGACTCGCGTGCCCTGGCGGCGCGTTCGCCGCCGACCCCGGACGCCCAGGCGAGGCGGCGCTCCACGTCCGGACCCAGCGCGCCGGGGTGCGACGCGACCCACGCGCCGTCGCACTCCCACACCTGCGCGGCCTGTGCGAGGGAGAAGGCCTCCGCGCGCTCCCGGGGGTCGCCGCCGAAGTCGCACTCCTCCCTGCGCAGCCCGAGCCGGACGGCCAGCCCCGCGGCCGCGCCTGCGAACTCCGCCCGTACGTCCGGCTCCACCGGCGCGAGGAGGTCCGGTGCGACGAGCGCCGTGTGGAAGGGCCCGGTCTGCCGAGCCGTGTCCGCCCCGGGCAGCAGTACGTCTCCGATGCGGGCCAGTGTGGGCGCGTCCCGCGCGAGCCAGGCGACCGTGTCGAAGTCGGGGGCGAGCGGCAGCATCCCGGCGACGGGAACCGCCCCGTGCGTGGGCCGCATCCCGTACAGCCCGCAGTACGAGGACGGCACGCGGATCGAGCCCGCGGTGTCGGTGCCGAGACCGGCGTCCGCCTCGTGGAGGGCGACGGCGGAGGCCGGGCCGCTGGAGGAGCCGCCCGGAGAATGCGGCCGGGAGCCTGGGGGTTGGGAGGGGTGCCGTAGTGGGCGTTCGTACCGTCGAGGCTGTAGGTCAGCTCGTCCGTCTGCGCGATGCCGGTGATCTCGGCGCCGGCGTCGAGGAGGGCGCCGACCGCCCACGCGTGCCTGGTCTCCGGTTCCGCCTCGGCGAGCCAGCGGGGGTTGCCCGCGCCGATGCGATGCCCCGAGATCGCGTACACGTCCTTCACGGCGAGGCGCAGGCCGCTCAGCGGTCCGCTGCGGGACGGGGCGAGAAGCGGGGCGCCGCGCTCCCGCCACACCGCCTTCTCGGCGTTCGCCTCCGCGTTCGTCTCGGGCGTGGTCATGGGCCTGCCTCCGGGTCGGTGGGATCGCGGCGGCCGTGGCGCGAGCCGGGCCGGGGTGCGATGTGTACCCGCGGGCGACCGGCGCCGTACCCGGCCACCTGGGGCGGTGTCACCGGCCGAAGAGCGGCTCCAGCCGTTCGGCGGTCTCCGTCAGCGCGCCCCGCAGCGCGAGCACCTCCTCGCGCGCCACCACGAAGGTCACGGTCGAGATGCTGACGGCGCCGACCACCTGCCCCTCGGCGCTGCGCACGGGCACGGCGACGCATCTGACGTTTTCCTCGTTCTCCTCCTCGTCCAGCGCGTACCCGTCCTCCCGTACGCGCGCCAGCTCCTGCTCCAGGGCGGTACGGGTGGTGATCGTGGCGTCCGTGCGGCGCTCCAGGCCGACCCGTTCGACGATCCCGTGCAGCGCCCGGTCGTCCAGGCCGGAGAGGATGCACTTGCCGATGGCCGTCGAGTGCAGCGGCTGGTACATCCCCACCCGCGAGGCCATCGCGAAGGGCTGGTCGCCCTCGACCTTGTGCGTGTAGATGATGCGGTCGCCGCTGCGCACCCCGACGTGGACGGTCTGCCGCACCTCCTTCTGGAGCTCGACCAGTACGCGCTCGATGCTGTTGCGGCTGCCCGACCCGGAGATCGCGGCGCCCAGCGCGCGCACGGCCGGGCCGATGCTGTAGCTGCCGCCGTCGTGTGCGACGGCCCACCCCTCCTCGGTCAGTACGCGCAGCAGCCGGTGTGCGGTCGGCTTCGACAGGGCCGCGGAGGCAGCGAGCCCGGCGAGCGGCGCCGGACCCTGCGAGGAGCACAGCGCGTCGATCAACCGGAGGAGCCGCCGCGGGCCGGCGCCGTCGCCCGTTCTCGCATCGCCGCCGTGGGCAGGGGAATTCGACGTCGGGTCCGCAGAAGTCATTGACACCACCAAGGACTCTCCATAGGTTGCGGCAGGATTCTAGATCACGGAACTCCGTTCCGGGACCCGGAATCGATGGATCGGCGCATGTGAGGAGGGCTGATGACTGCTCAAGCAGATGTACGGAACCTCTCGGACGCCGCTGCCAGACACGTCCTCGCCAAGCACGGCACCGACACCGGCCGCCGCACCGGCTGGCTGATGATCTCGACGATCCTGATCGAGGCGTGGGATCTGTACGCGATCTCCTTCCTCCTGCTCTTCGTCAAGGAGGACCTCCACCCCAGCGCGAGCATGCTCGGCCTCGCCTCTGCGGCCGTCCAACTGGGCGCGCTCATCGGCGCGGTGTGCGGAGGGTGGTTCGCCGACAGGTTCGGGCGGCGGAAGGTCTTCATCACCACGATGGTGCTCTTCGTGGTCCTCGCCGTGGCCCAGTCGTTCGCGACGAGCATGTGGGAGCTGGTGATCATCCGCTTCCTGCTCGGGCTGCCGCTCGGCAGCGACATCTCCACCGGCTACACGTACATCATGGAGACGATGCCCAAGGGCAAGCGGGAGGTGATGGGCAACCGCTGGCAGGGCATGTTCGGCCTCGGTGAGATCGCCGCCATCGCCGTGATCACCGTGATGTACCTGGCCGGCATGGACCACAGCCTGCTGTGGCGCGTCGGGCTCGGCCTCGGTGCGGTGCCCGCGCTCGTCCTGCTGATCGGCCGCCTCGACGTGCCCGACACCGCGCTCTGGCTCATCCAGCGAGGCAAGTTCAAGCAGGCCAAGGCAGTGGCGAAGAAGATGTTCGACGACGATCTGCCGATGCTGCCCGACGAGGACTTCGTGATGGAGCGGCCCCGCACCCGCGACTTCCTCGCCGGCATCCGCAAGGACCCGGTGCGCAGGCGCGCGAGCGTCTTCGCCTGGATATCGAACGCGATGCAGGGGGCGGAGTTCGCCGCGTTCGCCTTCTACCTGCCGGTCATCCTCGTGCTCACCGGGGTCTCCGGCATCGGCGCGACCAACTTCATCACCGGGGCGATCTATGTCATCGCCACGGTGAGCGGCTTCGTGGCCCCCGCCGTGACGCCGAGACTCGGGCACCGCGGCATCGCCCGCTGGGGATTCGGCACGTCCTTCCTGTCCCTGCTGCTGGCCGCGCTCTTCCTCCACCTCGACTGGAAGGTCCTGGTGCCCTTCGCCGCGGCGGGCCTGATGTGGGGGCACTACTGGGCGGCGTCCAACGGCATGACCATCGCCTCGATGGTCGCGCCGAGCCGCTACAAGGCGACGGCGTCCGGCTTCGGCTACATCTTCGTCAAGCTGGCCGCCTTCGTGACGATCTTCTTCTTCCCGATCCTGTTCGAGAACCTGGGCGTGCCGCTGGCGACGGTGATCGTCTCGGTGCTCTCCCTCACGGGCTATCTCGCGGCGACCTTCGTACTGCCCGAGGTGTACGGGTACGTCGAGCAGGAGGACGAGAGCGGGAGCGGTGCCTCCGCCGGACCGTCCGGCGGCGCGTCGGGCGCCGCACCGTCGAAGTCCCTTGCCGAGGAGGGTTCTTGAGCGCAGTCGGCGGTGCGCACCGCATCCTGCACCTGGGTCTCGGGAACTTCCACCGTGCCCACCAGGCCCTGTGCACCGAGGACGCGGGGCGGCGTTCCGGCGACCCCTGGGAGATCACGGGGGTCGCCGGGCGCAGCCGTGCCGTCGTCGAAGCCCTGCGCCGCCAGCGGATGCGCTACAGCGTCGTCACCCTCGGCCCGAGGGAGACGCGTGTACGCCAAGTCGCAAGCATCACCGACGCGTTCGTGGCCGCCGACGAACCGCACAGGGTCGCGCGGGAGATCGCCGATCCCCGCACGCGCGTCGTCTCGCTGACGGTCACCGAGAAGGGGTACGACATCAGCCCCGTCACCCGGCGGCTCGACCTCGACGCACCGGGCGTCCGCGGCGATCTGGAAGCCCTGGCGGGGCGCGGGAGCCGGCGGGGCCCGGGAGGGCGGGAAGGGCCCGAGGGGCGGGAACGCGGGACTCCGCCGCGCAGCACCGTCGGGCGCCTCGCCGCCGGACTGCTGCGCCGCGCCCGCGAGGCGGGAACCCCGGTCACCCTGCTCAGCTGCGACAACGTCACCGCCAACGGCACGACCCTCGCGGGACTGCTGCGCGACTTCGCCGCGGCCATGCCGCCGCCGGACGGCACCGAGCTGCTGGCCTACCTCGACGAGGCCGTGACCTGCCCGGACACCATGGTCGACCGGATCGTGCCCGCCACCACCGACTATCACCGGCAGCTGGCGGCCGCCGCGGGCCACCCCGACGAAGTGCCGGTGCCCGCCGAGCCGTTCTGGATGTGGGTGATGCGTGACGACTTCGCCGCGGGACGGCCTGCCTGGGAGCAGGCCGGCGCCGTCATGACCGACCGCGTCCACGACTACGAGACCGTCAAGGTGCGCCTGCTGAACGGCAGTCACTCGCTCCTCGCCTATCTCGGGCTGCTGACCGGGCGGGACCTGATCGCCGACGCGGCCGACGACCCGGCGATCGCGCGCGTCGTACGGCGGCTCGGCGACGAGTACGAGCCGACGCTCACGCTTCCCGCGGGCTTCGACGTCGCCGCTTACCGCAGGCAGTTGTGGGAACGGTTCGCGAACCGGCGGCTCGGCCACCGCACCGCACAGGTCGGAGCCGACGGCTCGCTCAAGCTCGCCCAGCGCGTGCCCGACGCGGCCGTGTGGCATCTGGACGGCGGCCGGGTCCCGGGCGCGCTCGCGCTGACCGTCGCGGCATGGCTGCGCTGCACGGCGTATCCGGAGCAGCTCGACGCGGACCGTACGGGAGTGCCCGCGGACCCGGGCGGCGAGCGGATACGGGCGCTCGCCGGGCGCTCCGGCGCACTTGGCGGCAGCGGCAGCGGCAGTGGCGGCGCGAGACGCGCACGGCACCTGGCCCGGGCGGTGCTCCGGGACGAGGCGGTACTGGGGCAGCGGCTCGGCGAACACGAGGAGTTCACGGAAACAGTCGCCGGGCTGCTGGAGTTGATGGAGAGCGGCGGACCGGACGCCGCCCTGCGTGCCGTGGACGAGGACGCAGAGCCGTTCCGGCCGCCCACGCCCACATGACGGCGGGGCCGGGCGAGCTCGGAGCACAGGGAGTACGCGCGGTGGGGGCAGAGCGACGAGGACGGGACGAGGAGCGCGGGGGAAGAGCTCGGGCGACGGTGCAGGCGAACAGCCGGGGGAGGGGCGGATGCTGACGGCGGTCGTGCACGGCGCGAGCGATCTCCGCGTCGAGGAACGCGCCGCTCCGGTTCCGGGGCCGGGCGAGGTGCTCGTCGCGATGACGCACGGCGGCATCTGCGGCTCGGACCTGCACTACTACCGCGAGGGCGCCGTGGGTTCCTTCGCCGTGAGGGAGCCGCTGGTCCTCGGCCACGAGGTCGTCGGAAGGGTCGCGCAGGACCCCGAGGGCGGACTCCGGACCGGGACACCCGTGGCCGTCCACCCCCGCACCTCGTGCGGGGCGTGCGGGCAGTGCCGTCAGGGACATCCCCAAGTCTGCCCGGACACGCGCTACTTGGGGTCGGCGGCGACGTTCCCGCACACGCAGGGCGGCTTCGCGGGGCTGCTGGCCGTGCCCGCCGGACGTCTGCACGTCCTGCCCGTTGAACTTCCGCTCTCCAGGGCCGTACTGGCGGAACCGCTCGCCGTGGCGCTCCACGCCCTGGCACGGGCGGGCGGAGTGGAGGGAGCCCGCGTGCTGGTCAACGGCGCCGGGCCGATCGGGGCGCTGACCGCGGGAGCCGCCGCCGCGCGGGGGGCCGCCGAGGTGTGGGCGAGCGACATCCAAGCGCCGCAGCTGCGCGTCGCGGAGCGGGCCGGAGCGGGCACGACCGTCCTGGTCGGCCAGGACGCCCTGCCCGGCGAGCACTTCGACGTCGTCGTCGAGGCGTCCGGCGCACCGGCCGCGCCCGGCGCGGTGATGGGCTCCGTGCGCAGACGCGGCGTGATCGTCCAGCTGGGCTCCGCACCCGCGGAGCCCGTCAGGGTCCCCTTCGGGCCCGTCGTCGCGAAGGAGATCGAACTGCGCGGCACGTTCCGCTTCGCGCACGAACTCGACGACGCCATCGCCATGCTGGCCTCCTCGGAGCGTCTGGAGACCGTCATCACCCGCGCCTTTCCGCTGCGCGAGGCGACGTCGGCGATGGAGACGGCCGCCGACCCCGCCGTCCCCGGAAAGGTGGTCCTCCTCCTCGACGGCGGCAGCGACGGCGACGGGGAGGCCCCGTCCCCCTAGTTCACGGCGGCCGCCCGGCACCCGGACGGCGACGACCCGTACGGACAGCACGGCAGCACCACGGCACGACAGCCCGGCACAGCACGACCGGCACGACCCGCACCACACGGAGAGCAGCCCCATGACCCGACTCGAACGGCGAATCCCCCGGCCCAGGGACCTGGCGCCCCTTCTGAAGCTGAAGACACGCCACGGGAGCGCGGTGGAGCGCAGGCTCGCCGACGCCCACACGATCTGGGACCTGCGGCGCATCGCCAGACGCCGCACCCCCGCGGGCCCGTTCGACTACACGGACGGCGCCGCGGACGGCGAGATCGGCCTGCGCCGTGCCCGGGAGGCCTTCGAGGACCTGGAGTTCCGGCCCGGCGTCCTGCGCAACGTCGAGCAGGCCGACACCTCGACGACCGTGCTCGGCGGGCACTCGGCACTGCCCTTCGGGCTCGCCCCCACCGGCTTCACGCGCATGATGCACTCCGCGGGCGAACGCGCCGTCGTCGCGGCGGCGGAAGAGGCGGGAATCCCGTACGCGCTGTCCACCGTCGGCACGACGTCGATCGACCAGGTCGCCGAGGCGGCGCCCTCGGCGCGCAAGTGGTTCCAGCTGTATCTGTGGAAGGACCGCGGTCTGTCGCGGGAACTGGTCGCGAACGCCAAGGCCGCCGGGTACGAGGCACTCATCGTCACCGTGGACGTCCCCGTGAACGGCAACCGCCTGCGCGACCTGCGCAACGGCATGACGATCCCGCCCCAGCTGACGCTGAGGACGTTCCTCGACGCCTCCTACCGCTGGGAGTGGTGGCTGAACTTCCTGACCACCGAGCCCTACACCTTCGCCTTCGACAAGGACGGCCACGGCGCCCTGAGCGACCTCGTCAGCAAGCTCTACGACCCGACCGTCACCTTCGAGGACCTGGAGTGGATACGCGAGGTCTGGGACGGCCCGATCCTGGTGAAGGGCATCCAGACCGTCCGCGACGCCGAGGACGTCATGGCACACGGAGCGGACGGCGTGATCGTCTCCAACCACGGAGGCCGCCAGCTGGACCGCGCGCCCGTACCGCTGCACCTGCTCCCCACCGTCGCCGAGGCCGTGGGGGAGCGCGGCACCGTGATGCTGGACACGGGGATCACGAACGGCGGCGACGTCGTGGCGGCGCTGGCCCTCGGCGCGGACTTCGCCCTCGTGGGACGCGCCTACCTCTACGGTCTTATGGCCGGCGGCGAGGCCGGGGTGGCCCGCGCGATCGCGATCCTCGCCGACGAGATCGAGCGCACGATGAAACTGCTCGGCACCACCCGCGTCGCCGAACTCGGCCCGGAGCACGTGCGGTTGATGACGAGGCGAACCCCCGTCGTACCGGACGGGAAGGGCTGAGCGCCCGGCCGCGCCACGGTGGGGGCGCGCCACGGGACCGGCCGCCGTGACGGCGGCCGGTCTGGCCGCAGCGGTCTTTCTGTGGAAGCGTGATCGCGGCGCCCGACCAGCCCGCCGCGCGTGCGGCCCCCAGCGGCGCCCGCACCGGCGACCGCACCCCGAGGAGCAGAACCGTCCATGGACACCCCCGCCCACGCCGTCCGCGCACTGCCGACGGAGACCACCGGCGACGCGGCTGAACGCGAGGCCGCGGTGGCCGTGCTGCCCATCGGCAGCTACGAGCAGCACGGGCCGTATCTGCCGCTGTCCACGGACACGCTCATCGCCTGCGCCGTGGCCGAGCGGGTGGCCGCCTCCTATCCGGTGCAGCCGCTTCCGCCGCTGACCTTCTCCTGCTCGCAGGAGCACTCCCGCTGGCCCGGCACCGTCAGCATCACCGCGAGCACCCTCAGCGCCGTCGTCGGGGACATCGCCCGCTCGCTGCGGAAGTCCGGCGTTCCCGGGCTGGTGCTCGTCAACGGCCACGGCGGCAACTACGTCCTGCGCAACGTCGTGCAGGAAGCCACCGCCGACGGCCACCACATGGCGCTCTTCCCCGTCGCCGCCGACTGGGAGGAGGCCGCCGCCAAGGCCGGAGTGGAGACCCCCGTGCGCAGCGACATGCACGCCGGGGAGCTGGAGACGTCGATCCTTCTGCACGCCCGCCCCGACTGCGTACGCGAGGGGTACGAGACGTCGGACCTGATCAGCGACGACCGCAGGCATCTGCACGCGCTGGGGCTCGGGCCGTACACGGAGTCGGGAGTCGTGGGGCGGCCGTCACTGGCCACCGCACGCAAGGGCGACGAGGTGCTCACCGCGCTCACGGGTGCCTTCGCCGACCATCTGCGCGTCCTGGAGTCGTGGTGACGGCCGCGGGCCGGCCCGCCCCGGCCGCGTCCGGCGCGCACATACCCGGACACCGCACCGGTGACGGGCCGGCCCCCGCCGTCATGGGCGCCGAGGCCGCCTGGGAGCGGCTGCTGGACGTGCGCACGCGCCAAGAGGCCGCAGACGCGGGCCTGTTCCGCGGCGAGGACGGCGCATGGCGCTGGCGGCAGCCGGCCTCGGCCGAGGCGGACACCCTCGCGGGGCTCTACACCCCGCTCTGCCTCGGCGGGCCCGATCTCGCCTTCGCCCAGCTCGGCCAGAGCATCGACGGCTTCATCGCCACCCGTACCGGCCACTCCAACTTCGTCACCGGCGAGGAGGACCGCCTCCATCTGCACCGGCTGCGCGCCCTGTCGGACGCCGTCCTCGTCGGCGCGGGCACGACCATCGCCGACGACCCGCAGCTGACGGTCCGCGCGTGCTCGGGTGCCGATCCCGTGCGCGTGGTGCTCGACCCGCGCGGCAGAGCCGGCCGGGAGAGGCCGCGGGCGCGGGTCTTCACCGACGGCCGGGCGCCGACGCTGCGCCTCGTAGGCGCCGGAGAACCCGGCGACGGCGCACCGGCGCCCGTACACGGCGACGAGGAGGTCCTCGAACTCCCCTGCGGCGAGGCGGGGTTCGAGCCGCGGCTAATACTGGAAGCCCTCGCCCGCCGCGGCCTTGGCCGGGTACTTGTCGAGGGCGGCGGCGCGACGGTGTCCGGGTTCCTCCGCGCGGAAGTGCTGCACCGGCTGTACGTCACGGTCGCGCCGGTGCTCCTCGGAGACGGCGTACCCGGGCTCCGCTTCCCAGGGCCCGTACGGATGGGGGAGGCCCTGCGCCCCCGGACCCGTGCCTTCCCGCTCGGCGCGGACATGCTCTTCGAACTCGACCTCGTGGGCGGCCTCGACGGCACGGCGTGAACGCCGCGCGGCGAGAAGCCGGCAGACCAGAACCGCCGCCCCGGGCAGGCTGGAGAGCAGCGCCAGCGCCCCGTACACCACAGCGGAGGCCAGGCCCTGGGCCGCGCCCAGTCCCGCCGCGCCGAACGCCAGCGCGCACATGCCCTCGCGCGGGCCCCAGCCGCCGACGTTGACGGGCAGCGCCATCACCAGGAGCGCCATCAGCAGCGGCGCCACCAGCGCGGTGAGCGGCGCCGGGGAACCGGCCACGCGGGCCGAGGCGAGGAAGAGCCCGAGGTGCCCGCACAGGGCGAGTACGGACAGGGCCGTCACCGCCGGCCAGCTGTCTCGGGCGAAGAGCGCGGTCCGCGCGTCGTCGAGGAACTCCCCGAGGTCGCGGCGCCACTTCGCGGCGCGCCCGCCCCGTCCCGCGAGAACCACGCCGGCGACGGCGGCCACCGCACACACCGCCGCGCCGGCAGTGGCGAGCGGCACTTCGAGGGCGTCCAGCACCGGCAGCGGAGGCGTCGCGGCGACGAGCACCACGACGCCGGCGCCCACGATGACGGCCTGGCCCGCGGTGCGCTCGAGTATCACCGCACGCACGCCACGGGCGACGTCGCCCGCGTCGCGGCCGTTGCGCACGGCGCGGTGCACATCGCCCAGCACGCCCGAGGGCAGCGTGGCGTTGAGGAACAGAGCCTGGTAGTAGTCGGCGACGGCCGTACCCAGCCGAAGCCGTATCCCGAGCCTGCCCGCCACGAGACGCCAGCGCCAGGCGCTGAAGACGGTGGCGGGGACGCTGAAGACGAATGTGATCGCGACGGCCTGTGCGTCGATGCGGTCGAGTGCCCCCACCAGCGCGGAGGTTCCGAGGCGGTGGACGACCACGCCGAGGATGATCAGTGCGACGGGTGCGCGCAGCCTGCGCCAGAGTTTGCCTTTCATATCGAAGCAGCCCCCGCCGGGGACCCGGGCAGCGCGAGCAGGTCGCGGTGGTGGACCACGGCCCGCAGCGTGCCCGCCTCGCACGCGTCGAGTCTGCGCCGCAGATACTCCTCGCTCGCCGCCTCCAGCTCCGGTTCCTGCGCGCATGCCGCGGCCACCCATCCCGCCAGCCACTGCGCGGTCAGTGCGCTCTGCTCCGGGCCGAGCCGCCACGGCGACGAACGCGTGAGCACGGTCGCGCCGTTGCGCTCGAACGCGGCCGTCGCGGCGTCCACCGCGTCGGGTCCCAGCAGCCTGCGACCGCCGTCGGTGCGGCGCTGATGGGCGTCGAAGGCAGCCGCGAAGCGCGCGTCCAGCGGATCGGACGGATCGATCTCGACGCGTCCCTCGACGGACAGCGCCAGCAGTACGGCACAGCCCGCCGCGGTGCAGCTCGCCGCGAGCGACTCCACCTCGTCCGCGGTCAGCAGGTCGAGCAGCGCGGACGCGGTCACCACGGACGTGCCGGCGAGGTCGTCGGCGGTCAGGCGGGTGATGTCCCGCTGCTGCGGCACCACTTCGAGCGGGCTGCCGTCCGCGGACTCCTGTGGCATCCGCGCCGCGATGTTCTCCAGCAGCGCGGGGTCGCGGTCGTACATGAACCAGCGCTGCGGACCGTCCAGCCGGGCCGCGAGCCAGCGGCCCATCGAGCCCGTGCCGCATCCCAGGTCGTGGATCGTCAGCCGGCCGCCCGGTGCGGGGTGCTCCGCGAGGAATCCGTGGAGCGGAGCGATGAGTTCGGCGGCGCGGGCGCGGGCGTCCGCGTCCTCGCGCAGCGCGAGCCACTCCGGGGCGTAGCGGGGCGAGCCGACAGTGTTCAAGCGCTACTCCGTTATTCGAGCCGGACGCTCTCCAGCACTCGAGCCAGCTGACGAGAGCTTTCAGCCCAACCCTGTAGCTTGGTCCGCCGCCCGCGCGCGGATGTTGTCAGATGCGAACGAATTCCTGGATCTGTGAGCCAACGGCGCAGCGCAGCGGTTAGAGCGGTGACGTCGCCCGTGGGAACCAGAATGCCGGGAATGCTCCCGTCCGGGGCCGTGCCGACCGTCGACGGCACGGCCCCCGCGTCGGTGGCGAGTACGGGAACGCCGCGCGCGAGCGCCTCTGTGAGCACCATTCCGTACGTCTCCGTGTGTGACGCCAGCACGAACAGGTCCGCGGCGTCGTACGCCGCGTCGAGGTCGCCGCCCGACCGTGCGCCGGTGAGGCGTACGCGCTCCTCCAGGCCGCACTCGCCGATGCGGCGGCGCAGCCCCGCCACGTAGGCGGGCGCCCGGTCCAGCGGGCCGGTCAGCTCGCACGTCCACGGCAGTCCGTCCAGCCCGGCCAGCGCCTCGACCAGCAGGTCCTGGCCCTTGCGCGGCGTGAGCGCGGCGACGCAGAGCAGCCGCGAGGCCCCGTCGGTGCCACGCGCGAGCGGAGCCGGGTCGGTGCCGGGCAGAACGGCGTGGACGCGGGAGGGCTCCAGGCCGTGCCGTCCGGTGATCTCCCGGGCGGCCCAGTCGCTGGTGGCCACGGCGGCTGGCGCGGCGCGCAGGGTCTCGCGCTCCAGCCGTTCCAGCTCCGCCGCCTCCGCGGGCGCGAGCCCCGTCTCGTCCGCGAGCGGCAGATGTACCAGCACCGCCAGACGAAGCCGGCGGGCCTGCGGCACGACGACGTCCGGGACGCCGCAGGCCACGAGGCCGTCCACGAGCACGACGGCACCGTCCGGCAACTCGCCCAGCACGGTCGCGAGTGCGGCGCGTGCCGCCGCCGAGGGACGGGGCCACGAACCGGGCACGACGGTCTCGCGCACCGGCGTCCCCGACGCGCTCAACTCGCGGCAGACGCGGCGGTCGTAGGTGTTGCCGCCGCTGACGGAGTCCGGGTCGTCGACGTCGCCCGGCATCACCACATGGACGGGACGCGGTGCGGACGTGCCGCCGGGCCCGTCCGCACCGCTCACAGCGGACGCTCGTAACTCGCCCACGCGACATGCGACTCGTGCAGCGTCACCGAGATCTCCTCCAGGCCGCGGGCTCCCTCGCCGAGCGCGCCCGAGTGGATCTTTTCGGCGATGCGGTCGGCGACGACCCTGGCGAGCATCTCCGTCGAGGTGTTGATCCCGGCGAAGGCCGGTTCGTCGTCCAGATTGCGGTAGTTGAGATCGGCGAGCACGCCGCTGAGCTCCTGGGTGGCGGCGCCGATGTCCACGACGATGCCGTCGGCGTCGAGTTCGCGGCGCCGGAATGTGGCGTCCACGACGAACGTCGCACCGTGCAGGCGCTGTGCCGGGCCGAAGACCTCACCGCGGAAGCTGTGGGCGATCATCATGTGGTCACGAACGGTGATGCTGTACATCGGCTCACTTTCCTGTACGGGCGTGTACGCGTTCCTGTGGGGCGGGTTCGGGTTGTGGCTGTACGGGGTCTGCCGTACTGCGCTCTGGCTGGGCTGCCGTGCCGCGCTCAGCCGGCAGGCGTGTCGTCGTCGTAGGTGATGAGATGGCACAGGGCGGGCAGATCCCCGCCCGCGATCCGGGGCATCACGTCCGGCAGTTCGCCGAACCGGGACTCCCCGGTGATCAGTGTCTCCAGCTCGGGAGCGGCCAGCAGATCGAGCGCGAGCGCCATCCGGTCGGCGAACGTGCGGCGTGCGCGGCGCGACGGCGGCAGCGCGCCGACCTGGCTGCTGCGCAGCACCAGCCGCCGCGAGTGGAAGGCCTCTCCCAGCGGGATGCTGATCTGCCGGTCGCCGTACCAGCTGAGTTCGACGATCTCCCCGTCCGGCGCGAGCAACTCCAGCGACCGCGCGAGCCCTTCCTGGGACGCGCTGGCGTGCACGACGACGTCGCACTCACCGGCGGCGTCGCCGGGCAGGGCGAAGGGCACGCCGAGGGCTTCGGCGACGGCCGCGCGCGAAGGGTCCGCGTCGATCAACTGCACGCGCGCTGCGGGGAATCGGGAGAGCACCGACGCCACGCAGCTGCCCACCATGCCCGCGCCGACCACGGCGATGCGGTCGCCCAGTGCGGGAGCCGCGTCCCACACGGCGTTCACCGCGGTCTCCACCGTGCCGGCGAGCACCGCGCGCCTCGCGGGCACCGCATCCGGGACGGGCGTCACCGCGTCCGCCGGCACCACATAGCGGGTCTGGTGGGGGTAGAGGCAGAAGACCGTGCGGCCCACGAGGTCCGGGGAGTCGCTCTCTTCGACCACTCCCACATTGAGGTAGCCGTACTTGACCGGCCCGGGGAAATCGCCCTCCTGGAAGGGCGCCCGCATCACCTCGTGCTGGCTTTCGGGAACGCGTCCGCCGAAGACGAGGGTTTCCGTTCCGCGGCTGACGCCCGAATAGAGCGTGCGGACGAGGACTTCGCCGGGACCGGGGGAGCGCAGGGCGACGGGACGGATCTCGCCGGAGCCCGGGGAGCGCAGCCAATAGGCGAGAGAGGTGCGCTCCATCTATGTGTCCTCCAGGTATGACAACAACTGCAAAGCCTTCACATCTCAGCGGCCACTCGTACCATAATCAGCCCCGTTCGACTCCGCCAGATGCACCAGGAGGCGCGATGAGCAGCCAGCACAGGCACGACAGGCGGGCAACGGATCAGCTGAAACTCCAGCTCGCACTGGGACTCGCGGGGCAGCTGCTGCTCCTCTCCGTCCTGTGGACCGTGACCGGACTCGGGCCCGTGGGCTGGGTCGTGGGAACGGCCTGTGGGGCGGCCGTCGGTGCCTTGTTGTTGCGATCGGGAAAGCCCGCTCTCGGACCGGCCGATCTCGTCACGCTGAGCAGAGCGGTCCTCGTCGGCGGAACGGCGGCGCTCGTCACGGACCAGGGCCGGGACGCGTCCCTCGTGGTGGTCGCGATCATCGCCACCGGTGCGCTGGTCCTCGACTTCGTCGACGGCCTGGTGGCCCGGCGCACGGGCACGGCTTCGGCCCTCGGCGCACGCTTCGACATGGAGGTCGACGCGTTCCTGATACTCGTGCTCAGCGCCTTCGTCGGCCTGTTCGTGGGTCTGTGGGTGCTGGCCATCGGCGCCATCCGGTACGCCTTCGTCGGTGCCCAGCGCGTGCTGCCGTGGCTGAGGGGTCCGCTGCCGCCCAGCCGTGCACGCAAGACGGTCGCGGCGGTCCAGGGCATCGCGCTGGTGGTGGCCGGATCCGGACTGGTTCCGGGCCCGGTCGCGGTATTCGTGGCGGGCGGCGCGCTCGCCGCTCTCGTGTGGTCCTTCGGCCGGGACATCGCCTGGCTGTGGCACGTCCGTACGCTTCCGGTCATCGCGGAAGGCGCACTCGAACTCGCCGTGGTGCCGCGGGGCGGAAGCTCGCCCGCGACGGGCGGGCAGAGGGGTTGAGCGGGCGCCATGGACGACGAAATGCCCGGGAAACCGCACATTCCCCTCCGCTCCGTGCAATCAATTCCACGTACACGCAACCCGGTTGAGGATTCTCCTAAAAAACCAGATGCGGAGTTGGCCGACGGGTATGCTCGCCGCATGGCGTACAAGGAACCCACTGTGAACGGCTCTCCGCGGCAAACCGCCGCCGTCGAGAGGGTGGTGGAGGTCCGGCTGCCCACGGTCCATGGAGAATTCCGAGCCATCGGATACATGGACCGCCGCACCAACCAAGAGCAAGTCGCGCTCGTGCACGGCGACATTGCCGCCCACGGCGCTCTCACGCGCGTGCATTCGGAGTGCCTGACAGGCGAGGTCTTCGGGTCGACTCACTGCGAGTGCGGAGATCAGCTGGGCACTGCGATGCGGATGATGGTCGAGGACGGTGCCGGCATCCTCATCTACATCCAGGGGCACGAAGGCCGCGGAATCGGTCTGCTGGCGAAGCTGAAGGCGCTGCAACTGCAGCAGGCCGAGGGGCTCGACACAGTGGAGGCGAATCTCGCGCTCGGACTTCCCGTCGACGCGCGTGAGTACACGGTCGCCGTCGAAATCCTCAACGATCTCGGTGTGGAGTCCGTGCGTCTCCTGTCGAACAATCCGAGAAAGCGGGACGCCCTGGAGGCGAACGGCATCACGATCGCGGAGCGCATTCCGCTGCTGATTCCGCCGAACAAGGAGAACCACCAATATCTGCTGGCCAAGCGGAAACGACTCGATCACAGCCTTCCGCATCTCGACGGCCTGCTCGGCTGAATTTCCGCCGCGCATCGAATAGCAGTGGTGAAACCCGTCGCAATGACGGTGCGCTGAGAGTGTGTTGAAACCTTCCGGCGACGCGGCGTCCGACGGAGAGTCCGGCTGCGCGTGAATCGCCTTGTTCCGGGTCGCGGTGCGTTCCGGGAGGATTTCTGCGAAGTCGCGGAACCGGGCGCCGATTTCACGAAGAAGACGGAGCAAGGGAAAGCGGTTGCGCGGGCCTCGCCACTGCCGACAGGTCATCTGAACCGCCCTCGGTGCCGCGTCCCGGGCGAGGCATCGCCCCGGCCCGGACGCAGGGCGGACGGCGGCGTGACGGCGCCTCTCGGGGCGGCCAGTAGCCCCAATCCCCCGGGCCGAGGCGGCCCCCGGCGTCGAAGACCGCCTACGGCGGCTCGCCAAGCGCTTTACGTGCCGCGGCAGTTCGCCTCTCCCGGGAATCCCCGCCCGTAAGACCGTGACGGCGGCGTCGTGGAATTGCCCCGAGCGGCACCGCGAGACCGCTCCGGAAGATATGGGCCCCCTGCGAGCCGCTTCTCCCCAAACGGAGCGTTCGAGGCGTCGGTCGGCGGCCGACAGGCAAACAACTGGCAGGAGAACAAGCTAGGAGAACAAGCTAGGAGAACAAGGCAGGAGAACAAGGCGGGTCAGGAAACGGGCATGGTCCGGGCGAGACGGGCTCACGCACGGCGTGACGGGGCGGTGTGGAGAGAGCCCCCCACACCCCGCAAGGGGCTACTGCGCATGAGCATGCGCAAGGGCATTACAGGCCGTTTCGCTCGCACCTCGCGGCGCACACAAACCTCTGCGTCACGGCCCGCATCCCGCAATTCCCGGGAGCCCTCCGTACGTCGGCGGCCCGTGGCCGGGCCCGAGCTGTTATGCGCCCACCGCGGTGTGCTGGAGGAGCTCGGCGACTGACTCCGCGCTCCAGTGCCCCGCGGCTCCCGGACGCATGGCGAGGTACTCGGCGATGCGCGCGCCGGACCAGCCGTGCGACTCGGCCAGCCCGGACGCCAGATGTTCCAGATAGGCGGCGGCCGGAGGGTTCCCCGGAACGTCCGTACGTCCCCAGGGAGCGGTGAACGTCAGTACGGGGTCGCCGTCGAGGACGCCGGCGCAGACCAGCGTCTCGTAACGCCCCGGCCCCGTCTCCTCCCTGCCGGAGGTCAGCACTTCCCGCAGATCCAGGTCCGTGCCCGGCGGCCGGTGCATCTCCTGCGCGGCGATGTCGGAGAACTGCCCGGCCGTGACGAGCCAGGCACGGGCCGCCGTGCTGCCCTCGCCGTCAGGGTCGTAGAAGGCGGTGCCGCCCGTCCACACCGGCGACTCCAGCGCGAAGTAGAGCTCCCCGGGAAGCATGACCGGCAACGCGCGCTCGGGCGGCCGCTGATCGCGGCACCCCGGCTGCGCCCGTCGGCCGCCGGAGGGACGGCCGCCCGTCAGATAGCAGTCGAGGCGCGAGCGGTGCATGTTGGAGCCGAACGCCGCATACCAGACCCGCTGCGGAGCGGTGAACTTCCGCCGTGTCGACGGCATTCGGCGAGGAGTGATCACTGAGGCTCTCCGAGTCGGGGCTGGGACGGGGACGGGCCGGGGCGGCGGGACGGAGCGGCGCGGGGAGCGGATGCCGGAGCGGCCGATCCGGTGCCTACCCGCCCCGTCACCCCGGCGAACAGTGTGACCGCTCACTTCCCGGAGCCCGGCGTACTCTCACGCGTGCCGTCCCGCCCTACGGACTGAGGAACGCGGCCCAACGTGACTAGTATCACGGGGAGTTGCTGACCAGAGCCGACGGTGACCGAGGGAGCCGCGATGGATGAGACGCCCGCGTGGATGCAGGCCGAGCCGAAGGCTCCGGTGGACTTGCAGACCGACCGGCCGCACGGCGCACGCGTCTACGACTTCCTCCTCGGAGGCAAGACCAACTACGCGGCCGACCGTGAACAGGCCCAGAAGGTCCTCGCGAGCATCCCCGCGGCGGCGGCCAGCGCGAGGGAGAACCGGGCGTTCATCCACCGCGCGGTGCGCCATCTCACCGCCGAGCACGGCATACGCCAGTTCCTGGACATCGGCACCGGCATCCCGACCTCGCCCAACCTGCACGAGGTCGCGCAGGCCGTCGCCCCCTCCTCGCGCGTCGTCTACGCCGACAACGATCCGATCGTGCTCACCCACTCCCGTGCTCTGCACATCAGCTCACCCGAGGGCGCCACGGCCTATATCCAGGCCGACGCGACCGACCCGGCGGGCATCCTGGAGTCGAGCGAACTGCGCGACACCCTGGATCTGAAGCAGCCCGTGGCGATCACCCTCTGCCTGCTGCTGCACTGGCTGCCCGAGGGGTACGACGCGCACGGCATGGTCCGTACGCTCCTCGACGCCGTTCCCGGCGGCAGCGCCCTGGTGATCACCCACGTCACGAAGGACTTCGACGAGCGGGCCGGGGGAATCGAGGAGGACTTCAAGGACACCGGCTCGACGGTGCGCACCCGCACCCGGGCGGAGGTCGCGCGCTTCTTCGACGGCCTGGAGCTCGTCGAACCCGGACTCCGGGCGCCGCAGAAGTGGCGCCCGGAGCCGGTGGATATCGAGGCCGGGGACCGCGCAGTGGTGCGCGACAGCGACATTCCCATCTGGGCGGGAGTCGCGCTCAAGCCCGCGGCGTGAGCCGGGGCGGCGGCCCGGAGACGCTCCCGGTGCCGTGGCCCCCGCGTCAGTCGGGGTCGCGCGGGTCGAAGGAGTCCGTGTCGACGATCAGGGGCTCGGGGAAGGCACCGGCGATGCGGTCCCACCTGACGAACTTGAAGTCGGTGCCCTCCCGTTCGCCGTCGGCCGGAGTCTCCTCGCCGTCGTGCGTGACCAGGACGCCCCTCGGAAACGCCTTGCCCAGTGGGACGTTGAGCGCCGTGGCGCCGTCGGAGTGCTGCACCCCGTCGGTGTCCGGGCCGTCCGTGACGGTGAACGACCCGAGGTAGGAACCGCGTCCGCCGCGCCCGTAGACGGCGAAGGTGTCGTCGCCCTGGCTGGAGGCCAGGACATAGCCCTTGCCGTCGCCGGCGTGGTAGACGGTGACGCCCTCCGCGTCGGCGCTGAGATGGCTGCCTCCGTGGCCGGGGTCGTGGTCCGTGTCGAGTACGCACTCCTCCTTCTCCTCGTCGTACGTCCACGGCACCCCGAACTCGCGGACCTTGTCGAAGAGCGAAGGCCCGGCGAAGCGGCCGTCGTCGAGGTCGACGCGCCACAGGCCCACGTCCTCCTGGGCGGCGTAGAGCACATGCTTTTCCTGGTCGACGGACATGCCCTCGACCTGGGCGTGCTCACCGGGGTCCGCGCACGGCGTCCACTTCTTCCCGCCGGGCAGCGTGAAGGAGCCCGGCAGGTCGGCGGTGTCCTCGGTGGTGTAACCGACCCTGCCGTCCTCCTCGTTGAGCTTCAGCAGCCTCAGCCGGGTCTCGGCGCGGCGCGAGACGACCGCGTACGCGTCGCCGTCGTCGCTGTACGCGGCGAGCCCGTACGCGGTGTGCTGCTCGTCCACCTCGTCCTCGTCCGCGGCGAAGACGGGGCGGGCGCCGGGCGCCGTGACGTCGGTCAGCGGCGGCTTGCCCGCGGCCACGGCCTTCGGGTCGATGGCGTAGGCGCGCATCCGGTCGCGGCCGCGGTCGCTGACGAGCGCGAGGTCGGTGGCGTGGCCGTTCAGGCCGAACCCGTAGACGATGTCGACGTTGTTGAAGCGGCCGGGCTGCGAGTCCTCGCCGGGTGCGGGCGGTGCGTCGATGTGCTGGAGCCGCCGTCCGTCGAGCCCGTACACGTCCAGGCCGGCTTCCTTGAGCGTGCCCACGACGAGGCTGCGCCCCGCGTCGTGCGGGTCGACCCAGACGGCCGGGTCGTCGGCGTCGGCGTTGCCGCCCGCCTCGTCGTCGTGGACCGCAGGGGTCTCGACGTCGGCCGTGGCCCGTACGGGTCCGGGGTCACCGGCGGCGGCCCGGGCGGCCGGGACCGCGGCGACGCAGAGCAGGGCGGCGAGCACGGCGGTGCCGCGGACGACCGCCCCCCGGCCAACCGCCGCCCGGCCGAGGGGACTTCGGGCGGCGGCGCTCAGGACGGCGGCAGGACGGACGGCGGAAGGTCTCGGTCTCACAGCTCTCCTCGGGCAGGAACACGGGGTGGCAACCCTGCACCGGAATGGTGAATTCCCTTCCACCGCCCGGCGTCTGAAGCCGTATCAGTGCATGACCGTTCTCATATCGGAGCGCCGCATCCGGCCAGCGGTCAGAAGGCGAATACGCTGCCGCCGGACTTCTCCAGCGTGCAGGAGTTGGCGTAGGTGTGCTGCCAGGAGACCCGCTGGCCCTTCCACACGCCGTCCGCGGTGACGACGACCGGGTCCCAGATTCTGGTGCACGTCATTCCCGGCGCACCGGCCTCGGCGAGCTGCTCGAACCGGCCGTCGACGCCCCGAACTTCGGCACAGGCGCGGTCCGCGGCAGGGTGGGTGCCGCTCGGCTTCGGGGCGCAGTTGAGCACCACGGCCCGCTGGACGGCGGCGGTCGCCACGTCCGGCCCCTTGCCGACGGTCAGCACGAGCGCCGACGGTGCGTAGAGGCTGTCCGCCTCGACGGAGTCGGCGTGGGCGACGCCTCCGACGCCCATCACGCAGCCGACGGCGAGCGCTGCCGCTGTCCCGAGGACCTTGACGTGGTTCCGCACGGCGAAGTTCCGCATTACGAACACTCCTTGGGTTGAGTTCCCAGATATCGGACGAATGTTGGACGGGGTGACTCTGGCGCAAGCAGGCCGCGAATGCACACCGAACGATCACTTCCGGTCACAGAGCGTTGAGCAACTCGGGGCCGGGGAGGGGTCGTTCCAGGTGGGAGCCGTGTGCCGGGCCGGTCTCCAGCTGTCCGGCATATGGACAAATCAGTTGTCGTTCAACGGGAAACGACCCTTCGAGCTGCGGAAACGGCGCACCGCGTGCTCGTCGCGACGTCCCATCTCGGCCTGAAAGCACCGCCTCCGGGCATCCGTCCCAACTCGCAGCCGCTCAGCGCCCATTGGGCCCTCCCTGCGGGAGCGAGGGTTCGCATCGCACGCCGCGGGCCGTCCCAGTGCCGTGGCGGTGATTCACCCGGACATGCGGTGACACATGCTGTAAAGAGCCCCATCCCTGAATGCGCGACGGAGGCCCGTAATCGATTGTTCTTACCCTTACGTTCCGGCCATTTTCTTTGCTCAGAAGCTTTCACGCGCGTGCTGTTTCGCTGTTGACTGGACTCCGGCTGGCGGGAGATCCGCGCCACCGTTGCCGTATACCGCCGGGAGGTCACGACCTGATTCCCGCGACTTTCGGAGCCGTCCGATTACGGAATGGCCCACCGCAGGTCAGCGCCTGATGGCGCTGTTCACCGCGACCGTCGCGTCACGGAATGCGCCGCCGGTCCGCGGAAGCCCGGCGATGAGCCGTCCAGGCCATTCCCTTCCTTTCAGCACATCGTCACCGAGAGGACGCGATGACCGATTCCCGTGATGAGCAGCAGGGCCACGCGGATTCCCGGAACCACGAATCCGCCGAATCCCCGCGCATGCCGGGCGAGAGCCCGGCTTCATCGCAGGATCAGGATGAGAAGGACATCCGGGCGCGCTCCGTCCCGTACGTCGAGACCGGCTCGGACACGGGCACGGTCTCGATCACGGACACCGGCCCGTACGGGGGCGGCGGCACGCACGCCGGTGAGGACTCGGGCGACGACGACGGTGCCAGCCGCGTCGTCACGGCCGTGAACCCCCGTATCGTGCCCGCGGGTTCGAGAAGCCCGGCACCCCCGCCACCGCCGCCGAGCCGCACCCGCAGAGCGGTGCTCGCCGCGGTCGCGGCGCTCGCCCTCGCCGGGTTGTCGACCGGTGCGTACATGCTCTTCGGCGCCGACGAGGACAGGCGGGTCTCCGGCCCGGGGGTCACGCCCGGCCCGGAGTGGGAGGGCGGACAGGAGAACGAAGCCCCTGGCTCGGCCTCACCTCCCGCCGAGTCGTCGCCCGGCAAGGACAAAGACGGCGACAAAGACAAGGACAAGGACAAGGAGCCCGGGCGCAGTTCGCCTTCCGAATCGTCCGGCGACGGGGACGGCGACAAGGACCGCCCGCCCCAGGACGGCGACGGCCACGACTCGCAGCCCCAGAACCCGCCCGGCGGCTCCGGCGGCGGGAACGGCCCGGACGGCACCGTGAAGATCTGGAACCACAACTCCGACCAGTGCATCAACGTGGCCGGGGGCGACGGGCGCGACGGCATGCCCCTGGAGATCAACACGTGCTCGGACGCCGAGTCGATGCAGTGGACGTTCGAGAGCGACGGCACGGTGCGGGCGCTGGGCCTGTGCATGGACGTCGCCAACGGTTCGAGCGAGAACGGCACCGTGATCCAGCTCGCCTACTGCAGCGGCAACCCGGCGCAGCAGTTCCGCCTCAGCGAGGGCAGCGACCTCGTCAACCCGCAAGCGGACAAGTGCGTGGCGGTGCGGGACGACGACGTCCGGCCCGGCCAGAGGCTCCAGTTGTGGGACTGCAACGGCCTGGACAGCCAGAAGTGGAGCCCCGTCTGAGGGTGCCGGCGCCCTCGGCCGCACAGGCTGGGGCCGGGCAGCGGGCCCCGTCGCTCGCCCGTCGTGCGTCGCGCGCGTCGCCCGTCGCCGTACGGTCAGGCCCCTCCGTCGCCGCCCTGGCGGCCCGCCTCCTGGAGTTCGCGTGCCGCCGGGCGTTCCCCTGCGAGCGGGCGCTTGCGTATGGCGAGAGCGGTCGGGGTGATCAACGCGGTCATCAGGCCGATGAGACCGACCGACACGGTCAGGCTCGTCAGCGAGGCGACACCGCCGACCAGCGGCGGCCCGCCGAGGAACCCGGCGTAGGCGACGGTCGTGACGAAGCCCAACTCCCGCTCGCCGCCGCCCCCGTCGGCGCGCCGGCCCGCGTCACCCGCGAGCGCCATCGCCGTGGGGAAGCAGAACGCCAGGCCCGCGCCCGCGAGGGCGAACCCGGCGTAGGCCACCGCACCCGCGGGGACGGCCGCCGAGGCCGTCAGCCCGAGGGCCGCCACGAGCCCGCTGCCCGCGAGCACCCGGTGCGGCCCGAACCGGGACTCCACACGCTCGCCGACCAGCCGCGTCAGCGCCATCGTCACCGAGAAGACCGAGTACGCGGTGGCCGCGACCGACTCCGTGAGCTCACGCTCGCGCACCAGGAACAGCGCCGACCACTCGGCGCACGTGCCTTCCGCGACCGCGGCGCACAGCGCCACCGCGGCGAGCAGCCACAGCCGCCGGCGCACGACGACGTCACGGAACGTGCCCCCGGCGCGCTGCTGTTGCTCCGGCCGCTCGCCCGGCACCGCGCGCCCTGCGACCAGCAGCGCCAGCAGCCCGGCCGCCGACACGAAGCAGAAGTGCCCGGCCGGCGCCACCGTCAGCGCGGCCGCCAGCGCGGCGCCCAGCGACCCGAGCAGCCCGCCCGCGCTGAAGCCCGCGTGGAAGAACGGCATCAGCGGGCGGTCCAGCTCCCGTACGACGGCGACGGCCGCGACGTTCATCGCCACATCGACCGTGCCCATCAGCCCGCCGAGCCCCGCCAGCGCGAGGCCGAGCGTCAGGGGCGACCCCGCGAGGCCCACGAGCGGCAGCACGAGGCAGGCACCCACGAGCGCCGTCACGACGACGAACCGCGCACCCCACGCCGCACAGGCGCGCGCCGCCAGCGGCGCCGTCACGATCATCGCGATGCTGGGGCCCAGCAACGCCAGCCCGAGCGCGGCCGGTTCCGCATCGACCTGCGAGGCGAGCGCGGGCACCCGGGCCGCCCATGCCCCGTACAGGCCGCCGTTCACGACGAACACCACGGCCACGGCGGCGCGGTGGGAAACCACGCGTCCCCCTTCTGTCGGTCGGTCGGCGACCCGTGGGTGACGGATCTCAGGCTGCGAGGGAGGTCAGGCTATTGGCATCTGCCTTTCCGTGGGCGGAAGTTGATCGGATCGCGGTGTTCTCCTCAAACCTCTGCGGTGGTTGCCTAATGTCTGGACCAGCGGGGCAGCGGCAAGCAACGGCAGGAGTACCGGAGTCCATGACCGTCCTGTGGGGAATATCGTTCGATGCCACGCCGATCTCCGGTGTGGTGGTGGAGTTCGTCAAGACAGCGCGCCACTTCCGCGACCGGGGCTACAAGGTGCATCTCGACCTCGGCTACGACGTGAAGGCGGACAAGAACGCGTTCTTCCGGCCCTATGACGACGAGGCGGCGCTGCTGCCCGGCTGGATACGGCTCGACCGTGTCGAGGGCCTCGCCCAAGTCCCCGGCTACGACCAGCAGTTCGTCTCCGACGTACTGCGCGAGTGCGTGCGCGACGGCGCAGGCGAGCATCTTCTGCCGCGGGTGGAGGCCGCCGCCGAGGCGATCAGCGAGCGGATCGTGGAGACCTGGGAGCGGCTCGGCGTGTCGTTCGTGATGGTGGAGAACGGCACGCTGCCGGAGAACATCACGTACACGAAGGCGCTCTACTCCGCCATCGCACGCTACGGGGAACGGCACCGGCTGGGCCGCTTCGTCCTGTGGCGCGACCACGACCTGATGTGGCAGAGCGAGCCGGGGACCGGGAAGTACGGCACCTTCCCCTACCCCCGCACGGTGGCACCGGTGAACTCGCCGCACATCCGCTACATCGCGCTGCACGAGGAGGCACGCAACAGGACCCTCGAATGGGTGCCGGACCTGGATGCCATCGACGTGCTGCCCAACACCTTCTCCCACACGCCCGCCGTCGAAGCCCGGGCCTGGTCCGGGTCCGGGGATGGGGATGGGGATGCGACCGGGCGGGACTGGCGTGACGGCGACGGTGCCGGCCGGGTTGCGGGCCGTGGCGGCGGCCAACGCGGCGGATTCCGGGAGGAGTTCGGCATCCCCGACGACGCCCCGCTGATCGCCCGCTTCACCCGGATCATCCCGCAGAAGCGCATCGACCGGGACATCCACCTCGTGGCCCGCCTCGCGGACCGGGCCGACGTCCGCCTCTTCGTCGCGGGCGACACGGCCGAGTCGCCGGAGGAGCATGAAAGGCTCGTCCGCCTCGCCGAGTCCCTCGGGGTGCGCGACCGCGTCGTCTTCGGCGGGCGGCTCGCACCGCACGAGGCCGGCGTCGGCGCCGCACGCGGCCACGGCTACTCGGTGCGCGACCTGCTCGCACACGCCGACGTCGCGTCGTTCCTCACCTCCTACGACTACGAGAGCTACGGGAACCCCATCGGCGAGGCGATCGCCTCGCGCGTCCCGTATCTGACGACCCGCTACCAGCTCTACGACACGGTCTACGGGGACAAGGGATTCCGCGCCCCCGTCATGGAACTCACCGACGGCGACCTGCCCACGCAGACCTTCGTGGACGGCGTGGCCGAGCTGATCCTGGATGAAAGGAAGCGCGAGGAGATGGCGGACTTCAACCACCGGCTCGGAGAGCGGCACTTCGGCGAGGACAGGGCGGGCGAGCTGCTGAGCGAGCTGCTCCTGCCTCCCATGGGGGAGGCGACCCGCATGAGCGTCGTGCTCCCCGTCTACAACGAGGCGGAGAACCTGCCGGCCGTGCTCGCGTCGCTCCACGGCCAGCGCGGCGCGCACGGCCCGCTGGACAAGTCGCTGTACGAGGTCGTGCTCGTGGACAACAACTCCACGGACGACACGGTGAGCATCGCTCGCCGCTTCGCCGCCGAACACCCGGACCTCGCCCTGCACATCGTCCCCGAACCCGAACAGGGCGTGGCCTGCGCGCGGAAGACCGGCATGGACTTCGCGTCGCAGCGCAGCGTCCGGCGCGAACAGGCCGACGCCGAGCGGCGCTTCTACCTCGTGTCGGCGGACGCCGACTGCCGCGTCGACGAGCGGTGGCTGTGGGAGCTGCTGACCGCCATGGACTCGGGCAAGGCCGCGATAGGCGTGTGCGACTACTACTACGCGCCCGAGCACTTCACCGGGCGGCCGCGTCTGTGGGACGCCATCCAGCGCACGCTGCGCTGCCGCGCCGTGACGTTCGCGCTGTTCGGCGGCTTTCCCGACGGGAAGGGCTTCGCCGTCGACCGCGACGCCTACGAGAAGGTCGGCGGCATCGAGATCTTCTACCAGCTCCAGAACGGCAGGTTCGTCAACCACCTGTCCGACGACTGGGACTTCGGGATCCTCGTCCGCGGCTCGGGCGAGGACATCACGTACGTCCCCGCGTCGCGCGTGGAGATCAACCCCCGCCGGGTGAACCACGCCATCGACGAAGTGATCACCGGGCGCGCCTACGGCTCGGACGGGATCATCGTCATGCGCGACATCCGCGTCTCCGAGCCCGCTGCGGACTCCGACCCCGGCGGCACCGCCCCGCAGGACCTCACCGAGGAAGAGGCCCGGCAGGCATGGGAGTTCTCCATCAAGGACTTCACGCCGAAGAACACGATCCTGCCCGTACTGCTGACGCCGTCGCTGCTCGCCGAGGACGCTGTCGTCGAGTTCTTCGGCGCGTCGCTCGCCGAGCGGCTCGGCCGGCGCATCGCCGAGATCACCGACGAGATGCGCATGACCGACTTCACGCCGATCCACTCGTACAAGACCCCGTCCTACCGGCTGTACTTCGAGTTCGCCGACGAGATCTTCGCGCGGCTGCGCGCCACCGTCGGCGAGGACATCGGCCACCCGCCGCCGCTTCCCGAGTGTCTGCGGGACGTGCCGGAGGACCGCTTCACGGAGTTCGTCAGGTACTTCTGCGAGGACCGCGAATCCGGCGAGGCCCACAACTACTTCGGGAACGGAGGGGTGTTCTGATGGACATCGGCCACCGGGACCTCTACGGGACGTACCAGACGTACGAGGAGTCGCTCGACTCACTGCGGCAGACCGACCCCCGCCACCCGGAACCGGCGGTGCTGGAGCGGCTGGCCGCCCCCGAGAACCGCCATCTGCTGGAGTACGTGACCGAGGACCCGTTCGGCGCGCACGTCTTCCCCGGCAACATCCCCGACTACTCCCCGGCGGACTTCCTCTCCGATCTCGACGAGCAGCTCGCCGCCACGGCACCCATCCACCTGTGGTCCTACATCCCCACCTGCGCCTACCGCTGCCGCTTCTGCCAGTACCCCGTCGTGCTGGTCAAGGGGGCGCCCGAGGTCGCCGACAGCAAGGCCACCCAGTGGGTCGACTGGAACATCCGCGAGGCCGAACTGTGGCTGCGCGAGGTGCCGCACCTGGCGTCGGCACCCGTCGGCGAGTTCAACGTCTTCGGCGGCACCCCCTCGTTGCTGCCGGCCGACGCCATCCGCCGGCTGCTCGACTTCTACAAGGAGAATTTCAACTTCACCCCGGACACGGCGATCCGCTTCGAGGGCGACCCGAGCACGTTCACGCCCGCGAAGCTGGAGCTCCTCGCCGAGCTGGGCTGCACCAAGCTGAGCAGCGGCGTGCAGTCCTTCGACGACCCGGTGCTGGAGCAGTGCGGCCGGGAGCACACCGCGCAGATGTGCGTGGACTTCATACGCAACGCCCAGCGCATCGGCTTCGACTGGACCAGCATCGACCTCATGTACGGGCTGCTCGACCAGACCGTCGACAGCGTGCGGCGGGACCTCGACATCGTCCTCGAGAACGAACTGACGGCCGTGGTCTGCACGAAGCTCCACCTGAAGTCCTACAGCGACACCCGCACGGGAGTCGCCGGAGTGCAGCCGGCCGCCTGGCAACTGCCCGACTACCGGGCCAAGCTGGTCCGGAACGGCCACCGGTGGCCCGCGCTCGGAGAGCAGTACCAGATGCGCGAGGTGCTCACCGAGGGCCTCGAACAGGGCGGTTACCGCGAGCAGCCCACGATGTACTTCGCGCGGGAGGGCCTCGGCCCGGAGAAGTGGAAGGCCATCATGGTCGACCAGGACAAGCAGGAGGCCGAGGTCGCGATCGGACTGGGCGGCAGCTCCAGCTGCCGCACGTCGGAGGCGATCACCGACGTCAACTGGAAGACGTACTCCGAGGCCGTCGAGGCGGGCCGGGTGCCGCTGGGGTCGGCGACCCGGTTCAGCGAGGAGGCACAGGAGGCCAGGTCGGTGAAGATGGCCCTCTCCACGCTGCGCCCCCTCAGCGAAGAGCTCCACCGGCGGCGCTTCCCCGGATCGTCGCTCTTCGAGGAGCCGTGGGCCGGCAGGTTCCGCTCCCTGGAGGAACGCGGCCTCGCCGTCGTCGATCAGGGCGGCGGGGAGGTCCGGCTGACGCCGGAGGGGAAGGTCCTGGTCGAGGCGGTCATCAACTCCGAATTCTGAGCGCCCGCTTCACGCCCCCGGCCGGCCGCCGGAGCAGATCACGCCCGGAGGGCCGGCCGGCCGGGGGAGAGGAGCGTACTGATCGCCGGGTCGGGACGGTCCGTGACGAGACCGGCGACCATGCGTCCCGTGGCCGGACCGAGCATCAGCCCCAGCATGTTGTGACCCGAGGCGAGATAGACCCGCGAGCGCCCGGGGACGAGGCCGATGGCCGGCAGACCGTCGGGCGTCATCACGCGGGCCCCGACCCACTCCTCGTGCCGGGCCGCCCAGTCCGCCGACTTCAGACAGCCGCGCGCCGCGTTGACGATCGCCCGGATCCGGCGCGGGTGGAAGGCGTCCGCGTCGCTGTCGAACTCCATGGTCCCGGCGACCCGCAGCTGCTTTCCCATGGGGGTCAACACCACGCGCGCGTCGCCGAGATGGACCACGCGCCGCGGCATCGGATCCGCGTCGACGGAGAAGCTGTAGCCCTTGCCGGGGAAGAGGCCGACGTCGGCGCCCAGCCCCCGGCACAGCCCGCGCGACCACACCCCGGCCGCGACGACGGCGGCGTCACCTGTGACGTCGCCCGCGGACGTACGCACGTGAGTGCGTCCTCCGGACTCGGACACCGAGGTCACCCGGGCGCCCTCGACGATCTCCACCCCGTGCTCGCGCAGCACACCGGCCAGCCGGTCGACGAAGAGCGAGGGCACCACGGACCACTGGTCCTCGACGAGGATTCCCGCCACCGCACCGGGCCCCAAGGCCGGTTCCAGCTCGGCGAGTTCGGCCCCTTGAACCACCCCGGAGCCGAGCGGCGCACCGAGCTCGCGGAAGCCCCTGAGCGCGCGGTTCGCGCTCCGCGGTGAGGCGTACGCGAAGACGAAGCCACGCTTGACCGCGTCGGCGTCGACCCCGGCGGCCTCCAGCTCCTCGAACAGCCGGAAGCTGCCCGCCGCCAGCCGCGACAGCGCCCGTACACCCTCGGCATGGCGGCGGCGCGTGGAGTTGCGGGCGAACCCGGCGAGGAACCGGACCAGTTCGGCGTTCAGGCGCGGCCGGATGTACAGGGGGCTGTCCGGACGGGGCAGCGTGCGGAGCGCGGGACCGATGACGCCCGGCGCCGGCAGTGGCGTGACCAGGTCGGGGCAGACCTCTCCGGCGTTGCCGCGGGACGCGCCGCTTCCGACGTGGTGGCGCTCGACGACGGTGACGCGCAGGCCCGCCTCGCGCAGGTAGTACGCGCAGCACAGCCCGATGAGGCCTCCGCCCACGACCGTCACGGACTCGGTCCTGCGTTCAGTGGTCACGTGGGCTGCCTCCCATGAGCGATGCGGATGCGTATGCCGTGCGTGCGAGCGGGGGTCCGGTGCGCGGGCGCGGCTCCGGTGCGCCGGGCCGCCGACGACCTTAGACAGCCCGGCCGTGCCCGGGCATCGGCCGAAGCGTCCAAGAGACTGCCGGACCGGGCGGTGTTCTTCGTATGGTTGGTCCGACGGCACGGGTGGGGGCGGGCGGGAGCAAGCGGGAGGGGCCATGGCGGAACCCGGCAAGGCGGCGGCCCTGACCCCGGAGCTGGCGCAGGAGATCGCGGGGGAGACGAGCGCCGTCATCGGCCTGAACGTCCTCATCACCGACCGGGACGGGACGGTGATCGGCAGTGGCGACACCTCGCGCGTGGGCACTGTCCACGAGGCGTCGATCGAAGTGCTCCGGACCCTCCAGGCCCGTACGCACTCGGCGGAGGAGGCCGCCCGGCTGCGCGGCGTGCGGCCCGGCATCACGCTGCCGATCGTGCTCGACGGGGTGCCGGCCGGCACCGTCGGTCTCACCGGATCGCCTCGGCGGGTGCGGCAGTTCGGCCTCGTCGTACGGCGGCAGACCGAGATCCTTTTGCAGGAGTCGGTCCTGCTGCGCCATCGCCTGGTGCGCGAGCGGGCGCGCGAGGACCTGCTGCGGGACGTGGCCTTCTTCGACCCGGGCTCGGCCGACCCCGGCCTCGTCGTGGCGCGCGCCGCGGAGCTGGGCGTCGACCTTCTCCTGCCCAGGGCCGCGGTTCTCGTCGTCACGGCCCCTCGGGACGCTGGACCCCGGGCAGGCCCGCCGGGAATCCTCCCGAGCACCTCCTCTCCGCTGCGCACCGCACGGGAGATCTTCAACGGCCCGCAGGACGTGGTGGCGGAGATGCGTGCGGGCCGCATCGCCGTGCTGTGCCGCCTGCCCGCGGGTGAGGACTGGGCGTACGGGCTGGAGGCCCGGTGCCGCGATCTGCTCCACGAACTGCGGCGCCGCCACGGCGCCGTGGCACACGCGGGCTTCGGCGAGGCGGCGTCGGACCTGCCCGCGCTGCACGCCTCGTACACGGACGCGGACGACGCTGTGCGGATCGGGCCCGCGGCCCTGCCCGGCCGGGACGTCTACCCGGTCCGCGCCCTGCGGGTGCAGCAACTCCTCGCGAGTACCGGGCAGCAGGCGCGCGCGAGGTTCACCGCCGCCCGGCTCGGCGGACTGGCCGACGAGCCCGCGGGCGCGGCGCTGCGCTCCACCCTGGTCGCGTGGCACGAGTCCGGATTCAACCTGGTGCGGGCGGCGAAGAGCCTGCACATCCACCGCAACACGCTCCTCTACCGGCTGGAGAAGATCAGCAAGCTGACCCGCAGGAACATCCGCGAGCCGGCCGAGGCGACGGCGGTCTATCTCGCGTGCCTGGTCGACCAGCTGGACGGCGGCTGAACCCCGTTCGCCCCCGAGCCGCACTGGACGCTTCGTACGAAAGACACCGCGAGAAGCCCGATGATCCGGGTCACTTCGAACAATGACGCGGATCACGGCCCTGCCTACTGTGATGGCCCTCTACCTGGCCCGCTGTTCGCGGAGGAAGGTGAACACCGTGGGGCTTCTCGACTGGATCATGCTCGTTGCCTATTTCGTTCTCCTCGTCGTCATCGGAGTTCAGACGATTCGGAAGGTGAAGTCCGAGGAGGATTTCGCCGTGGCCGGAAACCGCATCATCTGGCCGGTCTTCTTCGGCTCTCTCGCGGCGTCGTTCCTCGGCGGAGGCGCATCGCTGGGAATGGCGGGGAAGACCTTCTCCGACGGCTACGTCTACATGTTCGCGTTCTTCGGATACGCCGTCAGCTTTCTGCTCGTGGGCCTGTTCGTCGCGCCGCGGCTCAAGCGCTACACCGGCGCACACACCGTCGGCGACGTCATGGACGAGCACTACGGGAGGCCGGGCCGGCTGCTGACCGGCGTCCTGTCGATCCTGCTGTGCGCCGGGATTCTCGGTGCGCAGGCCCTCGCGATCGGCACTGTGGTGAACGCCACGCTCGATCTGCCGAGCGGGCCCTCGATCGCGATCGGCATGGCCGTCGTCGTGCTCTACTCGTGCTTCGGCGGAGCATGGGCCGTGATTCAGACCGACATGCTTCAGTTCGTTTTCCTGGGCGTGTTCATTCCCGTCACTCTGCTTCTCGCACTCGGCAAGGCAGGCGGCCCGTCCGGTCTGGTCGACTCGCTTCCCGACGCGCATCTCACAATCGGCGGCGGCTACGGCCTCGCCGCCTTCGCGGGGCTTTTCGTGGCGTTCCTGCTGGGCGAGACGCTCGTACCGCCATACGCACAGCGGACGTTCTCCACCCCGGACAGCAGGCACGCCCGGCGGGGGTTCGCGCTCACCGGGATCTTCGCTTTCCTCTTCTATTTCGTCGCCGCCACGCTGGGCCTGATCGCCCTCGCCCTCTATCCGGACATCGAGCCGGACCAGGCGATACCGACGCTGGTGATGAAGCTCGTTCCGGCGGGGCTGGTCGGGCTGGTGGTGGCGGCGCTGCTGGCCGTGGTGATGTCAACGGCCAGCTCGTATCTCAACGCCGCTGCCGTCGCGTTCGTGAAGGACGTCTACCAGCCGCTCGTGCCGGGAGCGGTCAGCACGAGGCGCAAGCTGTCCCTGGAACGCGGACTCACCCTGCTCGTCGGCACGCTCGCGACGCTGTTCGCCCTGGCCGTCCCGTCCATCGTGGACGCGCTGATCTACGCGTACTCGTTCTGGGCGCCGACCGTCGTCATACCCCTGCTCTTCGCCGTGCTCCTCGGCAGCAGGTCCAAGGCCGCCGGCGTGACCGCGATCCTCGCGGGAGCGGCCGCCACGCTCGTCTGGCTGGTCTGGTTCCAGGAGCGGACGGGCCTGGACCCGATCGTCGTGGGCGCCGCCGTCAATCTGGTCGCCTTCGTGATCGCTCACGCGGTGACGCGCCACCGGCCGCGCACCCCCGGTGGCGGTGCGGCCGAAGCACCCGGTCCGGCCCCGGACCGCATGGCTCCCGGCATGGGCTCGTGAAAGGAGAAGAACGTGGCTGTCTACGCAGTACTGCTCTACGCCGTCCCCGCCGTGCTGATCGCGGTGACGCTCTGGACCGGCTACCTGGGTTTCAAGTTCTACCTGGCCGAGGTCGTCAAGCAGCCCGACGAGTGAACCGCGGCGGGTCCCGGCCCGCCTGACGTCCGCCCTGCGCCGTCCCGCGCTTACGCCGGGCGCCGCAGGCGTCCTGTCCCCGGCGCTGCCCGTCGCTCCCGCACATCCGGCTGAGATGCCGCACGATGCGGCCGGCGTGGTGCAGCCCCGGATCGAGGTCCGGGTTGTAGATGCACAGCGTGATGCCTACGCAGCCGGGCGCGCGCAGGGCGGTCGAGGCCAGCAGTTCCAGTTCCGGCCAGGTCAGCCCGCCGGGCTGCGGGTAGTCGACGGCGGGCAGCGCTTCGGTCGACAGCACGTCGAGGTCGATGTGCAGCCACCAGGAGTCCACGCGGCTGAGGATGCGATCGGTGGCCTCACGCGCGTACGTCCCCGGGGCGTCCGGAGACGAGTGCAGCTCGTCCGGCGTGCGCATGAGGATGTGGCCCGCGAGCGACGGAATCCGGTGCGCCGCCAACTCCCCGGCGTCGCGGGGCCCCAGCGCGACCACGGCGGACGGATCGACCTCCGGCAGCAGCCGCACGAGCGACCGCGGCAGCTTCCCCCTGTTCAGCCCCAGAAGAAGTCCGAGTTCGCAATCCGCGGCCTCGCCGGTGGTGCTGAGATCCGGCGCCCACGCGTCCTCGTGGCCGTCGACGAACAACAAGCCGGTCTCGCCCGCGACATCGCGCGCACCGCTCAGGCAGCCCAGCAGGACGGGACAGTCACCGCCCACCACGAGGGGACGCTCGCCGGCATCCAGCGCGTCCGCCACCCCTCGGCGCACCGAGCCGGTGGTCGTCTCCAGGCCCCGGAGCGCCCTCAGCCCCGAGAGCGCGTGCCGTTCCGGGCTGAGCACGCCGACGTCCACGTCGCCCGCGTCGTGCACGCCCCCGTCCGGCCGCCCGGCGCGGAGCCGGCTGACGAGTCCCGCCTCCCGCAGCGCTCGCGGCGCACGCGCCACACCGTCCGGGAGGCCGGAGGAGTTGAACGGAACGCCGAGGACTCTCAATTCGCCCTCCCGGACGTGGACTGACGAGTGGCTACGGGGCCGGGAGACGGCACCCGTACAGCGAGTGTGTACGTGACGTGCCCGCACCGCGATCGGAGACCGCCCGGTGGGGCGAGACTGCGCCCGCGCCCTGCCAGCTCGCCTTCCGTACGCCGGGCGGATATCCCGCGGTGCGCCATGTCGCGCAGCCGGATCCGCGAGAGCCCGAACGCCCGGACATGGCCGCGTGGGCGCCCGTCCACCGCGTCACGGTTGCGTACGCGCGTGGGGCCGGCGTCGCGCGGCCGGCGCGCCAATTCCCACTGGGCCGCGGCGCGTTCGTCCGGCGGGGTGTGCGGCGCCCGGATCACGGCCTTGAGCCGGGCCGGGCGTTCGGCGCAGGACTGAGGCCGGACATGGGCGTATGCGACGACTCACCGGCGCTTTGAGCATCGAATGCTCTATTCCACGGCTGACCCCGCGGCGACTCTTGAGCCGTGTCTGCGCGGCCTGGCCTTCCGGCCGGGGGAACCCGGGGGAACAAGGCCGGTCCGGCCTCGACCACCGCGCAGACCTCCCACGAGGTGTGCCGCCGGGCAGGGATCTCCGTATCTCCGTGAACTCGGCGGATCCATGGGCGCTTCGGGGAGTTCCCAGGGACTCCCGGGAGACCGGGAAGGAGCGGAGGACCGATGAGAGGCAAGCCGGGCAAGAGGATCCGGCGGTCCGCGGTGGCGGCCTCCACCGCGGCGCTGCTGGCGGCAGCGGGGGTGTTCGGCTGGACGGCCGTGGGGGAGGACACCTCTCCCGGCGGTGCGCTGTTGCCGAGAGCCCAGTTGGAGCCGTCCGGCGTCAACGGCGAAGCGGTGGCGGAGACTTGCGGCGAATTCGACGAGGACGCCGGGATCACCGACCCGAAGATCGCCAGGAACCGGATCAAGGAGAACGCGTTCGAGGACTCGCAGGCGTGCACCGAGTACCAGGGTGAGGAGTACACCCCCGAGAACTTCGCCAACCAGCGCCCCGTCGACGCGGTCCTCGAAGACTGCCGTACGGGACGGGCCGTGTGCGAGTTCACGCCGAACCGCGAACCCGAGACGTACACGGAGAAGTTCAAGGTCGGTACGACGAAGGAGAACTGCACCGAGGAGGTCTCGGAAGAGAAGATCAGCAAGAAGGTCGTGGTCGGCACCAAGGACAGCACCGGCCACACATGGGGCAAGACGGAGCGCAGCGAGTGGTCCCTGGCTCCGGAGATCTCGGTGACCGGCCCCGACGGGGCCGGCGGCGGCGGTTCGCTCTTCGGGATCGGCGGCTCGACCGAGGAGAAGGACGAGCACACGACGGTCACGGAGAAGAGCTACTCCCAGGAAGACCTGGAGGAGAGCCTCATCAAGCTCAAGCCCGGAACCGAGGGCTCCTTCACCCTGAAGCAGAAGCTGGTCAAGCAGGTCGGCACCCTGAGGGCGTTCTACGTGATGAACGACGACGACACGCCTCTCGGAGTCGTCCAGCGCGTGGACAACTACAGCGCCGTCGGACCGACGGACACCGGCACGATCCGCGAGAAGGCGAAGCCGGCCACGTGTGACTGAGACCGGCCCGCCCCGTCCGCCATGGCCCGCCGTACGGGTACGGCGGGCCATGACGTCGCGCATCCCGGCGCCTGCGCCCGGAGCCCGCCCGAAGTCCCGGCGCGGCAGCGGCAGAAGGGGATCCCGACCAGACAGAGAACCCGCAGGAGCAACCATGAGTCGACGTCACAGAGACGAGGGAACGGGCCGGCGGACGGTTCTGACCGCCGGTGCCGGGGGAATCGCGGCGCTCATCGGCCTTTCCGCGTTCGGCAGCCGCGACGCGAGCGGGGCACCGGCCGCGCCCGCCGTGAAGCAGGCGGCGAAACCCCTGATCATCGCGCACAGGGGACTGAGCGACATCTGGCCGCAGCACACGATGCAGGCCTACAAGGCGGCGCGTGCGGTGGGGGACGACATCGTCGTCGAAGCGGACGTCTTCGCCTCGTCCGACGGCGTGCTCTTCTGCCGCCACGACGAACTCCTCGCGGACAGCACGGATGTCAGGGAGCGGTTTCCCGCGCAGGCAGAGGCGAAGGTGTGGGAGCTGAAGGCCGCACAGCTGGAGCAGCTCACCGGAACCGGCGGCGATCCGGCCCTCCAGGACGGCCCGGAACCGTCGCCGGAGGACCTGAGGGTTCCCCGCTTCGCCCGCTTTCTCGACTACGCGGTCGCCGAAGGCGTCCGGGTCTACGTGGAGACCAAGCACGCGCAGGCCGTCGCTCCCCTGAAGCGTCTCCTGGCCGAGAAGCTCAGCCGGACCACGCCGGACCTGTATGTGGAGTCGTTCGTCGCGCAGCATCTCAGGGACATCGGGTTCTCCGAACTCCGCAACCGGACGCGGCTGATGCAGGAGATCCCGGACGACGCGGCGCTCCGGGAGATCGCCGGGTACGCGAGTGTCTTCGCACCTGCCGCGAAGACGGCGACCCGGAGCACGGTGGCCCGAATCCATGCAGCGGGACTGGAAGTTCACGTCCACGGTCTCGAAGAGGCGGGTCTGCCCGAGAGCGACAGGGACTCCTACACGGCACTGCTGAACGCAGGAGTGGACGGAATCTTCACCGACCGGTGCGATGTCGGCAAGCGGGCCCTGGACGGGTGGCTGGCTGACGAGCGCTGACGAGCGCTGACGAGCTCTGACGCGCGGGGGCCGCGGCGGCGCGGCCCCGGCCAGTCGGCCTGTGCTTCAGCTCCCGGTGCCTGCGTGCCGGTGGGCGACGATCCCGTCCGGCGCCGGCAGCCGACGGGGCTCCAGCCGACCCGGGCGACGTGGCTGAGAGAGCAGCCCCGGTACGGCTCGTCGCGGGACCGCGCCGTCGCCGATCACCCGGCGGCGGCGCCTGGTTCGCGCTCGCGCTCCTCGCGGCGCCCCGGAAGACGCGCGGCCGTGATGAACCGGACCGGCGCGGGCAGGGGAGGCGGTCCGAACAGGGCGGAAACCCACAGGGGTTGACATCTGCGAGGCTGACTCGCACCCTTTCACTACTCAATTAGTGAAAGGGTGCTGAGTGACCACGGCAGGAACGATCAAGTTCCGCATCGACCGCGGCAGCGGTGTCGCCACCTACTGGCAGATCGTCCAGCAGGTGAAGCAGGCACTGCGGCTCGGTCTGCTTCAGCCCGGGGACAAACTGCCCACCGCCCGTGAAGTCGTCGAGGCGACCGCCGTCAACCCGAACACCGTGCTGAAGGCCTACCGCGAACTCGAGCGGGAGGGACTGGTCGAGGCCCACCGGGGTCTGGGCACCTTCATCCGGCAGTCGCTCGGCGCGTCCGACGCCCTCGATTCGCCGTACCGCACCGAACTCAAGGACTGGGTGGCCCGCGCCAGCCAAGGCGGCCTGGACCGGGAGGACTTGGCGGCCCTCTTCGACTCCGTCCTCGACGAACACTTCCCGCAGGAGACAGCATGAACAACGCCGCGGCAGCGCTGGAGGCGACCGGAGTGAGCGTGTCGTACTCGCGCCGGAGACAACCCGTCTTCGACGACTGCTCCTTCCGGCTCCCCCGAGGCCACGTATGCGCCCTAATCGGCCCGAACGGCGCCGGCAAGTCCACGCTGCTGAGGCTGGCGGCGGGCCTGCTCCGTCCGTCCTCCGGCACGCTGACGGTGCTCGGGCGGACACCGGCCGAGGCGCGCAGCCACATCGCGTACGTCGCCCAGGGCAAGCCGCTGCACGGGAACCTCTCCGTCGCGGAAACACTGCGCTACGGCGCGGAGTTCAACGGCCCGGCGGGCCGCTGGGACCAGGAGGCCGCCGAGCGGATCGCCTACGACGACGACGCCCTCAAGCCTGGCGCCAAGGTCCGCTCGCTCTCCGGAGGCCAGCGCACCCGCGTCGCGCTCGCCCTCGCCTTCGGGAAGCGGGCCGAGATGATGCTGCTCGACGAGCCGATGGCCGATCTCGACGCGCTGGCGCGCCGCCGGCTGACGGGAGCGCTGCTGGCCGCCGCCGCGGAGTACGGCACGACCATCGTGATGGCCTCGCACATCATCGCCGAGCTGGAGGGCTCCTGCGACTTCCTGCTGCTGCTCGCCGGGGGAAGGCTCCGGCTCGGCGGCGAGATCGAGCAGGTCGTGGCGGCACACACCCTGCTCACCGGCACCACCGCCCTGGACGGGGCCGGGCACACCGTGATCGAGCAGCACCCCGCCGGGCGCGGCACCACCGCCCTGGTCCGCCCGCACGGCGGACCGCTGGGCGACCGGGTCGAGGAGCGGCCCACGACGGAGGAGGTCCTCCTCGCGCACATCCGCAACTCCCAGGTCCCGCCGCTTCTCACGGGGACCGCCGTACCGGCGGCCGTCGCGCGCCCGCCGCACCCCCGATCGCAGGAGGACGCCGCATGAGCGCCACGACCACGACGACGACCCCCGCTGCGAGCGGCCCCGCCACCGCGTCCCGCACAGGCACGTCCCTGGGCCGGCTGGCGCTCGTACTCCGGCTGCACCGCATGGGCCTGTCGGCCGGAGCGACCTGCGCGGCGCTCATGGCGGGGGTGCTGCTCTGGCTGCGCTTCGGCCCCGACGCGGCGGCCGCCGCCAAGCTCCAGGCCCGGTGCGCCACTTCGCACGGGCGCGAATGCCTCTGGTTCCAGCAGAGCGAGCTCTTCCAGTTCGAAAGCGCCGTCTCCGACATGGTGGCGGTGCTGCGGGACGTCGTCCCCCTCATGGCGGCCGTGGCGGGCGCCGCGCTGGTGACACGCGAACTGGCCAACGGCACCGCGGAGTTGGCCTGGACCCAGTCCGTCAGCCCCGTCCGCTGGCTCGCGGAGAAGCTCGTCCTCCCGGCTGTCCTGCTCGCCGTCGGTACGGGCGTGCTCGTCGTGCTGTGCCGTGACCTCCTCGACTGGGCCGGCGCCCACCGTCTCCTGATGGCGGGGTACCAGACCAACGACCACTTCTTCGCCGTGGGGCCCTCGATCGTGGCCTACGCCCTCCTCGGCCTGACCGCCGGGTTCCTCGCCGCCGTCCACTTCCGCAGGGCGCCGCTCGCGCTCGTGGGCGGGGCCGCCGCCACCTGGGCCGCCGCGTACGTCCTCGACCCGTGGCGCACGCAGATCTGGCCGACGGTGAGCCGCGCGGTGCGGGGCGACGGGCCGTTCGGCTTCACGGCCTGGCCGTGCGAGTACGACCAGGCCGAGCACAAGTACTCCATCGACGCCTGTCTGGGTGCTCAGCCCGCCTCGCACTACTGGCCCGTTCAGCTCGTGGAGACGGGTTTCGTGCTCGTCCTCGCGGCACTCGTCGCCGTCGTCGCGCTCTGGCGGCTCCGGCGCCGCACGGGGTGATTCAGGCCACTCGGCCGCAACCGCGCAAGCCCGCAAGCCCGTCTCCTGTGGACACGGGACGCGTACGCCGACCGGAATCGACCGAAGGGAACAAGCCTCGAAGAGACCGGGAGCCACCGGGCCGCGCGTTCGGCCGCCCGCATCGGACGGTGCGGCCCGGGACCGGCACCGCAGAGGGGGAAACATGGTCGACCCGATGAGTTGGCCGTTCGTGGGGCGGGAGAGCGAGATCGCCGCGTTCGACGAGGCGCTCGCGGACGAACGGTGCCACGCGTTCGTCCTCCACGGCCCGAACGGTGTGGGGAAGTCGCATCTCGCGCACGTCTGCCGGCGCAGGGCCGAACAGGCCGGTCATGCCACGGGCAAGGCCGTCACCGTCTCCGAATCCCCGTCCGCCGCCCTGGCGTCGCTCGCGCATCTCCTCCCGGAGGACGTGGGCGTCGACGACCCGGTCGCCCTGTTCAGAAGGACCCGCGACGCCCTGACGGACACCGTCGGCCCGGGCGCCCAACGCCCCGGCAGGCGACGGAGGTTCGTGCTCCTTGCCGACGACCTCGACGGGCTCGACGAGGCCTCCGCGGGCCTGGCCGGGCAACTGCTGGAAGCCGGAGCCCTCTTCTTGCTGGGCGTGGTGACGTCGCTGCGGGCGGTCAAGCCGGTCGCCTACTCGCTCCTCGCGGGCGAGCCGGCGCGGCGGATCGATCTGGAGGGGCTGAGCGAGGCCGATGTCGGTGCCGCGATGCGCGGAGCGCTCGACGGACCGGTGGAGCCCCGCACCGTCACGATGATGCACAAGGTCAGTGAGGGAAATCCCCGCTATCTGCGGGAGTTCGTCGTGTGCTCACTGTCGTCCGGCGCCCTCGCCGACGACGGCGAATCGTGGGCGCTCGTCTCCGAAGTGGGCTCGACGCCCCTTCTGGAGGGCCTGCTGGAGCGGCGGCTGGTCGGCGTCACACCGTCCGCTCGCAGCGTGCTGAACCGGATCGCCCTGTGCCAGCCCGTGGACGCCTCCAGCCTGCCGGACGACGCGACGGACGAGCTGGAATCCCTCGGATTCGTACGGACGAACAGGGAGGGACGCCGTCACTCGGTGACCCTGCGGCACCCGGCACACCAGGTCGTGCTCCAGCTGGCGATCCCCTCATCGGAGAGGAGGCGGATACTCGAAAAGGAGGCCGCCCTGATCCGGTCGCGCGGCGCCAGACGGTGCACGGACAAGATCCGTATCGCCTCCTGGCAGCTGGCCGCCACGGGGTCCGCGGACCCCGAGACCCTGCTGCGGGCCGCCGAACTCGCCCGCCGCGACCAGAAGTTCCGCCAGGTGTGCGACTTCGCCGAGGCCGCGTGCCGCCTCGGCGAGGACTTCCGGCCACGGCTGCTGCTCGCGGAGTCACTCCTGGAGATCGGTGAACTCACGGGCGCGGAGGAGGCGTTCGGCGAGGCGGCGAAGAGAGCCGTCCACGAGCGCGACCTGCTGCTCGTCGCGCTGGGCAGATGCCGCCTGTTCGCCTGGGGAGTCATCGACGCGGAGAGGGCCCTGGAGACCGTCGCGGAGGCGATGCGCGAGATCCGCGAACCCCGCCACCGCGCCGTGCTGACGGCCGCCCGCGGAGCCGTCCTCATGGCCTTCGGGCGCCCCGCGGAAACGCTGCACGCCCTGCGCGACCTCGCCTTCGCCGGCGACCCGCACGTCGGCATCATCGGCAAGGGGCCCAGGGCCGCGGCCCTGGTCGCGACGGGCCGGGTGGCCGACGGCCTGGAGCTGGCACGGGAGGCGTACGAGGACCGCGTCACGTTCGAGGACTCCCCGGCGATCCCGCATCCCGTGCAGTACCTCAACACGCTGATGTTCGCGCTGGAGGAGGGCGGCAGGCTCGAAGAGGCCTACCGGACGGGCCACAAGGGCTGGGGCGAGGCGCTGGCCGACGACGCGGCCGGTGCGGAGGCGTGGATCGCCGCGGCGCTCGCGCGGTGTTCGCTTCTGCGCGGCCGTCCCGGCGACGCCGAACGCTGGGCCTCCCAGGCGGCGTCGGTGGCCGGCCGGAACTCCCTGCGCGGCACGCTGCACATGGCCCTGGCACGCAAGGCGGAGGCCGCCGCCGTGAGAGGCGACGTCGCGACGGCGCAGCGCGCGCTGAGCGAGTGCGCCGGCCTGCCCGACTGGGGAGCGTTCCGCTCCGAACTCCCCGCGGGCCGGGCGTGGTCGGCCGTCGCGCAGGGGAGAGTGCAGGAGGGCCGGGAGCTGCTGTGGGAGGCCGCCGCATCGGCACGGACCGCCGGCCATCTCGCCAGCGAGGCCAGACTCCTCACGGACATCGCGCGGCTCGGCGACGCGAAGGGCGCGCTGCCGAGGCTGCGCGACATCTCGGGGGACATGGACGGCGATCTGTTCGCCGCCCGCCTCTCCTACGTCGAGGCCCTCGCCGGAGCCGACCCGTCGGGGCTGCTCGACAGCGCGCGCTCCCTGGAACGCACGGGCTCCCTTCTGGTCGCCGCAGAGGCCGCCGCGTCGGCCGCCGTGCACTGGGGCAACAAGGGCGAACAGCGACAGGCCGCGGCGGCCGAGAACTTCTCCAACTCCCTGCGGCGGCACTGCCAGGGAGCCTCCAGCCCCGGCCTCGCCGTGCTGGGAGCGGCGAGGCACCTCACGCGCAGAGAGGCCGAGATCGCGGAGCTCGTATGCGCGGGCCTCAGCAACGCCGAGGCCGCGGAGGCGCTCACCCTCTCCAAGCGCACCGTCGACAACCACCTCCAGAACATCTACCGGAAGCTGGGAGTACGCAGCAGACGCACCCTGAAGGAGGAGTATCTGAGGGGGAGAGGGAACTGAACCCCGGCAGCGGCTTGTGGCTGCTTGCTACTTCTTGATGCGCTGCTCGTAGTACTGCTGTACGGCGGCGGCCACGGCCTTGCCGGTCCGCTCCGGATGCGTGTTCTTCAGCGAAGGCCCCATCTCCAGTTGCAGGGCGTCGACTTGGCAGGGCGACTCGGTACGGGACAGCAGGGGTTCATAGGTGACGCCCTCGGGCTGCCCTGGGCTCTCCTGCTCCAGTGCCTTCGTGATCTGGCCCGTCAGCTTCGCGTTGGCCTTCCGGCCCCGGTCGCTCTCGTCGGCGTACAGCGCGTTCCGGCCCGCGGGCCCGGCGCCGTCGACCCTCTTCGTCCCGTCCTTCGCCCCGCCGCCCGTCTCGCCGTCCGCCGCGAGACTCACGTGCGGGTCGAGGGTCTTCTTCCGGCCGGCCTTTCCCCGGTCGAGGTCCATGCCGGGGAAGGTCACCAGCGAGCCGGTGGGGGCTCCCGCACCGGCTCCGCCGCCCGTGGACTTGTAGTAGACCGGTTCACTGCCGCCGACGGCGGCGAAGTCGTACCCCGCGAGCTTCTCCACGCTGTAATGCCTCGTCGTATAGCCGCCGTTGAAGGGCGACTCGGAGGCTTCGAGGTCGGTGTAGAACGCCTCGCCCGCCGGGATGAAGCTGCTCCCGTTCGAGTAGATGCCCTGTCGCAGCACCTCGTCGTGGAGGGGTTTGAGGAAGTCCTCCTTGATCCCTGCCTTGCTCGCCTCGGAGATGGTGCCGCCCTCGCCGGTGCCGCGGTTCAGGTTGTCGTCGCCCTTGCCGTGGACGTCGACGATCAGCGCACGGTCGCTGGCCTTCTCGATCTTCTTGCAGAACTCGGCGACCTTGTCGTGGTACAGGCCGTACGCGGCCTCGGCGTCCCCCGAGCCGTTCTCGAAGTGCCGCCAAGCCCCGGCGGCACGCCGGTTGTTGTCGACGAAGCCGCGCGCGACGTCCGACTCGACGACGTACGGCTTCTGCTTCGCGCCGAAGTTGCGCCAGATCGAGTCGGTGACTTCGATCGTGTTGCCGTCGAAGGCGCTGAACGGCTTGCCCTTCGTGAACGTCACCTCCCCGTCCCCGTATTCGGCGAAGGCCGCGTCCGACTCCCGGGGGAGCGCGCCGCCCGGCCGGGTGTCACCGCCGTGCCCGGACAGCAGCAGTACGGGGATGCTGCCCTCCTTGGAGATCACGCAACTCCTGGTCTCCTTACCGGCCGTCGTGCATGTGAGGGCGCCGTCGCCCTCGGCTGCCGGGGAGTCCGGAGCCAGCAGCGCGGCCACGACGACCGCCGCTCCGGCGCCCGCCCCGGTCTTGATCCATCTGACGGTCGTCCTTCGGCCCCGTCCGGTCATGGTTCTGCCTCCTGCGGTGGGATGCCTGGGATGCGGCCCGAGGTGCATCGGCGCCGTGGAGAACACGATCGGCGACGCGGCGCGCGCGACCATGAGCAAACGGAACTCAACTCCGCATGAGCCCTGAGCCCTGAGCCCTGAAGCACGCGAGAGGGCCTGTCCGGCGGATCCGCCGGACAGGCCCTGGGGGATGTCCCGTGTGCGTTGACGGGCTGCAACGCCTACGCCGTCGTACGCCAGAAGACGCCGATGGGTTCGATCAGGCGAACAGGCCGTCCAGCCAGGACTTCCACGCCTTCTGGGTGCTCTCGCGGTCGGTGGGTGCGTAGAGGTAGTGGCCTACGGCGATCGGCATTCCCATGTCGGCCCGGTTGTGGAAGCGGTACAGCCCGTCGCTCGTACGCACGGCGAGGAGGTCTCCGCCAGGCTCGACGTAGTCCACGACGCCTTCGATCGCGGGGAGCCCTTCGGGGGAGAGCTTCACGGGCTCACCGACCCCGACCGGCCCGGTCAGTCCGAGCGCCCTTTGAAGCGCGGGCCAGGATTCCTCGGCGGAGGTCGCCGGTGGTGCCTCGGCCTCGACGTACGTCGCGGGGCGGCCCGGGAAGTACTTCACGTACTGGGCCAGCGTGTGCAGGTACATGTCCCAGCCGCGCCGGGTCATCTCTTCGAAGCTGAACTCGGCGTCCCAGTCGTCGCCGAGGAAGCCGCTGTGCACGAACCGGAGCACGGTCGTGCCGCCCTCGCGTGCCTCAAGGACGTACTCGAACGCGTGGAACGCGCCGTTCGGTGCCTCCGGGGTGCGCACGCTCAGACGCGTGGGCGACTCGCGCTCCACGCGGACACCCTCCAGGGACGTGTACGGATCGGGGGACCAGCCCGCCTGCCCTTCAGGGGTGGCGATCGCCTGCCATACCTGTTCCGGAGTGGCCTCCAGCACGACCTCTTTGCGGATCTCGAAGTTGTTCGACATCAGGCCTCCTCGGCGTCTGCTGCGTCTGCTGCATCTGGTTCGGCCGTACGGGCCTGGGGTGTGACGGTGGGATGGATCGCGACGACCACGCGGTGGCGGCGCCCGCCGTCGCTCTGCTCGTCGTGGTATTTGCGGACCAGCGACGTGAGGGCACTGGACAGTTCCTCGGTGAACGCGGCGCGGTCTGCCGCGGAGGCGAACCGCACCTCGCCGTCGGCGGCGAAAGTGGCAACCCGCTTCCGGGCCTTCCGCGCACCGGTGATGAGGGCGCCGACATCCCGCACCAGGCGGACGGCGACCGCGAGCAGCCAGCGCGCGGACAGCTGGTCCGGCGAATGGGCCGGATCGGGCTGAACAGCGGCGAGCACGCTGGGCGAGATCACATAGGACGCCGCTGAAGCGCGCAGAACCCGTTCGGTGCAGTTGCCCTTCCTGCGCTCCTCCACCAACTCGACCAGCCCGTGCCGCTCCAGCGCCTTGAGGTGGTAGTTCACCTTCTGCCGCGGCATGCCGACCCGCCCGGCCAGCGTCGACGCCGAGCCGGGCTCGGCCAGTTCGGCCAACAGCCGCGAGCGCGTCGAGTCCAGCGAGACCTCGGCGACCGCGGGATTCTCGATCACTGCTATATCAAGCACGGCCCCACGATGGGTCCGACAACTTTTCTTGTCAAGACCAGAGAACTGGTCCGTGATGAGAGAGCCTCCTGGGGCTCCGTATCTGCGATGACAGGGGGCAGTGGCACCGTCCCGTTCCGGTACGGGGGAGCGGCGAAACGACGATCAACGGCGTCCAAGTCCCGTCTGAACTGGGAGAGATGGCGAACTGGGAGAGTCGATGTGCTCGCTGAGCGCACGAGCGTGGGCGTCTCTCCGACCGGAGCGACATCGGGCTTCGAGGCCGCTCCGGGTGAAGTCCGGGCAGCTGTACGGAAGTTCCCGGTCGCCTTGCAGGAGGATGAGCGCCATGGCGGACGACGACGACTCAACCACGATCCAACTCAGCCTCTCCGAGCTCCGGGAGGTCACCGGCTACGCCGTGGCGTGCGCGCGGACCGCGCTGCCGGTCTTCGAGCGTGAACGCCCCGGCGATCGGCGCCCACGAGCCGCGGTCGACGCTGCGCAGGCGTTCGCGGACGGAGCCAAGCGCACCAAGGCGCTACGCGACGGCGCGTGGGCAGCGCATCGGGCGGCGCAGGAGACCCGCGACGCGGGACAGGCCGCGGCGAGTGACGCCGCACGCGCGGCCGGCCACGCGTGCGGTGCGGCGTTCCTCCACCCCCTGGCGAAAGCCACCCAGGTCAGGCACATCCTCGGCTCGGCCGCCCATGCCGCACGAGCGTTGGAACTCTCCGCAGGAGACGAGCCCACCGTCGGAGCGGGCCACATCGCGCACTCGGCCACCCTTGCGCGCCCCGTCGTCGTGGACGTACTGCGGCGATACCCGGCCGCCCCGGGTGGCGGCGGCCGGGCCGGAGAACTGCTCCGCGAGCTGGACGCCTCGCTCCGGTGATCCGGGACATGTCCCGGGAACGCCCTGTCCGTACCGTCAGAGCCGGTCACGCCTCGTCACAGGGCCGGACCGGTGAAGGCCGCACCGGGCTGGCGCCGTGCCGGTGGCGCGGCGCTGTCCGGCCGGCGGCCGGCCCGCACGCACCGGGCACCGGGGAGGGGAAACACACCGTGAACCGGCGTGCACGGCCCCTCGCCCGTCACAACAGAGGGCCCTCACACAGGGGGCTCTGTGTCGGTGTCGTCCTCGTTGTGGGTGTCCACGGGGTCGCCGTGGAACTGCGGGTCGATCGCGTTCGCCGCCCCGAGGGCCGTGAGGAGCCACGCATCGTCACGGGGCCGCGTCCGGGCGGCCTCCCTGTGGGCGAGCGCCGCTTCCAGCTCGTCGAGGGCGCTCTCCAGCTGCGCGGTGTCCAGTCCGGCCGCGGCGTCGCGAACGTGCTGGCGTGCGTCCTCCACGCCTTGGTTCGCGTCCTCGTACAGGGCGTCGGACTCGGGCTTCTTCGGATCAACCATGGTTCCGAGGTTACGGTTCCCGCGGCCGGGTGTGCCGTGGCGGGGTCGTGCGGGTCCGACGAGGATCTGTGCTTCCTTGCGGCGCTGCGGTTACGGGCCGCGCGAGCGCCGGACGGCTGGGCACGAAATCCGCAGGCGCCGCCCTGCCGGCCGCAGCGACCACTGCGCGCCGCTGCGCGAATGGCGAGAAAGGCACTGTTGACCAGCGCTGATTCACTCGCGACCTGACAAGCGTCTTACGTACGGACGAGAGCCTGGCTACCGTCGTCCTGCACAGCGGCGCGTCGGAAGCGGCGCGCGGACGCACCGCACGGGAAACGTCGCGACGACGTACAGACGACCACAAGCAGCGGCCCGCTCGGCTCCGAAGCCTCCCGGCAGGGGCGCGGCCCCGTTCCACCGAGGAGAACCGCCGTGGCCTCACCGGAGTGCTCCAAGTGCGGGGCGCGCATCCGTACGGACGGCACGTCGCCGTGCTCATGCGTACTCGCCGCCGCGGAGGAAGTCGACGCGGTCTTCGACGCGCTGGAGTCGCGTGAGAGAACCGCCCCGCCGCCGCCCATGAGAGACCGCACGGCGAAATCCGGCCGAAGAGCGAGACCCGGTGCGCAGGCGGGATCCGGCCCCGAGCGGAGTGCGGCGCGGGGCCGTCCGCGCGTGGGCAGACGCGGGAAGGGCGTCGTCCTCGCGGTCGTCGCGGCGGTGACGGCCGGGATCGCGGTGTCCACGGTGGCGGCGAAGAAGACGGACGAGGACGCACAGCGCGGCGGGGCGCCGCCCGCCTCGGCCGTGACCGAATGGGACCACGCCCCGCCGGAGACGATGGACGACTCGGGGGGACCGTCGTTCTCCGAACGGCCCCCAGGCGCCCCGGAGTCCGGGGCCGGCGATGGCTCGTACGACCGGGGTCACGAGCAAGCGGAGGGCCGCGACCAGCAGAAGCCCGGCCCGCGGCCGCCTGGCGACAGCTCCTCGCCGCCGGAGGAGACGGCGGACGGCGGATCGTCCGAAGGCGGGCCGGCGGACGGGGGCTCCGGCGGCGACCCGGGCGGCGGCAAGGGCGGCACGTCGGGCGCAGGCGGCACCCAGGGCGGCGGAGGCTCGGACGGCGGCGGTGACGACGACCCGCTCGGCGCGCTGCTGGGCGGCCTCCTGAACGGCGTGCTCGGCGGCGACGGCGGAAAGGGCGACAACAGCTGACCCCCCGCGGCAGCCACCGGCACTCGCCCGCCGTCGAACGACGGGGCGGCCTCGGCATGTTGAGCCGAGGCCGCCCCGTGTCGCTTGGGCGTCGCCTTACTTGACGCCGAGGAGCTGCTTCAGCGGCTCGATGGCGAAGTAGACGAGGAACAGCAGCGCGCTGCCCCACAGCAGCCAGTGGACCTCGCGGACCTTGCCCAGGCACGCCTTGATGACCACGTAGGCGATGAAGCCGGCACCGATGCCGTTGGTGATGGAGTAGGTGAACGGCATGACGATCATGGTCAGGAAGGCCGGGATCGCGAGTTCGTAGCTGTCCCAGTCGATGTGCTTGACCTGGGTCATCATCGTGAATCCGACCACGACCAGGGCGGGTGACGCGGCCTGGAAGGGCACGATCGTCAGGATCGGCGTCAGGAAGAGCGCCAGACCGAAGAGGCCTCCGGTGATGAGGCTGGAGAAGCCGGTACGCGCGCCCTCGCCGACACCGGCGGCGGATTCGATGTACGTGGTGGCGGACGAGGTGGAGGCGGCGCCGCCGGCCACTGCCGCCGCACTGTCGATGAGCAGGACGCGTCCCAGGCCGGGTACTTGGCCGCGCTCGTCCAGGAGCCCGGCCTCGGCGGTGACGCCGACGATGGTGCCCATGGTGTCGAAGAAGTCGGTCAGGATGAGGGCGAAGATGAGCAGGACGGCGGAGAGCACGCCGACCTGCGCGAACGAGCCGAGCAGGTCGAATTCGCCCACGAGCCCGAAGTCCGGTGCGGCGACGGGCTTGTCGGGCAGCGCGGGAGTGGTCACGCCCCAGTTTTTGACCTTGGCGAACTCGTTGACGACGATCGAGACGATGGTCATCAGGACGATGCTGATGAGAATGGCGCCCTTGACCTTGCGGGCGAAGAGCACGGCCGTCACGAGCACGCCGACGCAGAAGACCAGGATGGGCCAGCCGTTCAGGGTGCCGGTGCCGAGCTGAACCGGAACGGTCGTCTTCGCGGCGTCCGGGATGCGGGTGACGAACCCGGCGTCCACAAGGCCGATGAAGGCGATGAACAGCCCGATGCCGACGCTGATGGCCTGTTTGAGCGCTTGCGGGATGGCGTGCATGACGGCCTCGCGCACGCCGGTCGCCACCAGCACGGTGATCAGCAGGCCTTCGAGCACGATGAGGCCCATCGCGTCGGCCCAGCTCATCAGGGGAGCGATCTGGAAGGCGACGATGACGTTGATGCCCAGGCCCGCGGCCAGGGCGAGCGGCAGGTTCCCGCCCACGCCCATGATCAGGGTCATCACACCGGCCACCAGGGCCGTGGCGGTGGCCAGTTGGGCGCCGTCCAGCTGCTGACCGAACTTGTCCTCGGCACTGCCGAGGATGATCGGGTTGAGCACGAGGATGTACGCCATGGTGAAGAACGTGGCGAACCCGCCGCGTATCTCGCGGTTGATCGTCGAGCCGCGTTCGCTGATGCGGAAGAAACGGTCGACGGGGCCGCCGGCTCTGCTGGGCGGCGCGTCGGGCGGGCTTGTCGTGCTGGTCTGCATATCTGCGTCTCCTGGACCTACAGGGTGAGGGGGCAAGCTGGGCGATTTCGCCGGGAGCGTAGGCAGTTGTACAAACACGCATGCGGCGCCTTGCCGAGCGGATCATACGCGGCAGCGAGAGTTCCACAATTGTGTTGCGTCATCGAGGTTTACGGAGCGCAGCGAGCGCTGTGGGTTCCTACAGAATCGGCCCCGACCTATCTCTCAAAACGGGATGCAGGGACAGTCACCCATGGAGTCGCGGTGTGTAACCCCCTACTCTCTCCCCGTGCATCCACCGATCTCCTTCAACGCGCGCGCCGCCCGCGCCCTGCGCGAGAGACTGGGGATGGCTCCTGGCCACGTCGCCTACGGCATGCGCGCCTCCTACGGCATGAGCCACGTCAGCCCCGACCACATCACCGCGTGGGAACGCGGCGACGCCCTGCCCAATGCCAACGAACTGACGGCCCTAGCCGGAGCCCTGTGGTGCCACCCCGGTGAACTCATGGGCCGTCCCCGCACGTTGCTCGAACACCGTCTGGCCCGTGGAATCTCCGCCGAGGACGTCGCCCGCCTCATCGGCGTCGACCTCGACGCGTACCGGTACATGGAAGAGACCGGCCGGTGGACCGGCGACAAGCGGCAGTCCGCCAACCTCGGCAGCGTCCTCAAGCTGCCCCCGCGCGACTTCATCGCCGTCACGGGGCTGGAGGACGAGCTCGCCCGGCTCCTGACGGAAGCCGTCTCCACCCGCTGGCAGGCCCATGTCCGCGCCATCGCGCGGCTCGTCTCGATGGACAAGCGCGACTTGCAGGAACCCCTGCGCGCCATGCAGCAGGAGTACCAGGCCCTCATGGCCGCCACCCTCGGCCGCGCGAGCAGCAACGCCACCGGCGAGGAGGGGCGGCGCTACCTCGAGGACATCGTCAGCCACTTCTGGGCGCAGATCCCGGAGCAGTAAGCCGCAGGCCGCGGCCGCTCGTTGATCTCGCGGACGAGGGATCCGGCCGCCCCGAGCCGATCGTCCGCGAACCCGCCGACTGCGACCCGGCCGCTTGCGAGCCGCCGGTCTTCTCGTCGCGCGCCCTTCTCCCCTCGACTCGCATCCTTCCCTGCCCGGAACCGCGATGTCCGGCCGGCGCCTATGGACGGATGCACGTCGTCCGTTGCACCATGACACTTGTAATTCATCAAGTGGCGAATTTCGGTAAGGGGCTGATCCGTGATGGACGAGCGGCTGACTCCGGTGCTTGTGGTCGGTGCGGGACCGACGGGGCTGACGGTGGCGCACGAGCTGGCGCGGAACGGCGTCGCCGCGCGCGTCATCGACCGCGCTCCCGCCCCGGCCACCACGTCACGGGCTCTGGTGGTCATGCCGCGGAGTCTGGAGATCTTCGACGACATGGGCGTGATCGAGGACGCGGTGGCGGCGGGCAACAGCGCGGCGGCGTTCACCGTCACGTTCAAGAACAAGAAGGTGCGGATGGACGTCGCGGACCTGCTGACCGGTCCGCGGGACTACACCGCCTACTCCGGGCTGCGCACGCTCTCGCAGGACGACACCGAGCGGATGCTCACCGAGTCCCTGGCCAAGCAGGGCGTCGAGATCGAGCGCGGGCTGGAGTTGACCGATCTGACCCAGGACGGCGACACGGTGACGGTCTCGCTGCGCGACGCAGAGGGATCGGCCGAGACCGTGCGATGCCGGTGGGTCGTCGGCTGCGACGGCGCGCACAGCGCGGTGCGCAAGGCGGCCGGTGTTCCGTTCGCCGGCTCCACCTACCGCGACGAGTTCATCATGGCCGACGCCATGGTCGACTGGGAGCTGCCCCATGGCGAGCTGTACGCGTTTCCCAGCCCGGCCGGGATCTTCGCGGCCTTCTCGATGCCGGGGGACCGCCGGTACCGCATCTTCGGCAACGTGCCGACGAGTCCGGAGTCGCAGGGCGCCGAGTACAGCGAACCGACCCATGAGGAGTTCCAGGCGATGCTCGACGAGCGGGTGCCCTACCCGGCCGAGGTCGTCGAGGAGTACTGGGTGACGCGCTACCGCGTGCACAGCCGCAGCGTGCCGCGCTACCGCGTCGGACATGTCTTCCTGGCGGGCGACGCGGCCCACGTGCACAGCCCCGCCGGGGCCCAGGGCATGAACACCGGCATCCAGGACGCCTACAACCTGGCATGGAAGCTCGCCCTGTTCGAGCGCGGCATCGCCGAGGAGTCGCTGCTGGACAGCTACCACGCCGAACGGCACCCGGTCGGCGTCCGGTTGCTGAAGACCACCGACCGGCTGTTCTCCGTCATCGCGGGGCACAACCCCGTCGCGCGGATCGCCCGCGGCCGAGTGGCCCCGCAGATCGCCGGCCGGGTGCTGACCCGGCGCTGGGTCAGGCGCCGGCTCCTGGGCACGCTCGCCCAGTTGCGGCTGCGCTACCCGGGCTCTCCCCTCAACTCCGAGGACGGCACGGGCTGGCAGGAGGCTCCGGCACCCGGCGACCGCGCACGCGAGGCAGATCTGCTCGTCGACGGAGAGCCGGGACGCCTCCACGACGTGCTCCGCGGGACGCACCACACCGTGCTGCTCTTCACCGGCCTCGACGACCACTCGCGCTCTCCCGTCGAGCTGTGCCGCGTCGCCGAGCAACTGGAGCGCGCCTACCCGGGGTTGGTGAGGGCGCGCGTGATCAGCGCGGAACCGCTGGCGGGCCATCCGCTCGCGCTGGGCGACACGGACCGGTCCGCGCACCGCCAGTACGGGATGGCGTCGGCCGGTGCCTTCGTCGTCCGGCCGGACGGACATGTCGGCTACCGCGGCCGCCCGATCGACGCCGGCAGGCTGACGGCGGATCTGGCGGCCCGGCTTCCCGGCGCGTCCCGGACTCCGGCCGCCGGGCACGCCAACTGAGCAGGGACGACCGCCGTGCCGCCCTCTTCGGGGTCACGAGGGGGTGCGCGACCGTAACGGGCGGTGAACATCCGTCGACGGTGCGGGCAAGTCGGCGTTCCGCCCTGCCTGGCCTCGTAAGTTGACCGCACACAACAGGTCAAGAGTGCGAGGCGCCCATGGAGTGGTTGAGCCCCGAGAATCTGCTGGCGCTGCTCGGCGTCCTCGCGACGGTAGGCGTGCTGACGTACGAGCGGCTCATGCCGGGGCTCAAGCGCATCGGCTACCGCGTCCAGATGGACACTCCCATAGGCGGCGACGCGCACAACGGCCAACCGGACGTGCGGCTGGGGCTGTTCGGAGAGGCGCCGGAGATGTCCGACGCGTCGCTGGTGCTGCTCCGCATCGAGAACGACGGACTGCGCGGCATCTCGTCCGACGACTACACCTCGCGCGAACTCACGGGCCTGACCGTCACGTTCACCGACCGTGCCGTCACCGGGATCGCCGTCACGGAACCCAGCCACGACCACCTGATGCAGCACTTCGCGGGCTACGTGGGCCTGCGGCACGAGGGCAATGTGATCTCCGTGCCCAAGGTCCCGCTGAACAAGGGAGAGCACTTCAAGCTGCTGGTGCTCCTCACCGGTTCCGGAGTCGGCGGCGCAGTGACCGTGAGCGGCGGCCTCAAGGACGGTGCCGTCAAGCGCAACCGCAAGCAACCGCGGCCCAGCAACCGGGTGCTGGGGCTCGTCACCTTCCTCGCCGTGCTCCTCATACTGGAGCCGCTGATGCTGACCCTGGGCAAGGCCACCCCCGCCCCGATGGGCTGTGCGCGCGGAGAACTGACCGTCACGGGCTCCACGGCGTTCGCGCCGGCGCTTCAGGGCGCGGGCCGCGCGTACGAGAAGGAGTGCCCCGGAGCGAGGATCACCGTTCAGGCCACGGGCAGCGTCGCCGGAATCAGGGCGCTGGACGCGGCGGGCAAGGCCTCGAAGCAGGGCGCCCCCGCGCATCTGACCTTCTCGGACGGCCCGAAACCCGGCCACTACAAGCAGCTCAGGGGAAGCCGCGTGGCCGTCTCCGTCTTCACGCTGGTGGTGAACGACAAGGCGCGCGTGAGCGACCTGTCGCTCTCCCAGGTACGGGACATCTACCGCGGCACGACCCGCAATTGGAAGGACGTGGGCGGACCCGACCTGCCGGTCCGGCTGGTGAGCCGCGGCGCGGACTCGGGGACCCGCGAGGTCTTCCAGCGCCGGGTCCTGCGGGGCGGCGAACAGGCCTACTCCTCACGGGACTGCGTGACGCGCGACGACCCTCACGCACCCGTCCTCCGATGCGAACTCGACAGCACCGAGGAGGTGGTCAAGACCGTCGGGGAGATACCGGGCGCCGTCGGCTACTCCGAACTGCGCGCCGCCACGGGGCACCACGGCCTGCACACGCTCCGGCTCAACGGCCGCAAAGCCTCCTCCGAGGCGGCCACGGACGGCGGGATCCCCGAGGGCCTGGTGACCGGTGCATATCCGTACCGGGAGATCGAGTACGCGTACACCTACGGGCAGCCGGCGGCCGGGTCGCTCGTCGCGGGCTTCCTCGACTACCTCACCACGGGCAGCGGCCGGCACGTCGTGCGCGGCCAGGGCCATCTCCCGTGTGCCTCGCCGCCGAACGAGAAGCTGTGCGGGTCGCTCTGAGCGCCGCGGAGGGGGAGGCCCCGCCCGGCCGCCGACCGGACGAACCGGCACCACTCCCCACCAACCTCCTCGCGGCATTATCCGCTTCGGCTAGAGACTGCGTCGGCTATGGAATTCGCGGCTCGTTTGCGCTGGACTAAGGGTCGACCGCCCATGACATCGACACAGGACCCGGTGTCGAGCCCCCACAAAGCATTCGTGTCGTGACCTCGTGATCTCGCGACTGCCCACGGAGAGGCCGTGAACCGCCGGGAGTTGATCGGGGGAAACGGATGGATTGCGTGAACCTCTCCGACGCGGAGCTGCTGCGTCTCGTCCGGGAAGGGGGAGACCCCTCCTTCGCGGCGCTCAACGAGCTCGAACAGCGCCACTTCCACGCCGTACGGATCTTCGCGACGATGAGTTCCGTAGGGTCGCCGGCCGCTGCCCAACTGGCGTACCAGTCCTGGGAGGAGGCGCTGCGGCACCTGGTGGACGGCAGTGCCGCCGGTGCGATACGTCCGTGTGTGCTCTCTTCGGTGCTGCGCACGGCCTCCGGCTGGATGCGAAGCGGCCAGCGCTTCTCGCTGCACCCGGACCTCGCAGCGTGGATCGACGCCAACGGCCCGGTGATGCTGGGCAACACGGCGACGGCGGGATTCCGAAGGCCCTCACTCGTGGCACGCGCCTTCGCGGGTCTTCCGCACCGAAGACAGACGATCCTGTGGCACCAGAGGGTCGAGCGCGACGACTGCGCGCTGACCGGCCGGCTGATCAGCACGGGCCCCGGCGAGGTGAACGTCCTCACCGGACGCATACAGGGGGAGCTCTTCCACTCGTACATCCAGATCCTCCAGGACGGGATGCCGTACGAGTGCAGCCGCTTTCAGAGCCTCGTGCCCGCCTACGCGGACGCGAGGTCCGCGGACATCGCCGCAGTGCTCACGCCTCACCTGGAGCGGTGCCCTCGCTGCTCCCAGGCCGTCGCCGACCTGACGCGTCTGCGGCACGACTGCGGCACGCTGCTCGCGGAGTCCGTACTGCCGTGGGGCGGCCCGGAGTACGCCGCGCGCGGCATCGACGCGGGCCCCACCCGGGAGCTCTTCGCGCCCCGTGCCGGCATACCCGCCGCCCCGCAGAACCGCAGCCTCCCGCCGGCCGTGCATACGCCCGAGATTCTGCCGCCCGACCCCCATGTCACCGCGGGCCACGGGGTTCACCGCCCGGCGGCCGGCAGGGGCCGGCATGCTTCCCTGAACGCGTCGGGCGCCGGTGCGCGTGCGAAGGGCAAGAGACGCGCCGACCTGGTCGTGCGGGGTACGGCGGTCGCCGGTGTCTGTGCGGTGGCCGCCGCCTTCGCGTTCGTCGGGGACTTCGACAAGGACGGCGAGCCGCAGAGCAAGGAGCAGGCGACGCCCCCGGCCGAGGCCCCGCCGCCCGCGTCGAAATCCCCGAGCCCCTCGCGTACGAAGGCGTCGCCGACCGGCGGTTCGACGGCCTCCAAGACCAAGTCCCGGCCGCCGAAGCCCAGTCCGACCAGGACCCGGCCGTCCCCGCCTTCCCAGTCGGATGTCGGCAACGCCGCGGTGGCGTGGCTCTTCAACTCGGTCGACGGCGACGGCGTCACGCCCGACAGCTCGGACAACGACAAGGACGGCACGCTCTTCGGCGCGTCCCGTCCGACCTCTGTGGAGGGGGATGCGCTGGCGTTCGACGGGACGCAGTTCGTGGCCTCCAGCGGGCCGCTCGTCGATACGGGCAGCAGCTTCTCCGTATCGGCCAGGGTCAAGCTGGACCGCACCGATGTCTCGCAGACGGTGGTGAGCCAGGACGCCTCGGACTCCAGCGGATTCCAGCTCCAGTACGACGCGGACGACTCCCGGTGGGAGATGCGGATCCCGGAGGAGGACACGGACGACGCCGACGGCGACGCCGACGAGGCCGTCTCGCTGTCCGACGCCGAGGCCGGCGAGTGGACGCAGCTCACGGGCGTCTACGACGACGCCGCCGACGAGGTCCGCCTGTACGTCGACGGCCGCCTCGGCGAAACCGCCGAGCGCGAGCAGGACTTCGGCTCCGACGGCAGGTTCGTCGTGGGCCGGGGCCTGTCGGACAACGAGTTCTTCCAGGGACTGCAGGGGACCGTCGACAACGTGAAGGCCTTCGGACGGGCACTCACCTCGGCGGAGGCGAGGGCTCTGGCGCGCGAGTCCTGACGACCCCCGGCCGGGTCAGCTGCCCCGGGCCCCGGGCGCGATCAGCAGCAGCGCGTCGACGAGTTCCTCGGCCGGCGAACCGGTGGCCAGGCGCCGCAGTTGCAGCCCGAAGACGAGCGCCACGCAGGTGCGCGCGAGCCGTTCGGCACCGGGCACGCCGAGGCCGGTGAGGATCTCGGCGGCGAGCCGGTCGTACGCGTCGAAGCACTCCGTGGCCGCGGCGCGCAGCCTCTCGTCCCTTCCGGCCTGGACGTACAGCTCGAAGGGCGCGATGTGCCTGCTGTCGAACTCCGTGCCGCCCGCGACCTGGGCCACCATCGAGGCCGCGCCGTCGAGGTCGATCACCTCCGCGTGGCACCGGGCGGCGAGTTCGGTGAGGCGCTGGGTCTCCTCCGAGACGAAGTGCAGCAGGCTCTCGCGCAGCAGCTCGTGCTGGCTCTCGAAGTGGTACGTGACCGAGCCCAGCGAGATCCCGGCCTCCGTGGCGATGCGCCGGTTGGTGACGCCCGCGATGCCGTCCTCGCCGATGATGCGCAGGACGGCGTCGATGATTCTCTGCCGGGTTCCGGCGGCCTTCGACACGCGGGACATTCTTCCACCTGTGTTCCTACGGGAGGACGGCCGGCCGGTTCCCGGGACGGGATGTGGGCGCGGCGCCCGCCCGTATACTGTTCGTTCGAACGAACAGATTGGAAGGGGTACGCGCATGCGCATCACCGGATCGACCGTTCTGCTCACCGGTGCCACCGGCGGTGTCGGCCACGCCCTCGCGCGTGAACTCGCCGCGAACGGCGCCGAGTTGGTGCTCACCGGGCGTCGCGCCGACGTGCTGGAGCCGCTCGCGGCCGAGGTCGGCGCGCGCACCGTCACCGCCGATCTCGCCGAGCCGGACGACGTCGAACGTCTCGCCGGGACGTGCGCCGACGCCGACATCCTCATAGCCAACGCCGCCCTGCCCTCCAGCGGCGATCTCCTCGACTACACGCCCGAGCAGATCGACCGGTCACTGGCCGTCAACCTCCGCGCCCCGATCATGCTGGCCCGGCTGCTCGCGCCGCGCATGGTCGAGTCGGGCCGGGGCCACATCGCCCTGATCGGGTCGATGTCCGGCAAGGCCGCGACGCGCTCGTCCTCCCTTTACAACGCGACCAAGTTCGGGCTGCGCGGGTTCGCACTCGGCTTCCGCCAGGACCTGCACGGAACGGGAGTCGGAGTGTCCGTCGTCCAGCCCGGCTTCGTGCGTGACGCGGGAATGTTCGCCGCGACGGGAGCCACCCCGCCGGGCGGCATGCGCACGGTCTCCCCGGCGCAGGTCGCGGCGGGCGTCACGCGGGCCATCCAGCGGGACCTGGGTGAAGTCAACGTCGCACCAGCGGAGTTGAGGGTGCTCGGCGCCGTCGCGGGGCAGTTCCCCGACTTCGCTGAGAAGGTCCAGCGCCGTTCGGGCGCTGAACGCGCGATCGGGCAGATCGTGGAGGCCCAGCGGAAGAAGCGGTGACCGCCGGGCGGCGAATTCGGGATCGGGGGATTACGCCGGTCCGTACATCCACCCGTGAGAATTCACCGTCTCCTTCGGCGTGGAGGCTTTTCCTGATCCGTGATCCTGCCCGCGCCGAAAGGCGCGCCATGGCGCAACCGCTGGTTTTGTGTTCTCAGAATCCGGGGACGGGTGTGCGCACCGCAGCTGTTTGAACCCAGCGCCATGACGGCGCCCGACGCGACAGCGAGGACACCATGGGTTGGACACGCACACGCCGCTTGGCCGCCTCCGCCGCTTTCGCCGGCGTGATCGCCATCGTTCCGGTGGCCGTGCCGTCCGCGTCCGCCGGGACACGGGCCGGTGCCGCGCAGGCGTCCGGGACCGTGGAGGCCGAGCGGCCCGCCTCGGACACGCCGCCGCCCCCTCGCCTCCCGCGGAACTTCCGCGGCAAGGGCAAGTGGATCGTCCGGGACCTGGGCATCACCGTCCCGTTCAGCTGGCAGGGGAAGAACGGCGACAGCCAGATGACCGCGGGAGGGCCGCAGTACCCGATCTGGTTCACGAACCTGATCTACCGCAACACGCTCTACACGCTGACGTACAAGTGGCCCGGCCTGAATGTGCATTCGTGCTCGCGTATCCCGGGCTTCAGCCTGAACCAGCTGAACCAGGCACTGAAAAGCTCGCGGTTCGTGGGGAGGGAGACCCTGGAGAGTAATCCGCGGCGGCACGTGAATCACTGGAGAGTCGGTGTCGTACTGCCGAAACGGCCCCCGGGACTTCACCTGCGGTTTCCGATCGCACTCGGCGACATCTACGTCGACCAGCGCAATCGGGGCACGTTCTGGCAGGTGCTGCAATTCGGCCTCCAGAATCTCTACGACCCCGAGCTGGACGAGTGGCTGAAGATGAGGACGTTCGAGCACAAGCCCGGAAAGGTCACGCTTCCCCGCAGGTGCCAGTCCCCGACCTGAACCCGGGGCCACCGGAGCTCGACCACGAGCGCGTACGCGCGCACATCCGGCACGCGCTGCGCGGGACGCCCGGCGACGTGTCCGTACGGGTGCAGATCGTCCCCGGCGAGCCGGTGGCCGCGCTGCTGGGCACCTGCCACGAGGCCGATGCCTGGCAGAACGTGGCGGATTGACCGTCCGGCCGATCGCGGCCTACGCGGCGGGTACCGACTCCAGATGGGCCTTGAGGCGTCCCAGAGTGGTGGTGATGTGGGCGCTGTTGGCGCCGATGCGGTCGGCGACGCCCGTGACCAGGATCGCGAACGGGATGAACCACAGCGGCACCCGCAGCCAGTTGGTCTCGGTGACCGTGCAGCCCTGCTCGGTGGGTTCGATGTCGTACTGCCAGCGGGAGATCGGGATGCGCAGCGGTGACGCCGTCACCTCGTACGCGAAGCTCCGGCCCGGCGCTGCGTCCGTGACGCGGCAGGTGGTGGCCCAGCGGCGCAGGCCGTTGCGGTTGTAGCCGCGGAAGCGGGCGCCGACCGACGCGGTGTCGGTGCCGCCCAGCCAGCGCGCGCTGTGCGCCTCTTCGGCGAGGCGGGTCAGTACGGGCGGGTCGCTGATGACCCGGTACGCCTCGGCGGGAGTCGCCCGGACGGCCACCGTGTCCCGGGCCGCGGGCTCGGGGAAACGAGGTATGCGCATCGCATGTCCCTCCGCTGATGTGAGCAGTGATTACATCAGCGGTGCGGGAGGTGGTCAAGACCCGCGGACATCGGGAGAGTTGGCGATCCCGAGGCCGACGGTGTCCAGCACCTGCACGGCCAGGTGCTCTGCCTGGTCCGGCGGGAGATAGCCGTCGACGATCATCTGGGACAGGCCGTAGACCAGGGCCTGTCCCGCGAGGCCCACCACCGCGGGGTCGCCGGCGCGCAGCTCACCGGTTCGCTGCCCCTCGACGATGATGTCCGTGAGCGCCGTCTCCACGCTGGAGAGGCGCTCGTGCAGTTCCGGCGGACGGGCGGCGCCGAACACCCTGGATCTGATCAGCTCGAAGCGGTGCGGATGACGGATCGCGTAGCGCACGAAGCCCAGACCGAACGCGTGCATCGCGGGCCGCCCCTGCGGGTCGGCGACCGCGTCGAGCTGCCACTGCTCGAAGTCGGCCAGGATGTCTCCGGCGACCGCGGTGAGCAGGGCCTGCCGGTCGGCGAAGTGCCGGAACGGCGCGCCCGGCGACACCCCGGCCCGGCGGGCGACTTCGCGCACCGTCACCTGCTCCGGACCGCGCTCGTCCAGCAGCTCCAGCGCGGCTGCCGTGAGCGCGGCCGGGAGGGAACCGTGGTGGTAACCGGCGCGTTCGGCGGGCTTGTCCGTCATACGCGCAGTGCTACCACAGCCCAGCGAGCCGGCCCCGGGGCAGGCGCGTCCCGCAGCGACGCCACGGTGCGCCGGCACCGTCACGCCCGTCCGTACGGGCTCTCACTCCGTGACCCGGTAGACGCTGCTGAGCGGGAGCTTGCGCGAGGACGAGCCGACGCTGATGCCGTACTCGCCCTGCCGCACCCGGAATCCGTCGCTGTCCGCGTCCCAGTAGGACAGCTGGCGCGGAGCGACGGAGAGCCGGACGTGCTTGCTCTCGCCGGGGTCCAGGCTCACCTTCCCGTAGCCGCCCAGCTCCCGGGGCGGGCTGTGCGCGTCCGTGTCCGGTTTGCCGACGTACACCTGCGGTGCCTCGGAGCCCGCGCGCTTCCCGGTGTTGGTGACGGTGAACGACAGTGTCACCGGGTCGCCCGGGCCGCCGGAGTCCTCCTCCAGGCGCAGGTCCGAGTAGGCGAAGTCGCTGTAGGACAGGCCGTGTCCGAAGGGGAAGAGGGGCTCCGTGCCCGTCTGGTCGTACCAGCGGTAGCCGACGTCGACGCCCTCCGAGTAGTGCGCCGTGCCGTTGACGCCCGGGTACTGCTTCCTGGTGTGCGCCGGGACCTCGTCCTCGCGGGCGGGGAACGTCTGGGGCAGCTTGCCCGAGGGGTCCACGTCGCCCCACAGCAGGCGCGCGGTGGCGGCACCCCCGCGTGCGCCCGGATACCAGGTCTCCAGGACGCTCTTGACCCGCGGCAGCCAGGGCATCAGCACGGGGCCGCCGGTCTGGAGCACCACGGCCGTCCGGGAGTTGGCGGCGGCCACCTTCGAGATGAGTTCGTCCTGGCTGCCGGGCAGCGACAGGCCGGCGCGGTCGCTTCCCTCTTCCTCCGTGTCGTGCGCGAAGACCAGTGCCACGTCGGCCGACTTCGCGGCCTTGACCGCGGCCCGCACATCGCGCCCGTCGTGGTAGGTGACGTGCGCCGAGGAGCCCGCGCGCTTCCTGATCGCGTCGAGGGCCGTGTCCTCGGAGAGCGGGTCGACCTTGCTGCTGCCGCCGCCCTGCGCCGAGTCGGCGGCCGCGGAGCCGATGACGGCGATCCTGTCCGCGGAGTCCGTCAGGGGCAGTGCCGCGCCGTCGTTCTTGAGCAGGACGGAGCCCTTCTCGGCGACCCGCTGCGCCGCGGCATTCCCAGCCGCCTCGTCGATCGGGGACGTCGCGGTGGCGTCCCGCTCGAAGAGGCCGAACCGGAACATGACGGTGAGCACTTCCCGTACGCGCTGGTCGATGTCCTCCTGCGTGACGGCGCGCCGGAGTTGCGCGGCGCGCACGGTCAGGGCGCTGACGTGGACGCCCAGGGGCAGTTCGACGTTGAGTCCGGCCGCGAGGTCGGAAGTGCCGTGTGTGGAGGGGTAGTCGGAGACCACGTAGCCGTCGAAGCCGAAGCGGGAACGCAGCATCGTGAGCAGGGTGTGCGCGTTGGAGCACGCGTAGACGGAGTTGACGCGGTTGTACGAGCACATCACCGAGCCGGGACGGCCCTGCCGCACGGCCAGTTCGAAGGGCTTGCCGTAGATCTCGTGCAGCGTGCGTTCGTCGATGTCGGCCGAGACGGTCATGCGGTCCGTCTCCTGGTTGTTGGCCGCGTAGTGCTTGACGGTGGCGATCACGCCCTGCGACTGGATGCCGGTGGTGTCGGCGCCCGCGATGGTGCCCGAGAGGTAGGGATCCTCGCTGTAGTACTCGAAGTTGCGGCCGTTGACGGGAACGCGCTGGATGTTCGTCCCGGGCCCGAAGACCTGCGCCTGGCCTCGCGCGCGTGCCTCCCGTGCGACCGTCCGGCCGTACTCCTCCGCCACGTCGGTGTCGAAGCTCGCGGACTGGGCGATGGGGGCGGGCAGTTCGGTGGCCTTCTGCCCGTTGCGTACGCCCGCGGGGCCGTCCGTCATCGTCACGCCGGGCACGCCGAGGCGCCGTATCGGGGCGATGTAGCCCGTCGTCGGCACGGGGGAGCCGAGGGCGCCGTGCAGCATGCGCGCTTTCTCGTCGCGGGTCATCGCCCGCAGCAGGAGATCGGCGCGGTCCTCTGGGCTGAGCGATCTGTCCGTCCACGGACGGTCCTGCTCCCCGCTCGCCGAGGCGGCGTATGCCTGGGCCTGCCCTCCTAAGGAGTCCGGCAGGGAGCCGTCCTCGGGGAGCGCGCCGGGACCCGGCGCGGTCAGCGCGGCACAGAACACCATGATCGTCGCAACTCTGGCCAGGGGCCGAGGAGATCCCATCACCTCAGCACGTCCTTTCCGCCGCCCCAGCGGCCTCACAGACGATTGGCATGCACGTGCCACGCCACTCCGTGGTTATCCCCATGTGCCGCTGGAGAAATGCGGCGGCGTCCCGTCCGCGGCGATGCGTGCGGCCAGCGCTCAGCCGGGCGCGAGGAGTTCGGCGTGAATTCGCCCGTGGGGCGCGAACGTCCACCCGGAGAAACGCCATCAATCGCTCATGCCGGGCGAGTTCGGGGCGGAGATACCAGTTCGGTGCCGTGGACACTGATCGGTAACTAGCCAGTCCCGGGGGTTCCGGGAGTAATCTGCTGCCCCCCTGGAAGGCGCCTCCTCGCGACAACGCGGCAGGCCTCGCCGGTACTTGTGGACGTCATCGGAGGAAGGCCCCGTGAGCACGGAAGACTCCGAATCCGCCGCCGTCGGTTCCGGGAAGTCCGACGACGAGAAGCAGACGCCCCGGACGTCCGAGCCCCCGCTCGTGCGCCCGTACGCCGACATTCCGGCGCACATGGTGGAGGCGCCCGCGGTCCTGACAGGGTCGGTGCGCGAGGTCCTGGACCGTACGGCGGCGGGGAACGACCGCTCCGGAGCCGGCGACGGAGAGGCGCGGCCCCGATTCGCGCCGCTGCGGCGCTGGTTGGACGCCGCGGCCGAGCAGCGCCACCGGCACGCCGTAACCGTCCTGGTCGTGGGTGTCGCCGCGGCGATGGTGCTGTTCACCGGGGTCGTGCTCCACCAGGTCGGTGCCTGGCCCTTCGGATCGGCCGACGACGGAGCCGACGCCCCCGTGCCGGACGCCAGGCTGCCCCTGCCGCCGCCGGCCGGCGGCACGGACGGATCGCCCTCCGACCGCGACGGCGACGGCGACGGCGACGGCGACGAAAAGAAGCACCCGAAGCCGTCCGGCTCCGGCGACGGCCGGAAGCACGAGGACGAGGCCGGGGGCGGCTCGGACGAGGCACCGTCGACCAGCCCCGCGCCGTCCTACCCGAGTTACCTCGCGCCCGGCGGGCCCGGCGGTGGCGGTCAGCCCGGAAGCCCCGGCTGCGAGGCCAGTTGGCAGGTCGACAGCCAGTGGGAGAACTTCAGCGCGACCGTGAGGGTCACCAACAGCTCGGGACAGCGGATCAACGGCTGGCAGGTGAGCTGGACCTGGCCCGGCGACCAGAAGGTAGTCAAGTACTGGAACGCGGAGTTCCAGGAGTCGGGGAACACCGTCACGGCCCGCAACGTCGACACGAACGCGGAGATCGCCACCACGGGTGAGGCCTCGTTCGGTCTCGAAGCCACCGGCAGCGGGACCCCCGCACCGCGTCTGACCTGCCGGGTCCTCTGACGGCGCCGGAGCCTGACCGTCCCCGCGCGGCCGACCCCCTGAAGACACCGGCCCGGCCGGGGTGCGAAGCTGTCTGCTGTGCTTGACCGGGCCGCAGTCCGCGGGGATCTGCCGCCCGAGGGGAGATGAACGGTTCTAACTGGGGGCGGGCGTTGCGCCAACTGGAGTGGTGGCACCGGAGTCGGGAACTGAAACGGATACGCCGCTCAAGCGAAGAGGTCTTCGCGAGTCTGGATCTCCCGGATCCATGCGACATCGCGGTCCTGTGCGGCCGGCTGAGCGAGAGACGCGGGCGCCCGATCCACCTGCTGCCGGTCGGCCTGCCGGGCTCGCATCCCTGCGGCATGTGGATCATGACGCAGAGCGTCGACTTCATCGTGTACGAGGCGGACACCAGCAAACCGCACCAGGACCACATCATCGCCCACGAGTTGGCCCATATGGTCTGCGGCCACCGCAGCGGCGCCGGAGCGGACGTCGACAACGAGACCGCCCGGCTGCTCTTCCCCGACCTCGACCCCGGGCTCCTGCGGAAGATCCTCGGGCGCACGAGCTACTCGACCGTCCAGGAGCGGGAAGCGGAGGTGACCGCGTCGCTCATCCTGGAGCGCATCAACCGGCCCGTACTGGAGCCCATCTCGGCCGTGCCGTCCGAGGACGCGGGCGCGGTGGAGCGCATCGAACGCTCGCTCCGGCGGCGGGGTTCCGAAGACCGGCCGTCCGGAAACCGGGACGGGAGCGAGAGACGCACAACCGAGGCCACTCCCGGCGCCACCCCTGAGACTGAGGGTTCCGAGGCCGCCGAGGCCGCTCCCGGAGCGGAGACACCGTGACCGAACTGAAGAGCGTCGTCTTCCCGCTGTGCGCCGGGATCTGCGCGCTGGCCTTCCTCTACAAGCTCCGCGATCTGCGACCGGGGCGGCGCGACCCGGCACTGCTCGCGCTGCTCGTCGCGTTCCTGTTCAAAGGGGTCTCGTTCACCCTGTCGACGCCGGTGGTCTCGGCGGGAGTCGACAAGTACCTGGGCGTGCCCGATCTGGGAGCCCTCGGCATCCATCTGGCGGGCGGCGTCACATCGAGCGCGGCGTTCCTCGCGGCTCTGGTCTTCTGGGTCTACCCCGCCGAGCAGGCGTGGCCGAAGGTCCGCCGGCGCATCACGGTCTTCGCTCTCGTCGCGGCGACCATGCTCGTCCTGTGGTACACGGCCGGGAGCGGCGGCGGCCGCGCCAGGTCGGCGCACTATCTGCTGGAGAACGCCCACCGTCCCGTGATCGCCGCGTACTTGCTGCTGTACGTGACGGCGTTCGCCGCGGGAATGGCCGAGATCTTCCGCCTGGGGCGGCGGTACGCGAAGGCGGCCGGGCGTCCGTGGCTGCGGCGCGGCCTCAAGACCACCTCCGTCGGCGCGATCATCTACATCGCCTACTGCGCCAACCGCGCCTGGGCCGTCGTCGCCGTGCAGTTCGGGCTGAACCCCCTGGAGTGGGAGATCGTCACCCCGCTCTCGAACGGCATCGGCATCCTTCTCGTCGCCGCCGGGTTCACCATGCCGTCCTGGGGTCCGGCTCTGTCGGCCGCCCGCGTGTGGGCCGCCAACTACCGTGCCTATCACCGGCTGTATCCGCTCTGGAGTGCTCTGTACCGGGCGACCCCCGAGATCGCCCTCAACCCGCCGGCGCCCTCGTTCATCGAGCGGTTCAGGCCCGGCGACCTCCGCTACCGGCTGTACCGCCGGGTGATCGAGATCCGTGACGGGCTGCTCGTGATGCGCCCGTACATGGACGCGGAAGCGGCAGCCGAAGCGACGCGGAAGGCGCACGAGGCGGGCCTGGAGGGGGACGCGCGCGACGCGGCCGTCGAAGCGGCCCGCCTGAAGGCCGCGTTGAGAGCCAAGGCCGAGGACCAGTCGGTGCCCGGCGGCCCGTCCGGCGGAGATCCGCCGTCCCACGCCAGTGGTGACTACGCCGGCGAACTCGGCTGGCTGCTCAAGATGGCGAAGGCGTACGCCGACGCTCCAGGTGAACAAGGGGAGGTGCGAAATGGAGTTCCGTCCGCTCGGTGATCCGGCCGCACAGGTGTCCGCGATCGGTCTCGGCTGCATGGGCATGTCGATCGCCTACGGGGCCGCCGACGAGAAGGAGTCTCTGCGCACGCTGGACCGTGCCGCCGAGCTGGGCGTCAATCTCCTCGACACGGCCGACGTCTACGGCGTGGGCGCGAACGAGGAGTTGATCGGGCGCTGGCTGAGCGGCCGCGACCGCGACGCGGTCTTCCTCGCCAGCAAGTTCGGCCTCAAGCGCGGCGCCGGCGGCAGGGTGGACGAGGTCGACACCTCGGCCGAGTACGTCCCGCTCGCCTGTGACGCCTCGCTGCGCCGGCTCGGCACCGACCATCTCGATCTGTACTACGTGCACCGCCGTGATCCCGCCGTGCCCGTCGAGGAGACGGTGGGGGCCATGGCCGCACTGGTCGACGCGGGCAAGGTCCGCTTCCTCGGGCTGTCCGAGGTCAGTCCGTCCACTCTGCGGCGGGCGCACGCGGTGCATCCCATCGCCGCGATCCAGCTCGAGTACTCGCTGTTCACCAGGGACGTCGTGGAGGGGGAGATGCTCGCGACCTGCCGTGAGCTCGGTGTCTCCGTGGTGGCCTACTCGCCGCTCGGACGAGGCATGCTCGGCGGCGCGCTGCGCTCCCGCGAGGCCCTGTCCGAGGAGGACAACCGGCGCCGCTGGCCGCGTTTCTCCCCCGAGAACATCGACCGCAACCTCGCGCTGGTCGAGGCCGTGAAGAGCGTCGCCGCCCAGATCGGCTGCACGCCCGCGCAGGCCGCCCTGTCCTGGCTCCTCGCCCAGGGCACGGACATCGTCCCCATCCCCGGGACGAAGCGCGTGCGGTACTTGGAGGAGAACGTCGAGGCGGCCGGCGTGAACCTCAGCCCGGCTCAGGTGCTGCGCCTGCGCGAGACGGTGCCGGCCCGGGCCGTGGCCGGTGGACGCTATCCCGATCAGGCGCTCAGCAGGCTCGGCCACTGAGATCGCGGGTGCGTGCGCGTGGATGAGGCGTACGTGAAGGCTCCGCGCGCCAAGTCGGTGAGCCGTAAAGGCGGTTACGCGGGAGAACGGTCACGCTGAGCCCATCACGCGTTCCGGCTCTTCCCGGTCTCGTCGGAGTCCGGCTCGCCGTGCTGCCGGCCGCGTTCCGGTTCGGAGGACTGGAGCGCGCTGACCTCCGCGATGATGCGGAGCAGCGACGCGCGACCGGCGTCGTCCATGCGCATGGCGCGCAGCGCGATGTCGCGCACCTCCGCGTTGCGCATGGCGGAGGCGAGGGCGATCTGGCTGTCGATGCGCTCGGCGGTGTCGTCGTCGAAGAAGTAGGCGACGGGCACCTGGAAGAACGCCGCGAGGGCCTCGAGATGGCGCTTGGTGGGGTTGTCGCGCTGCCCCGTACGCAACTGCCAGATGTACGTCTTGGAGAATGTGCCCGCCGACAGCTCACCGCAGCCGCGCGCGACCTCCTCGTATGTGTACTCGCGCCCACCTGCCCTGATGGTGCTGAAGAGCTTGTCGATCTTCTCGGCCAGTGAAGGCATAGAGGACCCCTTCGTTCGCTGAGATGACCACCATCCGGGCTGCTGTACATCGTAGTTGACACCGTCCGAGGCGGGCGTCTAGGTTCGACTGTGTTCGCTGAGATGAACACAGCTGATTCGTTCGCCCACCTGAGCAGCCGCTCGGCTCGCCGCCGTACGTGAGGCAGTGCGAGTGCGCGGCGGACGAAGCTGCCTGCCCCCCACGGGGGAGGGGGCGGGCACCTCAGCTGTGCCCGGACGTCTCCTGCGGGGTGCTCACGCCCCCGGTGTGAGGCGTCCGCGGATCTCCCGCGCCGCCTGGGCGGCCTGAGCGCCGAGCTCGGCGAAGCGCGATTCGGGGACGCGGTCCCGCGGACCCCAGACGCTGACCACGGCCACGGGGTGGTCGTTCGCGTCGAGCACGGGGGCGGCCACCCCGTAGAGCTGCGGCTCCAGTTCGCCGACGCTGACGCTGAAGCCCTGGGCGCGGATCTTGGCGAGTTCGGCGTGGAGCACCTGCGGGTCGGTGTGCGTGGTCGTGGTGTACGCGGCGAGCGGGTCGGAGAGCAGGGGGTCGACCTCTCCGGGTGCCTGCCAGGCCAGCAGCGCCTTGCCGGCGGAGGTGGCGTGGATCGGGACCTGGCGGCCGAGCCAGCGGGCGGTGAGCACCGCGGGCGGGACGACCTCGTCGACGTAGGTGAGTCCGAGCCGCCGGGCCACGGCGAGGTTGGCGGTCTCCCCGGTGTCCCGGCACAGCCGCTCCAGTACGTCGTGCGAGCGGCGGATCAGCCCCTCCACGCCCGCGGTCGAGGCCAGGCGGCTGACGGCGGAACCGATGGTGTACCGGTTGCCCGCCGGGTCGCGCTCGACCATCGCGTGGTGTTCCAGGGTGGCCAGAAGCCGCCAGGCCGTGGCCCGGTTCAGGCCGCACTCGGCGGCGAGTTCGGCGACGGGGCGGCCTTCGGGTGCGCTCGCAGAGACGGCGTTGAGCAGGGCGATGGCCCGGTCCAGGGCCTGCACCCGGCCTCCGCCCAGACGTGTCCCGCCCTGTTCCTCCGGGACGGCCGGGGCGTGCGCCGCGTCCATGTCCGCCTCCTCCGCTCTCTCTCCGCGTCCGTTCCCGGAAGCGTAGCCGTCCGCCTCGCGGGGGCTCGTGCGGGCGGCCGCCGCCCTTGACGGGCCGGAGGTCCATCCGTAGCGTCGCACATTACGAACGCACGACGCACAATATGCGAAGCAGAGCGAGCATCGACCGCGATCCGTGAAGCGTGAGGACGGGCGAGCGGTCTGCGGGCGGGCAGGGGCAGATGGCGGAGAAGGCGGAGCGCATCGTCACCCCGTACGAGGGGACGGGCCACCGGCGCTGGGACGACGCGGCTTCCGTGCCGGCGCCGCTCGCGCTGCACAGGACGTCCGTACGTCCCGAATGGACCGACTACAACGGGCACATGAGCGAGTCCTGCTACTTGCTCGTCTTCGGCGACGACTCCGACGCCTTCTTCCGCTACCTCGGCGTGGGCGAGGAGTACCGGGCGGGCGGCGGCTCGCTCTACACCGTCGAGACGCATCTGCACAACAAGCGCGAGGCCGCCGAGGGGGAGCCGCTGCACCTCACGCTGCGGCTGCTCGATCACGACGCCAAACGTCTGCACCTCTTCCACGAGATGCGGCACGGCACCGACGGCACCCTGCTGGCCACCGCCGAACAGATGCTGCTGCACGTCGACATGGAGCAGGGGCGAGCGTGCCCGCTCCCCGGCGAGCTGCTGCGCCGGCTCGGCGCGATCCAGGCCGCGCACGACGTACTGCCCGTGCCGGACGCGGTCGGCAAGCCCATGGGCATACCGGGCGGCCGGGGCCGTCGTACCAGGTGAGGAAGGGGTCGGGGGAAACGTCAGGAAACGGCGGGCAACGGCCGAGAAGGGCGAGGAGAGGAAGCCATGGAGTTCCAACTCACCGGCGAGCAGCGCATGATCGTGGAGACCGTCCGCAGGTTCGTGACGACCGAACTGGAGCCGCACGCCGACGAGGTCGAGGAGCGGGACGACGTACCGCCCGAACTCGCCCGCCGCATCCGCGAGAAGGCGATCGGGGCCGGGCTGTACGCGGCCAACATGCCCGCGGAGACAGGCGGCGGCGGACTCGACGCCGTCAGCATGACCCTCGTCGAACGCGAACTGGGCAGGACGAGCTACGCACTTCAGATGCTCGTCGCCCGCCCCAGCAACATCCTCGAAGCGTGCGAGGGCGAGCAGCGCGACCGTTACCTCCTCCCCGCCGTGCGCGGCGAGCGGCACGACTGCCTCGCCATGACCGAGCCGGGCGCCGGCTCCGACGTGCGCTCGATGCGCACGCGGGCCGTACGTGACACCGACGGCAGCGGCAGCGGCGGCCCTTCGGGCGGGGAGCGCGGGAGCAGCGGGACGGGTGAGGCCGGTTACGTACTCAACGGCACCAAGCACTTCATCTCGCACGCCGACATGGCCGACTTCGCCATCGTTTTCGCCGCCACGGGCACCGAGGAGACACCGCGCGGCTCCAAGAACCTCATCACCGCTTTCCTGGTGGACTTCGACACTCCCGGCGTCCAGGTGCGGCGCGGCCCGCGGTGCGTGTCGCACCGCGGATACCACCAGTGCGAACTGACCTTCACCGACGTCCGGCTCCCCGCGGCACAGCGGCTCGGCGAGGAGGGCCGCGGTTTCGCGCTGATGGAGGAGTGGCTCGGCGCCAGCCGCCTCCAGGTCGCCGCGACCAGCGTCGGCCGCGCCCGCCGCGTCCTCGGTCTGGCTCTCGAATGGGCCGCCGAGCGCGAGCAGTTCGGGCAGCCCGTCGGCCGCTTCCAGGGCGTCGCCTTCCCGCTCGCCGACCTGGCCACCGAGCTGGAGGCCGCCGAACTGCTGACCCTGCGCGCCGCCTGGAAGCAGGACCAGGGCACCATGACCGACCGCGACGCCGCGATGGCCAAGCTGTACGCCTCCGAGGTCCTGGGCCGCATCACGGACCAGGCGCTCCAGACCCTCGGCGGGATGGGGCTCATGGCCGAACTGCCCGTCGAACGCTACTGGCGCGACGCCCGCGTCGAGCGCATCTGGGACGGGACCAGCGAGATCCAGCGGCACATCATCTCCCGCTCCCTGCTGCGGCCCCTGGGCGCCTGATGGCGCGCGCCCACACCCCGGCGCCCGGCCTGAAGCGCCTGCTGGCACCCCGTCACATAGCCCTGTACGGGGGCGAGGCGGCGGCCGGGGCCGTGCGCCAGAGCCGAGCCGTCGGGTACCGGGGCGAGCTGTGGCCCGTACACCCGCGGCGTGAGCGCATCGAGGGCCTGCCCTGCCACCGCAGCACGGCCGACCTGCCCGAGGCACCGGACGCCGCGTTCGTCGCCGTACGGGGAGAGGCAACGGTCGAGGTGCTCGCGGAACTCGCCGGGCGCGGCGCCGGAGGAGCGGTCTGCCACGCGTCCGGCTTCGCCGAGGACGGGCCGCGCGGTGCCGCGCTGGAGGACGCGCTGCGCGCCGCTGCCGGAGACATGCCGGTGATCGGCCCCAACTGCCTCGGCGTCCTCAACTACCTTGACGGCACCGCACTCTGGGCGGACCAGCACGGCGGCGCCCGTACGGACAGCGGCGTCGCCGTCGTCACCCAGAGCGGCAACATCGGGCAGAACCTCACCATGCAGCGCCGCGCCCTGCCCCTCGCCTATGTGATCACCGCGGGGAACGGCGCGGTCACGGGAGTGCCGGCGCTGGTCGAGGCGCTGCTGGAGGATCCGCGGGTCACCGCCGTCGGGCTGCACCTGGAAGGGATCGCGGACGCGGCCGAGTTCGCCCGCGTGGCGCTGTCCGCGCTGCGGCGCGGAGTTCCCGTGGTGGTGCTGAAGACGGGCGGTTCGGAGCTGGGGGCGCGGACCGCCCTGAGCCACACCAGCTCTTTGGCCGGTTCGGACGTCCTCTGCGACGCCTTGTTCCGCCGCACCGGCGTCGCGCGGGTGGAAGAGATCGGCACCTTCGTGGAGACGCTGAAGCTGCTGCACGTACACGGACCGCTGAACGGCGGTCCTGACACGGCTGGGCACGCCGCCGGTAACGAGGCCGGGCACACCGCCGGCCACGAGGCCGCGCAGGGGAGCGGTGCCCGGATCACCTCCGCGAGCTGCTCGGGCGGCGAGGCGGCCCTGCTGGCGGACACGGCCCAGCGTCACGGCGTCCGACTCCCGCCGCTGCCCGGCCGGTCGGCTGCGCGGCTGCGCGAAGTGCTGGGCGAGCGGGTGCACGTGGGCAATCCCCTCGACTACCACACCTATATCTGGGGCGACTTCGCCGCGTTGCGCGACTGCTTCAGCGCACTCCTCGGAGCGGGCTGTGACATGAACCTTCTGCTGCTGGACATGCCGCGCGCCGACCGGTGCGAGGACGGCACGTGGGCTACGGCCCTGGACGCCTTCGCGGCGGCGCAGCGCGGCACCGGCGCCCCGGCGTGCGTCGTCGGCTCGCTGCCGGAGGGGCTGCCCGAACCGGTCGCGCAGCGGCTGCTGTCGGAGGGCATCGCTCCCCTCCAGGGGCTCGCGGACGCCGTACGGGCCATCGCGGCGGCTCACCGGATCGGCGCGGCCCAGCGGGCCGGGGCCGGTGTGCCGCCGAGCGGTCCGCTGCCCCGGCAGGCCCTCCGTGGGCGGGAGTTGAAGGGCGAGGGGTCTGCCGTGGGCGCACTGCCGAACGGCGCGCCGAGTGTCGCCGGACTCGGGCAAGGGGAGGAGGCGGGCGCGGAGCCGGGGGACACCGGACTCCTGGACGAGTACGAGGGCAAGCGGGTGCTGGCCGCGTACGGCCTGCCCGTTCCGTGCGGTGCCGTCGCCGCGACACCCCGCGAGGCCGTCAGAGCCGCTCGCGAACTGGGCTTCCCCGTGGCCGTCAAGGCCGTCGCGGCGGGTCTGGCGCACAAGAGCGAGGTCGGCGGCGTACGGCTGGGGCTGGACGGCGAGGAGGCGGTGTCGGAGGCCGTCTCGTCCATGGCGGGGCTCGCCGGCCGCTTCCTGATCGAGCGGATGGTGCCGGACGCCGTCGCCGAACTCCTCGTGGGAGTACGCCGGGACCCGGCCTTCGGGCATGCGCTGACCCTGGGCGCGGGCGGCGTACTGGTGGAGCTGGTCCGTGACACCGCCACGCTGCTGCTGCCCGCCACCGGCGAAGAGGTCGAGTCCGCGCTGTCCTCGCTGCGCTCGTGGCCGCTGCTGCGCGGCTTCCGAGGGCGCCCGGCCGGCGACGTACGCGCCGCGGTCGAGGCGGTGCGGGCCGTCACCGACTACGTACGGGACCACCCCGAGGTCACCGAACTGGACGTCAACCCGCTCCTGGTGCTGCCGGAGGGGTGCGGGGCGGTCGCCGCGGACGTACTCGTCAGGCGCCCCGCGCAGGCGGCCCGAACAGTGCAGGCAGCGCAAGCACCTCAGACGAGGCCATCGGCGTGGCCGGTGTGAACACCCCGAACGACGGAGGCGACGCCATGGACCCCGTACGGCAGGACGTAGACGACGGCGTACTGGTGATCACGCTGGACCGGCCCAAGGCCAACGCCATCGACTGCGCGACGAGTTGTGCCCTCTACGAGGCCTTCGACCGGCTGCGCGGGGACGGCACGCTGCGGGCCGCCGTGGTCACGGGTGCGGGGGAGCGGTTCTTCTCCGCGGGATGGGATCTGAAGGCGGCGGCGGAGGGCGAAGCCGTCGAAGCCGACCACGGGCCGGGCGGATTCGCCGGGCTGACGGAGCTGTTCGGCCTGGAAAAGCCCGTGATCGCCGCGGTGAACGGGCTCGCGCTGGGCGGCGGCTTCGAACTCGCCCTGGCCGCCGACCTGATGGTGGCCGACGCCCATGCGGAGTTCGCCCTCCCGGAGGTCAGGATTGGACTGATCCCCGACTCCGGCGGCGTACTGCGGCTGCCCCGCAGGCTGCCGCGCGCCGTCGCGGCCGAACTGCTGCTGACGGGCCGGCGGTTCGGCGCGGCGGAGGCCGCACGGTGGGGCCTGGTGAACCGCGTCGCCGAGCCGCCGGAGACCGCGCTGGAGTGCGCGCTCAGGCTGGCGCACTCCATCCGGGAGTGCGCCCCGCTGGCTGTGGCGGCCCTGAAGGAAGTGCTGTGCGCGACCGAGCAGTTGGGGATCGAGGAGGCGTTCGCGAGGATGCGGGACCCGGATCTGTGGCGTTACCGCGCCATGTTGGCCTCCGCGGACGCCCGGGAGGGTCCTCGCGCGTTCGCGGAGAGGCGGGTCCCGCGTTGGACCGGTGCGTAGCAGGCAAGCCCGCTGGTGTGCCTGCGGTGGGTGCCGCACGTAGGTTGCGTGTGCCGCGGCGCCGGAAGGTGCGCATCGGTGGCCGGGGGATGCCGGGAACGGACACGTCCTAGCATGGCGGCGCTGCCCCGCGCGGTGTGATCGTCAGGAGGTCGTGTGTCCCGTCCCGGCACCCTTTCCCTCTCGCGGCGTGTGCTCACGGCCGCCGGAGGGGCGGCCGCCGTGGCGGCCACCGTCCTGTCGGTGTCCTGGTGGCCACAGGCGCGGCCTCACCACGGAGCGCCCGGGGCCGCCGACGGCCTGCGGCACGCGCGGGTCGAGGTCTCCAGCGGCAAGTGCGGCCGCGGCTGGGGCGGTTCCCGCACCGGCCTCCAGGTCTTCGACCTGCACAACGGGTCCGACAGGGCAGCCGAGGTGTATCTGAGGGACGCACGCGGCGCCGTGCACGGCGAGGTGGAGGGCGTCGGGCCGGGCACCACCCGCACGCTGCGGGCCGATCTCGGCAAGGGCGCCTATGCCTTCGCCTGCTACCCCGACGACGGTGCGCCCGCCGCCGGCCCCACGGTCCGGGTGCGCGGCGGCAGCGGAGGGCCCGGCGGTCCGGCGGCCCGTCCCGTCGACCAACACGACCTGATTCCCCCGACGTTGAGCTACCAGCGCTGGGTCTCCGGCCGGATGGGCCCGCTCCTCGACGCCACGGAAGAGCTGCGCTCCGCGATCGACGACGGCGACCTGGCGCGGGCCCGCACGGCATGGCTGCCCGCCCACCTCACCTACGAGCGGATGGGCGCCGCGTACGGCACGTTCGGCGACGCGGACGCCGCGATCAACGGCACCACGGCCGGCCTGCCCGGCGGCACGCACGACGAGGACTTCACCGGCTTCCACCGCATCGAGCAGGGGCTGTGGCACGGCGCCTCGGCGTCCTCGCTCCGCCCGTACGCGGACCGGCTGGTCAAGGACGTACGCACACTGCGCAAGGACTGGAGCCAGGCGCGGATGGACCCTCTGGATCTCGGCCTGCGCGCACACGAAATCCTGGAGAACACCGTGCAGTTCGAGCTGACCGGCCGCACCGACTACGGCAGCGGCAGCAACCTCGCCACGGCGCGGGCCAACCTGGACGGCACGCGTGCCGCCCTGTCCCGGCTGCGCCCGCTGCTCAGCTCGCGCTACCCGCACATGGCGCGGCTCGAAGACGAACTCGACGGCATGCAGGCCCGCCTGGACCGTCACGAGCACGACGGGCACTGGACGCCCCTCGCCGGACTCGGCCGCCGGGAGCGCGAGAAGGTGAACGCCGACGCGAGCGAGCTGGTGGAGCGGCTCGCGGATGTCGCCGCGCTCTGCGACGTACGGAGAACCCGATGACGGACGACAGCGAGGTACGCCGGCGCGGCTTCCTGCGCGGAGCCGCTGTGGGAGTCGGCGGGGCGCTGGCGGGCACGGGCCTCGTCGCGGCCGACCACAGCACGGCGGGCGGCTCCCCGAACTCCGCCTCGACGGCCGCCGGTTCAGGCGCCCACGCCCACGCCGACACCGGCGTGCCCTTCCACGGCCCGCATCAGGCGGCCATCCTCACCCCGCCGAGACGCACCACCGCGTACGTCTCCTTCGACGTCACCGCCGGGAACCGGGCCGAACTCGCCGACCTGCTGCGCACCGTCACCGAGCGGGCCCGGCTGCTGACGGCGGGCGGCACCCCGGCCCCGGCCGGGATCACCGCCCCGCCCACGGACTCCGGGATCCTCGGCCCCCGGCCGCCCGCGGGGCGGCTCTGCGTGACGGCGGCCGTGGGAGCGTCGCTCTTCGACGACCGCTTCGGCCTGGCCGGACGCAGGCCCCGGCACCTGCGCACCATGGAGCCCTTCCCGGACGACGACCTCGACGAGGACCGCTGCCACGGCGACTTGAGCCTCCAGTTCTGCGCCGACGACATGGACACGGTGCTCCACGCGCTGCGCGACGTCGCACGGCACACCCGCGGCGGGATGCAGGTCCGCTGGCGCGTCGACGGGTTCTCCAACCCGCCGCGTCCGTCCGGCGCGCCCCGCAACCTCCTGGGATTCAAGGACGGAACCGCCAATCCGTCCCCGCGCGACGCACGCGCCATGCGCCGGCTGGTGTGGGTCGCGAGCGGTTCCGGGGAGCCCGCGTGGGCCGCCGGCGGGAGCTATCAAGTCGTGCGGCTGATCAGGATGCTGGTGGAGTTCTGGGACCGGGTCTCGCTCACCGAGCAGGAGCGGATGTTCGGCCGCAACCGCGAGACGGGCGCGCCGCTCGACGGCGACCGCGAGAGCGACGAACCGCGCTACGCCCGGGACCCCGAGGGCGACGTGATCCCGCTGGACAGCCATATCCGCAGGGCCAATCCCCGCACGCACGGGACGGCGGAGCAGCGGATGCTGCGCCGCTCGTACAACTACGACCTGGGAACGGACACGAACGGCAACCTCGACATGGGGCTTCTCTTCGGCTGCTACCAGCAGGATCTGGCGCGGCAGTTCGAGACCGTGCAGAAGCGGCTGGAGGGCGAGCCGCTCGTCGACTACGTGTCTCCGTTCGGCGGCGGCTACTTCTTCGCCCTCCCGGGCGTACGGGACCGCTCGGACTGGCTCGGGCGCGGCCTGCTCGACGGCACCGGCAGCTGACGCCGCGCGGCCGGCCCGCCTTCTGACCGTCCGCCCGGAGGGCCGCCGACGCCGGCCTCAACTGCCAAACGCAGCCCAATTCTTGGCATGCTCTCTGTGAACAGAGGTTCACTTCTGTGCCATGGAGAAACAGCCGCGGCATGGTGAGGTGCGTGCCGGGGGACGGACGACGCGAGCCGTATCCGCACGGACTCATCCGGGCAGCAGTGGGAGGGCGGAGACGCATGGGAAGCGCAGCCAGGAGGACGGGCGCACGTCGCTGGGGGATGCTGACTGCCGCCGCCGCGCTGACCGTTCTCGGCGGGGCGGCGCCCTCCTCGGCCTCCGCGTCGGCACCCGCCACCCCGCACCAGCGTGAGGCCGCGACGCCGGTCAAGCACCTGGTGGTCGTCTTCGACGAGAACATCTCCTTCGACCACTACTTCGCGACTTACCCGAAGGCGGCGAACACGGACGGCACGAAGTTCACTCCGTCCCGGCACACCCCGAAGGACATCGACAATCTGCGCACCGCAGGGCTGCTGAAGAAGAACCCGAACCAGTACCTGCCCAAGCGCCTCACCCCCGAGCAGGCGGTCACCTGCGACCAGAACCACTCGTACGGGCCCGAGCAGTACGCCTACAACGGCGGCAAGGCCGACAAGTTCGTGGAGAACACCGACTCCGGCAAGTGCTCGGGCGACCTCTACGGCGAGCCGGGCCTCGGCATGGACTACTACGACGGCAACACCGTCACCGCCATGTGGAACTACGCCCAGCACTATTCGCTCAGCGACCGCTCGTTCGGCTCCGCGTACGGGCCCTCGACCCCCGGGGCGCTGGAGCTGGTGTCAGGCCAGACGCACGGCGTGGTCTCCACCGACCCCGACTCGTCCACGGAACACCCGGAGCAGACCGCCGAGCCCGATCCGGCGGCGGTCTCCTCGCCCGACCGCAAGGGCGTCGGCACGATCATCAACGACCCCGATCCGGCGTACGACGACTGCTCGGGCGAGGACCACACCAAGGACGACTCCTTCGCGAAGATGAGCGGCAAGAACATCGGCGACCGGCTCAACGAGAAGCATGTGAGCTGGGGTTGGTTCCAGGGCGGCTTCCGCCCCGGCAAGGCCTGGGACGGGAAGGAGTCGCATCACGCTGAGTGCGGCGACGTCAAGCACAAGAACGCCGGCGGCGAGGAGGTCGTGGACTACAGCCCGCACCACAACCCGTTCGCGTATTACGAGTCGACGTCCAACCCGCACCACATCCCCCCGAGGTCCGTCTCCGAGATCGGGCACGACGGCAGGGCGAACCACAACTACGACGTGACGGACTTCGACGCCGCGCTGAAGTCCGCGAGGCTTCCGGCGGTCAGCTTCCTGAAGGCCCCCGCGTACCAGGACGGGCACGCCGGCTACTCCGACCCGACCGACGAACAGCACTTCCTGATCGAGCAGATCAACAAGATCCAGCGGGCGCCGCAGTGGAAGGACACCGCGATCGTCCTCGCCTACGACGACTCCGACGGCTGGTACGACCACGTCTACGCCAAGCCGCAGAACGGTTCGAAGGACACGAGCAAGGACACTGACGGCAAGCCCGTGGACTCGCCGGCCTGCCGGAAGGGGCCGAAGGCCGCGGGCGGTTACCAGGACCGCTGCGGCCCGGGAGCGCGGCAGCCGCTGATGGTGATCTCGCCGTACAGCAAGGTCAACGACATCGACCACACGCAGACCGAGCAGACCTCCGTCACGAAGTTCATCGAGGAGAACTGGCACACGTCCGCCATCGGCGACCACTCCTTCGACACGCGGGCCAACTCGCTCACCGGCATGTTCGACTTCCGGCACCCCAACGGCAAGCAGGTGCTGCTGAAGGAGGACGGCTCGGTCGAGTCCGTGGGCGGCATCCCGGACGTCGAGCCCGTCAAGACGAGGATCCAGGGGCAGACCGGGGTACGGCAGGACATGGCCGAGCATGAATCCCCGGCGCCCGGCGCCGCCTTGGGCATCGGCGCCGGCGTCCTCGTGCTCGGCGGCGCCGGTGCGGCGCTGATCGTCCACCGCCGCCGCGCGGCGGCGAACGCCCACCGGCGCTGAGGCGGTCTGCCGTCTCCTGATGGGGACGTATCGGCGGAATTGAGCGCCGCATACTCATGCTTCCGCTCTTGTCCCGCACCGATCCTGTTCGGCAGGCGCGCTCGTGCGCCGCACGCGCCGCGTGCGGCGCGGAGAACCGGAACGGCGATCGAGGAGTGAGTGGGCCGTCGATGACGACGGCGCGGTTCCGCGAGCCGCGCGGAACGATTCCGGCGGGCGATTCGGTTCCCGCCGCGCAGCACAGTATCTGAACTCTTCCGGAACAAGCCCTTGATAACGGCGATTGCGCCGCAACTGCCGTGGGCGGGGCCTTGTCCTGCTGATGAAAGACGTTCAGTTGGGGACTGAACACGACCAAGACCAGGGGGACATGGGGAAATGCACATCTCGTTTCTCATCAACAGCGCATACGGCATGGGGGGGAACGATCCGCACCACGTTCAATCTGGCGCGGACGCTCGCCGAGCAGCACGACGTGGAGGTCGTCTCGGTCTTCCGGTACCGGGACAGGCCGTTCTTCGACCCCGGTCCGGACGTACGGCTGAGGGCGCTCGTCGACATGCGGCGGCACAGCCCCGGCTATGACGGCGGCGATCCCGAACACGCGATTCCCGCACGGGTCTTCCCCGTCGCGGACGGCCAGTACCGCCAGTACAGCGCGCTGACGGACCGCCGCATCGGCGAGCACCTGGAGAGCACGGAAGCCGATGTCGTCGTCGGCACACGGCCCGGGCTCAACGTGCACATCGCCCGGCAGACGCGGCGCGGTCCCGCGCGACTCGGGCAGGAGCACCTCACGCTCGCGACGCACTCCCCGCGGCTGAAGCTGATGCTGCGCCGCGCCTATCCGAGGCTCGACGCGGTCACCACGGTCACCGAGGCCGACGCCCGCGACTACCGGAGGGTCATGCGGCTGCCGGGTGTGCGCGTACAGGCGCTGCCCAACAGCGTGCCCGAGCCGGGTCTCAGGCCCGCGGACGGCAGCGGGAAGTGGGTCGTCGCCGCGGGCCGGCTGGCCCCCGCGAAGCGTTACGACGTGCTGATACGGGCCTTCGGCGAGGCCGTCGCCGAGCGCCCGGACTGGGGCCTGCGCATCTACGGACACGGCCGCGAGCGCGACAAGCTGCGGGCGCTCATCGACGAACTCGGCCTGTACAACCACGTGTTCCTGATGGGCCCCGCGCACCCCATCGAGGCCGAGTGGGCCAAGGGGGCGATCTGCGCCGTCACCTCCAGCCTGGAGTCCTTCGGCATGACCATCGTCGAGGCGATGCGCTGCGGGCTCCCGGTGGTGTCCACGGACTGCCCGCACGGGCCGGGCGAGATCATCCGCGACGGCGTCGACGGACTCCTCGTCCCCACGGGCGACGTGAGGGCGATCTCCGGTGCGCTGCTCCGCCTCATCGACGACGAGGAGCTGCGACTGCGGATGGGAAGGGCCGCGCTCACCGCGTCGGCACGGTTCGACCCCGCCCAAGTGGCCGCTCGCTACGAGGACTTGCTGTCCTCGCTGGCGAACCGCGGCGGCGGCACGCTCCACCGGGCGCGTGGCACCCTCCTCGGCGGTGCGTACGCGGCCAAGGAGGCCGTGCGGCTCGGGCTGGGCTACGCCCTCCGGGGAGCACGCGCATGACCGGGCACGCCGCCGGATCGTCACGGCCCGGCGCCGTGGCGGTCTCGAAGAGTCGCGGGCCCCGATCGGGCCACGGGACCGACGGCCCGCGCGCCGACTGCACGGCCGACAGAGCCGGAGGGCTCACCTTCGACGTGCGGCTCACGGACCGTGTGCCGGAATCCGGGGTGCCGGAGCCGCCGCGCGAGGCGGCCATGCTGCTGCGTCTGCGGGGCGGCGAACGCCCGGAGGACACCGTGCGGTTGCCCCTCGACGCCACCGCGTCCGACGGCGTGCTGCGTGCCGAGCTGCCCGGCTCGCTGTGGCTGCCGGAGGGCCGCTGGGACGCCTGTCTTGCGCTCGACGGCGAGGAGCCGCGGCGGCTGCTGCCCGGCGTGCACGATCTGCGCTCGCTGGTCGACCGGGTGCCGTCCGACGCGCTCGCATGGGTGGGCGTGCGCATTCCGTACGCCACCAAGTACGGCAATCTCACGGTCCGTTCATGGCTGCGCCGGCCCCACGCCGAGGCGGGGCCGCTGCACGTCGCGGAGGGTGCCATGCACCTGCGGGGCACGCTCTACGGAGCGCGGCTCTCGGCCACCGCGTGCCTGGAGGTGCATCCGCGCCACACGGCCGAGGCGCCCGTGACGGTGCCGGTGTTCCCGGACGGTGGGGCTGTGTACGGGTACGGCGGCGACCGTGCCCCCGGTACCGCCGTGCCTGAGCGGGCGCACGGCTTCACGGTGTGGCTGCCCCTGGACGCCCTGCCGCCGGGGGAGCAGGCGTGGGACCTGTGGCTGCGCCCGCGTGCGGGGGAGGAGCCGGTCCGGCTCGCGCGGATACTGGACGACGTCCCGGACAAGAAGCAGATCTTCAGCTATCCGCCGCAGCGCGTGACGGGCCGGGACGGCGCGGCGCGCTCCGTCCGGCCGTACTACACGCTCGACAACGACCTCTCGGTGCGGGTGAGTTGCACGGAGCCGGGGTGACCGGCGGCGGGGGAGCCGCGGCGGGCGCGGCCGTGCGGCCCATGTACGGGCCGTGCGGCCGCCTGCGCGATCTGGACTTCGACGGAGTCGCCACCGCCCGCGTCTTCGCCTGGGAGGAACGGGCCCGGGAATCCTCGGCGTTCATGCTGGACCGCATCACCAGGGAGCTGGCCACATGAGTACGGACGGGCTCAGTCTCCGCGTGCCTCGTCCGTGTCACTCCCGTCCGTGTCGCTCCACCCGTGGGGGAGCATCTCGCGCTCGAAGGACTCCCGCCCGGATTCGTCGAACCGGCGGCAGAGCTCCTGCACTTCGTCCTTGAGCAGCACGATCTGCGAGAAACCAACGAGCTCGCCGCCGACACGGACGGGCGACACGGTGACGAGGATCGTCGTCTTTCCGTAGGGGCGGGCGACGTATCTGACGGGTTCGGTCCGGCCGTTCTCGAAGAGAGCGGTCATCGCGTCGAACCGCGGATTCGTCACCGCCCGGCGGTGGCGCCGGCGGACGTCCTCGCCGATGTACTCCGGCTTCCTGTCCAGGTGTTCGGCGGCCCATGCGTTGTAGTAGAGGACGACCCCGTCGCGGTCGAGGACCGTCACCCCGACACCGGCCTGCTCGATGAGCCGGTCCGCCCAGAGGCCCGGCTGCCACCCGGAGTGGGCGCGTCCTTGCGCCTGTTCGGGGAGCGGCGCGCGGTCGCCGCCGTCGTTGTCGCTCACTTCGGAGCCCACCTCGATTCCTCGTCGGCTTGTCGTCGCTTCCCCGCCGATTCCCCTCTGTGCCGAGGGGGCGGCGCGAACAGGCGTGACGTTAGGACGGGCCGTGCGGACGGGGAGGCGGGCTTCACGAATCGTGAACTGCCCTTGCGTTCCCGGTCAGCAGCGGTGGGCCGGCGACTCCGGCGACAGTCCGTCGCCCACCGACCGCGCCAGCCGCGCCGCGACCGACCGGAACGCGGCGACGTCGGGACTCGTGTCGCCGCGGCGCACGGTCAGCACGCTGCTCTCCGCCGGCGCGTCGACGACCGGAACGCAGACCGTGCCGGGCCAGCGGTAGTAGCGCTCAAAGCTGTGCAGGGAAGACCCCGTGCCCCGGCCGAGCGCGGCGCTCACCAGCACCTCGTGCGGCGTCGTGGCGACATCGGGGGAGCGCCGCGGCCTCTCGCCGTTGCGCAGGTCGTTGAAGTACATGAAGTCCGCGAACCGCGGCATGGTCCCCGTCGGCAGATCCACATAGGGCAGTTCGAGGACGTCCGCGGCGCGAACGGCCCCGGCCTCGGCGACGCCGCTGCGCGCCGAAACGACGACGATCCTCGACTCGGTGGTGACGACGTCCGACTCCACGCGCTCGTCCTGCGGCGCGGGGCGCACGAACGCGACGTCGACGCGATGGTCCAGCAGAGCGCTCACGTGCTCGCGGAAGTTGAGCGCCGTGAGGGAGATCCGTACCTGCGGCCGGGAACGTGCGAACACATCGATGACGGCGGGGGTGATCTCCGCCGACCCGTGCGCCATCACACCGATCCGGAGGACCTTGCCCCGGCCGTGGCCCAGAGCGGCGACGTCCTCCATTGCGGCCCGCTCCGCATCGAGCATCGTCCGCGCGTGCCTGAGGAACCGGTGGCCGGCGGGCGTCGGCGCCACGGGGTGCCGGTCGAGGAGTACGGTGCCGAGCTCGCGTTCGAGCCGGGCGATGTGAGCCGTGACGGCGGCGGGGGAGAGATACAGACGGCGCGCGGCGAGCGCGAACTGCCCCTCCTCGGCGACCGCCACCAGCGACCTCAACTGGCGGAGTTCCACGACCGTCCCTCCCCGGCGCTCATCGCGTACCGGTGAGCAGGTCTCCCGATGCCGGCGCGGAATTCCCCGGCGGCTGGTTGTGCACGAGCACAAATTCTCACGGCTTCGCATGGGAGTCCATCCCTTGTCTCGCCGGATTCCCCTTGGTGCCGTGTCCGGCAAGCACAAGGGCGGTCCCCTGAGACCGCGCGGAATCGGACGGGATCCTTGGGCGGTACGAAGGCTTCCTTTCCCTGAACTCACCGTCGCAGGCCGGGATTTCCGAATTCGTGATCCGGTCGCCTCATGACGGGAGCGAAGCCGGACGCGCCCGGGCGGCGAGCACCGCGGACGTGGACGGCGCGGTCCGCGCGGCCGGTCCCCTCACGCGCGTCGCCATCGGCGAGGGCGACGCCATCGAGAAGGGCGCGCTGATCGCCGGGATCACCGAGTCCGGCTGGACCGCCGGCTCGTGGCACGCGGGTCAACGGGCCCCTTGCGGCCCGTTTTGGGCCCTTGCACAGGCCTGTTCGCCGTGAGTACGGTCCCGGCGGCCCTCTTCTACGCGTGTCACTGACAGAAGCTGAAAGGGACTCATGCCCCCCACGAAGCACCTCAGAACCACCCTCGCCGTCGTCGGCGCGGGAGCGGGACTCGCCGTCTCCGCCGCCGTCCTCCCCACCGCGTACGCGGCGCACGACGACGGCTGGCAGTCCGCAGGCAAGGGCAAGACCGCCGGCATCAGCGGAATCGCGGTGTCCGGCACGGAAGGCTCGAAGGACGACGTGGACGCGATCGTCGTCCGCGACAACAAGAAGTCCGGCGAGAACCGCATAGCCTCCGTCCGCTACCGCGACGGCAAGGACCCCGACGTCGACCCCCTCGACTGGAAGGGCGGCGAGCCGCCCGGCGACCTGGAGGCGCTCGCGGGCGTGCCCGGGGAGAAGGGCGGTTACCTCGCCGTGGCCAGCTCGGGCACCGCCTACCACCTCCAGGTGGACGGCGGCGCGGCGCAGGCCGTGGACAGCTTCACGCTCCCCGCCGTCGAGTCCGGTGACGAGATCGAGAACCTCGCGATCGGCACGCCGCCCTCGTCCGCCGGCGCCCCGGCCCAGGAGGGGAAGCTGGTCGCGGTGTGGGGAGACCGCGGCGAGGACGACCGCCCGGGAACCCTGCACGCCGCAGCGGTCTCGGTGGACCCGTCCGGCGGGAGCCACTTCGGCGAGGTGCGGTCGGCCGAGGTCCGGGCGCCCTACCCGACCGAGAACGTACGCCACGCCTCCGACACCGGACTGACCGAGTCCGGTGCGCTGCTGGTGAGTTCGGCCTCGGACCCCGGCGACGACGGCCCCTTCGACTCGGCCCTCTACATCGCCGGACGCGTCTCGCTCGACGACAAGGGCGAGGCCGTCCTGTCCGTGGAGAAGGACCCCGAGGCGCTGAAGAAGTTCGGCAAGCACAAGATCGAGGCGCTCGCCTGCCTCCCCGGCTCGGACAAGGCCGTCCTCGGCACGGACGACGAGAACGACGGCGGGTCCCTGACGACGGCCGGGGGAGTGTGCGCGGACTGAGACCAGGACCACTGAGGACTGGGGACTGAGGCGCGCCGCCCGGCCGTGCCGGGCTGCCCACGGACGACGCCTTGCGGGTGTGGGCGCTCGTACACGAGGAGCCGGACGGCACATGGGGCACGGGCGGGTCGGCCGTCCGCTGTGCCGATCTCGTCGCGCCGGCCGCGGGGGACGGGAGCCCGGTCAGCGGGGCGTGAACTGCCGTACGCTGCCCGCGCGTTCGGCGCGGCCGGACGCCCGGGCAGGCCGGCCGGCTACGACTTGGGTTCGGCGGGGGAGACCTTGAGTGTCGTGGCGCGGGCGGATTCGGCGATCATGGGCGGCACGTAGGCGCTGTGGCGGGCGTACTTGGTGCGGTACGCCTCGTCGATGCGGTCGTTGAGGGCCGGGTCGCGGACCTCGGTGAAGGTGACGTCCGTGTCGACGCCGTCGCAGCTGATGTGGCCGGCGTGGCTGGCCTGGGCGGTACGCAGCCAGCGTCCGTCCGGGCCCCGGTAGGAGCGGACGAACACCTCGTCCCCTTCGCGGATGACCCAGATCGTCGTGGGCTTGCGCAGCGCTCCGTCGGCGCGCTGGGGCTGGATCTGGAGCTCGTCCGTGCGCTCGATGCGGGAGAGCTGATCGGAGGTCCAGCTGTTCATGATGACGGTCTCCTTCTCTGCGGCGAGGTCGGTGCCGCCATCGTTGCAGCGGGATCCGGGCCGGTGCCGGATGCCGACCGGCGCGTTCCCGTACCTGCCCCGGCCGGGCCCGCAGGGCGCGCGGGCCCGGCTCGCGGGCCGTGGGCTCGGCGCCGCCGGGCTCTGACGGGTGCGCTCAGCCGGGCGCCGTCAGGCGGGCCTTGCGTCTGCGGCCCAGCCAGGTCTGCACGACCACCACCACGACCAGGAACGCTCCGCTCACCACCTGCTGGTACGCCGAGTCGAGCGAGCCGATCTGGTTGATGACGTTCTGAATGACCTTCAGCAGCAGGACGCCGACCAGCGAGCCGCTCACGGAACCCAGCCCGCCCGTCAGCAGCGTGCCGCCGATCACGACCGCGGAGATCGCCTCCAGCTCCATGCCCTGGCCGAGGATGGTCACACCGGAGGCCAGCCAGGCGGCGTTGAGGGCACCCGCCAGCCCGGCCAGCAGCCCGGAGACGACGTACACCGACACCTTCGTACGGTTCACGGAGGCGCCCATGAGCGAGGCGGCGTCCTCGTTCCCGCCGACCGCGTAGACGTGCTGGCCGAAGCGGGAGCGGCTCAGCAGCAGCCCGCCGAGCAGGAACAGGGCCAGCGTGATCCACACGGGCATGCCGACGCCGAGCAGCTTGCCGCGCCCCAGCCCTGCGAAGACCGACTCCTTGGCGACGAGGAAGGTGTCGGCGCCCTCGTCGGTGATGTTGAGCATCAGCCCGCGTGCGCCCAGCATCGCGGCCAGCGTGACGATGAACGGCGCCAGCCGCGCCCGCGCGATCAGCAGGCCGTTGACCAGCCCGATCGCTCCGCACACCGCCAGCGGCAGCAGCAGCGCGACGAGCGGGCCGTGCCGCGAACCCCACGCGGCGAGCACCCCGCCCAGCGCGAACACGGAGCCGACCGACAGGTCGATGCCACCGGAGACGATCACGAACGTCATGCCCAGCGCGACGATCGCCAGGAAGGCGGAGGAGACGGCGACGTTCTCCAGGTTGCCGGGAGTGGCGAACGAGTCGAAGGAGAGCGAGGCGGCCAGCACCGTCAGCAAAAGCGCCACGAGTGCGCCGTGCCGCTGCGCGAGGGTGCTCAGACGCTCCGCGCGGGTGCCCGGCCCCGCGGGGGAGGTGTGACCCACCGGCGGCGCGTCCGGTGCCGGACCCGCGGGCCCGGCGGTCTCCGGCGAACCGGCGGCGCGGTTCCGGGTGTTGGTGGCGCTCACCGCTTCCCCCTCTCGCGTGCCGCGTACACCGCGAGCACGATGACGACGGCCTGCCCGATCTGCGTCCACGAGGGCGGCAGATCGTGCTTGATGAGCGTGGCCGTGAGCAGCTGGATCAGCACGGCGCCGGCGACGGTGCCGCCGACGCGGACCCGCCCTCCGCTGAGCGGGGTGCCGCCGACCACGACGGCGGTGATGGCCGACAGCTCCATCAGCGTGCCCAGCGACGTCGGATCGCTGGCCTGGAGCCGTGCCGTCGCGAGATATCCGGCGACGGCAGCCAGCGCGCCGGAGGCGATGTAGACGCACAGCAGGACCCGGCGCACCGGGAGTCCGGCCAGCCGGGCCGCGGGACGGCTGTCGCCGATCGCCAGGAGCTGCCTGCCGAACGTCGTACGGCGCACCGTGAAGGCCACCAGCACCACCAGCGCCAGCGCGATCACCACCGGGTACGGGACACCCAGCAGATCGCCCGAGCCCAGCGCGCGCATCCCCGGGTCCCGTACGTCCTCCAACTGCGGCACCAGGACCAGGGCCAGGCCCCGGCCGCCGACCATCAGCGCCAGCGTCGCCACGATGGGCTGGACGCCGGCGAACGCGATCAGGGAGCCGTTGACCAGGCCCACCGCCATGCCGCCCAGGACCGCCGCCAGCAGCGCCGTGCCCGGTCCGTAGCCCAGATACAGCGCCACCAGCGAGGTGGACAGCGCCATCACCGAGCCGACCGACAGGTCGATCCCCTCCGAGCCGATGGCCAGCGCCATGCCCAGCGCCACGATGAGGATCGGTGCCACCTGGACGGCCTGTGTGCGGAAGTTCTCGGCGGACAGGAAGTGTTCGGTGAACGCCACGTTGAACAGCAGCAGCACCGCGATGCCCGCGTAGACCCCGTACGCCTGGAGCCAGGCGTAGACGGCGGCACGGTCGGCCGCGGGGCGGCGGAGGGCGGCCTCAGCCATGCGGTGCCTCCTCTCGCGCGGGGCGGGGCGCGTCTCCGGTGCGGTCCGCGGAGCCGTCGTCCGCGGAGCCGCCGTCCGCGGAGCCGTCCTGTTGCGCGGGCGTCGGTGCGCCGCCCGCGGGCGGTGCGTCGTCGGAGGCGGCGGCGATGGCCTCCATGAGCCGGTCCTCGGTGACCTCGTCGCCGGTCAGCTCGCCGACCACGGCGCCGTCCCGCAGCACGACGACCCGGTCGGAACCTTCGATCAGCTCCTCCAGATCGGAGGAGATCAGCAGCACGCCCAGGCCGTCCTCGGCCAACTCGTCGACGAGGCGCTGCACTTCGGCCTTGGCGCCGACGTCGATGCCGCGGGTCGGCTCGTCCAGGAGCAGCACCCGCGGCTCCGCGGCGAGCCAGCGGGCCAGCAGCACCTTCTGCTGGTTGCCGCCGGAAAGCTCGCCCGCCTTCTGGTGCGGCGAGGACGCCTTGATCCGCAGCCGCTCCATGAAGGTGCCCACGAGCGCGTCGATCCGCGCCTCGGAGACCAGACCGGCGCGGGAGAGCCGCGGCAGCACGGCGAGCGCGATGTTCTCGCGCACCGAGAGTCCCGGGACGATGCCCTCGCTCTTGCGGTCCTCGGGCAGCAGGGAGATGCCCGCGCGGATGGCCGCGCCCGGCGAACCCGTGCGCACCGGGGCACCGGCCACCGTGACCCGTCCGGCGCTGGGCGTCATGGCACCCGCGACGGCCTTGACCGTCTCGGTGCGGCCCGAGCCCAGCAGCCCGCCCAGGCCCACCACTTCGCCGGGACGCACCGCGAAGGACACTCCGTGCAACTGGTGCGGGACGCTGAGCCCTTCGGCCCGCAGCACCGGTTCGGCGGAGGCCGCCTCATGGTCGCCGCCGAACTTGGTGGTGCCCTCCGCACGCACCTCGCCGATCTCGCGTCCGAGCATCAGGGACACCAGGCGCAGCCGCTCCAGCCCCGCCAACGGGCCGCTGTGCACGGTGCGTCCGTCACGCAGCACCGTGACCGCGTCGCACACGGCATACAGCTCGTCGAGCCGGTGACTGACGTAGACCACGGCCACTCCCCGGTCCCGCAGGCGGCGGATGATGCCGAAGAGGGTCTCGACCTCGCGGGGCTCCAGCGACGAGGTCGGCTCGTCCATCACGACGACCCGCGCGTCGACCGAGACCGCCCGCGCCAGGGCCACCATCTGCTGCGCCCCGACGCCCAGTCCGCCCAGCGGCCGCCGCACGTCGGTACGCACCCCGTACTCGCGCAGCACCCGCTGGCTCTCGCTGTGCATCCGGGCGAAGTCGATGAGCCCCAGCCGGCCGCGCGGCTCGCGGCCCAGGAAGAGGTTGCGGGCCACGCTCATCAGCGGGACGAGATTGACCTCCTGGTAGATCGTGGAGATCCCCGCCTGCTGCGCGGCCAGCGGCGTGCCGAACGAGACGGGCCCGCCGCCGAAGTGCACTTCGCCCTCGTCCGGCGCGTGGACGCCGGTGAGGACCTTGATGAGCGTGGACTTTCCCGCGCCGTTCTCGCCGATCAGCGCGTGCACCTCGCCGGCCCGGACGCCGAAGTCGACGCGGTCCAGGGCGAGTACGCCGGGGAAGCGCTTGGTCAGCCCGTGCGTGGAGAGGGCGTACTCCGTCATCAGAACGCCTTGCTCAGGTCCCGCTTGGCGTTGGCCGGAGTGTAGGCGTCGTCCTTGATGACGATGGTCTGGCCGACCTTCTCGCCGCGGGTGAAGTCGTCGAGCGTAGAGAAGGCGAGCGGGCCGAACCGCGGGTTGGACTCGATGACCCCGTGGATCCAGCCGTCGATGATGCCCTGCACCGCGTTGCGGGTGCCGTCCACCGTCACGATCTTGACGTCGCCGGCCTTCTTGCCCGCGCTCTTGAGGGCGTTGACCGCTCCCAGGCCCATCTCGTCGTTCTCCGCGTAGATCCCGTCGATGTCCGGCTGGGACTGGATGAGCTGCTCGGTGACCTGCTGGCCCTTCTCGCGGGCGAATTCGCCGGTCTGCTTGAAGACGACGTCGAGCCCGGGGGCCTTCTGCTTGATGCGGTCGCGGAAGCCCTTGGTGCGCTCGGTCGTGACGTTGTTGCCGGGCGTGCCGAGCAGGATGGCGATCTTGCCCTTGCCGCCGGTGGCCTTGATCATCCGGTCGGCGGCGCGGCGGCCCTGCTCCACGAAGTCGGAGCCGATGAAGCTGACGTAGTCCTTGCACGCCTTGGCGTTGATCTTCCGGTCGACGGTGACGATCGGGACCTTCTTCGCCGCCGCCTGCTTGAGCACGGGCTCCCAGCCGTCGGAGTTGAGCGGGGCGATGACCAGCAGGTCGGCGCCCTTGGAGATGAGGTCCTGCACGTCGCTGATCTGCTTGGAGAACTGCGACTGCGCGTTGGACGTCAGCAGCTTGACGTCCCGCTTCTTCGCCTCGGCCTTGATCGAGGCGGTCTCGGCTATCCGGAAGGGGTTGGCCTCCTTCTCGGACTGGGAGAAGCCGACGGTGGCCTTCGAGAGGTCCAGCTTCTCGGCGCCGTACTGCCCGGCGGTGCAGGTCTTGGCGCCCTTCGTGGGCTCGGCGGCGACCTGGCCGCCGCCTTCGCCGCCGGACCCCGACTTCGCCTTGTCGGCGTCGTCCTCGGACTTGGCGCAGCCGGTGGCGAGAGCGAGAGCGGTGAGGAGCGCGGCGGCGGTGAGACGTCGTGCGAGCGGCTTCATGGGGACCCCCACGGTGTTCGTGACCTGACGCCAGGGATTTTTATATCGTTGCAAGGCCGCTGTAAACAGTGCGCGTCCGAACTGGGCTTATACCGTTACCGGTTGGCGGTGCGTGCGCGGCCGCTCCCGCCCCCGTCGGTTCCTGACTCGTGCCGGGTCCCGGCCGGCGGCGATGCCTGCGCCGAACCGCCGATCCTCCGATCCGCCGAAGCGTCAGTGCCGCGGGCCCGTCCCGAGCGTGCTCTCCCGCTCCACCAGGGCGAATCCAGGCTGGAGTCGACGGTTCGTGCCGTCGCTGCCGGAGGTGCCGTCGCCGGCGGTCGTGCCGTCGCGGCCGTCCTGCCCGGCCAGGCGGTCGACGATGGACTCGACCGCCAGCCGGGCTATCGCCTGCTTGTCCGGTGCCACGGTCGTCAGCGTGACGGCGCCGTACCGTCCCTCCGTCAGATCGTCGAACCCGACCACGGCGACGTCCTCCGGAACCCGCAGCCCCCGCTCGGACATGACCCGCATCGCCCCGATCGCGATCAGGTCGTTGTAGGCGAACACCGCGTCCGGCCGGTGCCCCGCGTCCAGCAGGGCGGCCATCGCGGCGGCCCCGTCGGCGCGCTCCCAGCCCTCCACCGGTGCCACGAGCGCCTCGTCCGCCGCCACGCCGCTGGCGGCCAACTCCGCCTGCCAGCCCAGGAGCCGAAGATGCGCGGGCTGGCTGGGGCGGTCGCCGCGGGCGCCGAGGAAGGCGATGCGGCGCCGTCCCAGCTCCAGCAGATGACGCACGGCGGTGCGCGCCGCCGCGATGTTGTCGATGGCGATGTGGTCGTACGGCAGGTCGTATCGCCGTTCGCCGATCAGGACAAGCGGCGCGTTGTCCGTACGGGCCGCCAGGTCCTCCGACTCCAGCTCCAGGGGATTGAGGATCAGCCCGTCGATGACGCGGGCCTGGAAGCCCTGGGTGACGAGCAGTTCGCGCTCGCGCCGTCCCTGCGTGTGATCCAGCAGCACCGTGTAGTCGTGTGCCGCGGCCGCGTCGATCACGGCGCCCGCCAGTTCGGCGAAGTACGGGTTGCCCAGCTCCGGCACCGCCAGCGCGATGATGCCCGTACGGCCCTTGCGCAGGTGACGGGCGGTCAGGTTCGGCCGGTAGCCGAGGTCGTCGATGGAGCGCTGCACCTTCTCCCGCATGGCGGGGGTGACGTGCGGATACTTGTTCACCACGTTGGAAACGGTCTTGACCGAGACCCCGGCGTGCTCCGCGACGTCCTTGAGACTCACCCTCACCCTGCGCTCCTCATCCTCCGTGGCCGCCGTACTTCCACCGCGTACTACCACCGCGTACTTCCACTGAGTGCTTCCACCGCCGCCGTCACGCACCTGGACAGGGAACAGCGGGCGTGCTGTCATGCCAACAACCCTTGTTTCCAACGTTATACAAGACGGATCGGGTCAAGGGCAGTGCCGCATTCATCACCTGCACACCTCATCCGGAGGTCCCGTGAGACGCGCACACACCTGGCCGGCGGCCGCTGCCGCCGCTTTCGCCTTCCTCGTCCTCCTGGCGGCCTCGCTGGGACCGGTCTCGCCCGCGGCGGCCGTGCCGCCCGGCGACCAGCCTCCCGAGGTGCACGGACTCAAGGGCGAGTACTGGACCCAATCGGCTCCCGGCGCACACGACTTCGGCACCTTACAGGCCACGTCCTTCGATCCCTCACTCGATTTCGCCGACCTGGAGCCGCGGCTGAAGGAGCGCTCCGGACAGGCCGACCACGCCAGCGTCCGCTGGACCGGAACGCTCACACCCACCCGGACCGGCGCGCACACCTTCCACATCACCGGTGACAACGGCTTCCGCATGTGGGTCGACGGCGAACTGGTCATCGACCACTGGGTCGCCGACTGGGACAAGGAGCAGACCTCCGAGCCCGTGGAGCTGACGGAGGGAACGGAACACGCCGTCAAGGTCGAGTACTTCGAGGACGACGGCGGATCCAACCTGCACGTGCGCTGGACCCCGCCCGGAGGGGAGAAGACCGCCATTCCGCAGTCCGCCTACACCCCGCCCGGGGATCTCGACTACGACGGACCGGCGGTCGTACGCGTCGGCACCACCGGCCGCACCCTGGAGCTGGCCTTCGCGCAGCGCCTCGCCGAGCCGCCCGAGGCGTTCAAGGAGCACCTGGACGCCGTGATCGGCGGCGCCGAGTGGCCGCTGGGCACGGCGCGGCTGGACCCGCGCGACGACCACCGGCTGGTGGTGACCCTCACCGAGCCCGTGGTCGGCCGCGGTGGCACCGCCGAGGTGCGCTACGACGGCGCCGGCGGGCTCGCGGGCGCCGACGGCGAGAAGGTCGGCGAGTTCTGGACCTCGGGCGAGAACGGCTCGACGTACCAGCTCACGACCGACTGGACCGACGAGGTCGGGCCGGACAACGCGCTGCCCGAGTACCCCCGTCCGCAGCTCAAGCGCGACAAGTGGCGGAATCTCAACGGGACGTGGCAGTTCGCGGGCGCCGAGAAGGGCGAGCAGCCTCCGGTCGGCAAGGAGCGGAGGCTGGACGAGAAGATTCTCGTGCCCTACCCCGTCGAGTCCCGGCTCTCCGGCGTCGAACGCCATGAGGAACGCATGTGGTACAAGCGGTCGTTCACCGTTCCCGCCGACTGGCGCGTCGGCTCCGGCAAGCGGCTGCACCTCAACTTCGACGCCGTCGACTGGCAGGCCGACGTGTACGTCAACGGCGAGCGGGTCGGCGGCCACAAGGGCGGCTACGACCGCTTCACCGTGGACGTCACGGACGCGCTGCGCCCGGGCCGGGACCAGGAGCTCGTCGTCGGCGTCTACGATCCGACGGACTCGCCCGACGGGGAGAACCCGCCCGTGGGCAAGCAGCGGCTGGACCCGGAGGGCATCTGGTACACCCCGTCGTCCGGCATCTGGCAGACCGTCTGGATGGAGCCGGTCGCGGCACAGCACACCACCGACGTCCGTACGACCCCCGATGTGAGCGGCGAGCAGGTGACGGTCACGGCGCGCGGAGTGCCCGGCGGCGTGCCGGTCACGGCCGTGGCGTACGACAGCCGGGACGGCGCGAAACGGGAGGTCGGACGGGCCACCGGCACCGGCGACGAGCCCTTCGAGGTCCCCGTGCCCGACCCGAAGCTCTGGTCGCCGGACGACCCGCACCTCTACACCCTCAAGGTGACGGTGGGGGAGGGGAGTTCGGCCGACACCGTCGAGAGCTACTTCGGCATGCGGGAGATCGCCGTGAAGACCGTCGACGGCCAGCGGCACATGGTGCTCAACGGCAAGCCCGTCTTCTCGATGGCCACGCTCGACCAGGGCTTCTGGCCCGACGGCCTCTACACCGCCCCCACCGACGAGGCGCTCGCCTACGACCTGGAGGCGCACAAGAAGCTGGGCTTCAACTCGGTGCGCAAGCACATCAAGGTGGAGCCGGACCGCTGGTTCTACCACGCGGACCGGCTGGGCCTGCTCGTATGGCAGGACATGCCCTCGATGCGGTCGGACCGCACACCGGACGCCTCGGCACGTGAGCAGTTCGAGCACGAGATGAAACGCATGATCGCGCAGCACGACAGCCATCCGTCGGTGATCATGTGGGTCACCTTCAACGAGGGCTGGGGGCAGTACGACCAGGCCCGTATCGCCGACTACGCCAAGACGCTCGACCCCACGCGGCTGGTGAACAACATGAGCGGCCACAACTGCTGCGGCGCCGTCGACGGAGGCAACGGCGACGTCTCGGACGCGCACGGCTATCCGGGCGCCCAACTACCGGCCCCGGACGGGCGGCGCGCGCTGGTCAGCGGCGAGTACGGCGGCCTCGGGCTGGCCGTGCCAGGCCACGCGTGGCCGGTCCGGCACACCTATGTCGGCGTGGAGAAGGAGAAGTTCACCGACGAGTACCTCGCCAAGCTCAAGGACATCGAGCAGTTCGCCGCCTGCGAGGGCAGCAGCGGCGCCGTCTACACCCAGATCACCGACCTGGAAGGGGAGTTGAACGGTCTGCTGACCTACGACCGGAAGGTCGGCAAGGCCGACGCGGGCCGCCTGGCCGCCGCCCACGCCGCCCTGCTGAAGGGCGTCGCGGACGGCACCCTCACCTGCGACCGCCGATAGCGCACCCGGCCGGCTCCGGTGCGGCACCCGCCCTCACCGCTCTCGCGGCGGAGGGCGGGTGCCGCATCGCGCGACAACGGGCACTGGACCAACGGACGTTGCGCGCTCCCGGAGGCCAAGCTGGCCAAGGCCGCGGGCGAACACGCCGCGGTCGTCGCCCACAACATCGGCGCACTGATCCGGGGCAGCACGGACCTGACCACCTACCGGCCCTCTCCGCCCGCGATCTCGTTTCCGCTGGGCCCGAGCGGCGGTGCCTCGTACGCGCCCGGCAGGGGTGTCCTCGGCGCGGAGGCGACCTCCCGACTCAAGGGCGCGGACCTCAAGGTGGGCCCGTACGAGACGCTTTTCGGCCTCGCCTGAAGGGGCCGTCTGAAGGAGCCGCCTGAAGGAGTAGTGGGCGCGGAGCCGGCCGCGGGCCATTGTCAGGCACTCCCTGACTCCGTAAGGTCGCGGTCGACGCCGTCAGGAAGGACCTGACGGAGGAGAGGGGGGATCGGATGCCGTCTGCCACGGAGAGTCCGGTGATCGCGGCGTGCTCGTTCTGCCTGAAGCCGAACACCGAGGTGGGGACCCTCGTGGCCGGGCCTGGGGTGTTCATCTGCGACGAGTGCGTATCGCTCTGCACGCTGGTGATCGAGGGGAAACCGGCAGGGGGCGGATCTCAACTCGCCCCGTGGGACCAGGTGTCGACCAGCGAGGAGGTGCTGGCGAACCTGCCGAAGGTCGCGGCCGCGGGAGCGCAGGTCGACCGGAACCTCGTCGGCTGGGTGCTCAAGGCACGCGCGCTGGGCGTCTCCTGGGCGCGCATCGGGGAGTCGCTGGGGATGACCCGGCAGTCCGCGTGGGAGCGCTTCTCCGGCGAGGAGTAGGGACGTTGCGGCCGTTGCGGCCCGGTCGCGCACATCCCGCGGTCGGGCGTTCCCGCGTGGGGTGCGGAGCCGCGACCGGTCCCGAACCCCACGCGGTCGCGGGCTAGTTGCCGGACCCCGGCCCGGACCCGGAGTTGGACCCGGAGTTGGCGCCGCGGCGCATCAGCAGCACGCCGGCCGCGCTGAGAGCGGCGAGGACGCCGGCCACGATGATGAACCAGACCGCCGTCGGCAGCCCGCCGTCGTCCTTCGGCGCTGCGGCGTCGTTGGCCTGCCGGGTGGGAGACGGCTCAGCACTCCCGCCACCCGAGGACTCCGCAGCCTCCGCAGATTCCGCAGCCTCCGCGGAGTCGCCGGGCTCGGCCGGTTGCAGCTTCAGCACGGGAGCGGGTTCCTCCGGTTCCGGCTTGCCCTCCTGCGGCAGTTCGATCCAGCGGTCGGTGCGGCCGTCGTCGTAGCTCTGGAGTGTCTTGAACGCCAGCTCCTCGGTGTCCGGCAGCCGGCGTACGGAGATCGAATGGGTCGCGTTCTTTCCCGCCTCGATCTCGGGGCCTTCGACGGTGTATCCGTCGCCGGAGGCCGTGAACTTCCAGCCGTCGGGGCCGTCTTCGTACGTGGCGTCCTTCGCGTCGATTCCCTCGGGCAGGGTCACCTCCAGCCTGGTGATGCCGGCGCTGTCGGACTCCGCTTCGGCTTCGAAGGTGATGACGGCGTCCTTCGCGAGCGCACGGGCGTCCTCGGACTCGACTTCGACATGCGCCGCGGCCTGCCCCGCGGTGGCTATCACGAGCGCCGCGGCGGCCGCCGCGGCGACGCCCACGCGGCTCGCGCGGGCGGGGAGAGATGTTCGGGCCATGAGTGATGCTCCAAGGATGTGAGGGAAGAGGGCAGCCCCGGGCGCCCCGGGGGTTCAGGCGATCCCGAACCCGCGCGGAGGACCGCGCCGTACCACCACATCCGCGAGCAACGAGGACTTCGGCGGTGACCGCTCCCAGCGCATGCCCGGCCGGGGAGCGGGTTCCGGACGGCAGCGAGCCGAAGTCCACGCCCACGCGGAGAACATCCGTCCCATCGCGGCCACGACGAGCGCCGCCACGCCCGCGCCGCCGCTCGACACGGACCAGCACACCGCGTCGGCGCGGTGCATCACGACTGCGATGACCAGCGCGACCAGTACGTGCGCCGCGGTCATGGCCACCGAGTGCTGAAGCCGTACGTGCCAGGCGTCGTGCCCCGCGGCCGGCCCGCCGTCGGCGGCCAGGACGGCCGGACGGTGACCGTGGACGGCCTCGGCCGCCGCCGGATGCGCGACATGGAGCCCATGCGTGACATGGAGCCCGCTCAGGATCTCGTGCAGCCCGGTCTGCGCGACCAGGCAGGCAGCAGTGACCGTCGTCAGCGAACGCCGGCGCCGTGCGCCCGGCACCGCGGCGGCGAAGAGCAGTCCGGCCGCCGCGCCCACCCGGGGCCACGACACCGCCTGCCCGGTGAGCAGATGGTGGGATGCCACGCCCAGCGCGAGACTGACCAGCGTGAACAGCCCCGCCCGCGCCGCGGCCAGGGGAGCTCCGGCAGACCGGACGACGGCCTGCTGTGCGGGAGTTCCTCGGCGCGTCCTCGGCATGGCGGCCCATCATCGGCCATGACCCCGGGTACCGGAAGGCGAATCAGGTGAGCCCGTCGGTCAGTCGTGCGGTGGCAGCCGCCCGATCCGGTGGTCGGCGACGCTGAGAGCCTCGTCCACCAGGCGCCGCAGATGTCCATGCCGCACGGCGTACACCACGCGCCGCCCTTCCTTGCGGGTGGTCACCAGCCCCGCCAGCCGCAGGCGGGCCAGATGCTGGCTGACGGACGTGCGGCTCGCACCGCAGGCCTCGGTCAGCGTCCCGACGTCCGCCTCTCCCTCGCCCAAGCGCTGTAGCAGGGCCAGCCGTGTGCGGTCGGCCAGCAGCCCGAGCACCTCCACGGCGACGGCCAGGCGCTCGCCGTCCGCCCGCTGTTGCGAGCCCTGCGCTGCTGAGAGATGCATGCGTGCGCTCATACGCACATAATGGGCCGCATGGCAGCGCGCTGTCCACGACGGCCGGCGGCCCGAGGAGAAAGAGACGACCTCGTGACGGAACATCGCCCCCCGCACAGCCACGGGGATCACGACGCACCGGCCGGCAGGCCCGCGCACTCCGCGCACGCGCACGCCCACGGCCACAGCCAAACCGGCAGCCACAGCCAAGCCCACGGCCACAGCCACGGCCACGGCCACGGCCACGGCCAGAGCCACGGTCGCCGGGCAGGGCTCCGCCACCGGCTGGCCCATCTGCTCACCCCGCACGGCCACGAATCCGCCGACAAGGTCGACTCCGCGATGGAGGCCTCCCGGAAAGGCATGCGCACCCTGTGGCTGTCCCTGGGCATCCTCGGACTCACCACCGTGGTCCAGGCGGTCGTCGTCGTGCTGTCGGGGTCCGTGGCCCTCCTCGGCGACACCGTCCACAACGCCGCCGACGCCCTGACCGCCGTGCCGCTGGGCGTGGCCTTCGTCCTCGGCCGGCGCGCGGCCAACCGCCGCTACCCGTACGGCTACGGGCGAGCGGAAGACCTGGCCGGCATCGTCATCGTGCTCACGATCGCGGCTTCCGCGGCGCTGGCTGCGTACGAGTCCGTGGACCGCCTGCTGAACCCCCGGGACATCACTCACCTGTGGGCGGTGGCGGCAGCGGCCGTCGTCGGTTTCGTCGGCAACGAATGGGTGGCCCGGTACCGCATCCGCACCGGCCACAAGATCGGCTCCGCGGCGCTCGTCGCCGACGGACTGCACGCCCGCACCGACGGGTTCACCTCTCTCGCCGTCCTCCTCGGTGCCGGCGGCGCGGCGGTCGACTGGCCGGCAGCCGACGCGATCGTCGGCCTGTGCATCACCCTCGCCATCGTCCTCGTCCTCAAGGACGCCGCCCGCGAGGTGTACCGCCGCCTCATGGACTCGGTGGACCCCGAGCTGATCGACACCGCCGAGACCGCACTGCGCGACGTGGACGGAGTACGTGACACCGGCCAGGTCCGCATGCGCTGGATCGGCCACAGCCTCCGCGCCGAAGCGGACATCGTCGTCGACCCGCATCTGACGGTCGTTCAGGCACACCAGCTCTCCGTCGCGGCCGAGCACGCCCTGATGCACGCTGTCCCCAGGCTCACGGCCGCCACCGTGCACACCGACCACATCCCCGACGGCAAGGACGAGGACCCGCACGCTCTCCTCGCCCACCACACGACCGACTGAGAGGCCGGCGTGGCCGCCGTGGCGGCCCTGGCGGCCGTACGGATCGGCTCCCCCTCGCGCCGGCGAGCGGGGACGGCACGCGGGAGGGTGCTCATGGAGGAGATCGTGCTGATGTCGGACCCGAGGGTCTCGGCCGTCGAAGTCGAAGACTGCGACGAGCCCCTGGTGGACTGCCGAGGCACGCTCCGGGTCGACGAGCGGCGGTCCGACACGACAGGCAGCTGGGCGTCTCTGCGATCGGGGGTCCTGGAGCGGCTCGTACGTGCTGAGGAGCTGCTCCCGGACGGGCGGCGGTGGCTCCTGGTCGAGGGGCATCGCCCGCCGCAGGCGCAGCAGCGCATCTTCGACGGCTATCTGGCGTCGCTGCGCCGGCTGCGTCCGGGCTCCTCGGAGAGCGAGTTGACGACGGCCGCCGCACGGTGGGTCGCGCCACTGGAGACGGCCGGTCACGTGGCCGGGGCCGCCGTCGATCTCACGATGTGCACGGCGGCCGGCGTCGAGGTCGACATGGGCTGCCCGGAGGCCGCCACCCCTGAGGAGAGCGGCGGAGCCTGCTACACCGACGCGCAGGGGCTCCCGGATGCGGCGCGGCGGAACCGAGCGGTCATGGGCGCCGCCCTGAGAGCGGCCGGCCTGGTCAACTACCCTACGGAATGGTGGCATTGGTCCTACGGCGACCGGTACTGGGCGCTGCTCACCGGTGCGGGCCACGCGATCTACGGGCCGAGGGAGCTTCGCTGAGCCGCGACCCGCGGTGGCGAACCGGCCGTCGTCAGCTCACAGAGTCGTCACCTCACAGAGGGGTCGCCGCCTGAAGGACGGAGACCAGCGCGAAAGTCGCGTTGGCCGAGGAGAAGGCGGACGCGGTGGTGCCCGCGGCGGCCATCCACAGCGCCAGGCCCACCGCGGTGTACGCGGGCGGCCAGGTGCGGGCGTCCGGCGCGGGGCCGAGCAGCGCCTGTACGCGACGCGGCACGGGCCCGGGCGCCGCGAAACCGGCGAGGGACTGCGTCGGCGCGGGACGCGAGACCAGCGCGGCCTTCCCGACGGTCCGGGCCATCAGCCGGCGGTCTCCGACCGTGTGCGCGGCGGCCTCGTCCGCCCACCGTTCCGCGCTGAAGGCGATGGCGGTCCTCAGCGGACGCAGGAACGGATTGGCGCGGGCGGCCAGTTGAGCCGCCAGCAGGAAGCGGTGGTGGCGTGCCGCGAGATGGGTGCGTTCATGGGCGAAGAGCGCCTCGCGCTCGTGTGGATCGAGGCACGCCAGCATCGCCGTGGAGACGACGATCCGGCCCCGCTCACGACCGGGGAGGGCGTAGGCGTACGGGGTGTCGTCGGGCAGCACGGCGACCTGTGACGACGGCAGCCCCCGCAGGGCGTGTTCGGCCTGGCGCCGTATCCGGGAGTGACGCCAGAGGGTTCGCGCGCAGGCCCCCGTCACCACGACGAGAGCGGGAATGGCCACCTTGCCCGCCACTTCGTCGTACGGGACCGCCTCCCGGACCTCCGGATCGGACCAGCCGTCGGGGAGGGGGTTCCCTGGGAGTTGGGCCGTGCCGACCACCATGATCAGCCCCAGGCACAGAGTGCTGCACACGGCGAGCACGACGCCGGCCGCGGTCAGCAGGCGGGCCGCGGTGCGCGGATGGAGACGGGGCTGGGCGAGCCGGGCGATGGGCCATGCCGTCAAAGGCAGGACGAGTGGCAGAAAGACGAAGACGCCCATCGCTCTAGTCCTCTGCCTCCCTCTCGGCTTCCCCCAGCAGGTCGCGCAGAAGCCGTTCGTCCCCCGGCGGCAGCGCCGTCACGAAGCTGGTGAGGACCGCCTCCCGGTCCGCCTCGCTGTCCAGGACCCGCTGCATCCGCAGGGCCGCCAGTCCGGCCGCGTCGACCGCGGGCTGCCAGTCGAAGGAGCGGCCCGAACGTTCACGCGTCACGGCGCCCTTGGCCAGCAGCCGGGACAGGATGGTCACGACCGTGGTGTAGGCGAGCGTGCCGTCCAGCCGCTCTTGGACCCAGGCGGCGCTGACGGGCCCGGGAGCGCTGTGCAGCACGGTGAGGACTTGGGCTTCCAGTTCGCCCTGGCCGCGGCGCGGGGCAGGGGAGCCGCCCGCCGGCTTGCTGTTCCGCTTCGGCAAGGCTCCCCCTTACGTCGGCTCGGCTCGGTTGGACACTCGGGTGGCGGTCATCGTAGCGAAAGCCCGCCCTGTGATCACAATTTCTACAGCCTTGTCGATCTTGAGGGCGGGTGAAGCGGGGCGGATGAAGCACCGCCTCCTTCCGGGCCCTGTCCTGCGAAGTTCCGCTCCGGGAGGGCGAATTCGCATGTCAGGGGAGGCGCCGGTGTCCACGTGCCACGCCTTCGAAGACGTGTGACCGCCGGCCCTTCTTCTACTACAGTGCTGTAAATGTTCGGTGCTGTTCGCCTCGGCGAGCGCGCTGCTGAGTCTGGACGCATCAGCGGAGAGGAGGCTCGTGGTTCACGACCTGTCCACTCAGTCCACGTCACCGCCTGACGGTGGTCCGGCCGCTCCCGCAGCAGATCGGGCGCAGGTCCAGGGCGCCACGGTCCCCTCCTCTTCCGGCAGTCGCGCCGGTCCGGAACCCGGGACGGAGAAGCTGCGCGACCCCTTCTTCGACAACGCCAAGTACCTTGCGATCGTCCTGGTCGCGCTCGGGCACTCGTGGGAACCGCTGAGGGACGAGTCGCGAACGGCGGAGGCCCTGTACTTCTTCGTCTTCACCTTCCACATGCCGGCCTTCATGATCATCTCCGGGTACTTCTCCCGCGGTTTCGAGGGCAAGCCCCACCAGCTCAAGCGGCTGGTGACCGGCGTCGCCGTGCCCTACGTCCTCTTCGAAGTCGTCTACACCCTCTTCAAGCGCTGGGCCGACGACGACCCCGGATACCACTTCAGCCTGCTGGACCCCTGGTACCTGACGTGGTTCCTGGCCGCGCTGTTCGTCTGGCGTCTGACGACGCCGCTGTGGAAGGCGTTGCGCTGGCCCGTACCGCTGGCGCTGACCATCGCCGTCCTCGCCACGATCTCCCCGGACATCGGCGACGACCTGGACCTCCAGCGCGTCCTTCAGTTCCTGCCGTTCTTCGTGCTCGGGCTGAGACTCAGACCGGAGCACTTCGACATGGTGCGCCGCCGCGCGGCACGGTGGCTGTCCGTGCCGGTCGTGCTCGGCGGCCTGCTCTTCGCCTACTGGGCGACCGACCGCATGAACGCCGTGTGGTTCTACCACCGCGACAGCGCACAGGAGTTGGGCGTGCCGTGGTGGGTCGGCGTCGTGATGACCCTTGCGCTCTTCGGCTGCTCGCTGGCGCTCACCGCGTGCTTCCTCGCCTGGGTGCCGCGCCGCCGCATGTGGATCACCGCGTTGGGAGCCGGCACGCTCTACGGCTACCTCCTGCACGGCTTCCTCGCCAAGGGGTCCCGCTTCTGGGAGTGGTACGAGGCCGACTGGGTCCACACGCCCTGGGGCGCCGTCGCCGTCACGCTCATCGCGGCGACCGTGATCACGGTGCTGTGCACGCCGCCGATCCAGCGGGCCTTCCGTTTCGCGATGGAGCCGAGGATGTCCTGGGCGTTCCGCAGCGACCCCGTCCACGAGGCCCGCGAGCGCCGCAACGAACCCGGCACGGCTCAAGCGGGCTGACAGCCCGCTCCGTGACTCCCTCGGGTCGGTGACTCCCTCGGGCCGTCCCGAGTGCGGCCGGAGCCAGGGCCGTCAGGGCCGGTAGACGCGCAGGCCGCCGACCTCGTACGACACAGAGTGGGTCGTGGGCGGCGGAGCGGGGTGGTACGCCCCCGCGCTCACCGACAGGTTCACGATGAGGTAGGCGGACCAGTCGTCGCCCACCCCGGCGCCGTCCGAGAAGGCGTGAGCACCGTTGATCCACCACGTCACGCAGTCCGCCCCGAACTCGACGCTCACGTCGGCCCACGCTCCCGGACGAACGGCGGGGTCTCTGAACTCGTGCCCGCTGCCGCGGACATGGTTGGACAGTTCGAGTACGCCGGGGTTGTCGGGGTGGTACTCGAAGACGTCGATCTCGCTTCCGCCGTCCCGCCATGTCCAGATGGCGGGCCACGCGCCCACCTCCTCGGGCAGCCGTACCCGCGCCTGGAGGAGGTCGCCGGTCCGTACGGTGAAGCCTTCCCGGCTGCCTTCGGTGGTCAGCAGTCCCGCGCTCCAGAGGCCCCCGTCGCGGCGGGTGGCCCGGAAGACGCCGCCCCGGGAGTAGGAGGGGTCGGCCACCAGGTGGTCGAGCTTGTTGTCGCCGGGGTTCGTGGGGCCGCCGTCGGGATAGGCCCAGGAGCGGCCCGCCTCCCACTGCCACGTCGAGGAGAAGTCAGCGACGAAGACCAGGTCGCCCCGTGGAACCGACGGGGACGCCGGGAGGGTTCGGCCCGCGCCCGAGGGGACCGGCTGAAGCCTCTGTCTGAGCCGGTCCAGGAGTCCCGGCACGTGGTCGGCCATGACGGGTGCGCCTTCCGGCAAGCGGCGGGGGAGGAGGCCGCCGCTCCGTTCGCTGCGCGAGGCGGGCCCTGTGCTGTTTCCGCGGCAGGGCCCGCCTGTCGCAACTCACCGAAGCGGCATTCCATGCGATCGCTCGTCAGGCTACGGCGAGCGCACCGCCGGGCCGGGCGCGACACACTGGGAATCTACAGCCGTGTAGATACCGCAACGCGTGCCGGACCGGGTCCGGTCAATTCACAGCGGGCGTCACCGTCGTCATGCAGTCGGCAGGCGCTCAGCGCCGGGAGTTTCCGGCGATCATGCGATAGCCGATGAGCAGCACCAGTGATCCCGCGATGGCGGCCACCCAGGTGGCCAGGTCGAAGAACTGCTTGTCCACGGGACGGTCGAGGACGGTCGCCGAGAGCCAGCCGCCCAGGAAGGCGCCGGCGATTCCGATGAGTGTCGTGACGATCAAGCCACCCGGGTCCCGGCCCGGGAGGAGCACCTTGGCTATCGCCCCCGCGAGCAGACCCAGGATTATCCAGCTGATGAAGCCCATGAGTTCTTCCGTTCCTTGGTGAGTCGGTGCGTGCAGAGTCCTCACCTGCGAGGACGACACAACGAGCCGCAGCGGTTGCCCGTCGGTCGGGACTGCTTCCGATCGCCGGTGCCGCCGGTGCCGCCGGTGCCGTCCGTCTCCGCCGCTCCTCTGTCACGGGGCGGGTGGACGACGTACGACGCAGAGCCCGTCCCGGCCCCCGCGCGCTCCGCTTTCAGGTGTGCCGAAACGCGCGTGCTGTGCCGGCGACCTGGCGGCGGGGCGTCGGCAACTCGCCGTGCGGGCACGGATGTTCCTCCCGCCTCGGGGGGCGCTTGCCTTCCGGTCACCTGCATGTCGCACAAGATTTTCTACAGCGATGTAGAAAATTTCCGCGGCGCCGGGCTAGGCTCGCTGCCGCCAGGACCTCGACTCGCCGGTCTCGGGACGGCTACCCATGGCACCGGCGAGCATCCGACGCGGGTGTTCCGCGAGGTCTGTGCCCCCGGTGCCGATGCACCGGGGGCTTTTTCTGCGGTATCAGCGCGTGGTGGGCCGAACTGCCGCCCCTGCCGCCGCCCTTGATGTCCTTGCCGCGCTGTCGTTGCCGTCCTCGACGTCATGAAGGCACGTGGCCGTATGCGGCCGCCGACCGGCAACCCCGTTGCGAATCCAAGCTGTTTGACAGCATTCATGCTTGAATGCCCGAATATGCGCGGTAAAGGCAATATCCCCTTCGGGGGGATGCGTCACCCCGTATTCCAGGCCCAGTTTCTGGCCCCGCCCGGCCGTTGACCCATCAGCAGCGAAAGGGGCATCCCTGATGTCGAATCACTTCACCGGTCTCAGCCTTGGCTCACCGCTCGGGGACCCAAGGCTCGACCTTTGCGACCTCTTTGCGTTTCAGTCGCCCGCCGACCCGAAGAGGACGGTGCTCATCCTCGACGCGAACCCGAACGCCGACGCCCTGCACCCCGACGCCGTCTATCGCCTCAACATCGACAATGACGGGGACTACCTCACCGACATGGCGATCAGTTACGTCTTCTCGCCACCGGAGGACGGCCGTCAGACATTCAGCGTCTTCATCGCGAAAGGCGAAGAGGCCCGCTCGCCCGAGGCCGTGGGGGAGAAGGTCGTGATGGACGCCGAGGTGTCGTTCGGCACCACGGCCAACCGCGTCACCGCCGGTCCTTACACCTTCTTCGCGGGGAGCCGCAGCGACCCGTTCTTCTTCGACTTCGACGGGATCGAGAATCTCTTCGACACAAGCGGTGGCAGGAACTTCACCGCGCCCCATCTCGGTGGCAAATCGCCGTGGACCGGTGTGGACTCCAACACGGAAGCCAACGTGTTCTCGACAGTCGTGGAATTGCCCACGAGTGAGCTCGGGGCCAAGTCGGCGATCCGGATCTGGGGGCGTTGCAGTCTGCACGAGGACGGCCGGCTCGTCCATGCCGACCGTGCGGGACACCCTTCAGTCAGCAGCTTCTTCAACACCGACGAGACAAAGGAGGAGTACAACGCCAGTGAGCCGGTGAACGATCGCGAGCGCTGGACCGATCAATTCGTCCACCTCATGGGGCACACCGGAAACTACACACGGGAAGAGGCGATCGCGGCGATCGAGGAGGATTCCATCCTGCCCGACATGCTGGTCTTCGACCCGTCGAAGCCCGCGCAGTACCCCAACGGACGGGTCTTCACCGACGACGTCATCAACTACCGGCTCTCCTTCCTCTCGAAGGGCGACATCCCTCCCACCGGGCTCGCGCCGCACACCGATTTTCTGAACGAGTTCCCCTACCTCGGCAACCCGCACCCGAAGTCCGACTAGTGCGGCGACAGGCGGGGTTGGCCGCGTCGGTGACCTCGTCCGGCGGACCGGTGCTGTACCGGCCGGGCAGCCGGACGAGGTCGGCGCACTTCTCAGTCCGCCTCGCGGCGATGAATCCGGTCTTTCCCGACGGTCAACTCTCCGGTCCAGCACGGATGCAGAATCGGGCGCGGTGAGGAGACGGGCCATGTCTGAGCGGATGATCGACGCGGACGGCGTCGAACTGTGCACCGAGTCCTTCGGCGATCCGGCGGACCCACCCATCCTGCTGATCATGGGCACCGGGGCCTCGATGCTCTGGTGGGACGAGACCTTCTGCCGGATGCTCGCCGGGGGCGGACGGTTCGTGATCCGTTACGACCACCGCGACACCGGCCGATCGGTCGCCTGCGAGCCGGGCCGCCCCGGATACACCGGTGCGGATCTGGCCGGCGACGCCGTCGGGGTGCTCGACGCCTACCGCATCCCGGCCGCACACGTCGTGGGTGTCTCGGCCGGAGGGGCGTTGGCGCAGTCCGTGGCGCTCGGCCATCCCGATCGAATCCTCTCGCTCGTACTGATCAGCACATCTCCCGCAGTGTCCACTGACCGTGAACTGCCCCCGCCGACCGAGGAGTTCATGCGGTTCGTATCGACCGCACAGGCCGACTGGTCGCAGCCCGCCTCGGTGATCGAGTACCTCGTCGAGTACTCGCGCGTGCTCGCAGGCGGCCGGCGTCCCTTCGACGAGACCCCCGTACGCGACCTCGTCCGCCGGGACGTCGAGCGTGCGCGCGACTTCGCCGCCGTACGCAACCACGACTCACTCGCGGAGGGCGAGCAGCCGCAACAGCCCCTGTCGTCGATCGCCGTGCCCACGCTGGTGATCCATGGAACCGCGGATCCGATGTTCCCGCTCGCGCACGGCGAGGCACTGGCCGAAGAGATCCCCGCCGCACGGCTGTCGGTCCTGGAAGGCGCGGGCCATGGGCTCGACCGCGCCGACTGGGAGACGGTCGTCCCCGCGATCCTGGCCCATACCGCCGCAGGTTGAACTGGGCTGACGCGGCGGCGAGTTCACCCGGTCACCCCGGATCCGGAAGCACCGAGGCGAGGTCGGCGACGCGGTCGAGGTCGAGGATTCCGTCGATGAGCCCCGCGGCCCGCGCGGCATCCGCGCACAGGCCATGGACGCCCGCGGCAACCTGCTCGACGACTTCGTCCTCTCGGGAGCCGCCCACATCGTCCACGTCCGCAACGCGCCATCGCCAGGCGCGACTTCGGTCCTCGCCATCGCAGAGCACATCGCGAACGAGGCGCTCCGGCGCCGGGGCTGGGCGTAAGGACGGGGGCGTTTCACCGCCCTTGAGGCCGTCCGGCAAGTGCTCTTCGGGTTGCCGTGTCGGGTTGCCGTGTCCGCTGCGACCGAGCTCTTGAGCCGGCCGGTGCGCTCGGATTCGCCGTCCGGCTCAGCAGAACGGCTGGAAGTCCTTGAAGTCCGGCGCCGGGTGCGGCTCGGGCAGCCGGTAGGCCCGGGTCCGCGGCCGTCCGCTGGCCGGGTCGGTCGTCCCTCCGGCCAGAGCGTCCGGCACCGGACGCCACCCCAGGTTGGTCTCGAAGTAGGCGACAGCCGCGCCGACCGAGGGCCACCAGACGTCGTCGAGCAGCACCATGCCGCCAGGCCGGACGATCTCGCCCAGGAAGTGGAGGTCGACGAACACGTTATGGAAGTGGTGGCTGCCGTCGACGAACGCCGCGTCCGCGGTGAAGCCCACGTCGGCCAGCCTGGCGAGGAACCGCTGCGACGGCTCGGTCACCAGCTCGACGACGTCGTCCAAGCCGGCGCTGCGCAGCAGTTCCCACCCCACTCCGTCGTACGCCGTGTACTGGTACGGGTCGATCACCACGTGCCGTGGGGTCTGTGAACCAGCGCGCAGCAGCGCCTCGCCGATCGCCAGCGCCGAACCGGCATAGGCGAGTCCGATCTCGACGACCGTGCCGGCTCGCTCCTCCACCAGGAGGTCACGCACCTGATCGCAGTCGCGCTCCGGCAGCGTCACCGTGGCGAAGTCCGGAGCACCGCCGGGACTCCGCGGCGGCCCGTGCTCGGCAAGCTCGCGACGTACGGCAGCAACGCGCTCCGGCCACTCGCCCGCGGCTCCGCCCGGTTGCACCATCGAGCTCACCAGACCCACTCCTTCTCGCTGAGGGCACGTGCTCTCTTGGTGAGGGCACATGATGTGGCCAACTCTGACACCCGGAGAGGCCCTTGATCGTGTCCTGAAGGGCCTGTGACGTCGGCAGGGGATGAGGACTCCGAGCGCTCGGGAATGACGGCATGTCAGTTCGCGATGGCGCGGCCCGGAGGCCTATGGGGGCCCAACTCCGGACCAGGCATCGACTTCGCACTGTCTGTCGGCATTGTTCCCCGCGGTCACGACTGTGCCGTTGGCGCGCAGGCCAAGGGTGTGCGTTGAACCGGCCGCCACGGCGACGATGTCGCGCCAATCGCCGACGTCGCACTGTCCGTAGCTGTTGTCTCCCGCCGCGAGGACCCGTCCGGACGCAGTGGCCCCGACGGTGTGGTAGCTGCCCGCGTCGAGCGCCACCACGTCTTCCCACTCATCGACCTCGCACGCCCCGGCTGCCCGGTCTCCGGTCGCTACTGGCCGCCCGTCCGCTCTGAGGCCGACGGTATGGAGATACCCGGCCGAAACGGCGGCCAGGTCACGCCACGCTTCAACGGCACACTGCCGTCGCCGGTTGTTTCCCGCAGCCAGGGCAGAACCGTCCGACCGGACACCGACCGAGTGCCAGTCACCACACGAGACGACGACCATCTCGCGCCAGGACTGCACGTCGCACTGTCCTTCCGAACTCCGGCCAACTGCCAGCACGCGGCCGTTCGCGAGCAGCCCGAGCGTGCGGCGCCAGCCCGCGGCCACGGCCGTGACGTCTCGCCATCCGGCGACATCACATTGACCGTCGCCATTCCACCCCGTTGCCAGCACCGTGCCGTCCGACCGGAGTCCGACCGTATGAGACCTGCCCGTGTTCGTCGCGGTATGGACGTTGCCGGCTGCTACCGCGATCACGTCTTCCCATCGCTCGACACGGCATTCAGCGGCTGCGGTACTGCCCACGGCGAGAACGGTTCCATCCCGGCGCCGTCCGACCGAATGACGCCTTCCGGCCGCCAGCACCGACGGGTCAGCGGGCATTCCGTCTCCTTGTGCTGGGCGGGAGTTGGTGACATCGGCTTCCACCCTACTTTCGGACTACGACGCCCAGCCTCGCCTCTCTGCTCATCTCCATGGGCGGTGCGTTGCCCGGGTCTGACGAGCTTCATCGTGAGTCCGCGTCCGGCTGGCGTCCGAGGTGATACCCCAGGCGCATTTCGTAGTCGCCCGGCTGGTTGCGTCCCGCGCTCTCCGCGGTGGGTAGCCTGCGCCTGGATCCCGGCCAGCCAAAGGACGCGAAATAGATGTCATAGGAGGACTTCAGGTCGTCCCCGGACGGGAGGGTGTACCTGTTGACCTGTTTTTTTGCCTCGGTGATCGAGTCCTTGTCGAACGAGGCGATCCGCCTGGCAAGACTGTCCACCAGGAGGTCGAGCTCGCTGTCGGGGACTGTGCGGTTGACCCATCCGTACCGTTCGGCCAGCTCGCCGCCGTAGTCGTCGCTGGAGAGGACGACCTCCAGGGCCCGTGCCCGGCCGAGCAGCAATGGCAGGTGTTCGAGGCCCCCGCCGCCAGGCAGGTTGCCGTTGGCGACCTCGGGCTGACCGAACAGTGCGCTCTCGCCGGCGAAGCGCATGTCCATCGCCTGGGTCAGCTCGCTGCCCACGCCCCGGACCCGTCCCCGGATCTTCGCGATCGAGACGACAGGCAGGCGGGACAGGCGCGTGCCGGCGTCGATCAGCAGTGGGTAGCCGCTTGCCCCGAGCCCCTTCGGGGTCTCGGCGACCCGGGAGGTGTCGTAGTGGTTCAGAAAGTAGTCGGGGTTCGCCGACTCGAACACGGCCACACGCAGCCCCGAAGCGGCCTCCATCTTGTCGACCAGCTCCGGGAGCTCGATGAGCATCTCCGGGGAGACCAGGTTGATCGGCGGGCTGTCGAACGTGATCCGCCACAGGCTCCTGGTCTCTTCCGTTACGGAAAAGTGAGTCCACGGTTTCACGGGCCGTCTCCTTGCTTGTCTGATGCCGCGCGGCCCCGGCCGTCGGCCATCCGGCTTCAGCGAGGTGCGGACGGAACCGCTCAATCCGCGCCTGTTGCACGTCAGTTGACGGCACACCCGGACCAACGACGAAGCTCCGACTCAGGTCACAGCATGTACCCGGCCTGAACCCCCGGAAGGTTCGCAGGCAACTCCCTTTCGGCGGGGAGCTGACGGGCCTGCCGAGGATCACGCCCCCGGCCCGAGGCCACGACGGCCACGGGACCCGCCCGGCCGCGACGCCTAGACGAAGGTGTCGACGTCGCAGACCGGTGCGTCGTAGTTCGCGTACTCCGCGCAACTGGCCACGTCGATGGTCTGAATCTTCGTCCACACGCCCTTGTCGACCCATTCCGGCGCGTTGCCGTAGACGGAGACGTAGTAGCCGGTGCCGGTGAAAGTGAAGGCGTCGACGTCCTTGTCGGAGCCGAAGCCGCCCGCGTCGTCGCCGGGCGCCAGCTTCTCCTCGGGGTCGCAACTGGCGTCGCGGGGCTTGTCGTTGTCGTCGGCCCAGTACCAGACGCGGCATGAGCTGCCGTCGTACCGCAGGTTCGCCGTGTACTTCATGTGCCGGTCGGTGTCGTTCTCGACCCCGCCGCACACCCAACCCCACGGGCCGACGCAACCGCCCATGATGCCGACGTCGTCCGTGCGGTCCGCGGGCCCCGCGTGCGTGGCCGCGGCGGCCTGCGGCGCCATGGCTCCCAGGGTGCCCGCCACGACGGCCGTCGCGACGACCGCGGCTCGCTTGAACTGCTTGTGCATCAGTGTCCCCCTCCGTCACGCCGATTCCCCCTGGGGCGGCGTGGACCCCGGCCCACCTGTGCCGTGGGCGTGCCCGGAACGCTAGGGCGGTGCGCTCGGCGCGGTCGAGCTGTTACGGGCAGGGACGAAACAGGCAGCAGGGAGGGGGAGATGTGCCGCACCGGCTCCCCGGGACGGCGGATACGGGCCGGAGAGGCGGCAATGAGCTGACTTGGCCTGTTCTCGGCTCTTCTGGGCGTGACGGCTCGGACTATCCTCGCCGCGGCCGTGGGACGGAGCATCCGGTTTGAGGGGGGCGGACATGGGCGTGCCACCGGACGTGGCCTTCACCTACGAGGACCTGCACAGGCTCGGTGCGAAGCTCGACCGGGTCTATGAGTGGTCGCGCGATCTGGGAGCCGGCATCGGCCGGGTCCCCGCGCCCGATGTGGGCGATGCCGGGACGCGTAGCCGTCTCGCCGCGGCCCTCGACGATCAGCTGCCGAAGTGCCGGAGGCTCGCGCTGGACCTCGAAAAGGCGGCCCGCGGAGTCAACGCCGCCGCGTCCCGGTACCAGAGCCTCGACAGCGATCTGAAGGAGAAGTTCGAGGGCGGCGACGACGTCGGCGACTACGTGACCGGGACCGTCCTCAAGGCCCTGGAGGACGCCGTGTTCAAGCGGCACAGCACGAACAAGGTCCTGGACGACTTCACATGAGCATGCCGCCGCCTCTCCTGCCGGGCGACCCGGCGGAAGTGTGGCGGTACGCGGAGTTCCTCAAGCGCCGGGTCGGCCAGACCCAGGGGGTCCTGGACGCGATCGACGAGGCGCGGCGCGACGCGGGGCTGTGGTGGGGCGAGGCCGGGAGCGCGTTCGCCCGGTACCTGGACGAGGTGCGGGCCGACGCACTCCGGCTCCGCAAGGGCCTCGACGAGATGGCGGGCCGCTACCGGGACCTGGCGAACGGGCTCCGCGGTGCCCAGGACGCGGCGAAGAAGTGCGAACGGATCGCGCAGGAGCTCGGCTTCGAGGCCGTGGACCTCGTCCACCGCGACGCCCTCGACCGCGCGCTGCTGAAGGCCGGCGAGTTCTTCAACGGGCTCACCCGTGAGCAGGTCCAGGCGAAGCTGAGGGAGTTCGACACCGCGCTGGAGCGGGCACGCCGGCTCGCGGACGCCACCCGCTGGAAGGCGACCCGGGGCCTTCCCGGGTAGCCGTTGGCGGGTGCACCCTCCCGGCTGCCCGGCACGGTGTCACCAGACGCCCTACTCCGCCGGTTGTACGCGGGCATGTGCGCGTACGCCCGGGAGCCGAGGCGGGGATCCACCTGGAGACAGCCGCAACCACGCGGTTCGTCCTTCTAGGGTTCGAGCATGGAACTGCGACAGAGCCGTGGGACAAGGCCGACTCGACTGTCGGCGTGGTTTCGCGGCATGGCACGCGGCGGCTGGAGACGGTGGCTCGCCGTGGCCGCCGTCGTGGTCACGCTCGCCGGGGCGGGCACGTGGAACGCGGTGGCGTCCGGCGAAAAGCCGCCGGTGCAGCGGACGGACCGCGCCTTCGACATGCCGGGTGCGCGGATCGACGCCTCGTACTTCACCTCGGGTTCCCCGTCCGCGAAGCGGCCCGCGGTGCTGCTCGGCCACGGTTTCGGCGGGAGCAAGGACGGCGTGCGGGCGCAGGCGCAGAACCTCGCCCGCGAGGGATATGCCGTACTGACCTGGTCGGCGCGCGGCTTCGGAGCCTCGACCGGTGAGATCGGCCTCAACGACCCGGAGCACGAGGTCGCGGACGTCTCCCGCCTGATCGACTGGCTGGCCCGGCGCCCGGAAGTGCGGCTCGACAAGAGCGGCGACCCGCGGGTCGGCATGGCAGGAGCCTCCTACGGCGGCGCGATCGCCCTCCTCGCCGCCGGGCACGACGACCGGGTCGACGCCATCGCGCCGCGGATGACGTACTGGAACCTGGCCGACGCTCTCTTCCCGGACGGGGTCTTCAAGAAGCTCTGGGCCGGGGTCTTCTTCGGCACCGGCTCTCCCGCAGGCGGCTGCGGCCGCTTCGAGGCGGAGCTGTGCGAGATGTACGAGCGGGTGGCGGTGAGCGGCGAGCCGGACGCCGCCGCGCGTGAACTGCTCGCATCGCGCAGCCCGTCCGCCGTCGGCGGCCGGATCAAGGTGCCCGCGCTGATCGCCCAGGGCCAGTCCGACTCCCTCTTCCCGCTCGGCCAGGCCGACGCCATGGCCAAGGCGATCCGCGCCAACGGGGCGCCCGTCTCCGTCGACTGGTTCGCGGGCGGGCACGACGGCGGCGACCTGGAGACGGGCCGCCTCGACACCCGTACGACGGCCTGGTTCGACCGCTATCTGAAGGGCGACAAGGGCACGGACACAGGACCGGTCTTCCGCGTCACCAGGGCCGGAGGGATGGACTCCACGGACGGCACCCTCCAGACGCGGGGCGCCACCGGCACCGCCTACCCCGGACTGAACAGCGGTGCCCGCACGGTCGCCCTCGACACCGCGGAGAAGCCCTTCGAGAACCCGCCGGGAGCGGGACCACCCTCGATCTCCTCCGTTCCCAGCGTCGGCAGCGGCCTCTCGCAGCTGTCCTCCCTCGGCGTCGGCGGGCTGAACATCGACTTCCCCGGACAGCATGCGCGCTTCGACTCCCGGCCGCTGAAGAGCTCCCTGCGCATCACCGGGTCGCCCACGGTCACGGTGCGGGTGAAGTCCGACCGTGCCGACGACGCCGTGCTCTTCGCGAAGGTGTACGACGTCGGGCCGGACGGCACCCGTACGCTGCCGTCCCAGCTCGTCTCACCGGTCAGGATCGACGGTGCCCGGAAGGGCCGGACCGTGGAACTCCGCCTCCCCGCCGTGGACCACGAGGTCGAGACGGGCCACCGGCTCCGGCTCGTCCTCGCCGCCACCGACCTCGGCTACGCGTCCCCCGCCGAACCGAGCTCGTACACCGCCACGGTGCAGGGCGGGCTGAGCATTCCCACCGCTCGCGGTGTCACCACCGAGGCCGATCCGCTGCCCGCCTGGGTCTGGGGCCTTCCCCTCGCAGGCGCCGTCGTCGCGGTCCTGCTGGTGACCGGGGTACGCCGCCGTACCCCGGCGCCGGACCTCGATCCGGAACTGGCCGAAGTGCCGCTGGAAGTCGCCGGGTTGACGAAGCGCTACGGGAAGTCCGCCGACCGGTACGCCGTGAGCGACCTGTCCTTCCGCGTGGAGAAGGGCCAGGTACTCGGTCTCCTCGGCCCGAACGGCGCGGGCAAGACCACCGCCCTCCGCATGCTGATGGGCCTGGTCACGCCCGATTCCGGCGAGATCCGGATCTACGGGCACGCCGTGCATCCCGGGGCCCCGGTGCTCTCCCGGGTCGGCGCCTTCGTCGAGGGCGGGGGCTTCCTCCCGCACCTGTCGGGGCGGGCCAACCTGGAGCTGTACTGGGCCGCGACGGGCCGTCCGGCGGGGGACGCGCACATCGAGGACGCCCTGGAGATCGCCGGTCTCGGAGACGCGATCCAGCGCGCCGTGCGCACCTACTCCCAGGGCATGCGGCAACGTCTCGCCATCGCCCAGGCCATGCTCGGCATGCCCGATCTGCTCGTCCTCGACGAGCCGACCAACGGGCTCGATCCTCCGCAGATCCGCGAGATGCGCGAAGTCATGATCCGGTACGCCGCCCAGGGCCGCACCGTGATCGTCTCCTCCCATCTGCTGGCCGAGGTCGAGCAGACCTGCACCCACCTCGTCGTCATGGACCGCGGCCGGCTCGTGCAGGCGGGCGCGGTCGCGGAGATCACCGGCTCCGGCGAGACGCTGCTCGTCGGCGTCGACGGCCCGCCCCTGCCGGACGCGGTGGTGGGGAAGGTGGCCGGGCTGCCGGGCGTCGTCTCCGCCGTACGGATCGACGAGGGCCTCCTCGTACGGCTGGGCGGGGCGAGCCCCTCCCAGTTGCTCGCGGAACTCGTCGGGATGGAGATCCCCGTGAACGGCCTGGGCCCGCACCGCCGCCTGGAGGACGCCTTCCTCACCCTGATCGAAGGAGAGACCTCGTGACCGCCCAGCAGGAGACGGCGCCCGGCTACCGGCCGGGCCGCACCCTCCCGTTCCGCGTGGAGGCCGTCCGGCAGCTGCGGCGCCGTCGTACGGCGGTGGTGGCGGTGATCCTCACCGTCCTTCCCTTCGTCCTGGCCGTGGCCTTCGCGATCGGCGGCGGTGGCGGCGGCGGTGACGGAGCCGGCCAGGAGCAGCGGATCGATCTGACGGACACCGCCACCGTCTCCGGGCTCAACTTCGCCACCTCGGCGCTGTTCCTCTCGGCGGGCTTCCTGCTGGTCATCCCCGTGGCGCTGTTCTTCGGGGACACCGTCGCCTCCGAGGCCGGATGGTCGTCGCTGCGCTATCTGCTCGCCGCGCCCGTGCCGCGTGCACGGCTGCTGTGGAGCAAGCTCGTGGTGGCGCTGACCTTCAGCGTGGCCGCGATCGTGCTGCTGCCTCTGCTCTCCCTGGCGGTGGGGACGGTCGCCTACGGGTGGCATCCGCTGCAGAGCCCGACGGGCAGCTCGATTCCCGCCGGCGACGCCCTGTTCAGGCTCGCCCTCGCCGTCGCGTACGTCTTCGTCTCCCAACTGGTCACGGCGGGGCTGGCGTTCTGGCTCTCCACCATCACGGACGCGCCGCTGGGCGCGGTCGGCGGAGCGGTCGGGCTGACCATCGTCGGCAATCTCCTGGACGCGGTCGAAGCCCTCGGCTCCTGGCGGGAGTTCCTTCCCGCGCACTGGCAGTACGCGTGGGCCGACGCGATACAGCCCCAGCTGGAGTGGACGGGGATGATCAAGGGAGCTTCCGTTTCGGTGGCCTGCGCCCTGGTGCTGTTCGCGCTCGCCTTCAGGGGGTTCGCCAGGAAGGACGTGGTCTCCTGAGCGGCTCCGGCAGCCCAGGCACGTCAACTCATCGGCGAGACGGCGGCGTTGGATGAGCGGGCAGGGGGTGGCTCACCGCTGCTCCTCCGCTGCCGCCGCCCGGTCCTCGCCGGCCGTCGCCCGTCGTCCGCGCGCCGCCGATCGGTCCCACCAGGCCAGGAGGAGCGCCGTCAGCATCACCAGCGCCGTCAGGACGAACGCCCAGGGGTAGCCGGTCCAGCCCACCACCGTGCCGAAGCCGGCCGCCCCGGCGCCCATGCCCCCGTCGTACGCGACGTTCCACAGGGCGCTCACCGTCCCGTACCCGGAGGCCGGGACCCGCGAGTACATCAGCGTGAGGGTCGCGCTCTGGGTGATGCCGAAGCCGATTCCGAACACGACCGCACCCACGACGACCGCGACGGGGACGCCCGTGAGGGCGACGACGAGGATGCCGACGGCGGAGACGATCAGCCCCGGCGTGACCAGCCCGGCGGGTCCGCGCCGGTCGGCGCGCCGCCCGGCGAACCAGCGGGATGCGGTCGTGGCGGCCGGCTGCCCGAAGAGAGCCGCGGCGACCACGCCGGAGTCGCCCGGCGCCACGGCCAGCGGCAGGAAGGTGACGATGATGCCCGCGCCCACTGCCGTGACCGCGAACACGCCCGTGGGGCGGCTGAGCGCGCCGGAACGGGCCCCGGCGAAGATCCCCAGGGGCGGCCCCGACGCCGCCTCCCGGCCGGGCAGGCCCAGGACGGCGGCGATGGAGACCAGGGCGGTCAGCGCCGCCATCCAGCAGACTGGTCCGTACCCCGCGTCCGATGCCAGCCAGGCCCCGAGCGGCATGCCCGCCAGCGACGGCACGCCGGCCGTGACGCCGACCAGGGCCAGCCCCTCGCCGCGGCGTTCGGGCGGGATCAGCGCGGCCGTCAGCGCCCCGCCGGCCACCAAGGTGAACCCGAAGCCGAGGCCCCGGACAAGGCACACCGCCACGATGTACGCCATGCTCTGCGACACCGTCAGGGCCAGTGCCGGAGCGCCCAGCAGCAACAGCCCCGCCCCGAGCAGCACGCGATAGCCGCAGCGCGCGGCCAGCCACGGGGCCGTCAACTCGCCGGCCACCGTGGCCAGCATCAGCGCACCGGTGACGAGGCCCGCCGCGCCGCTGCCTCCGCCCGGTGCGCTCTGCGCGTACGCCGGGACGACCGGCAGCAGCAGATGGAAGCTCGCCGAGGAACCGACGACCGTCACCAGGCGCAGCAGCAGCGGGCGGGTCACCAGACGCGGCCGCGCCCGGCCGACTCGGCTTCCGGGACGGGCGGATGAGGCCATGGGGTGAACCTAGGAGACGGAGAGGCCCGAACGCTCCCCGATTACAGGCCTGTTCAGCGGGCCCGTTCAGCGGGCCGGTTCGCAGCCGGAATCCGTCACCGGTGAGCCGAGGCGCACAACGTGGGGGAGAGCGCCGGGAATTGAGGTCTCGTGCGGGTGGACGAGGGGCGGCTGAGCGTACGGTCCGGCAGTCGGTAGCATTCGCAGGCCATCGACGAAGCAGTGAGCACGGGGGACAGCACATGAGCAACTCCTTCGGTCCGCCTGGGCAGTTCGGCCCGCCTGGCCCGCCGCCCGGGCCCCCGCCCGGCCAGCCGCCGGGGCCGCCTCCCGGCCAGCCGCCGGGGCCGCCAGGACCAGTCGGCCAGCCCGGACCCTTCGGTCCTCCCCAGCCGGGTCCTCCCAGCGGCAAGAACGTGGCGATCATCGTCGCCGCCCTCGCCGTCTGCGCCCTCCTCGGCCTCGGCGTGCTGGCCTGGTTCCTGCCCTCCCTGCTGACGGGCGACTCGGACGACGACGCCTCGCCGTCCACGACCTCCTCGCCCTCCTACAGCGCCTCGAGTGGAGGCTCGTACGACGACCCGGGCTCCGGCGCGAGCTCGACCGCGCCGCCCGACCCCACGGCCTCGGCCTTCGACGAGATATCGTCCGGCGACTGCCTCGACGTCTACGACACCGGCAACGGCGGCGAGACCTCCGTGGACTGGAGCAGCGACATGCCGTCCGACGCCGTGTCCTGTGACAGTTCGGACGCGACTGTGCGCGTCTCCCAGGTCGGTACGTACACCAGCAGCTGTAAGTCCGGGACGGGACACTCGTACTGGTCCTACCAGCCCTCGGGCGGCGGCGAGACCAAGGTCCTCTGCCTCACCCGCATATACCGGAAGAACTACTGCCTGCTCGGCAAGCAGTCGGGCAGCGACGCGAGCCCGCGGATCTCCCTGGGCTCGATGACGGCGGTGGAGTGCACGGACGAGCAAGTCCCCGTCCCCTACAACCAGATCGTGCAGATCACCGGCGTCTACGACGCGCCTGCCGGTGCCACGGCCGACGACTGCACCCGCACCCCGGGCGACCAGACCCAGTACTGGGCGTGGAAGGTGGACGACGGCGACACGCTGCTCTGCACCACGGTCTACGACTGACTCAGACGGTCGCCGTCTTAGTCGCCGTCTTAAGGGAAAGGGCCCGTTCCTCGGTACGGATCCGGACGGACAGTGCGACGGCGTTGAGAAGAGTGAACGCCGTCGCCGTGATCCAGGCGGAATGGATGAGGGGAAGTGCGACCCCTTCGACGACGACCGCGACGTAATTCGGGTGACTCAGAAAGCGATATGGACCGGAGCGCACACGGGAGAGTCCCGGGACCACGATCACGCGGAAGTTCCATTGCCGGCCGAGGGCCGAGATGCACCAGGCGCGCAGCGCCTGCGCGGCCAGCAGAAGCGCGAGCATCGGCCAGCCGAGGAACGGCACGAAGTCCCGGTGCGCGAGCAGCGGTTCGGCGATGCAACCGGTGAGCAGGCCGACATGCAGCAGGACCAGAAAGGGATAGTGGCGGCGGCCGAACTCCACGCCGCCCCCTTCGAAGCTCCAGGCGGCGTTGCGGCGGGAGATCAGCAACTCGGCCAGCCGCTGCACCGCGACAGCCGCGACCAGCAGTGCGTACGCGATCATCCCGGTCACCACTCCAGCAGGACGAGTTCGGAGGCGAATCCGGGTCCCAGCGCGAGCAAGAGGCCCGGCGCACCGCGCGGATGGCGGTCCAGCGCGATCGTGTCGCGGAGCACGTAGAGGACCGACGCCGAGGACAGGTTGCCGATCGCGGCGAGCGACCGCCAGGTCACCTCCAGCGCGCCGGACGGGAGGTCCAGGCTTTCCGCGACTGCGTTCAGCACCTTGGGTCCGCCCGGGTGGCACACCCAGGCCTGGATGTCCGCCGGCTTCAGGTCGTGCTCGGCCAGGAAGCGTCCGACGTCCTCGCTGAGATACGTGCGTACGACCTCCGGGACCTCCGGCCCGAGGACGACCTGGAAGCCGGAGTCGCCGACGTCCCAGGCCATGACCCGCCGGCTGTCGGGATAGAGCCGGCTCCGGGTCGCGAGCACCCGCGGCCCACCGCGCGGGCCCGGGCTGCCGCCGAGTTCGTCCGCGCTCGGTCCGCGGAGTACGGCTGCTGCGGCGCCGTCCCCGAACAGTGCGCTCGCGACCGCGTTGGCGATCGAGGTGTCGTCGTGTTGCAGCGTCAGCGAGCAGAGCTCGACCGACAGCAGCACGGCCGTCTGGCCGGGCCGGCCGGTGAGGTAGTCGTGGACGCGGGCGAGCCCGGCCGCACCGCCCGCGCAGCCCAGCCCGAACAGGGGGAGGCGCTTGACGTCGGGCCGCAGGCCGAGGCGTTCCACGAGCCGCGCGTCGATCGAGGGGGCGGCGACGCCGGTGGTGCTGGTGAACACCAGCAGGTCCACCGCCGTCGGGGGCAGGCCGGCGTCGTCGAGCGCACCGGCGACGGCGTCGGCGCCCAGGTCGAGAGCCGTCTCGATATACGCGTCGTTCGCGTCACCGAACCCGCGCAGCGTCGCGTAGTCCTGAAGGGGAAGGGCGAGGTGGCGGGTCTCCACCTGGGCGCTGGCGTGGAGCCGGTCCAGATTCTCCCGGTCGGCCCCTTCGATGCCGCACATATGGGCGAAGGCCTCGGTGATCTCGCTCTGGGCGTATGGATGGCGAGCCGGCACTCCGTGAACAGCGGCGATTCGCGTCATTCCCGCATCGTATGTACGGAAATCGACTGTCGCGATTGGACGATGGGGCCGCGAACTGCACGAATTCGCGCCCGTCTTCGCCCCGGCGGATTCGCGTCGCAGACGAGGGGAGTTCTCTCTCCGCGGCCACCTCGGACGGGACCCGTTCGAGATTCGGCGGGTGCTGTTCGGCCATCGGTTTGCCGGACCACTCGATCAGCGTTGGAATGGATCCTGTCCCGCGAATCGTCATGTTCGCCGGAAGCCGCGTTCCGGGAGACGGAGGACGACGCCATGCCGAGGGCCGTGAGATTTCGCGAGTACGGGAGCGTCGACGTTCTCGAGGTGGTCGAGGTCGACATGCCCAGGCCGGGGCCGGGCCAGCTCGTGGTCGCCGTCCGGGCGGCCGGCATCAACCCCGGCGAGGCGGCGATCCGCGAGGGTGCGCTGCACGAGGTATGGCCGGCGACCTTCCCGTCAGGGCAGGGAAGCGACCTCGCCGGGACGGTGAGCGCGCTCGGCGAGGGCGTCGAGTCGTTCTCGGTGGGGGACGACGTGCTCGGGTTCACCGACGACCGCGCCAGCCAGGCCGAGTTCGTCGTCGTCGAGGAGACCCACGTCGTGCCCAAACCGGCGTCGGTGCCCTGGGACCAGGCAGGAGCGTTGAAGGTCGCGGGCACCACCGCGTACGCCTGCGTCCAGGCGGTCGGCGTGGGTGACGGCGACACCGTCGTCGTGTCCGGTGCCGCCGGCGGCGTCGGCTCGCTGACGGTCCAGCTCGCCCGGCAGCGAGGCGCCACCGTGATCGGCCTGGCCGGACCCGGCAACCATCAGTGGCTGCGGGACCGGGGCGTGGTCCCGGTGGACTACCACGGGTCCGGCCTCGCGGACCGCATCCGGTCCGCCGACGGCTCGGTGAACGCGTTCGTCGACACCTTCGGCAGCGGCTACATCGACCTGGGACTCGAACTCGGCGTGGCTCCCGGCCGGATCAACACCACCATCGACTTCGCCGAGGCCCAGAGCCGCGGCGTGCGGGCGGTCGGCGGGGCCACGGCATCCACCGCGGACGTCCTGTCCGAACTCGCGGAGTCGATGGCGTCGGGCCGGCTGGAGGTGCCGATCGCCCGGACGTACCCCCTCGACCAGGTGCGCGAGGCGTACCGCGAGCTGGCTCACCGGCACACCCGCGGCAAGATCGTCCTCGTGCCCTGAGGCCCGGGCGGGCAGGGCCCGCGCACCCGGCCCGCCGCTCAGGCGAGGAACCCTCCGTCGACCGGCAGCACGGCACCGCTGATGTGGCTCGCCAGATCGCTGAGCAGGAAGGCGGCGGTCGCCCCGACCTCCGGGCCCGTTCCGACCTTGCGCAGCGGGGTCGCGGCGATCCGCGCCTCCACGCCGCCGGGGATGGCCCGGCGCGTCTCGGCGAGCATCGGGGTCTCGGTCGGGCCGGGCGCCAGCACGTTCACCCGGATCCCGTGCGGCCCGACGTCGTGGGCGGCCGTACGGGTCAGGCCGATGACCGCGTGCTTGGTCGCCTGGTAGGCGCCCATGCCCGAGCTGCCGCGGAGCCCGCCGATGCTGCTCACGTTGACGATCGCCCCGGACCCCTGCCGCTCCATGACCCGTACTTCCTCACGGATGCACAGCCACGTGCCCTTCACGTTCACGGCCATGATCCGGTCGAAGTCGGCCTCGGAGACGGCGTCGAGGCGCCCGCCCTGCGTCATCGCGGCGTTGTTGAACGCCCCGTCGAGCCGTCCGAACCTCGCGACCGTCGCGTCGACGAAGGCCGCGACGCTCGCCGCGTCGGAGACGTCGCCGGTCGTGAACGCCACGTCGTGTCCGGCGGCCGTCAGCTCGTCGGTGAGTGCGGCGAGCGGTTCCTTGGTACGGGCGACGAGCATGAGGGCGGCGCCGTTTTCGGCGAAGACGCGCGCGGCGTCGGCTCCGATCCCCGCGCTCGCTCCGACGAGGAGGACGACCTTGCCGTCGAGTGGCGGAGTGCTCATGAGACCTGGCTCCTGTCCGTGTCCGCGGCGCCCCTGAGCGCGAGGATCGCGCGGGCGTCGGCCGGTGTGGCGATCTGCTTGTCCAGGCCCTCGACGAGGTCCCGGATCTTCCTGACCTGCTGGGCGTTGCTCTCCGCGAGCCGCCCCTTGCCGATCCACAGGCTGTCCTCCAGCCCCACCCGTACGTGGCCGCCGAGCAGGGCGCTGTGCGTGGCGAACCGCATCTGGTCGCGGCCGGCGGCGAAGGCGGAGAAGGAGTAGTCGTCGCCGAAGAGCTTGTCGGCGATCCGCACCATGTGCTCCAGGTTCTCGTGGTGGGCCCCTATGCCGCCGAGGACGCCGAACACGCCCTGGATCAGCAACGGCGGCTTCGCCAGGCCCCGTTCGAGGAAGTGGGCGAGGCTGTAGAGGTGCCCGATGTCGTAGCACTCGTACTCGAACCGGGTGCCGAAGGCGCCGAGAGTGCGCAGGGTGTTCTCGATCGAGTCGAAGGTGTTGATGAACGGGTTGGAGTAGGTGCCCCGCACGTAGGGCCGCTCCCACTCGTGCTTCCACTCGGTCACCTTGTCGGCGGTCCCCGCGTACACGAAGTTCATCGAGCCCATGTTCAGCGACGCCAGTTCCGGCCGGACCCGCAGGGCGCCCGCCAGCCGCTGCTCCATCGTCATCGCCGGCGAGCCGCCGGTGGTGATGTTGATGACGGCGTCGCTCCGCGCGGTGACGAGCCCGACGATCCGCTCGAAGACCTCGGGCTCGAACGTGGGCTTTCCGTCGGGCCGCCGCGCGTGCAGATGCACCACGGCGGACCCGGCCTCGGCCGCCTCGATCGCGGCCTCGGCCACCTGTTCCGCGGAGAGCGGCAGGTAGGGGCTCTGGGACGGCACGTGTACGGAGCCGGTCACCGCTGTGGTGATGACGACCTTCTCCGCCGCCCGCATCAGTTCGTCCCCTCGGCGGCGCTCTTGGGTTCCGCTTCCCGGAACCCCGCGACCAGCCCGCGTGCGGACTCCGCCAGCATCGACGTGTCGTTGCCGAGCAGGACGAAGTCGCAGCCGTCGCGCACCGCTTGGGCGGCCCGCTCGGGTACGCCGCCGAATGCGAGTCCGCAGCGCTTTCCGGCGGCGTGCGCGGCGTCCTGCACCGAGCCGATCAGCTCCAGTACGTCCGGCGACGTGGGCGTGGACCCCATCGACATCGACAGGTCCGCGGCGCCCACGAACACCGCGTCGACGGAGTCGAGAGCGAGCATCCGCGGCGCGGCCGCGACCGCTCCGGCGCTCTCCAGCTGCGGAATGCACAGCACGTCGTCGTTGCCCGTGGCGAGGTAGTCGGCGTTCGGCCGCAGACCCCACCTGCCGGCGCGGCTGGTGCCGCCGGCGCCGCGCACGCCGTCGGGCGGGAACCGGCACGCCCGTCCGACGGCGGCGGCCTCCTCGACGGTGTCGACGTGCGGTACGAGGATGCCCACGGCACCCGCGTCGAGGATCTTCTGGATCGTGGACGGCGCCTTGTCCGGCACCCGTACCAGCGGCGCCATCCCCAGCGCGGCGGCCGAGTTGATCAGCCGGTACGCGGTCTCCAGGCCGAGCGGCGCGTGCTCCAGGTCGACCACGACGAAGTCGAACCCGGCGAACGCCATGATCTCGGCCGGTTCCCCCGAGGCGATCTTCAGCCAGGTCCCGAGCGGCGTCGTGGCACGCTCCGGCGCGAACAGCCCGCCGCCCGTGCGTCGTCGCGCGATCACGGCATCGGATAGTCGTCGGCGTTGAGCACCCAGCCGGGCTTCTGCGAGAAGTCGGTGCGCGGCGGGCTGAAGATGTCGATGAGCTGGTTCACGCCGGGATCGGCGGCCTCGGACGTGTGCACGGTGGGCGGCGGGATGATCGCGAGGGACGGGCTGCCGAGCCGCACGTGCTCGTCGTCGCGCCAGGCGGTGCTGTCGTTGAGCCACGGGGTGCGGATGTGGTGCACGTACTGGCCCTGTACGGCCAGGGAGAGCTGCTCGAAGTCGTCGTGGGTGTGCGGTGAGAGCTTGCCCGGATCGCGCGGACCGTCCATCTCGGGCAGGAAGTTGACCATGAACGAGCGGGTGCGGAAGATGCGCCCGAACCGCGCGGGATCGTCCGGCACCTCGGCGAGCGGATAGAACCGCACGGCGCTCCCGCCGGCCGGCTCCGGCCACCGCTTCAGCAGCGCGACGCGCGGGTGGTCCTCCGCGTACGCCCCGGCGTTGACGGCCCGCTCCCGCCACGCCGGTTCGCCGGCCTCGACGAGGCGGACGAGGGGGCCGTCGCCGTGCACGCTGATCCGTGATGCGCCGGGCGGGACGACGGCGAGTCCGGGCCCTTCGACGAGCGTCGTGCCGTGGGTGGTGAGCACCGTGAAGGCGGGTGAGGCGCCGGTGGCGATCACGGCGAGTTCGCCGTCGAGCGTCCCGTTGTCCAGGTCGTCGCCGGACCGGGCCTCGGTGTGCACGAGCACCACGTTCTGAGCGCGGACGACGGCGGTACGGGCGTCCGCGCTCGCGTCATCGTCTGTCGCGGCGTCTGTCGCGCCGTCGGGTGCGGCGCCGGGCGAGGCGAGTTGGCGCAGATCGAAGTACTGGGCGGCCGCGATGGCGCCGCCACCGTCCGGCCGTGGCGCGGTCGCCGTCGCGAGTGAGGAGCGGGGGTCGTCCTTTTCGTACACGGTGCGGTCCTTCCTTTCGCTGGTCGTCGGGCAGCTCAGTCGTCGAGGTCGAGCAGATAGGCCGGGTTGTCGCGGACCATGCGCCGCAGGTCTTTCTCCGGCAGGCCGAGGTCGAGGAGCGCCCCGGCGACCCGCAGCCATGCGTCCACGGGCTTGGGGTTGGCCTTCTGGCCGAAGTCCGAGGCCAGCACGGTGTGTTCGGGGCCGAGCGTCTCGATCCACGTCAGGAGCTGCTTCGGGTCCCACTTCTGGAGTCCCTCCGGGTCGTACATGCCGACCTCGTGCTCGACGAACGCGCCGAGTCCGACCAGTTCGCGGCACAGGCCGGGCTCGGCGCCGATCACGAAGTCGGGGTGGCTGACGACCATCCGCTTGATGCCGCGCTCCTTGGCGGCCTCGAACAGCGTGCGGATGTAATCGGGGTACATGTGACCGCCGTTGACGACGGCCTTCTGCTCCTTGATCTCGTCGAGGATCTCGGCCGCCTCGGGCCTGAGGGCCCCGTGCTCGTCGACGATGTCGATGCGCTCCAGGGTCAGCGGCACGGTGGTGGTGGGGAACGCCCCGTCCTCGGGATGGCACTCGATGTGGCGGCCCGAGGAGATGGTCGGGAACCAGACGACCTTGCCGCCCATGCGCAGGCACATCCGCACGGCGTGCACGTTGAGGCCGCCGACGGTGCTGTTGAGCGCGATGCCGCCGTAGGCGGAGGCAGCGACCTGGTCGAAACGCCCCTTCATCGCCAGGATGTCCATCTGGGTGTTGTGGTGGTGGGACTTCGCGACCATCGCGCGCATCCCTATCCGGGCACCGTCCTGCGCCGCCTCGACGTGGTCGAAGCGCCGGGGGAACGGGCTCGGGCCCGAGTGGACATGCATGTCGACCAGGCCGTTCAGGACGGAGGCGAGGGCGGGACGGTCACTCATGAGGCCACCTCGGTTCGTATTGTGAAGTCGAAGTTCACTATAAGACGGCTGTCAACCCTCTCCCGACCTCTTGTGCGGGGGTGGCCGCACGCTTATGGTGTGGGCGTTTCACTTCGTGAACATTGAGTTCGAAACATCGGATGCGGCGCCTCAGCCGCAGGTAGCCGGCAACCGAGTTCGGAGGACGACGATGTCCGCACTGCCCCCCGCGGAACCGGATTCAGCACCCTTGAACGACGCTCGCCCGGACCCCTCGCACGGTCCGGACATGGCCAAGGTGCGCGCCGCGGTGCGCGGCGGGACGCTGGCCTACTTCGTCGACCAGTTCGACATCTACCTGCCGATCGTCGTGCTCGCGCCCGCGACGATCTACTTCCAGTCGGTGCACCTGAGCGCGAGCACGACGGCCATGCTGTCGTCGCTCGTCTTCGCGTCGACGCTCATCGGCCGCCCCCTCGGCGCGGTGATCTTCGGTCACTTCGCGGACACGGTCGGGCGCAAGCGCACCACGCTGGTCGCCGTCGGCGGCTTCGGCGTCACCACGCTGGCGATCGCGTGCCTGCCGGGCCACGAGACGATCGGGACGTGGTCGATCGGCCTGCTGATCGCGCTGCGGTTCATCGACGGGATCTTCCTCGGCGGCGAGTACACGACCGCTGTTCCGCTCGCGATGGAGTGGAGCCCGAAGCACAAGCGCGGCCTCTACGCCTCGATCATCACCTCGACGTCTCCCGCCGCGTACGCGGTGATCGCCGGCGTCACGCTGCTGATGCTGCAACTCCTCCCCGCCGCGGGGCTGGACAGCAGCTACGTCCAGTGGGGCTGGCGGGTGCCGTTCGTCATCGGCGCGCTGCTGGCGGCCGTGCTGTTCCGCTACTACCTCACGCAGGTGCACGAGCCCCCGGGGGAGCTGACCGGCGAGCGGCACAAGCTCCCGCTCGTACGGCTGCTGAAGCGCTACCCGAAGTCCCTGGCGCAGGTGTTCGTGCTGATGACCGGCGTATGGCTCGCGACCAACATGGAGGCGGCCGTCACCCCCGGGCAGCTCAAGGAGCACCTTGAGCTCTCCAGCGAGGGGGTCACGCTGACGATGCTCGTGATCAACGCCTCCGCCGCCGTCTCGTACCCCTTCTTCGGACTGCTGTCCCAGCGCATCGGACGACGGCGGTTCTACATCGGCTACGGTCTCGCGGTCCTGGTGGTCGGCTCCGGCTCGTACTCGCTGCTGATGCTCTCCGACGGCGGCCTGGGCACGGCGCTCGGCTGGGGCGTGATGATCGGCGTCTTCACCGTCGGCACCTTCGGCCCCATCGCCGCGTACCTGACCGAGCGGTTCCCGGCGAGCATCCGCTCCACGGGGTACGGAGTGGGGTACAGCCTCGCGCTCATCGCACCGGCCTTCTACCAGTTCTATCTCCAGCAGTTCGACGGCGTGATGTCCGCGCATATGGCCCCGGGCGTCCTGATCGCGCTCGCCGGGGCGCTCATCAGCCTCGGCGGCTTCCTCGGCCCGGAGACGAAGGACGTCGACATGGCCGACGACCGGACGATCCCGGCGCTGTCCTGACCGCCGGCCCCGGCCGCACCGTGACGCGCGGCGCTGTGCTCACGGGCGTACGCGCGAGGGCGGCCGTCCCGCGGCTGCGGCCGCCGGGCCGGCCGTCGGCGGGGTGGCCGCCCTACCCCGTCCGCCGGTCGAGGTCGTCGGGCCGGTAGCGGCCGCCGAGTTCGTGGGTGAGCTCCCGTGCGGTGGCGACGACGCCGCGCAGCTCGGGGGCGTCGTCGGACATCGACAGGGTGTTGTCCGGGCCGACGACCGCGATCGTGGCGCAGATGCCGTACTCGTCGAAGACGGGGGCCGCCACCGCGACGACGCCGGGGGTGCTCATCGCGGAGCAGTGGCCGACGGTGCGCACCCGCTCGACCTCCGCGCGCAGCTCCTCGCGCGCCTGCCCCGGCAGGTTCGCCATGAGCCGCTCCATGGAGAGCTGGTCGGCGTGGTAGGCGAGGAAGACCTTGCTCTGTGCCGTGTCCAGCGGCAGGTGGCTGCCGACCCGTACGGACACCACGACGATGCTGGCGATGTTCTCCTCGACCCGGGAGACCACCGGCCCGGTCAGGCCCCAGAGGCTGAGCACGACGCTCGTCTGCGTGGCCCGCGCGAGCGCCTTCATGTGCCGCTCCGCGAGGTCGATGACGCGGCGGCGTCCGATGGCGAACGCACCGAGTTGCAGCAGCAGGCCGCCGGGCACATAGCCGCCCTCCGCGCTGCGCTCCAGCAGCCCCGCCGCGACGAGGGATGTGCAATACCGGTACGCCGTCGTGCGGTTGAGGCCGAGCCGCTCGGCGACCTCGCCGGCCGTGACCTCCGGGGTGGCGGGCTCGAACAGCGACAGGATCTGGCTGACACGGCTCACGGCCTGGATGTCGGCCTGGTCGCCACGGTCCGCGCGCGCGGCGTCGGACGACCGCGTCGCCTTGGTCACGAGGAGCCTCCGCCGGTGGTGATCGAGGGCCTGACAGGCATGTTCACTTCCCGAACATGGCCGTCAGGCTACCCGAGTTGACGGCGGGCCGCCGCTGCCCGCGGGTCCCTGCACCGCCCCGCGCAGGGACGGCCCCGTGCCGCACGCGGAGTCGCCGGAGCGCACGTCCGCCGTTCTGCAACAGCGTGCAACGGATTGCCGCGTTCGGCAACAAGTCCCCGGTGTCGCCGATGCCCGCGTATTGGTCTGGTCCAATGTCCTCATGACGACGAACACCCAACCCCCACAAGGCCGTTCGCGCCGTCTGCACTTCGCCGTACTCACCGTCGCCGCCGTGACGGGTCTCGCCGCAACCGCCTTCGGGCTCGGCTGGGACGGCTCCAGCAGCGAAGCGAACGCCACGCCCCCCGCCCGTACTTCCGCGGGGAAGGCCGCGCAGGAGAACGCCGACCTCGACGGCGACGGCTTCGCCGACGTGGTCTTCACCAGCGCCAAGGGCGACGGCCCGGACTACTCGGGCCGCTTCCTCGCCGTCGTGTACGGCACGGAGAAGGGCCCCGACCCGGAGAAGCGCGCCGTCTTCACCGACAAGGACCTCGGAGTACCGGACGACGAGGAGCTGGACGCCCCCTACGCGGAGCAGCCGACCGTCGCCGACCTGGACGAGGACGGCAACCCCGACGTCCTCTTCGGCGCCGCCGGTCGCGTGCTCTGGGGAAGCCCCAAGGGCCCGCAGCCCGGAAAGCCGGGGCGGGTGAAGCTTCCGGACGCGGGCAAGGAGACCGCGTCGAGCGCCCAGCCCGTCGCCGGGGACTTCAACGGCGACGGGCACGAGGACCTGGCCACGTACGACTACAGCGACGACGGGCAGACCACCTCGCTCGCGGTCCTGCACGGGCCGTTCAAGCGCGACGGCTCACCCGCCGCGACCGCCTCTCATAAGAACCCCATCGGTGAGGAGGCCTTCCTGACCCCCGGCGACGCCAACGGGGACAAGGCCACCGACCTCGTCGTCCACGCGGTGGGCGACGACGAGGACGCCGACTCCACCCTGCTCACCGGCGGCGCCGACACCGAGACGGGGCTGAGCGAGAAGGACACGAGGCTGCCGGAGGGCAACCAGGTCGTCTTCGGCGACTTCGATGGCGACCAGCGCCGCGACATCGCCGTCGGCAACAGCGGCATCCCCAACGACGAGGACCCCGACGGCAAGAAGGTCAAGGGCTGGGTCGACGTCCTCTACGGCAAGGATCCCGGGAAGCCGGTGAGGATCAAGGGCGGAGCGGTCGGTGAGGGCTTCGGCGTACGCCTGGCCACGGCCGACGCCGACGGCGACGGCGTCGACGACCTGGCCGTGCAGCTCTCCGACTTCATTCCTTCCAAGGCGAAGATCCAGGTGCTGCACGGCAGTTCCGACGGCCTCGGCAGCAAGCCCTGGCGCAGCACCAAGCGGACGACCTCGGACAGGCACTACGCGCCCGAGATCCTCGGGGCGGGGAACTACGACGCCGACAAGAACAGCGAGATCATCCTCGTGAAGAGCCCGTACCTGGACCCGAAGAGCCACTGGTGGTTCACGGAGGGCACGGACAAGAACGACGCCGCCTTCACGACGACCGACTTCTCCTGAACGCGGCGGCGGGGGAGGCGAATCCCGCCGGGAGCGCCTCCCCGCTGCACGCCCGCGGACCGGTCTCTACGCCGGGTTGCGGCGCAGCCAGGCCAGCACCTCGCCGGCGTGCTCGTTCGGCGGGAAGACCGGATAGAAGACGTGCTCGATCACGCCGTCCCGGATGACCAACGTCAGCCGCTTGTAGAGCGTCATCCCGCTGATCCCGAACGTGGGCAGACCGAGCGCGCGGGCCAGGTTCCGAGCGGGGTCGGAGAGCATCTCGAACGGCAGGTGGAGCCGCTCGACGGCCTCACGCTGGTAGTCGGTGTCCTGGCTGGACAGGCCCAGCACCCGGACGGCACCGGCGGCGAGCAGCTCCTGATGGTGGTCACGGAAGCCGCACGCCTCGGGCGTGCAGCCACGCGCTCCCGGGACCGCGTCCCATCCCTCGGGCAGGTCGGTGCCCGGGCGGCCGGTGAGCGGATAGACGTAGAGCACCGTCCGGCCCGCGCCGAGCGCGTCGAGGCGGACCGTCTCACCGCCGGTGCTGTGCAGCTCGACGGAGGGCACCGTCATCCCGGGCAGGTGGGCCGCCGCGCCGTCGTCCCCGGGCACGGGGAGGTCCGCCGGCAGGCTCGTGAAATCGGTCATCAGGTCCTCTCCTTCGTCCGCCGGACGGTGCGATCCGGCTGCAACCGGCCCCGCGATCAAGGGTCCGTGATGTCGAGGGTCACCTTCGACAGCGGGCTGCCCACGCACGTCAGCACGTAGCCGTCGGCCTTCTGCTCCGGCGTGAGGCAGTTCGGCTCGTTCAGCGTGACCTCCCCGCCGCGGAGCCGGACCATGCAGTCGCCGCAGTTCCCGACGGTGCAGGAGTACGGCATCGGCAGCCCGGCGGCGAGCCCCGCGTCGAGCAGCGTCTGGCCGGGCTCGACCACTGCCCCGCCGACGGGCTGTCCGTCCTCCTCGACGGCCATCTCCCGCGGGACGGTCGTCGGAGTCCCGGTGTCCGCTCCGCTGGTGTAGCGCTCGCGGTGCACCAGTTCGTCCTCGACTCCGAGTTCGGTCAGGACGCCCTGGACGGTGTCCGCCAGCGGTTCCGGACCACAGACGTAGTAGTGCGCCTCCCGGGCAGGGGACAGTCCGGTGACCCAGTGGCGTATGCCGTCCGCGTCGAGCCGCCCGTCCCGGGCGGTCAGGACGTGAGTGACGGACAGCCGGCCGGGATTCTCCTTCGCGAGCCGGGTCAGCTCGTCGCCGAAGAGGATCTCCTCCGCGCTGCGGCTGCTGTAGAGCAGAGCGATCCGGTCGCGTCCCGGCCGGTCGGCGAGCCGCGTGCGGATCATGCTCATCATCGGCGTCATGCCGCTGCCCGCCGCGACGAGCACTGTCTCGTCCGGGAGTTGCGGCCCCGTGTGGAAAGATCCCGACGGGCCGCGCACCGCGAGCCGGTCCCCGGCGCGGAGGCTCCGGTGCACGTGGGTGGAGAACCGGCCGCCCTCCACATGCTTGACCGTGACCTCCAGCCGGGACGATCCGGGAGCCGACGAGGCCGAGTACGCCCGCCGCACCGGGCGGCCGCCGATGTCGGCGACGAGCGTGAAGAACTGGCCGGGCCGGAAGTCGAACCGTCCCTTGCGCCCGTCGGCGTCCTCCAGCACCAGGGTCACGGCGCTCGGGGTCTCCCTGCGCACCTCGGCGACGCGCACCTCCCGCAGGAGCTTGTCCGTACCGCCGTCGCCGGCAGTACGTCGGTGCGCGACGCCCCGGCGCCGGCCGCCCGAACCGGGCTCGACGTCCTCGTAACCCTCCTTACGCAGCCCGGAACGGTACGCGAGGTTGATCACCGGCCGCAGCAGCCGGCTCATGCCCGGGATCGCCGTGACGGCCTTCAGCAGGAACGCGCTCGGACCGCCCTCGGCCTCGGCCGAGTTGGCGGCGAGGTGCTCTCCCGCCAGTGCCATCAGATCCGGCGCGGTGCCGCGGCCGAGGTGCGCGCCGGGAGCCCACGGCCGCGAGCGCGCCACCGCGTCGTTGCCGGTCACCTCGGCGTGCTCGACGTCGACGAGCAGCGCCAGGTGCGGCGGCATCCCGCGCAGCGCCATCGTCTCCAGCAGCGCGGGATCGTCGGTGATGGCGCCGCGACCGCGGACGTGCAGCACGCCGCTGCGTCCCGGCACGAGCGCGGCGAACGAGAGCCGGTCGTCCCGCAGCAGATTGTGGAGCGTGTCGGCCCGCCTGTTGCCCTTACGGTCCGGGATGACGAGCGTGCGGCCGTCCAGGATCCGCGCCACCGCCTGCCGGTCACCGCGCGGACTCGTGTCGCTCCCGCCGGACGAGTCCCACGTGGACAGCGCGAGGAAGGGTGCCGCGGCCAGGAACGCGGCGACGCCGGGACCGGACAGGGGCCCGTCGTCCGCGAACTCGGCCCCCGGTTCGGTCAGTTGAGGTGACTCGGAAGGGGCGGGCGGCTGCCACAGCCGGGACCGGAGGACGGCCTGCGCGCAGTGCACGTACGCCTCCTCGACGTCGACGGTCGTCTCCGCGTCCTTCCGGGCGCCCCTCCGCGCGGCCACCGACCCGTTGACCCGCAGGATCTCCCCGACGCCCGGGAGCAGGAAGAAGAACGAGACCGGACCCTGCGGGTCGCCCGGTCCGGGCAGGGAGAACGAGATGCGCGTGGGCGAGCGGACGCGTGCGAACCCCGGCGTACCGCCGATGAACGTCGTCCTGCTGGTGCCGTCGGCGTCCCGGTAGCCGAAGGCCGCGATCGGGCACCGGGCGAGAACGGTGCGGCAGCCCTCGTCGAGGGCGCCGATCTGCTTGAGCATGATCACCGACGCAGGGCGTCCGATCGCCGTCTCGACCTCGTCCGCCGTCGTCAGCCGGTGCGGGGCGCTCGACGGACTTGCTTGCCGTCCGGCATTGTTTTCCCAGGTCATGGCAGTATTGTGAACAATAACTCAGCTCTCTGACTACTCGCTTTTCGCGCCCTGGGAGGGTCCCCGGATGCCGTCGGCCGACCGCCGCCTTGAGCCACGTCGCAAGCCTCGCCAGGTGCGCGCCGAGCTCACCCGTGAGCGCATCCTCACCGCCGCTGCTCACGTTTTCGCCGAGTACGGGTACGCCGCGGGCACCACCAACCGCATCGCCGAACGGGCCCGCATCTCCATCGGCTCGCTGTACCAGTACTTCCCGAACAAGGACGCCATCCTCGCCGAGCTGCTGCTGCGGCACCTCGACCGCGGCGCGGGGCCGCAGGCGGACCAACTCGACCTGTCCGCGGGGAACTTGGAGGAGACGGTGCGAGCGCTGGTACGCGACGCGATCGACAACCACCGCGACGATCCGCAGCTGCTGCGGATCATGATCGAGGAGGCCACGCTCTCGAAGGGGCTGCTCGACGCGATCGACCGGCACGGGAAGGTCCGCGTCGCTCAAGTACGCGACATCCTCGCCCGGCACCCGGACGTCCGCGTGCGCGACGTCGCCACGGCGGCCGAACTGATCGTGTTCACCGTGGAGATGAACACCCACAAGTTCATGGCCGACCCGCGGACGGCCCCGGTCGAGACGCTGGAGAAGGAACTGGTGGACATGGTCACCCGCTATCTGCGCGGCGATCAGCAGGACCAAGCCGAGTCGTAGCCCGAATTCGACCCGGCGGCCGCCACCGTCCCCGCAGAGCGGACAATGAAGAGATGGAGCGGTGGATACCTGGCATGTCGGCGGTGCGGGAGCGGCTCGGCAAGGGCCTCTTCCAGCGCGTGGCCGGCCCGTCGGGGGGCGAGAACCGGGCACGCATCCACGGGACGCCGGGGCCGCGATGGTTCGGCGAGGACAGGCCCGTCCGCACAGTGCACGGCGACGCCTCGATGTTCATCGGCGGGCTGAGCGCGCTGCTGCTGCAATCACTGCACCCGCTGGCCATGAGCGCCGTCGCGGCGCACTCCGGCTACAAGGGCGACCCCTGGGGACGCCTCCAGCGGACCAGCCTCTTCCTCGCCACGACGACGTACGGGACGGCGGACGACGCGCAGCGCGCGGTGGACCGCGTGAGGGGCGTTCACCAGCGCGTACGGGGACGGACCGCGACGGGAGCCGAGTACCACGCGGCGGATCCGCATCTGCTCGCCTGGGTGCACGTCGCGGAGGTCGACAGCTTCTGGCGGGCTCACCGCCTCTACGGGGCGCATCCGCTGACGCCGGCCGACTACGACGGCTACGTGGCCGACATGGCACGCGTCGGCAGCGCCCTCGGCGTCGTCGATCCGCCGCGCGACCGCGCGGAGTTGGCCGAGCGGATCGAGGCGTACCGCGCCGAGCTGCGGGCCACGCCGGAGGCCGAGGAGGCCGCCCGCTTCCTGCTCCGGCATCCCCCTGTCCCGCTGGCCGCCCGGCTTCCATACGCCGCGATCGCCGCGGGCGCGGTCTCGCTGCTGCCGCCGTGGGCCCGGGGACCGCTGCGGCTTCCCTACGTCCCCGCGCTGGAGAGGACGGGTGTGCGCTGGGCCGGTTCGGGAATCACGTCCGTGATCCGCTGGGCCATGGTGCGCCGGCCTCCCGAGGCTCCCGCGGAGACGTCCGGCCACGTGGCGCCGCCCGTGGGCGGCCAGGGCGAACACGACGGGCAACGGGCCTCACAGGGCTGACAACGTCCGTACGCATCAGCCGACTTGACGGTCCCGGCCCGCTGCGCAGCCGTCCCGCGACGGCGGCCAGGCCGAAGGACAGGGGAATCCCGAGCATCGAGGTGACGGCGAACAGCAGACCGGCGGACTCGGCGGACAGTCCGGCATCGCGGAAGAGCTGCGGCAGCCAGCCGATGATGACGTACGCGGCGGTGGCCTGAAGGCCGAAGTAGAGGGCGAGCGCCCAGGCGGTCGGGCTGCGTGTCAGGCGGAGGCGCGCGCCGGAGCAGCCGGGCGCGGCACTCTCCGCGTCCGGCGCCCGGTGGTGCGTACCGGCGCGGTCACGGGCGAGGACGAGCCAGGGTGGCACGGCGACCGCGGCGAGCAGCGCCCATGCGCCCAGACCGACCCGCCAGTCGCCGCCGAACACGCGGGCCAGGGGGACGGTGACGGCGGCGGCCGTCGAGGCACCGACGTTGAGGGCCATCGAGTAGGAGCCGGTCATCGCGCCGACCCGTCGCGGGAAGCGGCAGCCCGCCGGCGTCCTCCCGCACCGTCGCCGCGTGTGCGCGGCGACGTCCGTGACGAACCCCTCGTACCAGCGCCGCTCGGCCTCGGCGTCCGGCGGCGGATCGTCGTCCTCGTCGAAGAGGATGCCGAACACACGGCGCCAGGCCGCCCGTTCGCCGAGGGTGTGCCGCAGCAGCCGGAACGCGGGTTCGGAGCCCCACGCCCACGGGCAGACCGGGTCGGTGAACTCCGTGACGCGCAGGGCGGTCTGGCCGCCCGGGGCGCGGGGGGCCGTGTCCTCCGGGCCTGTCACGGCGCCACCGGTGCCGGGGTGTCGCGTGCGGTCCGCCCCCCGCTCCGTGCGTCATGCGGGCGGCTGTCGTGTGCGGCATCGCGGTGTGCCGGTGCTCTGCCCGCGAGTTGGGCGAGCGTCAGCGTGGCGAGCACGCCGTCCGCGGCGGCCTCTACGGCACGCCACGTATCCGGCAGGCGCCGCGCGGCCCCCGGATATGCCAGGTCGTCGAGGCTCTCGCCGCGCAAGGTGAGGAATGCGCCGTCGACGGCGCGCATCACCTCGGCGACGGTGATCGCGCTCGCGTCGCGGGCCAGCCAGTAACCGCCCTCGCACCCGCGCCGGCTGCGCACCAGATCCGCCCGACGCAGGTCGCGGAAGACGGACTTGAGGAACCGGAACGGGATCTGCTGTGCCTCGGCGATCCCTTCACAGGTCTGCGGCTGCGTGCTGTCCGAAGCGAGTTCGAGAAGCGCGCGCACCGCGTAGTCCGCCTTCGCCGATATCTGCAAGTGGCACCGTCTTCCGGGGGTTGCGCCGTCCGCCCGACGCCGTACCGGTCGGCGAACGACCAGCTCGTCGGTAATGGACACATCTTGACATCCATTCTCCGGTCTCTCTACGGTCGCGGCGTTCCCCCAGCAACGGCCAGCCGAGGAGCACGAGCCCATGGCCTCGCCCACGTCGTCGTCACAGCCCGGCAACTCTCCCTCCGGCGGCCACGGTTCGGGGACCGACGGTCCGGGGGCCGACGGCTTCCACCCCGATCTGCCGGACGACGCAGGAGACGCCGGCGCACTCCCGCTGCGCGCCCGGCTCCACCACATCCGCGCCGGCGCGCTCGACGGCGACACCGCCCAGACCGGAGGGATGCGCCGGTTCGCTGCGATCAGCGGCCGGTCGGTGGGATCGGAGCGCATCTGGATGGGCCAGACGCACGTCGCGCCGGCGACCGCGTCCACCGACCACCACCACGGCGCCTCGGAGACCGCGATCCATGTCGTCAGCGGCCACCCGGAGTTCGTCTTCCTCGACGACGCCGGAGGCACGCCGGAAGAGGTGCGTCTGCGCACCTCGCCGGGCGACTACATCTTCGTGCCTCCGTACGTGCCGCACCGCGAGGAGAACCCCAGCCCGGACGAGGAGGCCGTGGTGGTGATCGCCCGCAGCACGCAGGAGGCCATCGTGGTCAACCTCCCGCACCTCTACGTCTTCGGCACCGAGGAGCACGACGGTTCCTGACACGCGGTACGCGACCGGTGCCGGGCGGCGGGAAGCGCCGCACGGCACCGGTCACCGTTCCACTGGGAACTCTGCGAGCGCCCATGGAGCCGTCGGCGTCTCGCGCAACCGGCGCCCGTGGCGGCCGAGTTCACCTCACAGGAGGGCCGCCGCCAGGACGGGCAGCAGGACGATGATGAGCAGTGCGCCGATGACGTCGAAGGAGAAACCGGACCGGATCATCCTGGTGATCGGCACGGTCCCGGAACCGTAGACGATGGCGTTCTGGGGCGTGGACACCGGCAGCATGAAGCCGAAGGACGCGGCGAACGTCGCCGCGAGCGCCGGCGTCAGCGGGTCGACCCCGGCGGCAGCGGCAAGCGGGATGATGATCGGCACCACGACCGCCGCCGAGGCGGTGTTCGACGTCGTCTCGGAGACCGCGATCGCGAGCAGGACGCCGAAGACGGTGATGGCGACCGAGCTGCCGATGTCCAGGGCGCCGAACGTGCCCTTGCCGATGGTCTCCGCCAGTCCGGTCTCCTCCAGCAGGGTGCCGAACACCACGCCGGAGCCGAACAGCACGATCGTGCCCCAGTCGATCTTGGCCGCGTCTCCCCAACGCAGCGTGAACTCCCGCGACTTCCAGTCCGTGGGGAGCACGAAGAGCAGGGCCGCGCCGAGCACCGCGGCGACGCCTTCGTCCAGGTTGTTCGACACGGTCTCGTAGGCGGTGGAGCCGCTGCCGGCGACCAGGCCGACGACGGCGGGGAAGACCCACAGGACGACCGTCACCGTGAACGCGATCAGCGTGTTCTTCTCGGCACGGCTCATGGGACCGAGCGCCGCCCGCTCCCGCTGGACGTACTCCTCGACGCCCGGGAGACGGCGGACCTCGGGCCGGTTCAGCAGAAGCAGCACGATGCACAGACCGACGAACATCAGGGCGCAGATCGGAAACGCCATCGCCATCCACGTACCGAAGGGGATGGGCTTGTCGGTGGCCTTCTCGATCAGCTCCCGTCCGATCAGGTTGGGCGGGCTGCCGACGGGGGTCAGCAGGCCGCCGACGCTGGCGCCGTAGGCGAGCATCAGCATCATCGCGAAGCCGACGCGCATCCGCGTCGGGTCGAAGCGGTGCATGGTGCCGTCGGCCTCGTGCTTGTCCTGGACGATGTTGCCGACCACTCCGAGGATGCCGACCGCCGTCGGCATCAGCATGGCCACTGTCGCGGTGTTGGAAATCCACGCGGAGACCAGGCAGGTGATGAGGCCGAACGCCATGACGATGCGGAACGAGCTTCGGGCGACGCCGGGAATCGACAGGATGCGGAAGGCGAACCGCCTGGCCAGTCCGTGGACGAGCATGGACTGGGCGAGGATGAAGGCGCCGATGAAGGTGAAGACCGTCCCCGAACCGAATGGCGCGAGCACGCCGTCGGCGCCGTCGTCGCCACCGACACCGAGCAGGACGAGCAACGAAGCGCCGATCAGCCCGGACACCGGAATGGGGATCGGCTCGGTCACCCAGGCGACGATCACCCCCACCAGAACGGCCGCGACGTTGTGCTGGGTCTGCGGAAGGTCCAGCGGCAGCAGGAACATGACGATGGTGGCCAGCGGTGCCAGGACGAAGCCGGTCGTACGCCGGGCCCTCTCGAACCGCTCCTCCGCCGGGGAGAGTTTCTGCTCGGCGAGACCGCGGTACGTGGACCCGCCTATCAACGCCTTCTCGACGTCGACGCGCTCTGGTGTGCTGCTGGGTTTCGGCTGATCTCCGGTGATGGCCATGTCATCTCCAATGAGTTGGATCCCCCACGGTTTTCGTGACGCGGCAACAGGTAGAGAGCGGACTCCGCATGGGTGCCGGACGACTCTGTTCTGGTCGGTGAGTCCTGGCCGTGGTGAGGGTGCCAGCTCGCGGAGTCGCTGGGAATGGGCTGTCAGCCGTTTCCCAACCGGTCGATGACGGAGTCCGTGACCTCGCCGGCGGTCGCGGAGCCGCCGACGTCGCGGGTGCGGATTCCGCTCCCCGTGGTCTCCTCGATCGCCCGGCGGACGGCCTTCGCCTCGTCGCCGAGGCCGAAGTGCTCCAGCATGAGGGCGGCGCTGCCGATGGCTCCCACGGGGTTGCATAGTCCCTGACCGGCGATGTCCGGGGCCGAGCCGTGCACCGGCTCGAACATCGAGGGGAAGCGCCGCTCGGGATTCAGGTTCGCGCTCGCCGCGAGACCCAGGCTTCCCGTGATGGCGCTGCCGAGGTCGGAGAGGATGTCGGCGTGCAGGTTGGTGGCGACGACCACCGAGAGATCCTCGGGCTGAAGGACGAACTTGGCGGCCATGGCGTCGACGAGAACGCTCTCGGTGTCGACGTCCGGATAGTCCGCGGCGACCCTCCTGAAGACCTCGTCCCAGAGCACCATGCCGTACTGCTGGGCGTTGCTCTTGGTGACGCTGGAGACCTTCCTGCGGGTGCGGGTCCGCGCGAGATCGAAGGCGAAGCGCATGATGCGCTCGCAACCCGCCTCCGTGAACAGCGCCGACTGAACCGCCACTTCGGCACCGGGACCCCGGCCGGAGAGGTTGCGGCCGCCGAGCCCGGCGTACTCTCCCTCCGAATTCTCGCGTACGACAACCCAGTTGAGGTCGTCGCGGTCGGCGGTGCGCAGCGAACTCCGTATGCCCGGCAGGAATTCGACCGGACGTACGTTGGCCCACTGGTCGAAGTTCTGGCAGATCCGCAGGCGCAGTCCCCACAGGCTCACGTGGTCGGGAACGGTCGGCCACCCCACGGCACCGAAGTAGATGGCGTCGAAGTCCTTGAGCTGTTCGAGGCCGTCGTCGGCCATCATCTTCCCGTGCTCGGCGAAGTAGGCCGAGCCCCACGGGAATTCGCACCAGTCGAAGGCGAACCGGCCGTCCGAGCGGGACGCGAGTGCGTCCAGGACGGCCCGTCCGGACTCGACGACCTCGATGCCGACACCGTCCGCGGGTATGGCGGCGATACGGAAGGTCTGCTCAGCGGTCACCGGTGATCCTCCAAGACGTCGTCGTCGACTGGCTCATGGAGGAGTGAACCGCGTCACTTCACGCGGCGTCCAAGACGGGCTGGTGATCCGAGTGAGAGGCCCTGCCTATCGGTTACGCCGTTGCCCGGCGGGCGCCCTCGGGCAGTTGTGCGGCGTACCTCTCCACGCACGCGGCGAAGGCCTGTGCCGCCGGTGTCAGCACCGTCGTACGGGTCACGAAGAAGATGCGGAGCAGGGAGACAGGCTCGATGTGGCGGACGCGGGCACCCGCACCCTCGGCGAGCCCGGTCCACGACGAGGGCACCACGGCATGGCCCACGCCGGCCATGACCATCGGCAGGACCGATGTGCGGTGCTCGACCTCGACCACGATCTGGGCCTTCACGCCGCTGGAGAGCACGTCGTCGACGAGCCGGCGCATGAGGCTCCCGCGCTTGCTCACGACCAGCCGCATCCCGTCGAGTTGCCTGCGCCGGACGGTTCCGGCAGCCCGCGTGCCCGCCTGCGCCTGCTCGTCACGCCCGCTCCGCGACGGCGTCTCCTGGCCGCTGCCCGGAGGCGACATGAGGACCAGCGGCTGGTCCTCGACGTGCAGGACCCGCAGCCCTTCCGTCGACGGCGTGGACGCCCCGCCGAGCAGGCCCAGTTCCACTCGCCCGGACTTGACCGCGTGGATGACCTCCTCCGGCGTGAACGCGGCTTCCACGGTGGCCGACATGGCCGGGTGCTCCCTGGTGAAGTCGCTCGTGATCGTCGCCAGGGGCTCCATTCCCGGACTGGGCATGGAGACCAGCTCGACCCGCCCCCGCTGGAGACCCCGGACGGACTGCGCGGCGGCCTTGGCCGCGTCCAGATCCCGCAGCACCTGACGTGCGGGCTCGACCAGTTGGGAACCCGCGTCGCTCAACACGATGCCCCTGCCGATGCGATGGAAGAGCGGCACGCCGAGTTCGCGCTCCAGCGTTCGCATCGCCTGCGAGAGCGACGGCTGCGCGATGCGGAGTTGCTCGGCGGCGCGGCCGAAGTGCTCGTGCTGGACGACGGCGAGAAAGTAGCCCAGTTGCCGTGCGTCCATGTGCCACCTCCGTGACGACGGATAGGCACAGCCTACTGATGCGGCGAGGAGCGAGAACCGGCCCGGGCCGCCGCACGTCCGCCGCTCAGACGGGCAGGGACGCGGACTCGTCAGCGGCCGTCGGTGCCGTCGACGGCGTCGATGCCGTCGAGCACGAGCCGGGTGAATTCCCTAGTGCCGGCGGTTCCGCCGAGGTCGGGCGTCCGTACGCCGGTGGTGGCGAGCACCGAGGCGAACGAGTCGAAGACCTCGGCGGCGGCCTCGGGATGACCGAGGTGGTCGAGCATCATCGAGGCGCACCAGATCGCGCCGAGGGGATTGGCGACGGCCTGGCCGGCGATGTCGGGGGCGGAGCCGTGGACGGGCTCGAACATGGAGGGGTACTCCCGCTCGGGGTTGAGGTTGGCCGCGGGCGCGATGCCGATGCTGCCCGCGACGGCGGCTGCGAGGTCGGAGAGGATGTCGCCGAACAGGTTCGAGCCGACGATGACGTCGAACCGGGCCGGATCGAGGACGACTTTCGCGACGAGGGCGTCGATGTGCTCCTGTCGCCAGGTCACGTCCGGGAAGCGGTCTCCGGCTTCCTTCACGAGCTCGTCCCAGAACGGCATGGTGTGGATGATGCCGTTGGACTTGGTCGCGGAGACGAGGTTGCCGCTGCGCTGACGGGCGGTGGTGAAGGCGTAGTCGAGGATGCGCTCTACGCCGGCACGTGTGAAGACGGCCTCCTGGACGGCCAGTTCCTCGGGAGTGCCGCGGCCCAGGCGTCCACCGATCTCGGAGTACTCACCTTCGACGTTCTCGCGGACGACGACGAAGTCGACGTCTCCCGACGCCTTCGACACCGGGCTCGGCACGCCGTCGAGAACCTTGATGGGACGCAGGTTCACGTACTGGCGGAACTGCCGGCGGATGGGGATGAGGAGGCCCCACAGGGAGACGTGGTCGGGCACGCCGGGCCATCCGACGGCGCCGAGGAGGACGGCGTCGTGGTGCCTGATGCGGTCCAGGCCGTCGGCGGGCATCATCGCGCCCTCGGCGGCGTAGCGCCGGCAGGACCAGTCGAACGAGTCGTAGGCGAAGGCGAGTCCGTGGCGCTTGCCGACGGCGTCGAGGACTGCGCAGGCGGGCGGCAGCACCTCGGTGCCGATGCCGTCGCCGGGGATGAGGGCGATGCGGTAGCGAGTGGCCATGGCCTCCATGGAACGCCCCGGGGTTCGCGACTGTCCAAGATCGGTTTGCAGCCCGTTCGATACGCGTTGCCTATCGGTCGGGCCGATCCCGCGCCCGGTCGATGTGCGCTCCGCCTCGCCGCCTGCTCAGGACCGCCTGTTCAGGACCGCCTGCTCAGGACCGCCTGCTCAGGACAGCACCCTGCGCCGGAAGTTCCGCAGCCCCAGGGCGAGGAAGAGCACACAGGCGCCCAGCAGCACCGGATAGACGACGTAGAGCGGCATGTGCGACAGGTCCGTGAAGCCCGCGCGCATACCCTCGCTGATGTAGATCAGCGGATTGACCAGGACCAGCGCCTGGAGCCAGTGGAACCCGCCGACCTGCACGGACCCGAGCTTGGTCCACTGGTAGTACGTGCCGCCGAGGAAGACCAGCGGCAGCACGATGAACCCGAACATCACGCCGATGTTCCGCGGTTCGAAGGCCGTTCCCAGCACCAGCCCCAGAGCGGTCATGGCGACGCAGGCCAGCGGGATCAAGGTGAGCACGATCCACCAGCGGATCCGCAGTTCCGGGTGCACGCCCGGCGCGTGCACGACGGCCGCGAGCGGCAGTACGAGGACAGCGGAGATCAGCCCCTGGACCGCGCCGGAGAGCACCCGGGCCACGGCGACCAGCCAGATGGGGCAGGGGGCCTGGACCCGGTCCTCGATCTCCCTTGTGTAGCCGAACTCCTGGGACATCTGGATCGCCACCGACTGGATCCCCTGGAACATGATCGCGATGGACACGACGCCCGGCACCAGCACGGTGGCGAACGCCGATTGGCCGTCCTGCCCGGAGCCGCCCCCGATGCCCTGCCCGATGCTCGGGAAGACGTAGAGGAAGACGAAGACCAGCAGGAACGGCTGCATCAGGGTCCGGCCGACGAACTCGCCGAAGCTCTTGCGCAGCACCGTCACGTCCCGGAGGACGAGGGCCGCCAGCGCCGAGCGGCTCGCCGCCACCGCGGACCGCCGCGGCCGCACGGTGATCGGCGCCCCGGCCCGGCCGGTCCCCGGACGGCGTGCGCTGTACGAGTCCGTCACTCCCGCAACTCCTTTCCCGTGAGGTTCATGAACACGGTCTCCAGCGTGCTTTCGGTCAGCGAGAGGTCGACGAGATCGAACCCGGCGGACTCGGCGCTCGTCACCACCCGGGGAAGCAGCCGGTCGGCGCCCTTGACCTGGAGCTCGGCACCGCCGTCGACCGTGCGGGTACGGACGATGCCCTCGATGTCCGCGCTCAGCCGCGCCGCGAGCGCCTCCGGATCGCCGCTGGTGGTGACCCGGACGACGGTGTCGGCCCCGAGGCTCCGCTTGAGCGCGGCCGGGGTGTCCAGGGCGAGGACGCGGCCGTGGTCGATGATCGCCACGCGGTCGCAGAGATGGTCCGCCTCGTCCATGTTGTGCGTGGTGAGGAGGATCGTCTGGCCCTCCGCGATGAGACGTTCCAGAACCTCCCAGAGGGCCAGCCGGCCCTGCGGATCGAGCCCGGCGGTCGGCTCGTCGAGGAAGAGCACCGCGGGACGGTGGAAGATCGCCCGAGCCACGAGCAATCGCTGCGCCATCCCGCCGGACAGCTCGTAGACGGAGGACTTGCCCCAGCGCGACAGGGAGAAGCGGTCGAGGAGGTCGTCGGCCGTATGACGGGCCTCGCGCCGGGGAACGCCGAACAGCAGCCCGTGGAAGTACAGGTTCTCCCAGACGGTGAGCGAGCGGTCCAGGGTGTTCTCCTGCGTCACGACGGCGATGACCTGCTTGGCAAGCGCCGGGTGCCCGACCACGTCGATGTCCCCGATGCAGGCGGAGCCCGACGTCGGCACGACGCGTGCCGTGAGCATCCCGACGGTCGTGGTCTTGCCCGCGCCGTTGGGACCGAGCAGCCCGAAGATCTCCCCTTGCTCCACCGTCAGATCGACACCGTCCACCGCGGCGAAGTCCGCCTTCGGATAGACCTTCCGCAGGCTGTCCGTGCGGATCACGGCCTCGTGACCGCCGGGTGCGGTCACCGCGGTGCGGCCCGCCGGTGGACGGCTCGCGTGGAGACGGCGACGGCGACGGTACGGGGGACCGCCGTCCGCGTCCCGGCCGCGATCCGTCCCGGCGAGAAGGTCGCCCACACTTCGCTCTCCCAGCATCGGCTTGGCCGGCCTCGCGGGCAGTCCGGCGTGCGTACGCGGTCCGGAGCCGTCACGAGGCAGACGGAGGACTCTCCAACTGATGGTGCGTCGCACACCGCCGGACGGCATCCGAAGCGCGTGCAGCCGGGCGGCGCCGGTCCGGTCCTCCCGCGAGGCAGACCCCGGAGGCGGCAGCGGTCCGCCGTGATACCTTCGGCGCCGCTGTGCACCGCTGCGAACCGGGGAGGTGAGACCGATCAACGCGATGACAGGTCGGGCCTCCCTCCTCCGCATGGCATAGGGAGCGCCCGCAGAAGGCATCCCGAAAGGCGTGAATCGCTATGCGCTTCGCCTCTGAGACGTCGTCCGACGGTGTCTTTGAACAGCTCTTCTTCCTCGACGGGATTCCCGGCGTGCTGTGGACGCCGGAGGGTGCTGCCGGTCCCCGCCCCCTGATCGTGATGGGACACGGCGGCGGTCAGCACAAGAAGGCCCCCGGCGTCCTGGCCGGTGCGCGCCGTTTCGTCGCCGAGTGCGGTGTCGCGGTGGTGGCGGCCGACGTGCCCGGCCACGGCGACCGGCCGAAGGACGAGGAGTACGACCGGATCGCGGCCGGGAACGAGGCCCGGGTGGAGGCCGGGGAGGAGCCGGCCCCGCTGATCGCCGGCTTCCAGGCGCTCGTGGCCCGGCAGACCGTCCCGGAATGGCGGGCGGTCCTGGACGCGGTCCAGCAGCTCCCGCACGTCGGCGCCGGTCCGGTCGGCTACTGGGGGATCTCTCTGGGCTGCGGGCTCGGCGTTCCGTTCGTCGCCGCCGAACCCCGCGTCCGCGCCGCGGTCTTGGGCCTGGGCGGGGCCCTGGCCTCGGCCGCGGACGCCGCGCGGATCACCGTCCCGGTGCAGTTCCTGGTGCAGTGGGACGACGAGCGGGTGCCGCGTGACCAGAGCCTGGCGCTCTTCGACGCCCTGGCCTCAACCGAGAAGACGCTGCACGCCAACCCCGGCAGGCACGGGGACGTTCCGGCCTTCGAACTGGACAGCGCGGCAAGGTTCTTCGCCCGGCACCTCACCTGACACCGCCGCCGGCTCGGTCCGGACGCGCCGGCCGGCGTCCGTCCCCGGCCGGCGGGTCCGGCGCGCTCGTCCACCACCCGTTCGGGCGCGTCCCTGGCGGCCGCCCTCGCCGACGACCGGCCGTCCTCCGGGATGCCGTCCGTGTCCGTGCCCCGGAGACTCTCCGTACGTGCGAGGCGCGCGCTGCCGACAGCGGGCGGAGAGGAAGTGACGTGGACGGTCTGCGTGTTCTGCCACTCGCCGTCACCATGATGGCCGGTCCCCAGATCATGTCGGCCATCGTCTTCGTGACGGCTCCGAAGGCGGTCCGCGTCTCCCTCGCGTTCGTGTCGGCGGTCGCCGCCGCCACTGCGGGGGGCCTCGCGGTGACGCTCGCCATCGTCTCGGCTCTGGGCGGCGGGGGAGATCTCGGCGATGCCTCCGACAGGGGGTCGGTGGGGCAGATCGTCGAGTACGGCCTCGTCGCTCTGCTCGCACTGCTCGCCCTGAAGAACTGGCGGCAGCGGGCCACGGTGGAGCCGCCGAAGTGGCTCGGCACCCTGATGTCCGCCGACCCGCGCCGCGCGTTCCGGATCGGTCTGCTGGTCATTCTGCTGATGCCGTCGGACCTGATGGTCATGCTCACCGTCGGCGTGCATCTGCGCCAGCGCAACGCCTCGTACACCGACGCCTACGTCCAGGGACTTCCGTTCGTCGCGGCGACGGTCCTGATCGCCGCCCTTCCCCTGCTGCTGCGCCTCGCCTTCGCCCGTCGGGCCGAGGCAGCCATGCCGCGTGTCCGGGACTGGATGAACACGCACTCCTGGCTGGTCAACATCGCCGTGTGCCTGCTCTTCATCGTCCTGATCCTCGCCTGACAAGAGGCGAGTGCGGACGAAAGGCGGTACGGCCCAACGCCCGGGCGGCCATGGTCAGTCGGCTCTGTCCACCGCCTCGTCGAGGAGAGGGCCGAGTTCCCGGGACACCGTCGCCAGGGCGCGCACGTCCCGCTCCGCCCTGGCGATCAGGATCGCCCCTTCGAGCGCGCCGATCATGAGGGTGGCCAGCGCTCCGGTGCGCTCCTCGGGTACGCCCAACTCCGCCAGAGCCCGGGCCACCGACTCGGTCCAGGTGGTGAAGGCGGCGGACGCGGCCTCCCGCGTGGAGGCGGTGGATTCGGCGCAGTCCACCGTGGCGGCGGCGACGGGGCAGCCGCCCGCGAAGCCCGTCGTCGCGTACTCGTCGGTCCACTGGCGCACCATCTCGGCGAACAGCCCGCTGGGCGTCGGCTCGGGCAGCGCGGCGACGAAGCGGGCGACACGGTCGCCCGCGTAGCGGCCCGCCCAGTCCACCGCCTCGTTGACGAGTTGCTCCTTGCCGCCGGGGAAGTAGTGCTGGAGCGATCCGCGGGGTGCCTGGGCGTGCACGGCGACATCGCGCATACCGGCGGACGAGACTCCCTCGCGCCGGATGAGCTGAGCCGCGCTGAAGACCATCCGCTCTCGTGGCCCACGTTCGGACACGGTCATCCCTCGGCCTCCCACTGCCACTTGAGAATTCCGGGTCCCACCCTATGACGGCGGTCATAGTCCGCACTACTATGACCGCTGTCATGATCTGTGAGCGCGAGGGACGGCGGTGCGTCGTGAACGTGGGTTTCGTCGGCCTCGGCGTCATGGGGCAGCCCATGGCGCTCAACCTCGCCCGGGGCGGGACGCCGCTCGTCGTCTGGAACCGCACCGGGGCCCGGTGTGAACCGCTGAGGGCGGCCGGTGCCGACGTCGCGGCGAGTCCCGGCGAGGTCTTCGACCGGGCCCGCGTCGTGATCCTCATGCTGGCCGGAGAGACGGCGGTCGATGCGGTTCTGGAGCGGGGCACCCCGGGCTTCGCCCAGCGAGTCGCGGGACGCGTCGTCGTCCACACGGGAACGACCTCGCCGGATTACTCCGCCGCGTTGGAGGCCGACATCCGTGCGGCGGGCGGCGAGTACGCCGAAGCTCCGGTCTCCGGCTCCCGAGTCCCCGCCGAACAGGGGCAGTTGGTGGCCATGCTCGCGGGCGGCGAAGCCGCCGTGGAGACCGTACGGCCCCTGCTCGCCCCCATGTGCCGTGAGACGTTCGACTGCGGCCCCGTCCCGGGAGCCCTGCTGATGAAGCTGTCGGTGAACCTGTTCCTGATCACGCTCGTAACCGGTCTGACCGAGGCATTCCACTTCGCCGGCCGGCACGGGCTCGACCGGCGCCGGTTCCTGGACGTCCTCGAGGCGGGCCCGATGGCCAGCCCCGTCTTCCGTATGAAGGCGCCCAAGCTGCTGGACCGGGACTTCGCCGTCCAGGCGTCGGCCGGGGACGTCCTGATGAACAACCGGCTGATCGCGGAAGCCGCCCGCAAGGCCGGCCTGGCCTCCCCTCTCCTCGATGTCTGCCACACCCTCTTCGACGAGACCGTCGCCCAGGGCCACGGTGGCGAGGACATGGTGGCCGTGCTGCGGGCGCTGGAGGCCCGGACCGACGGCGCACTCCCGCACGACGCAGCGGGACAACGGACGTGAGGGACGCGCCGGGACGCGCGGGTCAGCCGTCGGTGCCCGCTGCCCGGTCCACCGCGTCGTGCAGTTCGCGCCAGCGGGAGTAGAGCCGCGCGTAGCGGGCGGCGCGCTTCTCGTCGGGCCGCAGTTCGCGCATGGTGCCGATGAGGCGGGAGCGCAGATCGTCCATGTCCGTGGCCGCACCGGAGCCGAGGAACGCCAGCGCGGCGGCGCCGAGCAGGGTGACGTCCGGCTGCGGCGAGACGAGCAGGGGACGGCCGAGAGCGTCGGCGCGCAGATGCGCCAGGTGTGCGCTGCGGGCCGAACCGCCGGCGAGGACGACCGGAAGCCGTCCCGAGGGGTCGAGCCGGTCCAGCCCTTCGCGCACGGTGAAGGCGGCCCCTTCCTGAGCGGCGCGCAGCACATGAGCGGGGCCGTGGCCGGGGTGCTGCCCGAGGACCGCTCCGCGGGAGGCGGGCCGCCAGCGCGGGAAGCGCGCGCCCGTCATGGCGGGCAGGATCGTCAGCCCGTCGGCGCCCGGCGGGACAGCCGCGATCCGCTGGTCCTCGACGTCGCCGGCCAGTGACCGCCACCGGGCGACCGCTCCGCCGGTCAGCCCGGTGGCCCCGCCCGCGACGAACCGGGCGGGCAGGACCGAGGGGTTGAGGACGGCGCCGTCCGGAGCGTCGTCGGCGGACGGCAGCAGCCGCCCGACCACGTCGGTGGTTCCGGCGACGTCGGCGATGGCGTCCTCGGACGTGCCCAGGAGCAGCCCGATGCCGACGGAACCGTCCGGCCCCCCGGCAACGACGGGAAGCCCCTCGGGCAGGCCCGTGTCTGAGGCGGCCCGGCCGGTGAGCGCGCCGACCACGGACGCCGGTTCGGTCTGCGGCGCGAACACCGCTGAGTCCAGGCCCAGTTCGTCCAGCAGGGCGGTGTTCCAGGAGCGGCTGCGCACGTCGGACGCCAGGGTGTAGGCGGCGCTGACGGTGTCGGAGAACACCTCCCCGGTGAGCCGGGCGACGAGGAAGTCCTTGGGGGAGAGCACCGCACGGACCGACGCGGCGTGCTCCGCGTCCATCTCCAGGAGGCGGGCCAGCGCGCCTCCGGCAGGAGAGGGCCGGCCGGACGCGCTCAGGACCCGGCGTACGGTCCCCTCGCCGAGCTCCGCGAGCGTCCGCACTCCGCGAGGATCGGACCAGCCGCCGCCGAGAGCCTCGGGTTCGAGGTCGTCGTCCACGGCGACGGTGCCGATGTGGGCGGCGATCGCCAGCGCGGACGGGGCCTCGCCCGTGGAGGACACGCCTCTCAGCGCGGCCAGTACGTCGCGGTGCAGCGCGACCGGATCGAAGGTCTCTCCGCCCGGATCGCACGCGCGGGAAAGGTGATGGGAGGCCAGGACACCTCCGTCGATGTCCACGACGGCGGCGCGGACGGCGGAGGTGCCGACGTCGACCGCGACGACGCGTGCGCCTGTGCTCATTCGGCGTCTATCCGCAGCAGGAACGGGAACTGCGGCAGGGTCCAGCTCGTGGTGAGCTCGACTATGCCGCCCGTCGCGTCGAAGGTCGTACGGCGGGCCTCCAGTACCGCTCCTCCCGGTTCGGCGTCGAGGAGCGCGGCCTGCCCGTCCGTCAGCAGCGCCGCCGTCATGGACTGGTCGGCGTAGCGCAGCTGGACGCCGAAGCGCTCGCTGAGCGTGCGGTACAGGGAGCCGCCGAGCAGCGGCTCCCGGCACAGCGAGGGCGCGACCGCGTAAGGAATCCAGGCGTCCTGGAGGGCGGCGGCGCTGCCGTCGATCAGCCGCACCCGCGTGATGTGGTTGGCCAGGTCGCCCTCGGCGACGCCGAACGTGTCGGCGACCTCGGCGTCCGCCTTCGCCGTCTCGGCCCGTACGACGCGCGAGGTGACCTCGCCGCTGGTGCTCGCGATCTCGTCCGCGAAGGAGCGCAGCCGGTTCAGCCGCCGGCCGTGCTTGGCGTTCTCGCTGACGAACGTTCCGCTGCCCTGCCTGCGTACGACGAACCGGTCCGAGTCCAGCAGGTCCAGGGCCTGACGCACGGTCATCCGGCTGACCCCGTACTGCCGGGCGAGATCGGTCTCGCCCGGCAGTTGTGCGGCGGGAGCCAGCGCGCCCGACTGGATCTGCTCGACGAGGTCGTTGTAGATCACCTGGTATCTGGGGGCGCGCGTCACGGCCGGATCGCCCCCGACTCCCGGAGCCCCGCCGTCTCTTCGGCGGTCAGTCCGAGGATGCCCCGGTACACGTGGTCGTTGTCCTCGCCGACTCGGGGCGGTGCCTTGCGGACCATGGGCGGGGTCTTCTCCATCTTGATCGGGTTGCCGGGCATGCGGATCGTACCGAGTTCGGGATGCTCCGCCTCGACGATCATTCCGCGGGCGGCGATCTGCGGTGACCGTGCGACCTCGGCGACGTCGGCGACCTTCGCGTAGGGCACTCCGGCCTCCTCCAGCACGCGGGCGATCTCGGCCACGGTGCGCGAGGACGCCCATGCGCCGATCTCGCCCTCCAGGTACTCCTGTTGAGCCATTCTGCCGTCGACGCCCGCGAAGCGGGGGTCCTCGGCCAGGTCGGGGCGTTCCATCACGGCGCAGATCTTCGAGAACAGCGACGCGGTTCCGGCCTGGATGTAGACCGGGCCGTCCGCGGCCTCGTACACGTTGACCGGCGCGGTCAGCAGGTCGCGCGACCCGCTGCGCGGCATGCTCTGCCCGAGCATCAACTCGGAGATGAGGCGTATGCCCAGCGCGGAGAACATCGTGTCGAACGAGGCGACGTCCACCAGCTGCCCCTCGCCTGTCCGTTCACGGTGCAGGATCGCCATCAGCGCGCCGATGGCGCCCTGGTAGCCGGTGGTGTAGTCGGCGATGTAGGTGCCGCTGAGCGTGGGCTTGCCGCCGGGTTCGCCGGTCATGCTCATCAGGCCGGAGGACGCCTGGGAGATCGCGTCGAAGAGCGCCCGGTGCGAGTCGGGGCCCGTCTGCCCGAAACCGGAGATGGAGACCAGGATGACGTCCGGGTTGAGCTCCTTCATCCGCTCGTAGCCGATGCCCATCTTCTCGATGGTGCCCGGGCGGTAGTTCTCCACGACGACGTCCGCCCACTCGATGAGCCGCTCCAGGATTCCCAGCGCCTCGGGGTGGCGGGTGTCGAGCGCCGCGTCGTACTTGTTCCGGTGGTACAGGAACATGTAGATGCTCTCGTCCTCGTGGTACGGCCCGTGATGGCGGGAGTCCTCGCCGCCCGGCCGCTCGATCTTGACGACCTCGGCGCCGAAGTCCGCCAGGATCTGCGAGCACAGCGGGCCCGCGATGAACCGCGACAGGTCGAGCACCTTCACGCCCGCGAGCGGCGCCGCCGCCGTTGCGTCCGCCATGTCCCTCACCCCTCCTCCTCTTGCCGGGCCACGAACGCCGGGTACGTCCAGGCGTTCGCGCCGCGGTCGATCTGGACGTCCAGCACCTTGGGGCTGCCGGCCGCGAAGGCGTCGGCCACGCGCTGCCGCAGCGTGGGCAGGCTGCCGACCGTCGCTCCGTCGACGCCCATCGCGACGGCGGCCATGGCGAAGTCGACCGGGCCGAAGTCGACCCCGACGGTGCGGCCGCCGAAGTGCAACTCCTGTTCCTGGCGGATGTTTCCGTAGCTGGAGTCGTTGAGGACGACGACGCAGACGTTGCCGCCGACCCGGGCGAGGGTCTCCAACTCGCCCATGCTCATGGCCAGGGAGCCGTCCCCGATCAGTGCGAGGACGGGACGCGCGGGGTCGATGAGGGACGCGGCGACGGCCGAGGGCAGCGCGAACCCCATGTTCCCGAAGCCGACGGGCTTGATGTAGCTGTTCGGCTGCCGGACCTCCCAGAGGAAGGACCACACGCCGGGGTTGCCGGCGTCCGGGATCAACAGGGTCTCCTCGGGCGCCACTTCGCGCAGGGTGCGCACGATGTCGGCGGGGGACAGGGCGCCTTCGGCGCCGGCGTCCGCCACCTCGGTCCCCTGCCACCACGCGGCGCGCGCCTTCTCCAGCGAGGCCAGCCACTCGGCCCGCATCTCCCGTGCGCCGGCGGCCCGTTCACCGGCGGCGGTCACGAGGTCGCGGGCGAAGGAGGCGAGGTCGCTCACCACGCCCTCGGTGATCTGCGAGTAGTAGCGCCCGATCATCGCCGGCTCGACGTCGACCTGGACGATCTCGGGCAGCGAGCGCCGCCAGCGGGTGGTCGAGACGGCGTTGAGGCTGTTGCCGAGGGCGAGGACCAGGTCGGCCTCGTCGAGGACCCTGCTGGACAGGGCGGTGCCCATGCGGCTGGCCGCCCCGAACACCAGCGGATGCGTGGTCGGTACGGACCCGATGCCGTTGAAGGTGGTGACGACCGGGATGGCCAGGGCCTCGGCGAGGGCGAGCACGTCCTCGCTCGCGCGTGCCCGGTTGCCGCCGTTGCCGAGCCAGATGACCGGCCGCTGCGCACTCAGCACGCGCTCCGCGGCGCGGGCCAGTACGGCCGCCGCGGCGGACGGGCGCTCGGTGACCCACTGCCGGCTGGGATGCGTCGCGGGGACGGCGGGCGGGTTCTCGATGCGGCCCTCGATCGTGTCGCGGGCGAAGTCGAGGTGCACCGGCCCGGGATTGCCGGTGAGCGCGTTGACGTAGGCCTCCTCCATGGCCTGCTGGATCGACGAGGCGTGTGCGACCAGACGCGAGAACTTCACCAGGGGCTTGATCAGTTCGACGTGGTCGGCGTTCTGCGCGTCGTCCTTGTGGATGTTCTCGCCGTTGTTGTTGCAGGTGAGTACGTAGCCGGGGCTGGAGTCCCGGTAGGCACCGCCCACGCCGGTGAGCAGGTTGGTCGCGCCGGGACCGGTCGTCGCTATGCACGCGGCCGGTCTGCCGGTCAGCCTGCCGTAGGCGTCCATCATCACGGCCGCGGCGTTCTCGTGGCGGGTGTGGACGAGTTCGATGCCGGGGGTGTCGATGATCGCGTCGGTGATCGCGAGGGTCTGGCCGCCCACGACGCCGAAGACGTACTCGACGCCGAAGGAGCGCAGCATGTCGACGACGACCTGACCGCCGGTCTTGGATGTACTCATCTTTCGGTGATTCGCTTTCTGTCGATGCGTCCGGTCAGGACGCGGGAACGGTCGCGCGGGCCCAGCCGGCCGTCATCAGCCGGCCGTCCGACTCCCGCCGGACCCAGACCTCCAGGTCGACGCGGAGGCCCGAGCCGACCGGAGTGACCGCCGTGACCACGCCGGTCGAGAGGAACGGTTCGAAGACATCCAGGGGAGCCAGGAACTTCACCCGCAGCCACCCGGAGGTGAAGAAGGCCCGCCCGAACCGCAGGCTGAGCAGCTGAGCCAGTACGCCGAACTGCTGCTGGCCCTGCACGATCGGCACACGCAGCCCGCCCGAGCGGGCCACGCCGATGTCGTTGTGGATGTTGCGTACGTACTCGCCGACGCGGCTGAAGACGGCTGCCTGCTCCGCCGTGATCGTCTTGTGCAGCGGAGCGAGCACGTCGCCCGCCCGCACGCCGGAGTCGACGGTGGTGACGACCCGCGCGTCCTCGTCGACCTCGCCCGTCACCCGCCGCTCCGGGCTCGCCGATCCCCGGCCGCCGATGGCGCCCGGGTCGGTCTTGAGGATCTCCACGCCCCGGTGCCGGACGATGCTCCGCCCGTCCTCGCCGGTGGCCCGCGCGTCCATGACCACGTAGCCCTGGCCGCGGCGCCGGTAGGCCTCCGTGTACGTCCCGGTGAGCGTGACCGTCTCGGCCAGCACGGCCGGGCTGTCGAACCACATCTGCTCCTCGGTGTGGTAGCCGACGACCTTGCTGGCGGCGTAGACGAGCGTGAAGAGCTGGACGAGGTCGTTGCCGAGGAGCGCGGCGTGCGCGATCCGCTTCCCGCCGAACGGGCTCTCGTGCAGATGCCAGAGCGAGTGGTCGTCCTGCGTGAACGCGAACCGCTTGATCTTGTGGTCGTCCACGAGGACCCGCACGGTCCCGAGCTCCTCGGGGATGCTCAGATTCTCGAACTCCGGTTCCTTCAGGCCCGCTTCGAGCACGTCGGCCGCGGCGGTACGGCGGGGATCGGTCAGGTCGCGCCACGGGCGCGGGGAAGTACGGGTCACGGCGCCACCGCCTCCGGCTCGTCCTTCCGGTCCCTCTCCTGGCTCTCGCCGACGCGGTCCATGTCCCTCGTGCGGGTCTCCGGCGCGAGCAGCGCGCAGACCAGGGCGATGAGAAGGGAACCCACCGTGATCAGCGCGATCGGCCAGGGAGCGCCGTCGGTCGCCGCGAGCAGCGCCGTGGAGGCGAGCGGCCACAGACCGATGAGGATGCTGGGGATCTGCGCCGCCATCGACACGCCCGTGTAGCGCACCTTCGTGCTGAACAGCTCGGAGAAGAAGGCCGGTTCTACGCCGTAGAGGGCGCCCACCCCGATCGCGTAGGCCACGGTGTAGATCACGTACGTGAGCACCACGGCGTCGGCCTGGAGGATCCAGAAGAAGGGGAACGTGACCACGAGGCCCGTAACCGCGCCGATGATGAAGACGGCGCGCCTGCCGATCCGGTCGGAGAGCTTTCCGAAGAAGTAGTACGTGTAGATGGCCGCCGCGGCCGCGACTGTGCTGGCGACGAGCACGTCGGTGCGGGGAACGTCGGTGTAGTTGGTCGCGAAGGTCAACCCGATGGTGAGGATGATGTAGCCGAAGACGGCCTCGCCCAGCCGCATGCCCATGGCCAGCAGCAGCGGCCGCTTGAACCGCCTGAACAGCTCGGCGATCGGCATCTTCTCCTTCACCTTGGCGTCGGCTACTTGTTCCTCCAGCCGCTCCTGGGCGGCACGGAACGCCGGCGTCTCGGTGAGCCTGAAGCGGATGAACAGGCCGACCGCGATCAGCACCGCGCTGAAGAGGAAGGGAACGCGCCAGCCCCACCCGAGGAGTTCGTCGTCCGGCAGCAGGGAGACCAGCGCGAAGATGCTCGTCGACAGCACCAGCCCCACCGCGTTGCCGATCTGCGGGGCGCTGCCGTAGGCGCCCCGCTTGTGTTCCGGCGCGTACTCGACGGCCACCAGCGAGGCGCCTCCCCACTCGCCGCCGACGGCGAAGCCCTGGACGAGCCGCAGCAGTACGAGCAGGACGGGTGCCCATATGCCGATGTGCGCGGTCGTGGGCAGGAGCCCGATGAGGAAGGTCGATACACCCATCATCATCAGGGTCGTGACCAGGGCCGCCTTCCGTCCGAACTTGTCCCCGAAGTGCCCGAAGACGATGCCGCCGACGGGGCGGGCGACGAAGCCGACGCCGAACACCGCGAACGCCGACAGGGTGCCGATGATCGGGTCCTCTTCGTTCGGGAAGAACAACTGGCCGAGGACGAGCGCCGACGCGGTGCCGAAGATGAAGTAGTCGTACCACTCGACCGCTGTGCCGACGAGGCTGGCGACAGCGGCGCGCTTGGCGAGCGCGGCCCGCTCCCGCCCGCCGGACGGCCCGGCGGTGGCTGTTTCTGGCATGGGTGACTCCGTTGTCGATCTCGATGTGAGTGATGGGCGGCGGGTGCGGGAGCGCTCGGGTCACACCAGCCGGGTGGGGCGCGCGGGGTCGCCGTCGACGCGCGCGGACGCCCAGCCGAGGGCGCTGCGGGTTCCGTCGGCCTTGTCGACCCAGACCTCCAGCTCCAGACGGTCGCCGCTGACGCCGGAGACCGCGCCGCTCGTGGTCAGCTCGTCCCCGACGAAGACCGGGGAGACGAAGCGCAGGTCGAGCTCGCCGGAGGTGAAGAAGCTCTTTCCGAAGACCTCGACGAGGTTGGAGATGATGAAGCCGGTCTGCTGCTGGGCCTGCACGATCGTGCGGTCCAGCCCGGCGGCGCCGGCCTTCTCCCGGTGGGTGTGCACGTTCGCGTATCCGCGTCCGGCCCACGAGAACACCGACATCTGGTCCTGGGTGAAGACCGTCGTGCGCGCGGGGACGGCGGCCCTGTCCGGGGCGTCGAGCCGCGCGCGGTCCAGCGGGGGAACGCCGCGGTCCACGGTGCCGAGCACGGTGCGGGGCCGCTGATCTCCGGCCGCCCGGCTCTGCCCGACGACCTCGCCGGCGACCGTGCGCATGATCTCCTTGCCGACGTGCCGCACGAGCAGGCGCCCGTCGGCCCCGCGCGCTTCCGCCTCGAGGACGACGTAACCCTGGCCGCGCCGCTGGTACTTCTCCGTGTAGCCGCCCTCGACGGTCACGGTCTCGCCGACCGCCACCGGTGCGTGGAAGGTGAGGTGCTCGTGGGTGTGCAGACCCTGCGCGGTGTTGCCGTCGTAGTTCTCGTAGAACAGGAACAGCAGGTCGTTGGCGAGCACGAGGGGATGGCCCACGGCGCCGCCGAACGGTGACTCCCCGAAGTACCAGGAGCCGAAGTCGTCCTCGCAGTACGCGTAGTCGAGGACCTTGCGCCGGTCCACCGTCACCTCGACGGGGCCCATGGGCTCGGGTATCTCGACCAGTTCGAAGCGGGCCTCCTTCAGGGGCGAAGTCTGCGACGCCATGGTCACCTCCGTGTCAGGCCCGTCGGGCAAATTGTCTAGACGACTAGGCTTTACGTTAAGGTCACACAACGGAAACTGTCAACGGGTTCGTCCGCTCCGGTCCCAGCTCCTCCCCGGCGATCTCGCTGGTCCGGGGCGCGCGGGCGGGGCGTCGGCGGGTTCCGGGCATCGCGAACGCCCCCTGTGCGGGCGGGAGTTGGCAGCACGCTCCTCCGGGGTGTGGGGGTGGCGGCAGGCACTGCCCCGGGTGCGGAGCGGGGGAGGGGCGCACGGCGACCAGGCCCCGCGGTGGCCGCGGTCGCCGGTCTCCGGCATCTCGGCGGCCACCAGGTGAGAGGGCCGCCCGTGATCGCGACGGGCCCGATCTGAGTATCCCTACGGATGTCAGGGGTACGGGTGCGGCGTCAGGCTGCCCGGCATGGAGTACAAGCAGCCGTTCGCGCACTGCCCTGACTGCGGTGGACCGCTCGGGCAGTCGGCGGGGCACGCGGAGGGGCAAGGGCTCGCCCAATGCCCTTACTGCCGTCTGCCGTTGACCGGCGCCGAGCACGGCGAGGTGCGGCGGATCGACGAGGAACTGACCGGTCTGGAGCGGCGGCGCGCCGCGCTCCTTGGGCGGCGGCAGGCCCTGCTGGCCGGGCTTCGGGCCTCGGCGCAGGGCGCTGCGCACGGAGCGTCTGCGCACGGAGCGTCTGCCCAGGGCGCGGCTGCGGCCGGACCCTTCGGGCCCGTGCCGGGGCACGGGCCTGTACCCCGGCCTTGGGCCGCGGGGCGGGCCGAGACCTCCTCGTACACCGCACGCAACGTCCTGCTCGTGCTGGGCGGTGTGCTGCTGACCGTCGCCGCGTTCGCCTTCACGCTGCTGAACTGGGGAAGCATGGGCGTGGGCGGCCGTGCGGCGGTGCTCGGCGGGCTGACTCTGGGCACCCTCGCCGTACCGCTGTGGCTGTTGCGCCGCGAGCTGGTGGCCACCGCCGAGTCCGTCGCCGGTTTCGGGCTGGCGCTGCTGGTGCTGGACGCGTACGCCCTGCACGAGGTCGCCTTTCCCTACGCGGACGGCCTCCGCTTCGCGGCCTCCAGCACGGCCCTGATCGCCGCGCTCTGGGCGGGCTACGGGCTGGCGCTTCCGGCCCCGGGGCTGCGGCTGCCGCTGCCCTTCGCCGTCGTCGTCGCCCAACTGCCACTGCCGCTTTCGGCGTTGAGCCTGGACGGCTCCTCGGACAGGACGGCCTACGGACTCGCCGTGGCGCTGCTGCTCACGGTCGCGGCCGACGTCGCGCTGGCGGTGTCTCACCTGCGGGACGGCATAGGCACTCGGGCGACCGCCCGGCCGGTGCGGCTCACGGCCGCCGTGGCGGCGGTGCCGGTAGGCGCGCTGCTGATGGGCGTGACGCTGTGGCATCAGCCCGACGGCGTCGTCTCGGCCGCTCGGTGGAGCGCCGTGCAGGCGGTGGCCGCGGCGGTGCTGCTGTACGCGGGGCAGCGACATCAGGCCCGTCGCCTGGCGGGCCCGCTGGGCACGGCGGCCGGGCTGGTGCTGATCGCGGCCCTGGGGAGCTTCGGCTGGGCCGTGGTGGAGGCCGGGGGTCCGGCGGGCCGGGACTGGTGGGTTCTGGTGCATCTGCTGTGCGCGATGGGCCTGTTGGGCGCGGTGCTCGTCCTGCGCGTAGTGCGGGCATGGCGCGCACCGCAGTCGGCCGGACTGTGCGTCGCCGCCGTCGTGGTGCAGTGCGGCGCACTGCTGTGGACCCTGGCGCCGGTGGCCGAGGCGGTGTTCGGGCCGTGGTTCTTCGTGAAGCAGGCATGGGAGGGGCCGCCGCGCGGCCCGGTCCGGCAGGCCGTCGACGGCGAGCACGCCTGGACGGGCTCTGCCGCCACGCTGCTGGTCCTTCTGCTGCTGGCACTGTCGGTGACGCTGCTCGCCCGCGTGCTCGGCGGGGCCGCACGTGACGCTCAACGTCCCTCCGGCGAGGGTGTGTTGAGCCGCCTGCCCGTACTGCCGCCGCTCCCCGTACTGCTCGCGCTGTGCGCCTGCATCGGTGCGGCGGCGCCGCCGGCCCTCGGTCTGTCGTACGGGCCCACCGTGACCGTCGTCTCCGCGCTCGCGGTCGTCCTGCTCGCCGCCGCGGTCACCGCGGCGGATTCCGCGGCCGGCGTGACAGCACTGGTCTCGGGCCTCACCCTGGCCGTCACCGCGATCGGCTGGGCGCTCGCTCAACAGGCCGCCACCCTCGCGGTGCTGACCCTGCTGTGCGTGGCGTCCGCGGCGGCCGCGGTCCGGTCACCGAAGGGCGGCCCGGGGCGCCGGGCCGCGCTTGCGGCGTCGGCGGTGGCGCATGCGGCCGGGCTGGCCGGGGCGCTTGCCGCGGCAGTGCGACTTCCGGCGCACCAGGCGTCGTTCGCGGTGCTCGCGGTCGTGGTGGGCACCGTCCCGGTGGCGGCCTGGCTGCGCGGCGGTCCGGCTGGGGCGGCGCCCGAGCCACGGAGGGCGATCTCACTCGCCGTCGAATGCACGGGCTACGCGGCCGCGTTGGCCGCGCTCGGCCTCTGCGCCCCGCGCCCGGACACCCTCTGGCTCGCCCTCGCCGTGTGCGCCGTCTCCGCTGCGGGCGTCGCCCTGCGCGCCGACCGGCGCCCGGGAGCAGGCTTGTGCTCGGCGGCTCTGCTCGTACTCGCCACGTGGGTACGGCTGTTCGCGTCCGCCGTCTCGACCCCCGAGGCGTACACGCTGCCGGTCTCCGTCGCCCTGCTGCTCATCGGCTGGCTGCACAGGCGCCGGACCGGCGGCAGCGGCGAGGGGTCGGCGCGGCCCCGGATCTCGTCGTGGCGGGCGTACGGCGGCGGGCTCGCCTTCACCTTCCTGCCGAGCCTGGTCATGGTGTGGAGCGACCCGCACTGGCTCCGCCCGCTCCTGCTGGGCACCGGCGCGCTGGCCACCACGCTTGCGGGCGCCCGCCGGCGGACGCAGGCACCGCTGCTGCTCGGCGGGGCCACCCTCGTCTCGGTCGGCGCACACGAACTCGCCCCGTACGTCGCCCAGGTCGCCTGGCTGCTGCCGCGCTGGCTGATGCCCGCCCTCGCCGGACTGCTCCTGGTCGTGACCGGTGCGACGTACGAGCGGCGACTCGAGGAGGCGCGGCGGCTGAAGCACGCCTGGCAGCGGCTGAGTTGAGGCGGGGGGACATGTCGCCGCCTCTCACGTCGGTCTCCCGGCAGGGGCTGGACGCGATGCCGCCGGGCGCGGCCCTCCGGGGCGGCCCGGGCTAGAGCACGAACCCGTGCGGGAACGGGTCGGCCGGGTCCAGCAGATAAGTGGCCGTGCCCGTGATCCATGCGCGGCCTGAGAACTCCGGCACGACCGAGGGTCTTCCCCCGACCTCGCCGGTCCCGACGAGCTGTCCGGTGAAGCGGGTGCCGATGAAGGACTCGTTGACGAACTCCGTCTCCAGGGGCAGCTCCCCGCGCGCGTGCAGCTGCGCCATGCGTGCGCACGTGCCGGTGCCGCAGGGCGAGCGGTCGAACCAGCCCGGCTGGATGGCCATGGCGTTGCGCGAGTGCCTGGCGTCGGATCCGGGAGCGAGGAACTGCACGTGCTTGCAGCCGTGGATGCCGGAGTCCTCGGGGTGTTCGGGCCGGTTCTGCTCGTTGACGGCGTCCGAGATGGCAAGGCCGGCGGCGAGGATGTCGTCCTTGCGGGCGCGGTCGAAGGGAAGCCCGACGCTCGCCAGGTCGACGATGGCGTAGAAGTTGCCGCCGTACGCCATGTCGTACGTGACCTCGCCCAGCCCCGGTACGGTCACCGTCGCGCCGAGCTGGAGCGCGAAGGCGTCGACGTTGCGCAGCGTGACCTGCTCGGCGACTCCGTCTCGTACGGTCACTCTCGCCTCGACCAGGCCCGCGGGGGTCTCCAGCATCACGGACGTCTCCGGCTCGGTGACCGTCACCATGCCGGTCTCCACCAGGACGGTCGCCACGCCGATCGTGCCGTGCCCGCACATCGGCAGGAAGCCGCTGACCTCGACGTAGATCACGCCCCAGTCGGCGTCGTCGCGGGTCGGCGCCTGGAGCAGCGCGCCGCTCATCGCGGGGTGCCCGCGCGGCTCGTCGACCAGGAACCGCCGCAGCGTGTCGAGGTGTTCGACGGCGTACCGGCGCCGGTCGGCCATCGTCTCGCCCGGGATGGGCGGCACGCCGCCGGTCACCACGCGCGTGGGCATGCCCTCGGTGTGCGAGTCGACGGCGCTGAGGCTGCGGACGCTGCGCATCAGGCCGACTGCTTGTCGGCGGACAGGGCGTCGACGGCCTGCTGCATGGCGGCCCGCACCTGCTCGCGGTGCTCGGGGACCAGCGGGCCGCGCGGCGGGCGGCAGGGCCCGCCGTACCGGCCGACCATCTCCATCCCGAACTTGATGGCCTGCACGAACTCCGTACGGGAGTCCCAGCGGAAGGCCGCGACGAGCGGCTCGTACAGGGCGCGGGCCTCCTCCAGCTTGCCGCTGGCGGCCAGTTGGAAGAGCCGGACGGACTCGGCAGGGAACACGTTCGGGAATCCCGCGAACCAGCCGACGGCGCCCATCAGCAGGCTCTCCAGCGCCACGTCGTCGGCGCCGCTGATGACGTCGAGGCCGGGGGCCTTCTCCTTGATCTCCAGTACGCGGCGCACGTCGCCGGAGAACTCCTTCACGGCCTGGATGTTGTCGATCTGGGCGATCTCCGCCAGCAGGTCGGGCGTGAGGTCGGTCTTGGTGTCGTGGGGGTTGTTGTAGACCATGACGGGCAGTCCGACGGCGGCCACGGCCTCGAAGTGGGCGAGAACCTCTCCGCGGTTGGCGCGGTACATCGTCGGGGGCAGGCAGAGCAGGCCGTCGGCGCCGTCCTCCGCGGCGGCCTCGGCCCACCGGGCCGCCTGGTGCGAACCCACGCTGTGCACGCCGACGATGACGTTGCCGCGGCCCTTCACCGCGTCGATGGCCGTACGGGCGACGGCGCGGCGCTCGTCGTCGGTGAGCGAGGAGTACTCGCCCAGCGATCCGTTCGGGCCGACGCCGTGGCAGCCGTTGCCGACCAGCCAGTCGCAGTGCTCGGCGTAGCGGTCGTAGTCGACCGCGAGCCCCGCCGGCGCGGACGGGTCCTCCCGGTAGGGCAGTGCCGTGGCCACCACGACACCGTCGAGCGGGCCGGCCTGCCGGGTGCTGCTGCTCATCAACTGCTCTCCTCCCCTTGGGAAGCCGGGTCTGCGGGACGGCCGGGCTCTCCCGGCCGGGTGCCGGCTCTCGTACGCGTCGGTTCGGGCGTGCGGGCGAGTTCGCCGAGCCGGATCGGCTGGGCGACGGGCCTGTGGTGCGGTGCGGCGGCGACGGCCTCGCCGGTGTGCCCCGCCGCGGATTCGCCCGCCCGCAGGCGCAGTTCGGCGACCGTGGGACCGCAGACCCGGGCCTGGCACGGCCCCATGCCCGCCCGGGTCGCCAGCTTCGCCACGCGAGCCTCGGTGCTCGTCGGGTCGGCCGCCGCCCGGCACACGGCGGCGTAGTCGGTCTCCTCGCAGCGGCAGACGATTGTCCCGGGACGCAGCCACCCGGTCCACGCGGAGCCGACGGGGTGCGCATGGGCCAGCCGCCCGGCGAACGCACGGCCCTGGTCGCGGCTTCGGCGCAGCGCACGCAGGGCGCGTGCCTCCGGGTCGCCGCCCGCGGCGGACCAGCCGGCGACGGCGCCCTCGGCACGTGCCGCCGGGGCTCCCGCGATGCCGGTGACCTCTCCCGCGGCGTACACACCCGGAACGCTGGTGAGCTGGTCGCCGTCCACGTCCACGAACAACTCGGCGGGCCCTCCGCCGGGTTGGGGCCGCAGGGCGCACCCCGCCGCCACCGGCAGCTCCAGCTGCGGCGTGAATCCGTGGCCGACGCAGACGGCGTCGACGGCGGCGACGCGTTCGGTCCCGGGGATCACGGACCAGTCGGCACGCACCCGCGCGCTGACGACCTCCTCGACCCGGCCCTCGCCGCGCGCCTCGACGACTGCGCGGCCCAGCCGGTACGGCACCCGGTGCCGGGCCAACTCGGCGGCGTACGAGGCGAGTTCGCCGGTCTTGCCGGCATGGGCTCCCAGCTCCCATGGGCGCCGCAGCCAGCCGCGTACGAGGGCGGGGCGCGCGCTCGCCTCCAGCACCTCCCGTACGCCGCCTCCCGCCTGAAGCAGCGAGGCGGCCACCGGCAGCAGGAACGGGCCGGTGCCCGCGACCACCACGCGGTCGCCGACGAGCACCCGCTCGCCCTTGGCGAGGGCCTGGGCGGCTCCGGCGGTGAAGACGCCCGGCAACTCCCAGCCGGGGAAGGGCAGCACGCGGTCGTGTGCGCCGGCGGCCAGCACCAGCGCGTCGGCCTCCAGCACATGGCGCCGGCGGGACGTCTCGCGCAGCACGTGCACCAGGGGCGGGCCTGACGCGTCGCCGGGGCGTTCCAGCGCCCATACGGAACTCTCCTGCCACCAGGCGCAGTTCGGGTGCTCCAGCACCCGCCGGGCGCGCCGTGCGAAGCCGCGGTAGCCGTGCTGCACCAGCTCCGGGTGCCGTGCCCCGTACGCCTCGGGCGGCATCCGGTGATACTGCCCGCCGGGCCGCTCGCCCGCGTCGAGCAGCGTCACCTCGGCTCCGGCGGCCAGCGCGGCTCCGGCGGCGGAGAGCCCCGCGGGCCCGGCACCGACGACGGCCACGTGACGGGCGGTCATGAGGAACCCGCCGCCGGGGGCTGCTGCGTGGTGACCTCGTCGCCGTCCAGCGCGCGGCGGCGGCAGGCCCGCACGTCGCGCTCGCCGTTGACGGTGACCAGGCAGTCGAAGCACACGCCGATGCCGCAGAACACCCCGCGCGGGGCGCCCGACCGGGACCGCCGCCACGACAGGCGGTCCGCCGCGAGCAGCACGCCGGCCACGGTCTGGCCGGCGATCCCGGGCACCGGCTCGCCGTCGACGGTGATCGTGAGCGGGGTCTCGCCGCGCCCGACGGGGTCGGACGCCGCGGGCACCAGTCTCGGAGTCATGAGCGCTCCCTCGTCGTGCGGGCGTGGTCCGCGGCCGGAGCCGGGCCGTCGGCGGGGTCGTCGTCGGCGTCCTCCGCGGGATCGCCGGCGCCCAGTACCGCGGGCCTGTCCACCCGGAACGGCGCTGCGTCGGTCTCCGGGATCTCGCCCAGCAGCAGGTCGCGCAGCAACCGCCCGGTGCCGACGGACAGTCCGATGCCCGCACCCTCGTGCCCGCCGGCGTGCCACAGGCCCGCGACGCGGGGATCGGGACCGATGACCGGCAGGTGGTCGGCGACGTACGGGCGGAATCCGCCGTAGGCGCGCATCACCGGGACGCCCGCCAGCGACGGGTACAGCCGCAGCGCCTTGGCGGCGATCGCGGAGAGCACCTCGGGGCGCGTACGGCCGTCGAAGCCGACGCGGCGGCGCGACGAACCCAGCAGCACGCTGCCGGCGCGGGTGGACTCGACGACGGTGGACACCTGGAGTTCCTCGGCGGCGCTGCCCACGGCGCCCACGTAGTCCGCGTCGTAGACCTTGTGGAAGACGGTGGGCGGCAGCGGCGTCGTCACCAGGATCTCGCCGCGCCGCGGGTGGATGCCGACGGGCGCTCCGAGGCGCGCGGCGAGCTCGCCGGCCCACGGGCCCCCGGCGTTGACGAAGACGTCGCCCTCCAGCAGCCCGCCCCCGGTGCGCACGCCCGTCATGCGCCCGCCGCGCACCACGGCCCCCCACACCTCGCGGCCCGTGCGCAGTTCGGCTCCGGCCGCGAGCGCGTCGGCCAGCAGCACCTGGGCGGCTCCGGCCGGCTGCACCTGGGCGTCGTCCGGATAGTGCACCGCGGCGGTATGCCGGGCCGTCAGATGGGGCTCCGCCTCGGCGAGAGCGCCGGGCGTCATGACCTCCGTACGTACGCCCGCGGAGCGCTGCTCGGAGGCGAAGGAGAGGAGCGCGGCGGCGCCCTCCTCGGTGGTGGCCACGACGATGCCGCCCTTGGGTTCCCACTCGGCGGCTTCTGCCGGGCCCGTCCTGCCGGTTCGGGCGGTTCGGGCGGTTCCGCTCGTTCGGTCTGCCGATCCGGTACGTCCGCTCTCTTCCGCCGCCCGCGCGATGTCGTCCAGCACCTCGGGCCAGAGCCGCCTGGACAGCCTGGCGAGCTCCAGCTCGGGCCCCGGGCCCTTGTCGGAGACCAGCACGTTGCCCTCGCCGTGCGAGGTGGTGGCCGCCGCGGGACCGCCGCGGTCGACGAAGACGACGTCGAAGTCGCCCTCGGCGCGGGCGAGTTCCCGGCCGCAGGCGGCACCGACGATGCCGGTACCCAGAACCACCACCCGCGTTCGGTTCACCAGCACTCCAACGTTCTGTATAGCGAACGACCTTTTTGAGGCTAGGACTGGGCCCGCGGGGTGTCAACGGTCCCGCGGCGCCGCGCACCGCGGGCGGAACTTCGAGGGCACGCCCTAGTGCGGGGCGTTGGGCACGTCCGGCGGCTGCGCCGTGCCGGACCTGTACTGGAGCAGCAGCACCGAGCGCACCGGCCCGTCCGGCGCCGAATAGCAGTGCGGGAGCGAGCCGTTGAAGGCCACGTAGTCACCCGGGCCGAGCCGCACCTGCTGCCCGTCGACGTCCACGTCGAGCCTGCCGCTCTGCACGACGGTGTGCTCCGTGCCCACGTGGCCGAGCGACGGCTGCCGCGAACCGGCACGCACCTGCTGGTCGTAGACCTCGACGATGACGCCGCCCGACTCGATCCGCTGGAGCGCCCGCAGGTCGACGCCCTCGCCGCTCAGCACCTCGGTCTCGGCGGCGCGCACCACGGTCACTTCGGAGGAGAAGTGGTGGTCCAGCAGGTCGGAGATGGGCATCTCCAGGGCGCGCGAGAGGCTGAAGACCGTCTCGATGGTCGGGTTGCCGGTTCCCGACTCCAGCTGCGACAGCGTCGCCTTGCCGATCTCCGACAGGCGGGACAGCTCGGAGAGCGACAGACCGCGGCGGCTCCGCTCCCGCCTGAGGTTGGCGGCCAGGGTGGCCCGCACCGAGCTGGCGGACGTCAAGGGTTCTCCTCCGGGGTCGCTCGCAGTGTTCGGTTTAGCGTACGACCTTTCCGGAGTCCGTTCCACATGATGAACGCAAGAGACGAACGAGACGGCGACGTGGCAGTGCGGCGTGCGCGCTCAGCCGGCGAACTCGTCGGCTGACGCGTGCCCTTCGCCGGACGCCGGCTCCTGCTCCGGCTCGCCGGCCCACTTGCCGCGCACGTGCCCGATGTGACGGCGCATCATGTCGTGCGCGCCCTCGGCGTCGCGCCGTTCGATCAAGTCCATCAGGTGCAGGTGCTCTTCGGCGGACTTGCGCAGCTCGCCGCTCTCCGCCAGCGAGGCGAGCCCGTAGAGCCGCGTCTGCGAGCGGAGGGTCGAAATCGTCTCCACCAGCCGCGGGTTGCCGCTGTGCCCGAGCAGTTCCAGGTGGAAGAGGCGGTCGGCCTCGGTGTACGGGATGAGGTCGCCGCGCTCGGCGTGCTCGACGATCTCCTCTGCCATCTTCCGCATGCGGGGCAGGTCTTCCTCGGGGATCAGCGGGACCAGGCGCCGTACGGTCGCGGGCTCGATCAGGAGGCGCAGCTCCGTTATGTGGTCGAGGTCGGTGGCGGAGACCTCGGTGACGCGGAAGCCCTTGTTGGGCACCGAGGTCACCATGCCCTCCCGTACGAGATCCAGCATCGCCTCCCGCACGGGGGTGGCCGACACCCCGAACCGGGCGCTGAGGGCCGGCGCGGAGTAGACCACGCCCGGCTCCATCTCCCCGGCGATGATCGCCGCCCGCAGGGCGTGCGCGACCGAATGGCGACGGCGACGGCCTCGTATCCGCGGCGGCGGATAACGAGCGCACCTCCACCGCCGTACTCGACGCCTACATCAAGCCCGCCGTACGCGGCTACCTCCAGCACCTCGAAGCCGAGTTGGAGGCACGCGGCTTCAACGGCCGCTTCCTGGTGTCCCGTTCGGGCGGCGGTGGCATGACCGGCTCCACCGCGCGCGAGCAGCCCGTCAACCTGATCCTCTCCGGCCCCGCCGGAGGCGTGGTGGGCGCGCCGCCGCCTTCGCCGAACTGACCGGCAGGCCCAACCTGATCGGCCTCGACATGGGCGGGACCAGCCTGGACGCGTCGCTCGTGCTGGACTCGCAGCCCGTGCTGCACCACGGCGCCGAGTTCGAGGGCCTGCCCATCAACACGCCCTCCCTGTACATCCACACCATCGGCTCGGGCGGCAGCTACAACCACCTGGAGGCGGGCGACACGCTCGCCAACGAGACCGGCGGCGGCGGAGGTTGCGGCGATCCGTTCACCAGGGACCCGGCCGCGGTCGCCAGGGACGTGCGCAACGGCTTCGTGTCCGCCGTCGCCGCCCGCGAGTCGTACGGCGTGGCAGTGCGAACCGAGGACTTCACCGTCGACGACGCCGCGACGGCCACCCTCCGCGCGGGAGCGCGCACGGATTGACGGCCAGGCACGCCGAACCCGCAGAGCACGCCACCGCGTACACACATCGGGGAGGAGAATCCGTCCATGGACACGTCCGCCGGTGAACTGACCATCGACAACGCGCTCGTCTTCGACGGCTGGTCGCAAGAGCTTGAGGAGATGCGCCTCTACATCCGTGACGGCGTCATCGAGGAGACCGGCCCGAGTGTCCGCCGGGCCGGGCGGGTGCTGGACGCCCGCGGCCGTACGGTGCTGCCCGGTTTGATCGACGCGCACTTCCACGCCTACGCCGTCTCCTTGCACAACCTGGAGTTCGAGACCGGGCCGCTCAGCTACGTCGCGCTGTCCGGCGCGCGGCGGCTGGAGCGGGCGCTGCGACGGGGCTTCACCACCGTCCGGGATGTGGCAGGCGGCGACATCGGGCTGGCCCGGGCGGCCGAGACCGGCCTGATCACCGCACCGCGGTACCTCTTCACGGGCCCCGCGCTGAGCCAGACGGGAGGCCACGGCGACGCCCGCCCCGCGGACCTGGACATCTGCCTGCACGGCGGACACATGAACGAAGTGGTGGACGGAGTGGAGAACCTCCGGGCGGCCGTGCGCGACCGGTTCCGGCGCGGCGCCCACGCCATCAAGATCATGACCTCCGGCGGGGTCGTCTCGCCCACGGACCCCATCCGCCCGGCACAGTACTCGCCGGAGGAGGTCGCAGCCGTCGCGAACGAGGCCGCACGGCGCGGCAGTTACGTCGCTGCGCACGCCTACTCGCCCGAGGCCGTCCGGCACTCGGTGCTGGGCGGCGTGCGCTCCATCGAACACGGCAATCTCCTGGACGCGGAGACCGCCGCACTCATGGCCGAGCGGCACGCCTACCTCGTGCCCACCCTCGCCACGTACGACGCGATGGACCGGCGGGGCGGCGAGGTCGGCCTGTCCGCTACCGGCCAGGCGAAGAACAAGGAGGTGCTCGACGCGGGCCGCACTGCGGTCGAGCGCGCGCACGAGGCGCAGGTCCGCGTCGGCTTCGGCACCGACCTCATGGGAGACCTGGAGGACGACCAACTCATCGGGCTGCGCCTCCAGTCGGAAGTGAGCGGCGTACTGGCCTGCCTTCGCTCCGCGACCTCCGTGAACGCCGCCTTGCTGGGGCGCGACGACCTGGGCCGCATCGCGCCGGACGCCCGCGCCGACCTCCTGATCCTCGACGGCGACCCGTTCCGCGACCCGGACCTTCTGTGGAGCGAGGAGCGGCCCCGCCAGGTCGTCCGCGGGGGAGTGCCGATCTGACCCGCGGGCGGCGGTCGGCAGGGGAGTCCGGCAGGAGCCGGTCCCGGCGGCCGGAGATTCCAGCACACCGGTGTCTTGGCACATCCCCCTCTCAGAGGCCACCATCACAGACATCACAGAGGCAATTATCGATAATCAGTAAGAGCGCTTCTCATGCTAGATTCACCGATAATCGACGACTGACCTACGGACGGTGTCATGCCCCACACCCGGACTACGGAGGCCCGCTCCACGCGGGCCCACATCGTAAGTCTCCTGCGGGAAGCGATCATTGAGGGACGGTTGCAGCCCGGGGCCCGCCTCCGCCAGGACAGGCTCAGCGAAGAGTACGGGGTGAGTGCCACGCCCATACGCGAGGCCCTGCGGCAGCTCGAGAGCGAGGGCCTTGTCGTACACGAGCCGAACCGCGGCGCGTTCGTCGCCGAGGTGACCGCCCACGAACTGCGCGGGCTGCTCCTCCCGCTGCGGCTGCAACTGGAGAGCTACGCGGCGCATCAGGTCCTCGAGGCGCCCCCGGCGGGCCTCGACGCCGAACTCGACCAGATCATCTCCGGCATGTATGCGGCCGCGGACCGCAACGATCTGCGGGCCGTCACCGACGCCGACGTTCACTTCCACCGGGTGCTGGTCGAGGCGGCGGGCTCGGTCCATGCCATGCAGCTCTGGTCGGGCATCGAATCCCGACTGCGCCTGCAGTTCTACGGCTTCGGCCACCCGGAACACCGGCTCCGCGAGATCGCGGACGAACACCGCGACCTGCTCGACGCCTTGCGGTCCAAGGACGTCGCGAAGGTGGACGCGGCTCTCCGGGAGCACGTCGTCGACGCGGTCGAACGCCTCCTGGGAGAGCGGACCGAGCGGGAGACCGCCGGGGCCTGAACGCCCGTGCCGGGCAGGGGAGCGCGGCCGTTTTTCAAGGGCCCGTCGAAGGATCCGACTCGCCCTGCCGGTCCCCGTCCTCGCCGTCCTCCTCCTGATCGCGGAGCAACTGCGCGGCGGAGCCGATGATGTGCTCCTCGATCGCCGCCCGGAGCCCTTCCTCGTCGCCGGCGCGGATCGCTGCGATGAGTTGCCGGTGCTCCCGGGGGATCTCCCGCAGATCCTGGTGGTGCGGTGCGAGCCGGTAGATCTGCGCCCGGATGCGGGGCTGGACGTTGCGCCACACCTGCAAGGCGTGCACGGAGCCCGCGGCTTCGACGGTGATCTCGTGGAACCGGACGTCCAACTCGTTGATCAACGCTACGTTCCCGTCACGGACTCCTTCGTCCATGCGTTCCACGAGGGCCTCCAACTCCCCGAGGCGCTCGCTGCGCAGCCGCTCGACGGCGAGCGGCACGGCGTACGCCTCCACTGAGAGCCGCACGGGCAGCAGCAACCGCATCAGCTCGCCGGTGCTCGTCTCGGCGACGTACACGCCTCGGTTGGGCACGTGCTCGACGAGCCCTTCGCTCTCCAGATGACGCAGCGCCTCCCGCACCGGGCCCGGGCTGACCCCGAACGACTCGGCGATCAGGCCCTGTTTGAGCTGCTCGCCGGGCTTCCGGGCGCCGGTGATGATCCCCTCCCGCAGCTGTTCCAGCACGTGCTGAGGGGACGAGCCGTGCACCACGCCCCGCCCTCTGGTGAGAGAGCCGGTGCCTCTGTCTGTACGGGCCATTGGTCGATTCTCCTTGCCGGTCTGCCGACGAGCAGCAACAGGTACCGCTCCCGCCATTGACATATTATCGACAATAAATAATAGTCCCAGTCGTGAGCTCCGGACCCCTTGTCGATCGCCTTCGGTGAGGGCCCAACTTCGCCGTCCGGCCAGAACGGAGACCGACGCGCATGACCGCCCAACTCCCGCTCCCGTCGCCTCACATCGCGCCGTCCAGTGCCAGCACCCCGGCAGAACGGCCGTGGTGGCACGGCGCGGTGATCTACGAGAACCATCTGCCGACGTTCCGGGACGGCGACGGCGACGGCATCGGCGATCTTCAGGGTCTGACCGATTCGCTCGACTACCTGGCGGAAACGCTGGATGTGGACGGCATCTGGGTGGGCCCGTTCTTCCGCTCGCCCCTGCTGGACCAGGGCTTCGACATCAGCGACTACCGGGACATCGAGCCGGTGTTCGGGACTCTGGACGCCTTCGGCCGGCTGGTCTCCGCCGCGCATGAGCGCGGTCTCAAGATCATCGTCGACTACGTGCCCAACCACACGTCCGATCAGCACCCCTGGTTCCTGGAGTCGCGAAGCTCACGGGACAACCCGATGCGGGACTGGTACGTCTGGGCCGATCCGCGCCCCGACGGCTCGCCTCCGAACAACTGGGTCAGCGAAGCGGGCGGCTCGGTATGGGAATGGGACGAGCGGACCGGCCAGTACTACCTGCACTCCCACCTCAAGGAGCAGCCCGATCTCAACTGGCGCAACCCGCAGGTGCGCGCGGAGATGCTGGACGTGCTGCGGTTCTGGCTCGACCGCGGCGCCGACGGATTCCGTATCGACGTGGCGCACATGCTGATGAAGGACCCGGAGTTGCGCGACAACCCCCCGTCTCCCGGTGCCGGCGCGAACCAGTACGACGTGCAGCACCCGGACTTCCACACCCAGTTGCACATCCACGACCGGCTGCACCCCGACGTTCACGGCGTGCTCAAGGACATACGCAAGGTCCTCGACGAGTACGACGGCAGGGTGGCGATCGCCGAGATCGAGGCCCTTGACTGGCACGAGTGGGCGGCCTTCTTCGGTTCCGAACTGGACGAGGTCCACTTGCCGTTCGCCTTCCGCCTCATCGAGACGTCGTGGCGGGCCGGCTCGCTCGCGGAGGAACTCCGGCGACTGGACGAGGCACTGCCGCGGGGAGCGTGGCCGATTCTGGCGCTCGGCAACCACGACCGCCCCCGGCTCGCAACCCGGCTGGGCAAGGGCCAGGCCCGGGTCGCGGCGATGATGCTGCTGACGCTGCGCGGGACACCGTGCCTGTTCTACGGCGACGAACTCGGCATGCGCGACCAGCCCGTGCCGGCCGAGCGGCAGCGCGACTACTTCGGTCTCGTCAGCGACGGCGTATCGCGGGACCCGATCCGCACCCCCATGGCCTGGGGTCCCGAGCCGGGCGGGGGGTTCTCCACGGCCCCGCCCGACGAGTTCTGGCTGCCCGTCTCCGTCGAGAAGGACACGGTCAACGTCGCGACCCAACTGGCCGACAAGGACTCGATGTTGAACCTCTACCGGCGCCTTACGGGCGTCCGGCGTGAGAGTGCCGCCCTGCGCCACGGCGACTGGCGGCTGCTCCCGTCCGAGGGGGACAGTACGGAGCCCGGCCCGGGCGTGCTGACGTACGAGCGCTGGCTGGGGAACGACCGCAAGATCGTCGCCTTGAACCTCTCGGCGTCCGACTGCCTCGTGCGTCTTCCCGCCGGCGGTGCGGTAGCGGTCTGCACGGACGTCGCGCGCGAGGGCGAGCCCGTGGCCGGGCAGATCGTCCTCGGCCCCGACGAAGGCGTGGTGGTGGACGTTCCCTCCACCGATGCGTCCGTACGCGAGGGTCGGTGAGGCCGTGGCTGCCCGAACGATGGCGCCACCCGCGACCGCCGCGGTGAGGACCGGGCGACGTCGCGGGAGCGGCGTACGCAAGGCCGAACCCAGGATCGCGCTCGCGATGCTCTCTCCGGCGCTCGCCGTGATACTGCTCGTGGCGCTGCTGCCCGTGCTCTACTCGATCTACCTCAGTCTCCGCACCGCGACCATCGCGGACAGCGGCGACTGGGCCGGTCTCGGCAACTACCTCGACGTGCTCGCCGACCCGGAGTTCCACACCGCGTTCACGAACACCGCCGTATTCACCGTCGTCAGCGTCGCGTTGGAGTTCGGACTCGGTCTGGCCATGGCGCTGGCACTGCACCGGATGCTCCGGCTGCGCGGTGTGATGCGCGCGGCGATGCTGATTCCGTGGGCCTTTCCCGTGGCCATCTCCGCGATGCTGTGGCGGCTGATGCTCCAGGACCAGATCGGCATCGTCGCCCGGATCGTGCACGGAATCGGTCTGAGCGACCAGCCGATCCTCTCCGACCACACGTCGCTGATGGTCGCCGCCATCGGCGTGGACGTGTGGAAGACGACCCCGTTCGTCACGCTCCTGCTGCTGGCGGGGCTTCAAACGGTTCCGCGTGAGCTCATCGAGGCCGCCACGGTGGACGGGGCCACCGCCGTGCAGCGCTTCTTCGCCGTCACACTGCCGCACTTGAAGCCGGTCGTACTCGTCGCCCTGCTGTTCCGGACGCTGGAATCGTGGAGCGTCTACGACCTCTTCTGGGTCATGACGGACCGCCAGCTGACGTCGCTGTCCACGTACGTCTTCAAGGGCGTGAAGGTCAGCCAGCTCCAGTTCGCGAACGGCAATGCCGCGGCCGTCCTCATCTTCGCGTCCTCGATCATCATCGCGCTGCTCTATCTGCGGATCTTCCGCACCCGCGACGCACGGACGGGAGGATGACCATGGCCTTCACCGGCGCACGGCTCCGGATACGGCGACTCCCCGTCTGGTCGGCCGGACTCACCATGGTGTTCCTGCTGTGGAGCGTCCTTCCCGTGGCCTGGGTGCTGAAGATGAGCGTCAGCTCCGACAGCGAACTGCTCTCGCCGACGCTGCTGCTCCACGACGCGACGTGGGGCCACTACGCCACCGTGCTGACCGACCCCACGTTCCGCTCCGGTCTGGTCAACAGCCTTCTGATCGCCGGAACGACGACCCTGCTCTGCCTGACGCTGGGAACCGCCGCGGCCTACCCGCTGGCGCGGCTGCGATTCCGGTACCGGACGCCGGCGATGACGGGCATCCTCTCGCTGGCGTTCTTCCCGGCGGTGGCGATCATCGCGCCGCTGTTCCGCGAGTTCAAGTCGCTCGGGCTGCTGGGCACTTACCAGGCCGTGATCGCTGTCGACACGGCCTTCGCGCTGCCTCTCACCATCTGGATCATGGCTGCCTTCTTCCGGGAACTGCCGGCGGAACTGGAGGAGGCGGCCCGCATCGACGGAGCCGGCGTCACCCAGACGTTCCTCCGCATCATCATGCCGCTCGCGCTCCCCGGAATCGTCACGGCCGCGATCCTCACGTTCATCGCCGCCTGGAACGAGTTCCTGTTCGCGAACACCTTCCTCTTCGACACGTCCACCTGGCCCGCGACCGTCATCATTCCCAATTACGCCACCACACGCAGCACCGACTACGGGGCCCAGGCCGCCGCGACCCTGATGGCCACCGTTCCCCTCGCCGCCGCGGTGCTGCTCTTCCAGCGCCGCCTGGTCGAAGGACTCACCGCGGGCGCCGTCAAAGGCTGATCCCGCGGTCTCCTGCCGCACCGCTTGCCCCCGATCGCCCTTCCCATCCAGTGACTTGGGAGTCACCCATGCCTGAGATCCAGTCTTCAGCACCGGCGAGCCGCCTCGGCAGACGCCGCTTCCTCGGCCTCGCCGGACTGACCGCGGCCGGCATCGGCGCCCCCGCTCTCGCCGGCTGCGGCGGCCAAGGCACGGGCAGCGGCAAGGACCGCATCGTGATCGGGCTGGTCCCCGACCTGGCCAAGCTCTTCAAGAAGCCGATCGCTCAGTACAACGCCCGCAGGACGACGGGGAAGAAGGTCGTGCTGCGCACCATGTCCAGTGACAGCGGCGCGTACTTCGACACGATGCGCACCCAACTCCAGGCCGGGGCCGACGACATCGACGTGTTCATGGCCGACATCATGTGGGGCGCGCAGTTCGCCCCCAGCGGCTGGATCGCCGATCTGTCCGATCGCTTCACCCCCGCGGCACGGAAGAAGTTCCTGACCGAGGGGATCAAGCTGAACGAGTTCGACGGCAAGATCTACGCCGTGCCGTGGACCTGGGACTCGGGGCTGCTGTACTACCGCAAGGACCTCCTGGAGAGCGGCGGCTTCGACGCCCCGCCCGAAACCTGGGACGAGTTGCAGCACATGGCCGAAAAGGTCATGAAGGACCAGAAGGTCAAAAACGGCCTCATCTTCCAGGGCGCCGACTACGAAGGCGGAAACCAGAACGGCGTGGAGTACATCCGCAGTTCGGGCGGCGACGTCCTCTCCCAGAGCGGGGACTCCGTCAAGATCACCCTGGACAGCGCGGAGGCGCTGCGGGGCCTGAGCATCGAGCGTTCCATGGTGACCAGCGGCGTGGCACCCGAGGCGGTGGCCACGTTCAAGGAGCCCGAGTGCGAGAAGCTCTTCCTCGCGGGCGACACCGTCTTCTGCCGCAACTGGATCTATATGTACGGGCTGCTCGGCGACACCACGAAGACGAAGCTCGAACGTGCCCAGGTCGGCGTCGCCGAGATACCCGTCGCCAGGCGCGGCATCGACCACGTCTGCCTCGGCGGCGGCTGGAGCCTGATGGTCAACGCCAACTCCGCCAGCCAGGACGAGGCGTGGAAGCTCGTGGAGCATCTCACCGGCGACGAGAGGCAGAAGATCTTCGCCAAGGACGGCTTCCTGCCGACCCGGCCCGGCCTCTACACCGACCCCGAGGTGACGAAGGCCCAGCCGGTCTTCGAGCTCGCCAAGGACGCCATCGAGCACACGACCACGCCGCCGATCACGTCCGTCTACTCCGACATGTCCCTGGAGATGGCCAAGCACTTCAACTCCTCGCTGCGCGGGGCGGAGAAGCCCGAGGACGCCCTTGAGCAGTTGCAGGTCAAGCTCCAGAAGATCGCCGACGAGAGCCAGTGACGACCAGGGAACGCAGCGGCGTCCGGCACCGGACGCCGGCACCCGAGAAGAGGAGCACCATGACGTCGACCGGACGGCCGGTCCGCTGGGGCATCCTCGCGACCGGCGGGATCGCGGCCGACTTCGCGCAGGATGTGACTCACGTACCCGATGCGGACGCGCTCGCCGTGGGGTCACGGTCGCCGGAGGCCGCCGAGCGTTTCGCGGCCCGGCACGGAATCGAGCGGGCATACGGCAGTTGGGCCGAGCTGGCCGCCGACGCGGACCTCGACGCGGTGTATGTGGCGACGCCGCCCGCCGCTCACTTCGCCGCCGTTGGCGCATGCCTTGCAGCGGGCAAGGCGGTGCTCTGCGAGAAGCCGTTCACGGTCAGTGCCCGGCAGGCCGAGCGCCTCGTCGGCATGGCCCGCGAACACGAGGCGTTCCTCATGGAAGCCATGTGGATGCGCACCAACCCGGCGATCCGGCGGATCGTGGAGCTGGTCGCGGACGGCGCGATAGGCGAACTGCGCGCCGTACACGCCGACTTCTCGCTGCCCGGACCCTTCGCCGCGGACCATCGCCTGCGCGATCCGTTCCTGGGCGGCGGCGGCCTGCTCGACCTGGGCGTCTACCCGGTCTCCCTGGCCCATCTGCTCCTCGGCGTCCCCGAGTCCGTGCAGGCCGCGGCTCGCCTGACGCCGGAGGGCGTGGACGGCAACACCGGCCTTCTCCTGAAGTACGGATCGGGAGCGGTGGCTCTGCTGAGCTGCGGCATCGAGTCCGCCGGCCCCTGCGTCGCGACGATCAGCGGCACCTCGGGCCGGATCACCGTCGGAGCCCCGTTCTTCCGGCCCGACCGCTTCGTGCTGCAACGCCTCGGCGCCGCGCCCGAGGAGGTATCGCTGCCGTTCGCCGGTCTCGGCTACGTCCACGAAATCGAAGAAGCGGGACGCTGTCTGCGCGCGGGCCGGCTGGAGTCGCCCCTCGTGCCGTGGCAGTCCTCGCTGGAGGTGATGCGGATCCTCGACTCGGTACGGACGCAGATCGGCGTGCGGTACCCGTCGGAGGAGACGGACCCCGTGACCCCCGGCGACCTCATGGGGGCCGCCGGCTCAGCCAGTCCGGATTTCACCAAGGCGGGAGATCCCACATGAGCACCAGCACCGGCACCGTCACCGGACGGATCGCCGAGATCACCGCACCCCGGACCTTCACCGTCCGGCCCGAGCAGTTCCCAGCACCTCCGCCCGGACAGGTCCTGATCCGGGTTCTCCGCGTCGGCATCTGCGCCGGCGAGCTTCCCGACTGGCAGGCCGGGCCCGCGGACGGCGCACCGCCGCTGCGGATCGGCCACGAACCGGTGGGCCACGTCCATGCCGTCGGGGACGGTGTCCACGGCCTGAGCGTCGGACAGACGGTCACCGGGCGGGTGGAGCCGTCGCTGGCGGACTACGTCTATGCCGACCCCGTCGACCTCGTCCCGGTGCCGGACGGCGTCGATGACAGCGAGGCGGTGGGGGAGCCGCTGGGCTGCGTCGTCGAGGGCTACCGCCGGTCGCAGCCGGCCCCGGGCGCCCGTACGGCCGTTATCGGTCTCGGTTTCATGGGCCTGGTCATGACGCGGCTGCTGGCGATGAGCCCCACGTCGTCCGTATGGGCCGTGGACCCGCGTACCGACGCCCGCGACGCCGCGACCACGTCCGGGGCGACCCGGGCGCTCGCACCCGACGAAGTCGCCCTCACCGACGCCGAGTTCGACCTGGTCGTGGAGGCCACCGGCACCCAGGCCGGGCTCGATCTGGCTTCGGCCCTGACCGCCGAGAGGGCCGTACTGTCCATCCTCGGCTATCACCAGGCACCAGGCCGCGACGTCGATATGCGGGCGTGGAATTGGAAGGCCCTCGACGTCGTCAACGCCCACATACGCGACCGGAACCGGCTCGCGGACAGTACGCGCGCCGCGCTGCGCCTGCTCGCCTCCGGGCGGCTCCGCGTCGCCGACATGCTCACCCACCGATATCCCCTGGAACGCTCCGGCCAGGCCTTCGAGGCACTGGAGAACAAGCCTCCCGGCTTCGTCAAGGCCGTCATCGACCTCACGTAGAGAAGCCCAGGAGCCCAGCCGAGCCTCGTCACGCGGCGGTTGCCGAGCCGGCTGTCCCATTCAGCGCTGTTGCCCGAGGAGTTCACCGATGACGACCATCATTCGCGACGGGCCGGACGGTACCTTCGACGTTCACGGGGCCGCCGGCCCGATCGGCGTGCGGCTTGACGCGGGCTCCGGCGCCCTGGTCGGCCTCGTCGACAGGAGCGGCCCGCCGGCGCTGACACCGGCCTCGGTCGCCCTGACCCCCGTCTGGGGCGGAACCGAGGTCTTGGGCGCGGTCGGCGGCCTCGAGTACCGCGACGCCCGGCGCCGCGAGCTGACCGGCCTCGAACTCGTCGCCTCGCGCCGCGAGGACGCCGGTGCCTCGGACCGCTTCGTGGTGACCGCGCGGGACGGGGAGTGGGAGGCCGATCTGCACTACGAGTTCCGCGCCCGCTCGCCGCACATCGGGCTCGGCGTCACCGTCCGCCGGAGCGATGGAGCACCGCCGCAGCAACTGCGCGATCTCATCCTCGCGTTCCGGCTGCCGCTCGACGACCCCGGCCGCTGGCTGCTCAATGCGCCGGGCAATCAGTTCCGCGCCGGCATCGCCGTGGACACCGTCGCCGCTCCGCTGCGGATCTTCAGCGCGGCCGACACGCTCGGCGGATGCGGGCTCGTCGCCCTCAGCGACACCGCGGCGGAGCGTACGACGGTCGTCTGGCCGCTGTGCACGACCGAGGTCGGCACCGGCGAGGTGACGTTCACACCCGAGGGCACGGTGTTCACCGTACGTACCGGCATGGCGGGCGGAGTGGCGGAGGGCCGCGGCCTCACCTGGGGCACCGCCTATCTGGAGACCCGGGAAGAGGGATGGCCCGCGGTCCGGGGGCGACTTCGCGCGTGGTACCGGGATCTCGGGATCGTGCGCCCCGACGACCGCCCGGCGTGGGTGCGGCGTGCGCACATCTACGAGGCGCACACGGGCTTCTCGGTCTTCGCCGGCGGCCACCGCTACGAGCGCTACGGCACACCGGCCGACCTGGAGGCGGACCTCCCGCGCATCCAGGCCCTCGGGTTCGACGTGGTCCAGCTCATGCCGCGCCATCCCTATCCGAGCTACAACGTCCACGACTACGCCGACATCACCACCACGTACGGCGACGAGAAGCAGGTCCGCTCGCTTGTCGACGAGTGCCACCGCCGCGGCATGCGCGTACTGCTCGACGTCGTCATGCACGGTGTCATCGATCAGGAGGTCATGGACGAGACGCTGGAGAGCGTCCGCACGGGTCCCTATGCCGACCGCCTCGGCGACGGCACGCTCGAACTCTTCGCCGGCACAAGGGAAGACGTCGCCTGGTCCCGGCACATCGTCGAGTACGCGCCGTACTGGCGTGCCGGATCGCCGGTGCGCAACCCGCTTCCCGACGAGCATCCCGACTGGTTCATGAGGGATTCCGCGGGAGCGATCACACGGCGCTACACCAAGGCCTTCGACATCGCCGCCCCGTCCTGGCAGCGGTACTTCGTCGACGCCTGCCTCGATGTCACCGAGCGGCTGGGCACGGACGGCTTCAGGGTCGACGCGCCGACCTACAACGACTTCGCGACCTGGGCCGAGGGGCGAGGACACCGGGCGAGCTACGGGTCCATGGCCTCGCTGCCACTGCTGCGCGAACTGCGCGCGCGACTGCGGCAGGTCCGTCCCGGAGCCACCGTCTACACCGAGCCCGGAGGGGCGCTGTTCCGCGCCGCCGTCGACATGACCTACAACTACGACGAGCACTGGCTCGTCGAATCGCTGCTGGCCGAACCCGGCCATCCGCAGCGCGGCTGGCGCATGGTCCGGAACGCCCGCGACCTCGCGCGGTGGCTGATGGAGCGGGATCTCGCGGTGCCCGCGGGCGCGGGCATCGTCCACCACATCGACTCCCACGACTCGGTCTGGTGGCGGCTTCCGGGCGCCCAGTGGCGACGTGAGCGGTTCGGGACCGAGGCCTCCGCGGCGCTCCTGGCGGTCTTCGCGCTCGGCACGGAGGGCGGGTTCATGACGTTCATGGGCGGCGAGGAGCAGATCGAGCAGGACCTGCGCCGGGCTCACGAGCTACGGCGCCGGCTCCCCGAGCTGGGGGAGGGGTCGTGTACGTATCTGCCGGACGCGGCCTCGTCGGACGCCGTGTTCGCCGTACGGCGCCGCCTCGGCGACGAAGCGTCGCTCGTGGTCGTCAACCTCAGTGCCGGGGCGGTGACATGTGACCTCGCGCTGGACGGTGCTCTGCTCGCCGATGCCTACGACCACTGGAACGAGGAGCGGAGCGGCGACGTCGGGGATTCGCCGCTGCACCTCGCGCTGAACCCGTATCAGACCAGGGTCTTCCGGCTGGTCTGATACGGGACTCGGCGGCCCGGGCGCACGGCCGCATCCTCACCTCGCCGGGTAGGCGACGGTGCTCATCAGGGCGTTCGCCTCCTGGCGTGAATCGAGGCGGGTGTGCTGGACGACGATCGGCACATCGCTCACCACGACCAGGCAGTAGTCGGTCCCGGTGGGAATCCTCTCCGGGTCGTGAAAGTCGTTGATGCGCTGGTGAAATGCGCGCCGGGCCCCGATACGCAGGGCAAAGGGGCCTGCGGGCTCACGGTCGGTGAAGTAGACGTACACATCGACCCGCGCCTCGTCCTCACCGGCATTCAGAATGCAGATGCTGTCGTGGCTGGTCATCTCCGGTTCGGGGCCCGAACTCCGGTCGGGGATATAGCCGTCGGCGATCACCCATACGGTGCTTCCGACAGGACTGCGCGCTGCATGCATGAGGCAACTCTCTTCAGGTGCTGGATTGTTGAGGCGGTGTAGTGGTGCGGCGGAGTGGTGCACGGGATGGTGTGCGGGGCGATGCGGGGGCCGGATCGTGAACGGGCTCAGAAGTCGTTCGCGCCCCGGGCGGTCAGGCCGCCGTCGACGTACAGATGGCTCCCCGTCACATAGCTCGCCTTGGGGCCGAGGAGCCAGTCGACGGCTTCCGCGATCTCCTCGGGCCTGGCCATCCGGCCGAGGGGGATCTGCGACTTCGCGCGTTCCGCGATTCCGGCCCCGTCCGGTGAGACCACGTCGAGAAGCGGGGTCTCCGTGGCGCCGGGGACGACGCCGTTGACGCGGATGCCGGCTGACGCGTAGTCGATGGCCAGGGCCCTGACGAGGGCGGAGATGCCGCCCTTGGAGCTTCCGTAGGCGCTGTTGGACCCTCCGGCGAACCCCACGACCGCGGACGGCGATGAGAGGCAGACCACGGAGCCCGGCACCTTGTGACCGAGGAGGAGCCTGACCGCCTCCCGGCAGGTGATGAAGGTGCCGGTGAGGTTGACGTCGATGACCCTGTTCCAGTCGGCCGTCTCCGTCTCATGGGCTTTGCCGGAGATCTCGATCCCGGCGTTCGCGACGACGCGCGTCGGGACACCGAGGGACTTCCGGCATTCCTCGAAGGCCTGGGCGACAGCGGTCTCCGAGGAGATGTCGGCTGTGAGGGCGAGGACTTCGGGGGATCCCTGCTCCTTCGCCTCGGCGGCGACGCTGTTGGCGTTTCCCTCGTCCACGTCGAGCAGCGCGACCGGACGTCCCGCCCGGGCCTGCATGAGCGCGACGGCGCGCCCGATGCCGGACGCCGCTCCGGTGATCAAGGCGACGCTGTTCCGCGGCATCCTCGCCTCCAATCCGTACGAATGCTCCTCACGTCGTCGCTGCCGTGATCGCTACGGCCGCAGCAGGGCCGCGGCGTCCGCGTAGCGGCCGAGGGCGTCCGGGTCGATGTGCACGCCGAGCCCCGGTCCTTCGGGGACGGCGAGCATTCCGTCGGCGTCCAGTCGCCACGGATCGGCCGTGATCGCGTCGACGTAGGGCGAGCCGGTGAGGTATTCGACGAGGTCGGTGCCGGGCAGCGCCGAGGCGAGGTGGAGGTCGGCCGCCAGCCCGACGGCGGTGTTCCAGCCGTGCGGGATGAGCCGTACGCCGTGGTCCTGCGCGGCCCACCCGATGCGGCGCTGCTCGCTCAGGCCGCCGACCTTCGTGACGTCGGGCTGGACGATGTCCCAGGCCCCGGCCTCCAGCCAGGGGTGGAAGCTCTGCCGGCGGGTGAGGACCTCACCGCCGGAGACGGCGACCGGCGCTTCCCGGCGCAGGTGCACATAGTCGTCCAGAGCATCGGGGTTCAACGGCTCCTCGAACCATGCGACGTCGTACCGGTGGAGCATCTGGGCAGTGTTCAGGGCCCACTTGTAGCCGTTCGACCAGGCGCTGTCACTCCCACCCGCGTCGACCATGAGCATGGCGTCGCCGCCGACCGCCTCCCGCGCCGCGGCCACGATCTTCTCGTCGAAGGCCGGGCTCACGCGGCCGAAGGGCCCCCACCCGATCTTGAAGGCGGTCCACCCCGTCTCGGCCAGCCGCCCCAGCTTCTCGGCCAGAACCTGGGGCCGGTCCATGAGCAAGGACGCGTACGGACGGACGCGTTCGCGGTAGCGCCCACCCAGCAGGCGGCCGACGGGCTGGCCGGTGACCTGCCCGAGCACGTCCCACAGCGCGATGTCGATCCCGCTGATCGTGTGCGTCACCGAACCGCCGCGGCCCAGCCAGAACGTGGACCGGTGCAACCGCTCCGAGACCCGCTCCGGCTCCGTCGCGACCTCGCCGATCAGCAGCGGACGCAGAACCTCCAGCGCGCCACGGACCAGAGCCTCACTGGTGAACACGCTCCCGATGCCGACCGGCCCGTCGTCGGTGTGCACCGCGACCAGAGTGTGAACGACGTCGTCGTGCCCGAGCTCTTCCTGCCATCCGCCCGCCGGGGTCGCGCCCCGCAGGCCGGCGGCGCGAATGTCACGGATTCTCATGAGGTCCCGTCTTGTCCTGGGCACTCTGCGGCAGCCGGTGGGCCGACGGGCGCTTGCGTGCGGTTCGTTCGTCGAGTCGGTCGGATCGTCGAGGTCAGATCCGAAGTGAGTGTGACGTGGTGCCTCCGAAGGCTAGCAGCTGATGGCAGATGGTCAACCATCTGCCATCGGTCGACAGCTGGGCTATGGTGAGCACCGGACGAACTGCCGCTCCGGCGGACCCGCACACGGGACGGAGAACACGTGACAGCCTCGACCCCGACGTCGGCGCCGCCCATCTCGCGGCGGGAGTGGATTCTGAACTGGCTCCGGCAGGCCATCGCGTCCGGTGAGTTCAAGGCCGGAGACCGGCTGGTCGAGCGTGAGATCTCGTCCCTCTCCGGTGTGAGCCGTGGCCCCGTCCGCGAGGCGATCATGATCCTCGAACAGGAAGGGCTCGTGGCATCCCATCCGTACCGGGGCGCGGTGGTCGTCGGGGTGTCACAGCGGGAGGTGAGGGAGGTCCTCGTCCCGATCCGGCTGACCATCGAGCGTTTCGCGTTCCGTGAGGTCGCCGAGCAGCGGCCCCCCGAACTCCTCGACCGTCTCGAAGGACTCGTGGACGAGATGTTCGAGGCCGCCGCCGGCGACGAAGGGTCCGCCGAGCGTCTCGCCGACCTCGACGTGGCGTTCCACGAGGCGGTCATCGAGGCCGGAAGGCATGCCCAGACTCTCCAGATCTGGCGCACCATCCAGCCGCGCGTGCGCGCCTACTTCGTACGCGACGCACCGGCCCACCCCGCGCCCGACGAGGTCCCGAGGCAGCACCGGGCGCTGGTCGACGCGATGCGCTCGGGCACCGCGGCAGAGGTCGACAGAGCCCTGGCCGAGCACATCGAGACGTACCTCGGCGGGGACGCCCCGACGGAGCGCGCCTGACACTCCGCGGGTCCGCCCGAAGCGCCCCCGTCGCCCAGGGCCTCCCGCCTACAGCAGCCCCGCGTCCCGCGCCGTCCACACCGACGGGACCAGCGGACGGTAGCCCAGTTCGTGACGGATGCGCGTCGTCGACATCACGCTGTGCCAGGGGTCCGGGGTCTCCTTGTCGTACGCCTCCTGCGGCACCGGCATGCCGTGGAGCTGGAAGAGGTCGACCGTGGTGACCGGGGCGTCGTCGGCGATGTTGTAGACGCCCTGCGCGCCGGGCGCGTACAGCAGCCGCCGCAGGCCTTGCGCCACATCGATGTGGTGGCCCATGTGCAGGCGCTGCATCGCGGGCCAACTCGGCGCCCACTCCATCACGTCGACCAGATGCGGGTCCCCGTCGCCGTACACGAACGGCAGCCGTCCGATGCGCAGGTCGCTGAGGCCTTCCAGCTCCCCGAGACCACGCTCCGCCTCCCACTTTGACTCTGGGTAGGCGCCCCAAAGGTGCGTGCCCGGCACCGTCTCGTCGTCCTCGACGAGCGCCCTGCCCCGTCCCGCGCCGTATACGAGTCCGGTGCTGACCTGCACGAAGCGCCGCACGCCGGAGGCCGCCGCGGCCCGGCCGAGCTCGATGGCCGCGTCCCGGTTGACCGTCCGTGCCTCCTCGTCCGCCACGCCGCGGAACGCGGCGGCGACGTTCACCACCGCGTCCGCTCCGGCCGTCGCCTTGCCGAGCGCCTCCGCGTCGCGCAGATCACCGACCAGCACCTGCGCGCCGAGCGCGGCGAACCGCTCGCCGCGTGCCGCGTCCCGCACCAGGACCCGCACCTCGTCGCCGGGTGCCGCGCCCTGCAGCAGCCTCGGTACGAACCGCCGCCCGACCTGGCCCGTCGCTCCTGTCACCAACGTCAGCATGGCCGCCTCCTCGTCGTCGTAGCCATACCGGAAGCGTGCGCGAGCGGCGGCAGCGGCGGGAGAGACGCGGTTATCCAGGGACCGGCACTCCCTGGATACGAGTCCGGGTCCGAGGGACCCTGAAGCCATGGACCGAAGTGAACTCGCCGACTACCTGCGCCGCGCCCGCACCCGCCTGACCCCTCGCGACGTGGGCCTGAGTGCTGGCCCGCGACGGCGGACCCCGGGCCTGCGCCGCGAGGAGGTGGCGCAGCTCGCCGGGATGTCCACGGACTACTACACGCGTCTGGAACAGCGCCGCGGATCCCACCCGTCGCGGCAGATGCTCACCGCACTCGCCCGCGCCCTGCGCCTCACGGACGTCGAGCGCGACCACCTGTTCCACCTGGCGGGGGAGGAGCCACCCCGGCCCGGCGGCTCCTCGGAGCACGTACGCCCGGGGCTGCTTCTGATCCTGGACCGGCTGCACGACCTCCCGGCGTCGGTGCTGAGCGACTGGGGCGAGGTGCTCGCGCAGAACGCGATGTCAGTGGCCCTGACCGGAGATCACACCGGGACGAATATCATCCGCCACTGGTTCACGGTGCCGGGCGGACGCGACCTGGCCCCGCCCGAGAACCACGGGCAGCACGGCCGGGCGCACGTGGCGAGCCTGCGGGCGGTCACCGCCGCCCGCCCCGACGACCCGGGGCCCGCCGCCCTCGTGGCCGAACTCCGCGCCGAGTCAGAGGAGTTCGAGGAGCTGTGGACGGCGCACGACGTCGTGGTGCGGCGCCCGTCGCCGAAGCGCTTCCTGCACCCGGTGGTCGGCGTTCTCGACCTCGACTGCGAGGTGCTGCTCAGCGACGGCCACAGCCAGCAGCTCGTCGTGCACTCGGCGCGTCCTGGTACGCAGACGTACGAGGGGCTCGAACTGCTGCGGGTCGTCGGCCTCCAGGACCTGTCCCCCAGCCCGTAACAACGGCTCCAGGATCGCCCATCGAGCGTCGCTCAGATCGATCCGTCTTGTCAGCGCTGAGCTGACCACGATGCCTCCGGCGTCTGGTTCTTCTTGGTCGATGAACCCTCCACCGGAGACCTCGTTATTTCTGGCTCAGGCCACGCCGCCGCCGAGCTCACATCGAACACGGCCCGAGACTCCGGAGCCGTGTACTGACGACTTGGCCCCACCTTGGAGCCTCAACTGCCGGCCAGGGTCCGGTCGAGGAGGGGGAGCAGGCGGTTCCAGTGGCGCTGTAGTGCGGAGGGGTTGAAGGCGGCGGTGTCGGCCATGGTGAAGCCGTGGATGGTGCCGGGATAGGTCTCGATGGTGTGGTCGACGCCGGCGGCGTCCAGGGCCTGGTCGAGCTCGCCGATGGCCTCGGGCGACATGTCGCCTTCGGCGAGGCCGAGGTGGACTTGGGCGGTGAGTTCGTGGGCGAGGCGGTGCGGGCTGTCAGGCGCGTCGGTGACCACGAAGCCGGGGTGGAATCCGGCGAGGGCGGCCACCTGGTCGGGGTGGGCTGTTGCGGTGCGCATCGCCAGGGCAGCGCCGATGCAGTAGCCGATCACGCCGATTGGTCCGGGGCTGACCTCGGGCCGGGTGGTGAGGAACCTGAGGTAGGCGGCGGCGTCGCGCAGAACTTGTTCGGTGGTGTGCGCCTCGATCAAGGGCATCAGCCGGGAAATTACCGCGGGCCGGATGTCTTCTCCGATGTGCTCGGGAAGTTCGATCACCGGTGCCTGGCCGTGCCGGTAGTAGATGTTGGGGACGAGCACGTAGTAGCCGTGCTCGGCCAGTTCGCGGGCCCGCTCCTCCAACTCGGGCCGCACACCGAAGGCGTCCTGGTAGAGCAGCACGCCCGGGTGCCGCTCGCCATCGTCGGGAAAGGCGGCGAATGCGTCGGCCTGGCCGTCAGGGGTGGGGACCGGCAGGGTCTTGGCAGGCATGAATCCTCCTGTCGTGGTTGACGTGTCGAGCCTGTGATCAACACGACGGAGGCGGAGCCCGCGCAGCAGCGCAAGACCCTCGGTCGGACTGCGGGCCTGTACCGGCCCGTACGGCGCTCAGAACAGCACCGGGTCACCGATCCGTGTGTGGCGCAATGCCGTCCCGGTATTCATCGCCGCACAGCGTAACTCGCCCGGCAGAACCCCACGCCAGTGCCCCAATGACCGTGCGATGCGCGAGAACGACCTCCGCTCGCCCGGATCCTGGAACCCGGCCGACGTGCCGCCCCCGACCGCAGGGCCGATCTTGCGGCTGCACGACCGTCACCGACCCCACCGATCAACACACCTAGGTGTCTTGATCGGCCGCTGCGGGTGTGGCGAGGAGTTCGTTGAGGCGCCGCATGACATCGAGCTGCGCCGGGTTGTACAGGTCCCTGAGGGCCTTCCCGATGGTCTTCATGGCGAACGCCTCGCCGTGAGGGGTGCCGACGGCCGGTGAGCGCAGCTCCGGGTGCTTGTCGAACAGCTCCCGGAGGCCCGGCAGCATGCGCTCGGCGAGGTCCTGGCGGGTCTGCTCGCCGGCGTCGGCGGGTAGCACGTCGAATTCCTCGCCCACGGGGTCGTACGACTGGTTCCGCACCATGTCTGCCCAGGCCTGCCGGGGGCCCGGCCCGAGGACTCGCATCATCACCGTGTTAAGGGACCGGTCGGCATCGGACATCAGCGTTACGTCGGCCGGGGCGAACTCGGGCTGTACGTCGGCCGGCAGCGAATGACGCAGAATCAGGCCGAGTTCGGCGCGGGCCCGCTGGAGGCGCTCGATGGTGGCCGCCAGTTCGGTGTCGAGGGTGCGCAGAGCCTCCTCGGGGTGGTGCTCGACGTCGCCCATGGCGGCGATCCGCGCGAGTGAGAACCCGAGATCGGTGAGGCGCTTGATGCGCACCAGGCGGACCAGGTGCGCGACGCCGTACTGCTTGTAGCCGTTGGCGCGCCGCTCGGGCTCGGCCAGCAGGCCGACCTCGTGGTAGTGCCGAACGGCTCGCAGGCTGACGCCGGCGAGCTCGGCGATCTCTCGGGTGCTCCAGGCCATACGACCAGTGCACACCATGCCGTAACGGCACGGGCAAGACCCCCTGTCCGCCCGTCCGTGCGTCATCGGCCGCTTGACTGTGACGCGGCGGCACAGTGTGTCGTGAGCGGAAGCGGCCCACCGGGCCCGGCACCAACGTCCCCGACGCGGCGGCCTCTTGAGGCCGGGCGCACCACCCATCCCGATGACGACGGCTGGAAACGAGACCATGCTGAACGACCCGCTCATTGCCGAAGATCTGATGCTGCTGATGATGGACGACACGTCGGGAGCGATCGCTGGAGAAGGCACGCTCTACTACACGCTGGGCGGCGCGGTGCTCGTCGAACTCAGCAACGGCGGACACGTCACCGTCGACCAGAACGACAGGGGACTGACCGGCCTGAAGGTGCGCGCCGTCCCCGGCCGCCGTCTCCGGGACCCTCTGCTCCGCAGCGCCCACGGCAAGGCCGCCGAGCGAGTACGCGGCGTCCAGAGCCTGCTCGCCGAGATCGGCACCGGGCTGCGCGAGCCCGTGCTCGGCCAGCTCGTCAAGCGAGGCACGGTGCGCCGGGAAAGCAAGAAGTGGCTGGGAGTCTTCCCGTCGACGTCGACGGCGATCGCGGACACCGGGCACAAGAAGGCCCTGGTCGAGAAGGTACGGGCCGTCCTGGTGGACGACGTGGAGCCCGACGCCCGTACGGCGGCGCTGATAGGGCTGCTCTCGGCGAGCGGCACTCTGCCGAGCCTGCACCGCTCCGTCCCGTGGTCGGGCAAGGTCTACAAGCGCGCGAAGGAAGTGGAACAGGGCAACTGGGGCGCCGCAGCAGTGAACACCGCCGTGATGCGCACCATGGCAGCGATCTCCGCGGGAACCGCCGCCGCGGTCAGCGCCGCCGTCTCCAGTTAGGCCTGCCCGCTTGGCACGGCCGGCCCTTCAAGATCCCAAAGCGGCAGAGATCCGGCGATCGTCCGCGCCCGACCACCGTTCGCCGCCATGCTCCTCGGGTGGGGATCTCATCACGGCAGCGGCGCGAGGCTTCGCGAGGCAGGTACACGCCCAGGCTCTGGTCCGTCTGGATCGTGGCGCCGCTGGCGCGGCTTGTCGTCGGCGCTCTGGCCCTCCCTCGCTTCCCACTACGTGTCCGAACTGCTCCTGCACACGGCCAGAACCCAGAAGCCGCACAACCCGGTCGACGTCAACGGCGTCATCAAGACGACCGCGAGGTGCGCCTGACCATCATCAGGGTCATCCGGGACCACCTGCGCCTCCCGGACGCCGCGACCGCCTGGTCCACGTACGCCCTCGACTTCGCGCGCGCGACCTTCGACTGCGGCGACTTCTCACGCAGCCGCATCCGAGGTGCGGTCTCCTTCGAGGGCGCCAGGTTCAGCGTCGGTGAAGTCTCGTTCGACGGGGCGACGTTCGGCGGTGGTGCAGCGTCACGGCGCCGGGCCGTACGGTGAAGCTGAGATCAGCGACGACGGTCTTGTCTCCATAGCGCTTGGTGAGCGCGTGAGCTTCGATCATCGGGATTCCTCGTCGGAGGTGGGAGCCGGATGAACCCCAAGCTAGATTTCGCACCCCGCCGAGCGCGTGAGCCCACAGGCTCGACTTTTCGCTGAAGAACTGCATCCACGGGTGGCCGCCTACGCCTTGAGCCGCCGCCGTGCCGCGACGGCGGCGGTGACAGGCATCTTGAGGGGCGGCAACTCCCCGCGCCACATGTGGCCGAGGCCCGGCGCATGGCACGCTGGACGCGCCGGACGCACTCAAGTACGCGGAGGAGACGGGGGAGGAGCGAACGGTGTTCGAGACCGTGTTCCGGGGAGCGGACCTGCCTCCGGAGGAGCGGTTCGAGGGATGGCGCCAACTGGCCTTCGCCAGCCATGCGCCGACCGAACTGCGTACCGACCATGCTGACGACTTCGACGCGACCCTGCGCCTGCTGGGACTGGGCCCGGTGCAGGTGTCCGTGCTCGCCTGCCCCTCGCTGCGCTCCGACCGCACGCCGAAGCTGATCCGGCAGTCGGACCCCGAGTTGTACCATCTCGCCTTCGCGCGGCGGGGGTCCGTCGCCATCGACCAGGGAGACCGGCAGACCGTCCTGGGGGCCGGTGACCTGACCCTGTCCACCACCTCACGGCCCTACGTGGGACGGCTCGGCGCCGACCGGAGCGCGGCACGCCGGAGCGGGGAGGACCAACGGGCCGCAGGTGACGTCACGTTGGTGCAGGCACTCATCCCACGGGCGCTTCTGCCGCTGCCTGCCGACGTCGCCGACCGGCTGCTCGCGGTGGACTTACCCGGCCGGGAGGGGATCGGCGCCCTGTTCGCCCAGTTCATCGCCCGCCTGGCTACTGACGCGACTCGCTACGCGCCCGCGGACGCCTCACGGCTGGGCGGCGTGGCACTCGATCTCGCCGCGTCGTTGCTTGCGCACCACTTCGGCGCCGACCGGGCGCTGCCGCCCGAGACCCACCAGCAGACCCTGGTCGTACGCGTCCAGGCCTTCATCAACCGGCACTTGGCCGACCCTGGTCTCGGCCCGGACCTGATCGCCGAGGCCCATCACATTTCGCTCCGCACCCTGCACCGCCTTTTCCAGGGCCAGGGCACCACCGTCGGCGCGTTCATTCGCCAGCACCGGCTCGAACGCGCCCGGCGCGACCTCGCAGATCCGACGCTGGCCACCCGGCCGATCCATGCCGTGGCCGCGCACTGGGGCTTCCGCCGCGCCGCCGATTTCACCCGGGCTTTTCGCACCGCCTACGGCATACCGCCGCGCGAATACCGGCAGCTGGCCCTGCACGGTGGCGGTCCTGACGCAGCACGCTAAGAGGCTGGCACTCACTGCTAACGACGCCCCCGCGGCGGCGGGCTAGCTTTGAGCGTCGACCACGTCAGAACGGCGGCGTGGGCGAGCGCCCGCAGTACCGGCGCACCGCTTGCGCCGCGCTCTCGGATCACTCGAGGGGTATCGGGCCAAGGGGGAGTATCTCGTGCATTTCCGACGTAGCGCAGTTGTGGTTGCCGCGGCCATCGCCATGACCCTTGCCGGTGGGGAGGTTGCCGGCGCTGCGCCGTCCCAGCCGCACTTCACCAAGTACCGGGTCAAGACCCTGTACACACCGACCAAGGGTCTCTCGGCCGACGTCGGAAAGTGGTGGAAGAAGGACGGTCACGGCGGTTACGACGGTCACCTCAAGTGGGCAGGCGCCGATGCTCACGTGTCCGTGCAGATGAAGATCTACTGGGAATCGGGGAGGGTGACGCAGAAGTATATGAAGTTCGGAAAGAACTACCCTTACCGGGGCGCCCTGCGCGTGTATATGCGCGCCTGCGACAACGTCAGTTGCAGTCGGTGGTGGTAGCGGCAAGGGGCGGGAGGATGCGACTTTTCACTGCCGACCGCAGGTCCTGCCGTGGATGAGCGGCTGCTCGGGGAATTGCGCGCGCTCGGAAAGCAGGCCGCGGAGGCGCAACGGATATTCTCCGAGATCCAAGACCGCATTCCGGCGGGCGCAACAGGCTCCGATGTCCGGGGAGTTGTGGAAGTGCGTATCGGCGCGGACGGCCTGCCGGAGCGGATCGCCGTATCCCGAGACTGGAGCAGGCGACGGCAACCGGACGAGATCGGTACCGCCGTGATGGAGGCGGCCGAGGCCGCTGCGTCGGAGCTTATGTCCGCCTGGTCATCCGGTCTGTTCGAAAGCGACTGGGAGGCGCGGGCCGCGCGCTTGGACGGAAGGGACGAACCCTCGGCTGCCTCCACCGATGAGGGCGGTCCGGAGCCCCGGTACGTCTTCGCGCGCTCCGTGGATGAGATCGCGGAAGAGGCCATCTCAGCCCTGGACCGTGCCATCGACGCGCCGGCACTCCCTGACCCCCGCGTCACCGGCGCCGACCGCAGCCGCCGGATCTCACTGACGCTCGGCGGAGGCACGTTCCAGGGCTGCACGGTAGACGCCGCCTGGGCCGGCAAGCAGTCAGCCATCGGCTTGAACACCGCTTTCGAAGAGGCGCTGGAGGATGCCCGCGCGGCACTCCGCCAAGCCGAAGGCTCAGCCGCCGCGGCGGGAGAGGCACAGCATCTGTCATCTCTGGTCGACGAAGCGTTGTCGGTCCTCAAGGATCCGCGACGGCTCGCCGGGGACTGACGAAAGGGGGTATTCGATGACCGTGAAGGCTGAAGCCGACTCGATCCGCAGAGAGGCGAGAACGTGGGACAAGAGCGCCGAGGCCCTGAAAGAAGTCGAGCAGCGCGTGGAGTTGCTCCGTATGACGCGCACTGAGGCCGGGGTCTTCCAGATCCTGTTCACCGCATACGACAAGGCGGTGACACAGGTGTCGGACCGCTGCCGCGAAGGGGGTGCGGAGATGGGGAAGATCGCCGACGCACTGTTCAAGACCGCCACCGCCTATGAGGAAAACGAAGGCCGGGTCAGTGAGGAACTCACAGGGATTTACTAGTGGAGGCCGACTCAATGGCAGCTTTCAACACGGCTCAGTTCGAGACCGCCATTGAAAAAATCAACCGAGGGCTGTGGGTGGGGCCCGATCAGCTCAAGAAGATCGTCGGTAGAGTCAATGAATTGCTCAACAGCCCGTTGATCCCGGACCCTGTCAAGAAGGCGATCAAGTGGTCCGCACAGCAGTTGGTGTCCCTGACCGACCAACTGCTTGAAAAACTGGTGGAGATCGTCAAAGGGTCTGCGGCCCCTCTGCTGATGTTCCGCGCGGCTTCAGACTGGGGCGACCACTATCTGAAGGTGCATGGAGACATCAAGGGACCGCTGGACGCCCTCGCGTCGCGACGAGATTGGCACGGGCCCGCCGCTGAGAGGTACGAGAACCGGGTATCGCGGCAGCCGGTGGCCGTCGGCCAGATCGGAGGGATCGCGAAGAAGATGGCCGACATCCTGACGACGTCTGCCGGCGCAGGGTTGGTCTTCTATGTGGCCATCGCCGGTGCCGTCGCCCAGTTCCTGGGCGAGATGGTGGCCTGCTATGTCGCTGTGGCCACGGGAGAAGGAGCTGCCGCAGGACTGAGCGCCGCAGGCGTCGCGGTCGGAGCGAACATCACGTTGCTGGTCACATCGGTGGGGGCCCTGACCACCTTCCTGACCGGGCAGGTCTCCGCCGTGAATGATGTGAAGAACAAGGCTCAGGACACCTACGCCTTCCCGGGCGGATTGTGGCCCGTGGGGACTCCGAGCTCCTGAGAAACCGTCGCATGAGAACCCGATGTCCTCCGACGTCGTGTGCATGTGGCCGTCTCCTCAGGGCGTCCCCGCCAGCGCGCAGGCCCCTCCCTCCAGCCACACCAGCAGATGGGAGGGGTGCTCGGCGTCCATGTGAACGGTGTTCGTGGCCACGGCGGTTCTGCGGGCGCGGGCCTCCGGTTCGCCGGTGTTGGTGTTGACGTCGAAGCGCGGGAAGTTGCTGGAGGAGATGTCGAGCCGGATGCGATGGCCGGCAGCGAAGCGGTTCGCCGTGTCCGGGGCCGTCACGTCGATCTCGTAGACCTCGCCCGGGGTGAGCAACTCCGGCCTCTCGTTGGAGCGGTGGAAGCGGCAGCGGACGATGCCGTCGGTGAGGAGCATGGCGAAGCCGTGCGGGTAGTCGTCGTTCGGCGGGTGGACGTCGACGAGCTTGACGGTGAAGTCGGTGTCCGGAGCCGTGCTGGATATGTAGAGCCTGGCCGAGACCGGGCCGGCCAGCACCACGTCGCGCTCCAGCGGCGGCGTCGTCAGACTGACCACGTCGGGACGGGAGTTCAGCGGCAGATACGGCTCGCGCGCCCCGTAAACCCGGGCGTCGGGTGCGTTCTGGTCGTATGCCCCGCCCGTCATCACCGGCTCGCCCGATGTGACCTGGCCGCCCATGGTCGGTACCGGGTTGCGCGGGTCGAAGTCGTAGGTCACCGACGCGGAGGCGGCCTTGGGCGGGGTGGTGGTGATCTGGCCCTCGGCGGTGAGGTAGAGAGCGACGGGTCCGGCCGACGTCGGCGGCCACTGGGTATCGGTACGCCACTCACCGCCGTGGCGCATCCGCCCGGCCGCGTCCCGCCGGCCGTCGCCGCCGCCCATCAGGAAGTACTGGACTGCGGGGATCTCGCCGTCGTCCGGGCTCCCGCCGTCGGCACGGCCCAGCGCTCGGTCGAACCAGCGGCGCCGGAACTCCAGATACGACGGTGCGAGGTTGCCGTCGAGCGTCGACTGCGGGCCGAAGTCGACGTCTCCGGCGTAGCTCTCGCACCGGTGTCCGTGCGTCCACGGCCCCATCACCAGATACGCGGGCGCCGACTTCAGCTCTCGCAGTGCGGTGAAGTTCTCGATGGTGGAGCGGACGTACGGGTCGTACCAGCTGCCCATGTGCAGACTCGGTGCGTCGGGGAAGCGCTCGTAGAAGCCGCGGCCGTAGATCGCGGGGTTGCGGTAGTAGTCCCCGAAGGCGTCCTGCCGCCACTGCTCCAGCAGGAAGTCCTCGTACGCGGGCAGGTGCCGCAGCGGTGAGCAGCCAGGCCGCCACGGCATCGCACCGAACCAGCCCGCCACGTCCACCCGGCGCAGCTCCTTGGCAAGCACGACGTCCGCCGCCGCTTCCGGGCTGTTCGTCGCGTGCCGCAGCGCCCAGGTCACCTGCTTCAGCTCGAAGGCGCCGCCCATCCGCATTCCTGCGTCGTAGCCGGAGGAGAGGCCGCCCGAGTCCTGGAACATCGCCGCGAGTCCGGCCACCCCCTCGGCTGCCGCGGCCGCCTGGACGTGTGCGGAGTAGGACACCCCCGTCATCGCGACCCTGCCGTCGCACCACGGCTGGCCGGTGAGCCAGGCGATCGTGTCGGCTCCGTCCGCGCCCTCGCCGAGGTACTTCACGAACGTGCCCTCGGAGTCCCCCCGTCCCCGGCAGTCCTGGCGTACGACGTGGTACCGGGCGTCGGTGAAGTACCGGGCGATGTCCTGCGGCTGCGGCACGGGCGCATCGCTGCGGTCCTGGTCCGACGCGCGCCGCGAGCGGCGGCCGTACGGGGTGCGTTCCAGAAGCACGGGGAGCGGGGTCGTCTCCGGCTCCGGTGAGGCGGAGTAGACGTCCGCGGCGAGGAGGACGCCGTCACGCATCGGGATGTGCACGGTGCGGCGCCACAGTGCGCCCCGGTGGAGGGGTTCGGGACTGCGGGCAGGAGTGTCGTACGTGGTCACACCCGGGACGGTAGGCAGTGGCCGCCGCCATGGCGATCACTTGACGTCATCAGGTCAACTGTCCGTCCGGACGGTGACGGGCCCGGACGCGGGACCTACTGTGCAGCGCAACCCAAGAGGCCCGCCGCCACCGCGACGGCTCTCTCGCACCGATCCTGCTCGGCCCGGGTCTGCCCGGCCCTGAGCTCACTCCCCGCATGTCGATCCGCACGCCGCGGCTGAAGAGCCGCGTGGTGCCCGCATTCCCGCCGTCCCAGTGGAGATCGCCGTGAAGACAACTGACAACCGCAGCCAGGAGGCACCGGCCGCCGAGCCCGATGAGGGCGGCCGCGGCCTGCGGCTTCTCGACAAGGTCGAGAGGGCGGGGAACGCACTGCCCCATCCGTTCTGGCTGTTCTGGATCCTGTGCGGGATCGTCGCCGTCACCAGTTTCGGGCTGAACGCCGCGGGCCTGAAGGTCGAGGACCCGTCCTCGGGCGACCCGGTCGCCGTCCGCAGTGCCCTGTCGGCGGACGCGGTACGCGACCTGATCAGCGGTGCCCAGGAGTCGTACGTCACCTTCGGCCCGCTCGGCACCGTACTGATGGTCATGCTCGGCGTCGCCGTCGCCGAGCGGTCCGGGCTCTTCGAGGCGCTCGCCCGCCGCATGCTGTCCGGTCTCTCGCCGCGCACGGTCGTCCTGGGCGTCGCCCTGGGAGGCGTACTGGGGAAGTTCCTCTCCGACTCCGCGTACGTCGTCCTCATACCGCTCGGGGCGGTGGCGTTCCGCGCCGTGGGGCGTTCCCCGATGCTCGGCATGATCGTCGCGTTCGTATCCATCAACGCCGCGGGCGACGCCAACCCGCTGATCGCCCCCGGCGACGCGCTCTTCGCGTCCGTGGCCACCGAGGCCGCCCGACTCGTCGACCCCGACGTCGTGGTCCGCGCGACGGACAACATGTACTTCACCACGGTGTCCGCGTTCGTCCTCGCCGGAACCATCGCCCTCGTCGTGGACAAGATCCTCGCCAAGCGCGAGCACCATCTGACGCCTGACCCGGACCTGGAGGCCGCCGCCGCACAGCAGACGGTCGCCGCCAGGGTCGATGAGGCGACCGAGGCGCGGGCCCTGAAGCTGACCGCGCTGGCCGTGCTCTGCTACGCCGCCTTGATCGTGTCGGCGATGCTGCCCGCCGCCTCGCCGCTCCGTGGCAAGGGGGGCGCCATCGTGGAGTCCACCTTCATGGACGCCATCTCGGTCTTCCTCACCGTCTTCTTCCTGCTCATCGGCGCGGTGTACGGACGCCTCACCGGGCGGATACGCGGAAGCCGCGGGATACCGGAAGCCATGGCGGAGGGAGTGCGTTTCATCGCGCCGCTCCTCGTGCTCTTCTTCGCCGTCGCCCAGTTCGTCGCACTGTTCCAGTGGACCAACATCGCAACGGTCGTCGCGGTCGAAGGAGCGAACTTCCTCCAGCAGCTCGGCGCTCCCGCCCTGGTGCTGTTCACCGTGCTGATCGTCGCCGTCGCCCTGATGAACCTGCTCATCACCTCGGGCTCGGCCCTGTGGGCGCTGATCGCCCCCGCGCTGGTGCCCATGCTGTTGCTGCTCGGCACCAACCCGGCCACCACCATGGCCCTTTACCGCATCGCCGACTCCTGCACGAACTCCATCACGCCGATGAGTACGTCGTTCATGCTCTGCATCGGCTACCTCCAGACCCTCCGCCGCAAGGCCGGCATCGGCACCCTGGTCTCCTTCACCCTGCCCGTCGCCATGATCATGCTGGTGGTCTGGGTGCTGCTGTTCTTCGCCTGGTATCTGATCGGGATCCCGCTCGGTCCGGGCGCTCCGGTGCGGTGAGCGCCGCCGTAGGCTGACACCGTGAGCATCGTCCTCGACCTCGGGGGGCTCGACAGCGCCGACCTGGCAGTCGGACCGTCCGCGCTGTCGGAACTGATGGCGAGCCTGCACGTGCTCGCCGAACCCGAGCACCACCCGGAGGCCGCCGACTGGGCGGCCCGCGCAGCCGCGGCGGACCCCGTCCTGTGGGAAGAGCTGTCGGTGTTCGCGCCCCTGTGGGCACGCTTCCGCTGCCGCCTCTTCTTTCCCCGTACGCTGCCGCTCGCGGCGAGTCTGGACGAGGACCTGGCCGGGGTAGCGGCGCTGCCGGTCGAGGACTTCACGGAGCTGGTGGCCCCCGGGGTGCTCGGCACTCGCGGGCCCGTGCCGCCGCCCGGCGAACTGCGCGCCGGCACCTCGTCCGCGGACGACTACGTACGCCGTTGTCTGCGCCGCTCGTACGCCCGCGGTGAGCTGGCACGGCAGCTGGTGGCGTCGCCGACGGACCTGCGGGACCGGCTGCTGGCAGTGCTGCGGGCCGCCGACAGCGCGTTCTTCGCCGAAGACTGGCGCTCCCTGCGTCCGGCCCTGGACCACCATGCGCGGGAGGTACGGAACCGGCTGACGGCACGGCCGCCGGCGGCGGTGCTCACCGAACTGCTGCCGACGGCCGCCCGGTTCGGGCCCGGGAACCGGGTGCGGCTGGACAAGCTCCAGATCGACGAGGTCAAGGTCTCCCCGCGCTCGCTCGTCCTGGTGCCGTCGGCACGGGTGTGGCCGCACCTGACCGTGAAGAACGAGCACTCCTCGTGCGTCGTGGTGCAGTACGCGGCACGCGGCGCCGCCCCGGCAGGGCAGCTGACCGTGCGGGACCTGCACGACCGGCTGATGGCGCTGGGATCGCCGGCCCGCATGGAGCTGTGCCGTCATCTGCTGGGCGAGCCCATCACCACCTCGGAGCTGGCAGCCCGGCTCGGGTCCAGCGAACCGCAGGTCTCCCGCACGCTGCGGACGCTGCGCGACGCGGGCCTGGTCCGTTCCACCCGGGACGGCAAACTGGTGCGGCACCGGCTGGCCACGGATGTCATACGGCGCCTGGGCCACGACGTCCTCGCAACCGTCGCGCGGTGAACGCACCGCCGCCCGGATCCTCAGGCGGTGAGGATTTTCGGGGGCGATGCCGTCGACGGGTCCTGGGAGCACACGGACCTGAGGGAATCCTCATTCCGGGCTCACGGTGACTTCAGCTCGGTGGGCGAGAACAGGTACATGGGCCGACAGGGAGCGGCGGGTGCGACGGCCGGAAGCTCGAAGTCGATCTGGTTCTGCTCGCGGCCCGCATCCGCGCGCGGCTGCGGTCCCGGGAAGAGGCGAGTACCGCGCTGAAGGCCGGTCCGCTGACCGTCGACCTGCTCACGCACCGCGCGGTGCTGGACGGGCGCGAAGTCGATCTGTCCAGCCGCGAACTCACGCTGCTCGCCACCTTCGTCCGGCATGCGGGGATGGTGCTCTCCCGCCGTCAACTCCGGCGCATGGTCTGGGAGATCGACTTCGATCCCAACTCCAATGTGGTCGAGGTGTACGTGGCCGCGCTGCGGCGGAAGATCGGGCCCGCGTTCCTCGAGACCGTCCGCGGGCACGGCTACCGGGTCGGCCATGGAACCTTTATCGCCCGCCGACCTGAATCCACAGTGAGCCGAAGCTGAGGGCTTCCTCATCCTGCGTGCGCTGCACACGGCGCCCGGGTCTCGCCGGGTGTCGCTCAGGCCGAGTGGCTCGTGCCGCCCTCCGCGTCCGCCTCCGCAGGGGCCACGCGCCGCCCGTGCCGCATGAGGACCTCACGGGCGTTCGCGGCCATCGCCTCGTCCACCATCCGCCCTTCGAAGGTCACTGCGCCCGTGCCCGCTGCCTGTGCGTCGCGCACCGCGGTGATCAGCCGCTCGGCGCGGGCGAGTTCATCCGCGTCGGGGGAGAACACCTCGTTGATCACAGGGACGTGCGAGGGGTGGATCGCCATCATTCCCGCGTAGCCGAGTGAGCGGTTCTCTTCCGCGAAGCGCCGCAGCCCCGGTAGATCGCCGATGTGCGTCCACAGACCGCTGACGGGGTGTTCGGCACCGGCGGCCCGTACGTCGAGCAGGACGCGCGAGCGCAGGGCGTGGGTCTCGGCGCCCTCGGGACTCCAGCGGTAGCCGACGGCGCGTTCGACGTCGCCGCCGGGTGCGGTCAGCGCGCCGGCGTAGGCGACACGGGGGGCCGCGGCGGCGACGTCGTGTGCGTTGCGCAGGGCGCGGGCCGTCTCCAGCAGGGGGACGAGTGCGAACGTGCCCACCGGGAGGCCGTGTTCGCGCTCGCACCAGCTGAGCAGCCGGTCGGCGATCCTCACATCCTCCTCCGAGCGCACCTTCGGCAGGACGAGTCCGGTGAGTCCGGGCCGTGCCACTGCCCGCAGTTCCTCGGCGGCCTGCCACGAGTCGAGCGGATTGATCCGTACGAAGAGCGCCATGCCGCCCGAACCGCGAGTGGGCTCACGGTCGCCGGTGCTGCCGCCATCGTCCGTATCGGCTGCGGAACGCCGGGCGACGGCTTCGGCCACGCGCTCACGGGCCGCCCCCTTGTCCTGCTCCGCCACGGCGTCCTCCAGGTCGAGGATCGCCGCGTCGGCACCGGAAGTCTCGGCCTTGGCCAGCCGATCCGTCCTGGTGCCTGGGACGAACAGCAGCGACCGCAACGGCGCGCGCCGGATCCCGCACGGCCCTTCCCGCTCAGACGACACCGTGCTGCTCCAGCTCGGCGAGCTCCTCGTCCCCGATGCCGAGCCAGTGGTGGTAGACGAGGCGGTTGTCCTCGCCGAGCGCGGGCCCGGTGCGCCACACCCGCCCGGGGTTCTGCCGGAAGTGAGGGATGACGGCCTGCATCCGCACGCGGCCGAGATCCGGGTCCTCGACGGTGATGATGTCCTCCCGCTCCGCATAGACGGGGTCGGCTGCGATGTCCGCGGCGTCGAAGACGCGGGAGGCCACCACCTCGTTGCGGGCGAAGAGTTCCAGGCATTCGTCGGTGGAACGCCGGGCGACCCACTCGCGCAGCCCCGCGTCGAGCCGGTCGCGGCCGGCCTGCTGTGCCTCGGCCGTGGTGAACTCCTCCTCGGGCAGGCCGAGAAGGACCGCGACGTTGCGCACCGACCGCAGCGTCGCCGAGGTGACCGTGATCCACTCGCCGTCGCGGGACCGGTATGTGTTGATGACAGCGGCGGGTGCGACGGCGAGCTGGTTGCCTGACCGCTCGGGCACGGTGCCCAACTGGTCGTGCACGATGACCTGCCATTCGACGAGCCGGAAGAGCGGTTCGAAGAGAGCGAGGTCGATCCACTCGCCGTCGAAGTCCGGGTCGCGTTCGCGGCGGTGGAGTGCGGCCAGCACCGCGTACGCGCCCATCAGTCCGTTGACCGCGTCGCCGTGGGAGAAGCCGGTGTGCACGGGCGGGCCGTCCGGAAAGCCGGTCAGATGAACGACGCCGCTGCGCGCCTCGCCCATCTTCCCAAAGCCGGGGCTGTCGGCCAGCGAGGATGTCGCGCCGTAGCCGGAGACCTGGAGCAGCACCGCCTTCGGGTTCAGCCGGTGCACCGACTCCCAGTCAAGTCCCCATTCGCGCAGGCGTCCCGCCCGCAGCGTGACGATCACGACGTCGGCCCAGGCGACGAGGCGGCGCGCGAGCCGGCGGCCCTCCTCCTGATGCAGGTCGAGAGTGACGGATCGCTTGTTGCGTCCGGCGACCTTGAACCACAGGGGTGCGCCGTCGCGCCGCGGGCCCATGGCGCGAGCCGCGTCACCGGACCCCGGGGGTTCGACGTGCACGACGTCCGCGCCCTGGTCCGCCAGCATCGAGCCCGCCAGCGGTCCGGCCACGACGTGGGCGAACTCGACCACCTTCAGATCGCACAGCTGCCCGCGGCGTCCGGAGTCGTGGTGGTCGGCGGTCACAGGGGCGCTCCCTCGCTCGGCAGTGGTCGGCGTCCCGTTCAGCCTCTCCGAGCGAAGAAATGCCTGTCCAGCAAGAAAGAACCATCAATCGATGCGCATTTGGCATGGCTGCCGGGGTCTCACGCCCACGAGACGCCGTCCGGGAGGCCGCCGTCCTCCTCGCGCAGCGCGGTGAGAGTCTCCAGGAAGCGGTGCGCCGCGAGGGGAACCGTCCGCCGTGCCCGCATGGCGACGTCGAGGCGGCGGTGGACCACGGGCCGGGCGAGCGGCCTGGTCACGAACGGCCCGCTCCCCAGGAGCGGAAGCACGAGAGCGGGCATGGCGGAGACTCCGAGCCCGGCCGCGACCAGACCGCCGAGCGTCGCCACGCTCACGGCCTCCGCGGCGGGAACGACGCGGGCGTCGATCTGCGCGAAGGTGGCGTCGGCGAGCCTCCGTACGCTGGCGTCCCGGCCGACCGCGAGATACGGATGCTGCGCCAGCTCCTCCCACGCCACCTCCTCCCGCTCGGCCAAGTCGTGGCCGGGCGGCAGCACCGCGACGAACCGGTCGCGGACCAGGGGCCGGTGCTCCAGCTGCGCCGAGGGCTCGCCCGTCGTGATCGCGAAGTCCGCGTCGCCCGAGGTGACATGGCCTAGCACGGTGCGCTCCGGGCCGTCCATGATCCGCACGGCCGCGTGCGGCCGCTGTCTGCGGAACTCCGAGATCACCTGCGGCAGCAGTACGGCGGCGACGGACGGCAGCGTCGCCACGGCGACGGTCCCGGACTCACCCAGCAGGAAGCGCTCCATCTCCTTCATCCCCGCCCGGTGCGCACCGAGGATCTGGTCCGCGATCCTCAGCGCTTCCGAACCGGCCGCGGTCAGCTGCACGTTGCGGGTGTCGCGCTCCAGCAGCTGCGCCCCCAGCACCCGTTCGAGGTCGGCGACCGCACGGCTCAGCGACGACTGCGAGACGTGCAGCTGCGACGCGGCGGCGGTGAAGCTCGCCGCCCGTGCGACGGCGGCGTACGCGGAGAGCTGGCGGAGTGTGGCGTCCATGAGCGGTCAGCATAGGTGCGAGCAACGCCGAACTGATGCGCACATCGCATGAGTGGATCCCGGTTCAATGCTGGACACCCATTCGATCCGGCTCCGAAACTCTCGGGCAACGCGACGCCCCCACATCCATGAGTCGCCCGCCGCCAGGCCCGGGACACGAGAGCGAGAGATCATGCTGGCAGCACTGGGCTTCACCACGATCGGTCTCTTCCTCCTGCTCACCATGACCAAGCGGCTGTCCGTGCTGGTCGCACTGGTGCTGCTTCCGGTGCTGGCGGCGCTCGCAGGAGGCTTCGCGGACAAGCTCGGCGCGATGGTCCTCGACGGGCTGGCGACGGTGGCGCCGACCGGCATCATGATCGCCTTCGCTGTCCTGTACTTCAGCCTCATGGTGGACGCCGGTCTCTTCGACCCGCTGATACGCGGCATCCTCAAGATCGCCCGCGGGGACCCGCTGCGCATCTGCGTCGGCACCGCCGTGCTGACGATGTGCGTGGCACTCGACGGCGACGGGGCATCCACCTTCCTCATCACGGTCTCCGCACTGCTGCCCGTCTACCGCCGGCTGGGCATGCGGCCGCTCGTCCTCAGCGGGGTCGTCTGCCTCGGCGCCGGCGTGATGAACATGGTCCCCTGGGGCGGGCCCACCGCAAGGGCGGCGGCGGCGCTCAAGCTGGACACCTCCGAGATCTTCGTGCCCCTCCTGCCCGCGATGGGCTGCGGCATCGCATGGGTCCTGCTGGCCTCGTACCTCATCGGGCGGCGCGAGCGGAAGCGTCTGGGCGATCTGTCCCGGGAGGACGCACGTACGGACGGCGCAGAGGGCCCTGACGTGGAGGCCGGCGGCACGGCGCTGCCCGGAGAAGCGCAGAGCGGACCCGCCGTCACGGCGCCTGGCCCGGTGGCCTCGGCCACGGTCGCGGATGCGAAGGACGAGCACGAGGCGCCGGCCCGTCCACGCACCTGGCTGATGGTCTTCAACCCGGTGCTCACGCTGACCCTGCTGGTCTGCCTGGTGCTGCAACTGATGCCGCTGCCGGTGCTGTTCGTCCTCGGCTTCGCGCTCGCGCTGCTCGTCAACCACCCCCGCTGGGAGGACCAGCAGGCGCTGCTCGACCGGCACGGCAAGAACGTCGTCCTGGTGACCACCATGATCTTCGCGTCCGGGGTGCTCGCGGGAATCCTCACCGGCACCAAGATGATCGACGAGATGGCGCAGGCCCTCGTCTCCGTCATCCCCGCATCGATGGGAGGTCATCTCCCCGGAGTCGTGGCCGTGACGGGCATGCCGCTGAGTCTCGCCCTGACCCCCGACGCGTACTACTTCGGCGTGCTGCCGGTGCTCTCGGAGACCGCACACGGATTCGGCACCGAGCAGGCCGAGATCGCCCGCGCGGCCATTCTCGGCCAGATGACGACGGGCTTCCCGCTCAGCCCTCTCACGGCCGCCACGTTCATCCTCGTCGGCATGACGGGCGTCCAGCTCGGCGAGCACCAGCGCTTCATCTTCGGCTGGGCGTTCGCGACCACGCTCGTGATGACCGTGGCTGCCGTGCTGACCGGCGTCGTGCCGCTCTGAGAGCGGACAGCCTCAACCGGCCCGGGGCGCGGTGGCCGCGCCGGCCGGCAAGAATCAAGGTGCTCAAGGACGTTGGCTGTAGCTAGGCTCACGGCGTGAGTGAGGCAGCAGTCGTCGCGTTCGTGATCGCGGTCTTTCTGCTCAGCGTGGCGCCGGGTCCCGACATGATGTTCATCGTGGCCAACGCGCTCGCCGGCGGGCGGAAGACCGGTGTTGTCGCAGCGCTCGGAGTATCGGCCGGGCTTGCGGTGCATACGGCCCTGGCCGCGTTCGGGTTGGGTGCGCTGCTGCGGGCGGCGCCGTACGTGCTCGAAGTCGTGCGCGTGTGCGGCGCGTTGTTCCTGGTCTATCTCGCGGTGACGACGTGGCAGGCGAGTCGGCAGCTCAACGGGGCCGCGGAAAGCACGCTCCCGGCTCACAAGCGTTCGTTGCGCAAGGTGTACGTGATGGCGTTCCTCACCAACCTGGCGAACCCGAAGATCATCATCTTCTACCTGGCGTTCTTTCCGCAGTTCCTGACGACCAGCGGGGGCAGCTGGCCGGTGACCCTGCAGTTCATGGTGCTGGGCGCGATCTTCATCGTGGTCGGTCTGACCGTCGACGCGTCGGTCGGCCTGCTGTCCGGAACGCTGTCCGAGCAGGTACTCCGCCGGAACGCCGTCCGCCGCTGGCTCGACCGGGTCTCGGCCGCCATCTTCGGTGGACTTGCCGTACGACTGGTCGTGGACTCGGCTCGCTGACCGCGTCATTCCGGCACTGACGCGAAACGCGCCGGCCATCCAGCGTCATGACCACTGCAACTGTTCCCGGGCGGGAACATCCCGGACGGCGGGAGCATCGTCACGCCGCACGTGGCACCGTCCCCGGTGAACGCACCAGGGCCGGGCACGTGAAGCACGTGCCCGGCCCCTCGGCCGCGTCTCTCGCGACTCACTTGTCCTTGCAGTACTTGTCTTCCTTGCCGATGGACCGGTACATGCAGTCGGCGTTCTCGATCAACTGCAGCACCGCGTCCCGGTTACGGCTCGTCTCGCGCTCGATGACCTCGTCGGGCGGGTAGAAGCCGCCGCTGCCCGAGTCCGTCGGATACATCTCGAAGGTGTAGGCGAAGACCTTCTGGTCACCCCACAGCCAGTCGTCGATCGATCCGTCCGTGATGTAGAGGTCGCTGGACTGCTCCGCGGTGTATTTGTTGCTCTTGCCCATCTTCTTGCCCACGGCCTCGAACGCGTCGTGGTCGTCCTGGGTGAGGCCCTCGGCGGTGTCGTCGGTGGTCCACCCGTAGGGCCAGAGCACCAGCTCGCTGTAGGTGTGGAAGTCGATGGCCGCCTTGAGCTGCTGCTTGCCTCCGACCACGCGGGAGCGTGCGAAGTCGGCGACGACCTTCACCTCGGGTGCGGACTCGCCGGACTTGCCTCGGTAGGTCTCGTCGCCGGGATCGTCTGAAGAGCCGCCGCAGCAGCCGAACTTGAAGTCCCAGTTGCGATTCAGGTCCGTGCCCACCTGATCGGAGCCGGAGTTGGGCTGCCGGTTCTTGCGCCAGCTCTCATAGGAACCGGACTTGATGTCGTACTCGCCGCCGTCCGGATTGAGGTCGGGGACGATCCAGATCTCGCGGCCGTCCACGGCCTTCTTTATCCGGTCGTCCGAGTCGTAGTCCTTGCCGAACTCACGCATCAGGTAGAGCGCCATCTCGACGGTGAGGTGCTCGCGGGCGTGCTGGTGGTGGGTGAAGAGGACTTCGGGCTCGTCCTCGTCCTTCTTGACGTTGTCACTGATCTTGACGGCGATGAGGTCCCGGTCCTCGTGGGACTTGCCGATGACCTTCTTGCTCATGATCTCGGGGTTCTGCTTAATGCGCTTGTCGATCTCTTTCATCGCTTCGGCGTAGGTGTGATAGCCGGAGTCGTCGGGCGGGAAGTCGCCTGGCTTGCGGGCCTGTCCGCCTGTACGGGCAGGGGGCCCGCTCAGCTTCTTCAGCTTGTGCCCGAGCTTGCGCAACTTGGCGGCCTGGGCCGAGTCGGCGCTGACGACCACGGAGTGATCGTGGACTTCGTCCAGCGAGACACCGGTGGCGGCGAGTGCCGTGCGGTCTGCGGCGCTGGAGGGCCCCTGGATCTCGTACTGCCTGATGTCCTCGTCCGCGGCCGTGCTGGACGGCCGGTCCGGGGGAGAGGCGGTTGCGTTCGCGGTGACTATGAGCGCCCCCGCGAGAACCACCGCAACCAGGGCGATGAGGGTGTTGATCGGTTTTCGGAATGTGCGAAGTCGCATTGCAGCTCCTCGATAGGGAGGTGGGGGGTGCCCCGAAGCTCGCGATGGCGTCCGCGCGCTTCGGGTCTGGCGATGCGTGTCGTGCGTAGATCCTGACTCAGAACAAGCTGTCGAGCAGCTGGTTCGGGGAACCGGCCATCAGGTCATGGACCTTCTCGCTCGTGGCGTTGGCCACGAGAGCGTCGCGAACCTCGGTGCGGGGAAAGGGAGTCCGCGTTCCCTCGCCGGGGAAGAAGGCCTGGCCGGCGGCGGCCGCACGGCCGGCATGGGCGCCGAGCGCGTAGGGCCGGCCGGATACGACGAGCAGCACGACAGGCGTGCCGGTGGCCGGCAGCGCGTCGGCCAACTGGCCCTGGACGCCGGGCAGGGCGAGGTCTTCGGCGTCGCAGCCTTCGCCGGAGGTGCCGAGGCCGAAGAGCCCGGAGCGGTCGCCGATCACGGCGACGCAGAGCTCCGCCCTTCGCTCAGGCGACGGATGTCCGGACGAGCCGGCTTCCACCTTCTCCTGGAACGCATCCCCCTCGCGTGACGGAGAGCCGCGGTATCGGAGCGGGGCGGCCACAGCAGCCTGAGCAGCCCGTGCTGAAATCCCCGCCGTCGAGCGTCCACGCTCGGGTGAACCCGGTACGGCTGCGGGACCCTGGTCAGTCGGAGTCAGAGATGACGTTCCATGCGCCAATGCGGTCGGAGGCGTCGCTTTCGGTCTCGCACGGCCCAGCGGGTGCCGGGCTTCGAGCCCGGAGAGTGGACCTCTCGATGCGAGGACGGGGCCGAGGACTCGGTTCGTCCGAACCCGAGAGGGCCCGGGGTCAGGAGGCCGCCAGACGGCCCATTCGCGTATGCGCTGGATACACGCTTCGTATACAGCTCTGAGTGTCGGTCGGTGCTGCTCAGGGGCGATGGCTGCCCGGTGGCTGGGCGTCACCGTCCCTCGTTCTCCCTGCCCGTCCTCACAGCCAAGGGAAGCCATGACAGACACCCTCAGACGCGTATCCATGATCGCCGTCACCGGCCTCGGCCTGTGCCTCACTCTTCTCCCGGCCGGACCAGCGCAGGCACAGGCGCCGACGCGCGTTCCCTGCAACGACATCGACGCTCTGAAGACGGCCATCAACAAGGCCAACGCCGGGGGCGGATCCATCGTCCTCGCCTCCCGTTGCGTGTACTCCCTGACGGCGGCCGACAACGCCGACGACGGTCTGCCCGAGATCTCCGGTACGGTGCGGATCTCCGGAGGGGAGCGCACCACCATCCAGCGTTCGCCCGGCGCCAGCGGAGGCTTCCGGATCTTTCACGTGCAGCAGGGAGGCCGCCTCAGCCTGGCCTCGGTCACCGTCCGCGGCGGTGACGCATCCGGTACGGGGGCGGGAGACAGAGGCGGGGCCATCTACAACGACCGCGGAAGACTCACCCTGACCGGGGTGACGGTCAGGAACAACAGAGCGGGCTTCCTTGCCGGCGGAATCTGGAACAACCAGGGCACACTCGCGCTGAAGGACACCACGGTCCATGACAATTCCAGTGACATCGGCGGCGGTGTGGCCACGAGCGGAACGATGACGATGCGGGGCGGCGCGATCCGCGGCAATGTGGCCGGCGACTGGGCCGGAGGGCTCGCGAACGCTGGTGAGACCAGACTGGACGACGCGTCCGTCGAAGGAAACGACGCCGAAGAATTCGGGGGCGGCATCATGACCCTGGACATCAACGGCCAGACCGGGCCGCTGCGCCTGAACTCCACCCGGGTCACAGGCAATATCGCTTCGGTACGCGGCGGCGGCCTCCTCATCGGTTCGGACGAGCCGACGACCCTGTACCGCAGCACCGTCACCGGCAACGCGGCCAACGGCGGCCGCGGTAGCGGCGGCGGCATCCTCAACGACGGCAGTCAATTCGGCGTCATCCTCGGTCCCGACAGCGCCAAGCGGAAACAGAGCAGTGGTGCTGCCGCGCAGATGCTGCCCAAGGTGAACCTCATCCGCAGCGTCGTCTCGATGAACACACCCGACAACTGCGCACCGCCCAACAGCGTCCCGCACTGCGACGCCGTCGGCTCCGCGCCCGCCACGAACACCACGAAACCCGGCAGGAGTTGAGGCGCTGGAGCGCCGGCCCGGGCCGCACACGGCACGGGCCGGCGCTCACTGGCGACATCCACGTTCCTTCAACGGCGAACCGGTGGACGCCCGCCGCGTGCCGACGGCCGCCGGTCGACTGTGCTGTTTGTGACAGGTTGAGTTGGCGTCTGGCACAGACACTCTCGTAGCCCTGGAGCCGAGGCGCTGACGGACAACTTCTCGGCCGGATTCTGCGTCCTCATCTCGGCGTGGTGGTGATTCCACGGCTCACGTTCCGCGGCACACGACCCGTCACAGGGGATGACGTACGTCAACCAGGAGGGGAGGCCCTTATGGCTCAGGGCACGTCGGCTTCGTGCGCCCGGCAAGGCCGCTTTCGCCGCTGGAGCCCCCGAAGGCTGATATCTCTCGGCTGCGTCGGGGGAGTTGCAGTGACGGCTCTGGCGTTCGGTGTTCTGCTGTGGCCTCGATCCGACGTCGTCTACCGTGACCATGAGTCCTCAAGGAGCATGTACCGGGATGAATCACCGCACTATCTGGGGCTGATACGCGAGCGCGCACTGGCCGGGGATGACTCGTATCGATTGGTGATCGGACGGGATTCGAGCCTGACTTATGGGCACTCGGTGGACGTCGACGCCGAAACAAGCGCGGACGGGGTCGAGTCGGCTGACTGGACTGCTGCCGGTGTGCGACTTCAATTCAAGACCGGGCACAGGGTGTTCGTCCCCGCAGAGTACTTCGTAGGGGGACGATGAGGGTGTGCGATGCGTTGACGGACCGTATGTGATGCCGTATCAGCCGAGCTTGCCCGCAATAGCCCACAGGCTACGAAGCCGCTTGCTGCGGTGCTTCGTTGCTGGCCGCTCATGCAAACCCTCGACCCCGGCTTTGCCCTACCTGGCTGCAACACCCTCCGCGCGTGTGGTGGGGGCGTCTTCTTGTGAGCCGCGCGCTCAGTACACCGTTCCATGCATACCTGCTGACCCTTGCGGCCCGCGCAGGCCTACGGCTGCGAGAGCGATGTACAGCTCCGCGCAGGACTCCGCGTCGGCGGTGTGCCGGCCGGTCAGTTCGGCGATGCGTTTGAGGCGGTACAGGACCGTGTTGCGGTGGCAGTGCAGGCTGTCGGCCGCCGCCGTGGTCGACCCGCCGACGACGAACCAAGTACGCAGGGTCTGCATCAACGTGGTCTGTTCTTGCGGGGGCAGAGAGAGGAGCGGACCCAGAACTGACTGGGCCACTTCCTGAGCCATGTCGGGGGAGGCAGCCGCAAGCAGTGAGACAGGCGCGCGGCCGTACAGGTGGGTGCCGGTAGTGCCGTGTGGCAGGCACCGAAGAGCCAGTTGGGCCTGCCGCCAGGCTGCTGGGGCGTTTACGGGGGAGGCGAAGGGGCGGCCGACCCCGACACGGGACGCAGCGATGTCGGTCAACTGGTCGACCGCCATCGCGATGGCCTCTTCATTGGGGAGAGACAGCAAACCCACCCAGGCCCCGGCCTGTTGAGTCCACTCTGAGCCGATTCCGACGGCACGGAGGCGCCGCTGCACGCAGGGCAGCGGCTCGTCCCTGTCCGGGGCTTCGGCGTTCACCACAAGAAACGGGCCCTGGCGGTCGAGGTCCAGGATGCGTACGAACTCCCAGGCACTCGCGTGTGTGCCGGCCCTGCCATCGAGCAGGGTGGTGAGCATCATGCGCCTGGCTGCGGAGTTGCGACGTGACTGTTCCTCGACGGTGGCTCGATAGGAGTCGGCGGCCACGCTGGAGTAGTCGTCGATGACCGTCCAGATGTCAGATGCCATATGCAGCAGTTGGACGGTGCTCTGCTTGTCCACGGCGGTGTTGACCAGCCGGTCCCACAGGAAGCGCCCGGCCATCCGGTAGGCGTGCAGGAGTGCTTCGAGGGGGATGCCCTGTTCTGCCTTCAGCCGCCCGGCGGCGCGGGGCGCGTCCGCTGTCGTGGGCCGTCCCTGAAGCGCCAGGAACATCGTGGACAGGTTGTCGCGCACCACAGTGCGCAACTGGTCACGGCTGAGCAGCGTGCTCTCGGCGTACGACTCCTCGCCCCCGAGGATCTCGTCGGTAAGGTCCTCGGCGAGCCGGCCCGCCTCGGTAAGCAGCCCGCCGATCAGTTCTATGGCCTGGTCATTGGGCCTCAGCTGTGGCTTCACGTGCGCAGTTTAGCCCCCGTGGTTGTGCAACGGCACAATACTGCGGCGCAATTTCCCGTCCCCCGCCTATGGCCCAAATTCGGGGTGCACGGTGAAATCACCGACAGTGTGTTTCACGTGATTTCACTCATGAGGCATGCGCACAAGAAATGGCGGATCGAAGGAGATCGTATGAACACCTGTGACCACGTTGTCGGTGCTGATCCCGCCAGTTGCGTGCTGGTCGCCGCGCGGTGACCGAAGGACATCATGTACGCGTGGCCTTGAGGGAGGCCGGTGACGAGCACGACGCTCGGAAAGTCCGCACCCCGGCCGCATACAGCCACTTGTTTGCAGGCGACTTCGACGGTGAGCTGATCGCTTCGCAGGGGAGGGCTAAAGCACCGTCGCCATGAATGCGTGAGTGTCTTGGACCGGTCACGGCTCCCTGAGCTCCACGGCCAGCCGGGCACTTTCCAGGACGCCTTGACGACGTACAGAGAGGCATCGGCGGCGTGCGCGACGCGTCCGCCCCTGAGGCACTGAAGTACACGATCGTGGAGCCCCCTTCGGCCGCGCCGTTCTGTGATGCGCGGAGAACCGTCGGCTACGAGGCCGCTTCGACCCGTCACCAACCGCACCGCCGCCACCGGGCCACTGCCACCGACTTCATGCTGCGAGCTGACACCGAACCACTGGAGAACCACCATGCTCAACTTGGCCGTCGTCCTGGAGAACTCCGCCCGGGAACATCCCGACCGTGAAGCGCTGATCCTCGGCGACACCCGCATGTCGTACGCCGAAGTGGACGCTGCGGCGAGCCGCATAGCGGCTGCCCTTGCGGCGCACGGCATCAGCCCGGGCGACCGGGTGGCCGTCAGCTGTCCCAACCTGCCGTACTTCCCCTGCGTCTACTTCGGTGCTCTCAAAGCAGGCGCCGTGGTCGTACCCCTCAACATCCTGTTGACCGACCGGGAGATCGCCTATCACCTGGAAGACTCGGCGGCCAAGATCTTCTTCTGCTTCGAGGGCACGGACGAGCTGCCGATGGGCAAGACGGGGCTGTCCGCGTTCGATGCAGTGCCGGGCTGCGATCACTTCGTCATGATCACCGCCGACCCGCAGGCACCGGCTCCGGTCGACAGGGTCACAACGCTCAACGAGTTCACCCGCGGCTGCCCGCCTGCGGTCGAAACCGCCATGACCAGTGAGACCGACACGGCTGTCGTGCTCTACACCAGCGGCACGACCGGCCGGCCCAAGGGAGCACAGCTGACCCACAGCAACATGGTCCACAACGCACTGCTGGCCAGCCGTCAGTTCGGAATGAACCAGGACGACGTCCATCTGCTGGCTCTACCGCTGTTCCACTCGTTCGGCCAGACGGTGCAGCTGAACGCGGCGTTCGCCAGCGGGGCGACAATCGTGCTCCTGCCCCGATTCGATGCCGCTGCCGCCTTGAAGGCAATGGAGCAGGAGAACATCACTTTCTTCGCCGGCGTACCGACCATGTACTGGGCGCTGCTCAGCCATGAGGCCGCAGACCGCCACGACCTCCAGCGCATTGCGCAGAACCTCCGGATCAGCATCTCCGGTGGATCAGCGCTGCCGGTAGAGGTACTGAGGGCGTTCGAAGAGCGCTTCAACGTGCCGATCCTGGAGGGCTACGGGCTGTCCGAGACGAGCCCGATCGCAACCTTCAACCCACGGGACCGGCCTCGTCGGCCGGGATCGATCGGACTGCCGGTATGGGGCGTGGAAGTGAAGGTGATCCGCAACGACGGCACGCAATGCACCGTCGACGAGCCTGGCGAGATCTGCGTGCGAGGACACAACGTGATGAAGGGATACCTCAACCGGCCCGAGGCGACAGCGGAAGCGATCGACGCGCAGGGCTGGTTCCACACCGGAGACATCGGCAAGCGGGACGTGGACGGCTACCTCTACGTCGTCGACCGCAGCAAAGACCTGATTATCCGGGGCGGCTTCAACATCTACCCGCGCGAGTTGGAGGAGGTGCTGCTCACGCATCCCGACGTGAGTCTGGCCGCAGTAGTGGGCGTGCCGCACGAGAGCCAGGGCGAAGAGGTCAAGGCATACGTCATCCCGCGCGCTGGAGCCACTGTCACCGAGGAAGACCTTGTGGCATGGTGCAGGCGCAACATGGCGGCCTACAAGTACCCGCGGATCGTGGAGTTCAGGGACGCCCTGCCGATGACCGCAACCGGAAAGATCCTCAAGCGGGAACTGGCTCAGGACGCAGAGCAAGGAGCCGCTACGAGTACGAACAACCCGCCTCACGAGGGAAGTTGACAGCTCCGCGATCGCCCGGGTGGTGAACGGGACGAGATGGCCCGGCTACCTCTTGACCGCTCGACGCGGACCAGGGCTTCACCCCGTAGGCGAGGGCACGGATGGCGCCGCCCGGAGCGTGCGCGATCCAGATCCACGGAGCGTTGGCTCCTCCTCTTCGGTGGTGGTCACCTGCGCGGCGCACCCGGCTGGTGGGTCACATGTGCGCAGCGCCCGCCTTGATCGCTTCCCGGATCCGGTTGTAGGTACCGCAGCGGCAGATGTTGCGGATCTCGTCGAGGTCGGAGTCGCTGATCTCATGACCGGCAGCCTGTGCTTGCCTGACCTTGGCCACCGCCGCCATGATCTGCCCGGGTTGGCAATAGCCACACTGCGCTACGTCAAACTCCAGCCAGGCCTCCTGCATTGGGTGCAGGTCCTTGCCGACGGTATCCGGCAGGCCTTCGATCGTGGTGATCTCGTCGTCCGGCCCCACGTCCTTGACTTCCACCGAGCAAGGGTTGAAGGCCTTGCCGTTGAAGTGGGACGTGCAGGCTTTGCAGACATTGATGCCACAGCCGTACTTCGGTCCGGTGACGTTCAGTACGTCACGCAAGACCCACAGCAGTCGAAGGCTGTCATCGACGTCGACGGTGACCCGCTTGCCGTTGAGGATGAAGGTGTGCTTGCTCATGATGGGCTCTCAGTAGGTGTGGCTCAGGCCGTCGGACGGGGACGCGGGAATGGGAGGGGTGAACGGCTTGACGTCGAAGGACAGCGTGTCGTGGTAGATCGGGAACCGGGAGGGCATCGTGCCGGTCGCACGGGCGTAGGCCCCCGCGACCGCGGCCACGGATGCGGCCACCCCGGCTTCGCCGGCACCCCCAGGCTGCTCGGAGTCGGAAGGCATCACGATGCACTCGAAGTCAAAGGGGACGTTCCACTGCCGGGTGTAGAAGTAGTTGTCCCAGCTGGCTTCGAGGAAGTGCCCGTCACGCAGGTGAAGGCTGCTGGTGAGGGCGAGCGCGATCCCGTCCGAGACGCCGCCCAGCATCTGGGCCTCCAGGCCCTGTGGGTTGATCACCAGCCCGGCGTCCACAGCGATCACGGCCTTGGTCACCCTGGGCCCGGTGACCGCGTGGTGGATCTTGCGGTTGACGGTCTCGGCTCGACAGTCGATCTCGACGAGCACCGCGGTCGCGCCCTTGTACTCGCTGTGGATCGCGATGCCCTGCGCCATCCCGGCGGGCATCGACCTGCCCCACCTGCCAACGTCGGCGACCTTCTGGAGCACCGCCTTGACCCGGTCGTTCTTGAGGAACGCGAGCCGGAAAGCCAGCGGGTCCTTACCCATCTTGCGGGCGAGCTGGTCGACCACGAGTTCGTTGGCACACGCCACGTCCGGCGAGTAGATGTTGCGCATGCTGCCGGTGTTGAAGCGCGCGTCGGTCTCGTTGAGCAGCTGGGTGACGACGCCGAAGTTGTAAGGGAGTTCCTGGGTCAGCGCGAAGATGCTCTCAGAGAACCCAAGGGCGCCGAGCCCGCTGGGCAGCCTGTCGGCCGTGGCCGTGATCATTTCACCGAGTCCGTGGCTGAAGTCGGTGACCACACTCGTATGCCGCTGCTCGAAGGTCAGCACCTGCCCTGCCAGGTACGTGGCCCGGATCCGCGATGTCGCCATGGGGTGCACGCGTCCCTGCCGAGGCTCGTCGGCGCGATGCCACATCAACTTGACCGGTTTGCCCATCGCCTTGGAGATCTTGGCGGCCTCGATGGCCGGGTCGGCGAAGAGCTTGTGTCCGAACGATCCTCCGCCGGTGACCACGTTGACGGTGACCGCGTTCTGCGGCAGGCCGACGGCCTTCGCGATGTCGCCCTGAGCCACGATCGGCACCTTCAGCCCGGCCCACACCGTTGCCCGGTCCGATCGGACGTCGGCGATCGCACAGTTCGGCTCGAGCGCGGCGCTGCTGCGGAACATGAAGGTGAAGTCCGCCTCCACCCTGCGCGCCAGTACAGGGACCTTCGGGACCGCCAGCGGCAACTCGGCCTTTTTCAGCCGAGCCAGGATCGATTCGTCGGACTCGCCCTCGACCGGGCCCGGGTTCCACTGCACGTCGAGGGCGCGCACCGCGTCGATGCACTGCCCGAATGTCTCGGCGCGAACAGCGACACCTGTGTCGACCGTCGCCACATCCGTTACGCCCGGCATGGCAAGCACCGTGGCGCGGTTACGTACAGACTTCGGCGAGCCGTTCAGAGTAGGCGGACGGCAGACCATGGTCGGCAACGCATCCGGCAGGTGCAGGTCCAGCGTGAATTTCTTCTCCCCCGTAACCGCACGGCGGGCGTCCTCCCGCCGGTGGGGCTTGCCGATCACCGAGAAGTCCGACGTGTCCTTGAGCTCGACCTCCACGGCCTTGACGGTACGGCTGGCGGCCTTGGTCGCCAGCGAGCCGTACGTCACTGACGACCCGTCAGGCGCTGAGACCACACCCATCTTGGATTTCAGCAGCTCCACGGCCGAGCCGAGCTCGATCGCCGCAGCTTCCAGCAGTGCCTTCCTGGCGATCGCCGCGGCGACTCGTACAGGTGTGAAGGTCGAGACCGTGGTGTTCGATCCGCCGGTGAGCTGGTTGAGCATCAGCTCCGGTCGGGCCGGCGCCAAGGCCACGTGCACCTTGTCGACCGGCAGGTCGAGCTCCTCGGCGATGATCATCGCTGTCGATGTGGTGATTCCCTGGCCGACTTCCATGCGCGGAAGCTCGAACGACGCGGTGCCGTCATCGTGGAGCACGATCTTGATCAGCGCAGACGTGGGGCGCGCGGCGTCGGTCTGCAAATCCTCGAGATCGTACAGTTCCGGGATCTGGGGTACTGAGCGCACTGCTGCTTGAGCAGGTGTGCTCAGCCCGAGGTCGGCGGCCACGGCAAGTGTGGCTCCACCCAGCACATAGCCAACGAACGCGCGGCGGCCGACCCGCGCGCGCTCACCGCCCCCGGTAGTGCGGCCACTGTTGTCAGGGACGTTGGTCATCGGCCATTCCTTTCCTATCCCGCTTGTCCGCTCTCGAGATCGGCCGGCAGATACGTTTCCGGGACCGCGCGGCAGGGAGCACTTGGCACAACCAGTCGTCGGCTCTCGATCAGCGAGCGGACCAGAGCCTAGAACTGCTCAAAGACCTGGTCTCTAGGCCGAGCACCAGCGAAGCGGGGCGGCAGGTTGTGCGTGAGCACAGTGGGAGGCGGCCATTCGCACAAGATGAGAGTGCAACGAGGAGGCAGTGAAAGCAGACAGTGAAAGGATCCGTCCGCTGCATGTGGGCGCCGGGGAACCCGCCAGTTCCCTGATCGCCGGAAGACGACCCGCGCCGCCTTTCGGAGTTGTCGTCCAGAGCTCATTCGTGCCTGAACGGCGTCCGGACCAGCCACGGCCGCATTCCAGGGAGCGCACCGTTGCGCGGTCTGCAGGGGAACCAAAAGCTCCGCACAGGAGTCCGCACCTTCGGTTCGCCGACCACTTGGGCCCTTGCTGTACCTGCTGGGTCTCATGACAGGACGGACTTATGCTGGCTGTCATGAGGCGGACATCCTTTGCGCAGTGGCCCTGCTCGATCGCGCGGACCATGGATCTACTCGGGGACTGGTGGACGCCGTTGGTCCTGCGGGAGGCGTTCTACGGTGTCCGGCGGTTCGATGCGTTCCAGGAGACGCTGGGGATCGCCCGCAACACATTGACGGACCGGCTGCGGCGGCTGGTGAAGGAAGGTCTGCTGGAGAAGCAGCCGTACCAGACGGAGCCGGTCCGCTACGACTACGTGCTCAGCGCCAAGGGGCGCGACTTCTACGGCGTGCTGCTGGTGATGAACCGGTGGGGGGATCGCTGGCTGGCAGGTGAAGCGGGCCCGCCGGTAGCGATGCATCACGAGACGTGCGGGCAGCAGAGTCATGCCGAGGTGGTGTGCGCCGCCTGCGGCGAACCGATGACATCGGAGAACACCCGCCCCCGGATGGGCCCCGGCTATCCACCGCACCTGGCCCAGCGGCCGGATGTGCGGGAGCGCTTCGCGGACTAGCTCAGGAGCTCCGTGTGAAGGCGTCCGCCCTTGACAAGTAAATCTATCTACGCAACTTTACTGGTCAGAGCCTTGATTCGAGAAGTCCCGGATGGGGAGGAGGCGCGGGATCGTGGAGTGGACGGGCGCGCGCTATGCGGACAAGCCGACGGTCGAGGTCTCCACCTGGATCGCCGCTCCGCCGGCACAGGTGTGGACGTTGGTGTCCGACGTCGAGCTGATGCCGCGGTTGAGTTCCGAGTTGCAGTCGGTGGAATGGCTGGAAGGCGGGAGCGGCGCCGCTCTGGGAGCACGCTTCATCGGCAGGAGCAAGCATGAAGCACTGGGGGAGTGGGCCACCACGTCCCACATCGTCGAGTACGAGCAGCCGAGAGTCTTCGCCTGGGCGGTCGAGGATCCCCAGCACCCGACGGCGATATGGCGCTTCGTATTGGAGCCGCACGACGGTGGCACGCTGCTGCGGGAGTGGATGCAGATGGGGCCGGCTCGTTCGGGCCTCTCCTTCGCCATCGATCGCATGCCGGAGAAGGAGCAGAAGATCGTCTTCGTGCGCATGCGGGAGTTCGAGGCGAACATGACCGCCACTCTCGGAGCGATCAAGAAGCTGGCCGAGAGGGACCGCACCGCTGGAGAGGCGAGTCTGTAATGCGTACGTCCACCACGATCGAAGCCTCCGGAGGCGACTGGCGGGAGCTGGTCGACTACGTCACCGAGGCGGAGAAGCTCGGCTTGGACATCTGCTGGGTGGCGGAGGCGTGGGGCTCCGAGGCGCCCTCCCCGTTGGGCTACCTCGCGGCGAAGACCGAGCGCATGCTTCTCGGATCCGGAATCATCCAGCTCGGCACTCGCACTCCGATGGCCATCGCCCGCGCTGCGATCACGTTGTCGCAGATTTCGCAGGGCCGATTCCTCCTCGGCTTGGGCCCCTCTGGGCCGCAGGTGATCGAAGGGCTGCACGGTGTGCCGTTCGACCGGCCGCTGTCCCGGATGCGCGAGACCGTAGCGATCGTGCGGCAGGCCACGCTCGGCGACAAGATCTCCTATTCCGGGCGGGAGTTCCAGATCCCGCTGCCTGGCGAGGCGAAGCCGATGCGGCTGTCGATGCGCGCCGAGTACGACATTCCCGTATACCTGGCGACGCTCTCGCCGAAGTTGCTGCGCCTGACCGGTGAGATCGCCGACGGCTGGCTGGGTACCAGTTTCGTGCCTGAGGGCGCCAAGAGGGCGTACTTCGACCACCTGGACGAGGGGCTGGCCGGCGCCGGACGTACCCGCTCCGATCTCGACATCTGCCAGGGCGCAGAGGTCGCCTTCGCCGAAGACGAGGACGCGCTGCGCGCGATGGTGGCCGGACGCAAGAAGGAGTTGGCCTTCAGCCTCGGTGGCATGGGCTCCGCGACCACGAACTTCTACAACAACGCCTACAGCCGCCAGGGATGGCCCGAAGTGGCGGCCGAGGTCCAGACCCGTTGGCAGGCCGGGGACCGGGACGGCGCAGCGGGTCTGATCACCGACGAGATGGTGCTGGCGACCACGCTGATCGGAACCGAGGACATGGTTCGCGAACGGCTGCGCGTGTGGCACGACGCCGGCATCGACACCGTTCGGTTCTACCCCGCCGGCGAGACCCTTGAAGCGCGCCTCGCCACCCTGGGCCGGGCCATCGACCTGGCCCGCAGCGTCGCGGACGAGGCGGCAGAGTAGCGTCCCGGCCACGCCTCTCGGAGAGGTCTGCTATGCGGCGGCCGCCCACGAGGTGACAGTTCAGGTCAACGGTGCACGATCACGCCGTCCGCTGCCAGGCTCGACATCAGCGGGTAGCGGGAACAGCATGCAGGTGCTGGTGGCGTGGGCGAGCAGGCGGTCCGCCGCATCGACCAACTGTGCCTGGGCGAGGGCGGTCTGGCTTCCACTGCTGATGACCGTGCCGATGGCGCGGACCGTGCCTGTGTCCAGGGTGACCCGCCGAAGGAACTTCACTGTCAGGTCCAGCGACGTGTACCCCGTGCCCTGTGGCAGCGTCGACTGGACGGCGCAGCCTGCCGCCGAATCGAGCAGTGTCGCGTAGACCCCGCCGTGCATGCTGCCGATGGGGTTGTAGTGCTCTTCTCCTGGTGTCAGCGAAAACACCACGCGCCCCTTCTCCACCTCCTGGAGCCCGAAGCCCAGAGTGGCGCCCACCGGGGCCGTGGGCAGGACGCCGGCCTGAAGGTCGCGCAGGAAGTCCAGGCCGGAAGTGCGCCCGGCGGCAGCTGCGGTGAGCGCCGGGTCCCCCCAGTCGTATGTCCGTGTCCGTCCCACGATCTTGCTCCTCCCGGCCTCGCTCTTCACGGAAAGCTAGCCTCCTGCTTCTCTGACTGTCAATCTTGAAGCCAGGGGAGTAGCCTGCCGGAATGGAGTGGCTTGAGGCGAGCACCGAGAACTGTCCGGTTCAGATCTCGCTGGGTGTGGTCGGAGAGAAATGGACGTTGCTGATCCTGCGCGACGCCTGCAACGGAGTCCGCCGTTTCGACGACTTCCGCCGCCACATCGGTCTGTCGGAGGCGATCCTCAGTAACCGGCTCCGGAAGCTGACCGCCGCCGGCATCTTGAAGACCGTGCCTTACCAGGAGCCCGGCAGCCGGTCCCGCAACGAATACCGCGTGACCCGCAAGGGGTGGGATCTGTGGCCCGTCCTGGTGGCGTTGAAGCAGTGGGGAGAAGCGTACGGCGACGACTCGTCAGGGCCGGTTCTCGATCTGCGGCACGACGAGTGCGGCGCCCCAGTGCGGGTGGTCGTCGGGTGCACCGAGGGCCACACCGACCTGGCCCCCTCCGAGGCGACGGCCAGGCCGGGGCCGGGCGCCCGGATGCGCTGACCCGGTCCCCGCAACACCGCTGACGGTCACGCTCGTTCCCGTCTCCTCCATCGCTGGCCGGTGTCCTGCACGGTGCACGTGTGCGCTCGCAGAGCGACGGCGCGAACCAGGTCACTCCTCGCTGACGGGCGGGGGCGGGACTGGTGCGAACTCCACTTGCGCCGGCTCCACGGGCGTGCCGGACTCCTCGACGAAGGACACCCGGACGCGACTAGCGGAGCCGTTCACGAAGGGCAGAGCCTTCAAGGGCTTCGCAGACGGGAGATGCTCGTCGCCCCACTGCTGCAGAGCGGCCACGACGAGTTTGAGCTCCTCTCCTGCCGGAGTAAGGGCGTAGGCGTCCCGTGTCCGTTGACCAGGCTGACGGTAGGGAATTTTCTCCATGATGCCGTGCTCGACCAGGCTGGCCAGGCGGGCACTGAGAACGTCAGTGGCGATGCCGAGCCTGTCTCGGAACTCCGCGAACGTACGGCGCCCGAGAAGTGCTTCGCGGAGAAGGAGGAAAGTCCACGGGTCGTTCAGCACTCCGAGGCTCCGGGTGATCGCGCACGAGCTGACCAGTGCGTCGGAGAGAGCTTTGGACCGCGGAGCCATGACCCTCATCGTACTGCGACTAGCCCTGGCCGACTCCGGCGCTGATCAGCGACTCGGGCGTACGCGTGGCCGCCTCGTTTGGCGCCACACCGCCCCAAACCCTGGAGAAACTTGCTCAGTTGACGTTGCCCTGGGCCACCCCGCACGGTCTGCGGCAACCGATCTCCGGGTTCCGTGATCCGCCGCCTCGCCAGGCCGAGTAGCCACACTCTTCCGGTAACACAACGCACCAGTTCGCGGTGGCCAGCTCGGTCTCTGCACGGCCACGTCGTACCGACTGCCGGGTCCGACAGCTCGTGCTGCATCTCCCTCAAGCCGGGCTCAACGAACGTGAGTTGGTTTAACCAACTCAGATGCTAGGGTCACGCCATGGCGTTGAAGAGCGACGTGGGTGAACGTTCCCGGAGGCCCCGGGATTTGGGCAGGCGGGGATCCTTTTTCGCTGCGGCTGCCACGCTCGCTCTGTCCTTGTGGTCCAGTGGCGCCCCGAGCGTGCTCTATCCGCTGTACGCGGAGGCATGGGACCTGACGCCGCTCGTCGTCACCTCGGTCTTCGCGACTTTCCCTGTTGCGCTGATCGTCACGATGACGCTCCTCGGTGATCTTTCGGATGCGATCGGCCGACGGCGAGTGATGATGTGGGGAGTCGTGCTGATCGCTGCGTCCGCTGGGGTCTTCGCGGTCGCGCCCGCCGTCTCCTTCCTGTTCGTCGGCAGAGTGCTCCAGGGTGTCGGCGCCGGCTTGGCGATGGGCGCCGCAAGTGCCGCGCTCTGGGAGAACAACATCTCGTCGAATCCGAGACTGGCCAGCTCCGTCGCGACCGTCTCGACGTCGACAGGACTTACGCTCGCGCTCGCGCTGTCGGGCGCCCTCGCGCAGTTCGCCCCCCTGCCGCTGGTGTGGAGCTACATCGTCCTGCTCGTGCTCGCCGTCGCGACCGTGGGTGTCCTCGCTGCGGCACCCGACGATCGCGGCGCGAACGTCCGCAGGTGGCGGCCCCGTCCACTGCGACCTGCGCCGGGTATCCGCCACCCCTTCGCGATCGCCACCCTCTCCGTCGCGCTCGCGTACTGCATGGGCGCGGTCTTCCTGTCTCTCGGCGCGCACATGATCCGGCAGTTCGCACAGACCGACGATCTGTTCGTCATCGGTGTCCTGCTCGCGTGCTCATCGGCGGCCATCGGCGTCACCGGTCTGTTCCTGGGCCGGGTCCCGGCGTATCGCGCAGCGCGGATCGGCGCGGTGAGTGCCCTCGTCAGCCTCGTCCTGATGGCGCTCGTCGCGGGGACGGGCTCGATCGTGCTGCTCCTGGCCTGGTGTTGTGTCGGCGGTGCGGCATACTCGTTCGCTTTCACCGGCGGACTCGGCGTCATCAACCACGCCGCTCCTGGCCGCCACCGCGGAGCCACACTCTCTCTGCTCTACCTCTTCGCCTACCTTCTCCAGGCAGGCACCGCCGTCGGAGTGGGCGCCCTCGCCACGGCGTTCGGTCTCGGCATCGCCATCACGGCGGCGGCCGCTTTTCTCACACTCATCTGCTTGACGGTCCTCACGCTCGCAAGGACCCTGCCCAAGGCTGAGCGGTCGAAATGACCCGCGTTACGGGGGCGCTGGCGGGCTCGGGAGAGCGGTATCGGCACTGGCCTCGACACCGGTCCGCGCCCGCGGCAGTGGTCGCGGGCGGCGCGCTCACCGCCCCGAAAAGGGGGCACGCCCCACTGCCGGTATTGGTCGATGAAGGCCTGGCCCGCTCACGATTCGAGGAATTCAAGTACCTGTGAGACGAATTCGTCGTGGTACTGGAAGATCCCTCCGTGCCCGGCGTCTGGGTAGAGGGGTACGAGTTCGCCCTGCGGCAGCCGTGCGGCCAGGTCGAGTGTGTTCTCACTCGGTACCATCCGGTCGCTCTCGCCGTTTGCCACCAGCGCCGGATGGTGAATGCGCGACAGGTCTGCCGGCGTCTGGAGGCCCCATCGGCGGATGGCCTTCAACTGGGCACGGAACGACCACAGTGTCATGGCCTTATCGCGGTCGTCTGTGCGCTCCTTCAGCCGTTCCAGGAAGGCGCGCCCTGCCCGTCGGCCGCCCTCGGTGCCGGTGAAGAAGAGGAACTGCTCAGGATCCTGGCGGGTCAGGGCTCCTTTCAGCATGGCTCGGATGGTGAGCGGCGTGACCTTGTCGATGCCGGGGCCTCCGGCGGGGCCCGTGCCCGCGAGGATGAGTTTGCGCACGAGGTGCGGATCCTCTGCTGCGATGACCTGGGCGATGAAGCCGCCCATCGACAGGCCGAGCAGGTCGGTCTGGTCGAACCCGAGGGCCCGGATGAAGAGCACGGCGTCGTGGGCCATCGCCTCGATGGTGTCGGGCGTGGAGCCGCCTGACGCACCGACTCCGCGGTTGTCGAAGGTGATCACCGGGCGTCGGGCCGCGAGTCCGTCGATCACGCGTGGATCCCAGTTGTCGAGGACAGCGGCCAGGTGGTTGAGGAAGATCAGCGGTACGCCGTCCTTGGGGCCGAGCTGCCGGTAGGCGAAGTCGACGCCGCGTACGGACACGGATCGAGTCGGTGCGCTCTTGTACGACGACGGGGTGGGGGTGGGGGAACTGTGCGGTGCACTCATGACCGGGTCCTGGGGATAGTGAGGGTGCGGGATCGTCGCGTTGCCCAAGGAGGTCTTCACCGGTTGTCCGGCGGGGGATTGTCTGTCCTCACGTCATCGCGACGACGACCTTGCCGGCCTTCGCGCGGCCCTGCTCGACGTACTCCATGGCCTCCCGGGTCTCCTCGAACGGGAAGACCCGGTCGAGGACGGGGCGGATCTTCCCGGCGTCGATGAGCGGTGTGAGTTCGCGCAGTTGGTCGCCGCTTGCCTTCATGAACAGGAACGAGTACGTCACGTTCCGGTGCTTGGCGCGGCGCCGGGTCTTGAAGCTCAGCGCGCTCATCGCCAGTCGGAGGATCGCGTTCGCGCCCAGTTCGCGGGCGAAGGCCGCGTCGGGAGGACCTGCGATGCTGATGACCTTCCCGCCGGGCTTGAGTACGTGCAGGGACTTCTCGAGCGTCTCGCCGCCGAGGGTGTCCAGAACGACGTCGTAACCGTCGAGGACCGTCTCGAAAGTCTGCTGCTTGTAGTCGACGGCGACGTCCGCGCCGAGTTCCTTCACCAGGTCGATGTTGGCCGTGCCCGCGGTGGTGGCGACGTGTGCGTCCAGCTGTTTGGCCAGCTGGATGGCGGTGGTGCCGACGCCGCCGGAGCCCGCATGGATGAGGATCTTCTGGCCTGGCCGCACCTGTGCCCGTTCGACCAGCGCCTGCCATGAAGTCAGGGCGACGAGGGGAAGGCAGGCGGCCTCCGCCATGGTGAGTTTGGCCGGTTTGATCGCCACGTCGTCCTGGTGGACGGCGATGAGTTCGGCGAACGTGCCGATGCGGTCCTTGCCGGGCCGTGCGTAGACCTCATCGCCCACCGCGAACCGTGTGACGTCCGATCCCACCTGGACGACCACCCCGGCGAGGTCGTTGCCCAGGATGAGCGGGAGCCGGTACGGCAGGATCGCCTTGAATTCCCCGTCGCGGAGCTTGAGGTCGAGCGGGTTGACGCTCGCCGCGTGGATGTGGACCAGGACGTCGTCGGCACCCACCCTCGGCTCGGGCATCTCGCGGGCGCGCACCCCGTCCTTGTCGCCGTACCGCTCGATCACGAAGGCCTTCATCGTCGTCTCCGTTTCTCGTCCGTGCGGGAACGGGTCCTTGTTCATTCTGGGTTTTATTCCGGAACAGGACACTTTGTGGCGTTTGCTCGGGTGTCCCGGAGCTCAGCTTGTGTGTCCTGGAGCCCAATCTGATGCGGCGGGCGGCCGGCGCCGGCTCCCCGTCCGGTGCCGAAGTTCGCCGTGCCGAGCGCGTACTCGAACACGCGCAGCCCGGTTCGGCGTCCGAAGGACGTGTAACGCATCAGGTCCGTCCTCACTCCAGGAAATCGACAGCAGGGAGGCGGTGCGGCGAGACGTGCCTCACGCCGCATTCGGCGAAGCGGCCAGGCTCTGCCTGACGTACCGGGTGGTCTCGTCGGCGAGGATCTCCGGTTGGCCCGTCTCGATGCCGCGCAGGGCCTGTGCGGCGACATCGGCGGGGTCGGTCTTCTGGTCGGCGGGAACGTGCGCGGCCATGTCGGTGTCCATGTATCCGACGTGCAGCGCCGAGACGGTGATGCCGTTGGGTGCCAGCTCCTCACGTGCCGCGTCGGTCAGCGCCCATGCCGCCGCCTTGGCCGCGGCGTAGGACCCGAGGCCGGCGGGGTGCCACCAGGACAGGACGGACAGGACGTTGAGTACGGCGCCGCCGCCGTTGCCCCCGATGACGGGGCTGAAAGCTCGCGTCACGGCGAGCGGACCGAAGAAGTTCGTCTCCATCTCCAGGCGCACCGCGTCCAGGCCGCCCGCGATCAGCGGCGTGGCGGTGGAGATGCCCGCGTTGTTCACCAGAAGCGTCGCGTCGGATGCGGTGCGGGCCGCGGTCCGGATCGACTCCTCGTCAGTCACGTCCAGCCGCAGCGGGGTGACCTCCGGGAGGTCCACCGTTTCCGGGCGGCGGGCCGCCGCGTACACCTTCGCTCCGCGCTCCACGAGCTGGGTGGCCAGATGCCGCCCGAGCCCACGATTGGCGCCGGTGACCACCGCCACTGCGTCCTTCAGTTCCATGCCTGCCTCCCAGCGTTGCCGACGCTGCTGAGCCGTCGCGCAATTTAGATTACGATGACAATCTAAAGCCTAGTCTAGGATAGATGCCAATCGACATCCAATCGGGAGGTGGCTGATGGGCCGCGTATCGCAGGCGCGAGCGGAGGAGAACCGCCGGCGGGTCGTGGAAACCGCTTCCCGGCTGTTCCGGGAGCAGGGAACCCACGTCAGCGTCGCCGACCTCATGAAGGCGTCCGGCCTGACGCACGGCGGCTTCTACAAGCAGTTCGCCTCCAAAGAGGCGCTCATCGACGAAGCCACCGCCCACGCGTTCGACGAGCTCACCCGGCTCCGCAACGACGGACTCGAGCAGCACGCCGGACAGCGCGAGGCCGCCCAGCAGGCGCTGATCGACACCTACCTCTCCATCGAGCACCGCGACAGTGCGGCAGACGGATGCCCCGCCGCCGCACTGGCCACCGACATGGCGCGCGAACCAGGAGACCGCGAGGCCCGCCGCGTCTACACGGAGGGCGTGAGCGACTTCGCCGAGTGGCTCGCCACCGGGGACCAGGACGGCGTTACCCGGCTGTGCACCATGCTCGGCGCACTCGTCCTGGCCCGAGCCACCAAGGGCTCCCCGCTCTCCGAGGAGATCCTCACCGCCGCACGCGCAGCGTTGACGGCGACCGGCTGATCAGGGGACACGATTCCGGGCAGCGCACAAGACCTGGTTCGCCGCGCGAACTTCCTCCGACTTCAGGGGGCGTTGTGCTGCGGGCACTGGCCACACCGCTGCCCATCGCCCCGGTGACGGCAGATTCCGCCTACGGCCAGGAACGGCGCTTCCGCACCGCATGCTGGACGAAGCCGAGGTCGGCTACGTCCTGGGTGTGCCGAATCCCAGCCCGTACACGCCCTGGGCCGCATCGAGTTCGCCAGGCGACGCGCGTCCAGTGGCGCGGGCCCGCCGCAATTGCCCCGGGTCACCGGGGCGTCGCGCAGGGCGGTGTCGGCACCGGGCCCGTGGCGGACGGTCGACTCGGCAGGGGAACGCCAAAGGCGAGCCGACGCCCGGTAACGGAACCGCTCTGTGCTGCGTTCGGGCCGCTTTCCCGGGGATCCTGTGAGGTGTTCAGCCGGTCTGTTCCGTTCTCACACGGAACAGGGGCGCTGAGAGAGCGATACCGCACGGTCGATTTACGGCTGCGTAGCTGAACGGAATCTTGCTGAAGGTCCACTCCTTGGCATCGCACGTGATGTGACTCACGACAGGAGTGACCATGCCCTTTCTCCCCAGGGCGTCGTGGCCGGCGGACCGCCGTGACGAGATCGTCGCGGGTGTGCTCGTCGCGACGGTGGTCGTCGTCCTCGGGTACGCCTCCGGCATCGGTGGCTCCGTCACGGGGGCAGCGAACAGTGCATCGCCACCGGTGACGTCACCTTCACCGATCCCGACGCCGTCTGCCGATCCAAGCGCCACGGCACCGGCCGAAGCAGCAGCAGGTGGAGGCGAGCCGAAGACGCACACAGGTGGTGGTGGGGCGTTGCCTGTGACGAATGTGCCGGGCGGCGGCGGTGCATCGCATGAGCACGGTTCTGGATCCGGGGGGCACGCCGGCCATTCCGGTCCATCGTCCCGTCCGGGTGAGTCGTCCTCGCCCAGCCCGGCGCCGTCCGTGCCGGGGGAGTGCCAGGGCGGCGAGGTGCACCTCGTGCAACCCTTGCTCAATGGCGTTGCCGCTCCCGTGAAAGGGCTGCTGGACGCGCCCTCCGTACTCTCCGCGGCCGCGTCCGCCGAGCGCGCATCCGCGTCCTCCGCAGAGGCCCCGACTTTCCCTGTGTGCACCGGTCTTGAAGCGACGCCCCACGTGCGGGTGACGCCATGACGGCAGCCCGCCGGACGAGCGCCGTGCTGCTCGCTGTCATCGCTGTGCTGCTGTGTGCGCCTACCGCGTCCGCCCACACCGAACTCACCTCCTCAACACCGAAGGACGGGGCCCGCCTCGACCGGGCCCCACGCAGTGTGCAGCTCACCTTCAGCGAGCCGGTGGATCCGGCTGACGTGCGGGTCACCGTGGGTGGAGAGAAGCTGACGGTTGCCCGACTCGGAGCCGACCGCCCTCGCACCGTCGCCGTCGCCGTTCCGGCCGAGGAAGAGACAAAGGCGAAGGGTCAACTGGTCCTGGCCTGGCGGGTGGCCGACGAGCACGACGGACATGCCACAGCAGGGAACGTCTCCTTCCACGTCCGTACCGCCGCCGCACGTGCGGCCCGTGGCGGCGAGGACGCCGTTGCGACGCTCTCTCCCGCCCTGCGGAACACTCTGGCCGCCGCCCGCTGGGTCGAATACCTCGCTCTGGCGCTCTTCGTGGGCGGCCTCGGCTTCCTTCTGATGCTCTGGCCCCGGGGCAGCGAGAATCGCAGGGCCCGTACTGTGCTGGTCGTCGCATGGGTCTGCGGACTCCTGGCCACGGCAGCGGTCATCGGCCTTCAGGGCGCATACGCCGCGATGGGCTCGCTGTCCGACGCCCTTGCCCCGGCGACGTATGCGGACGTTCTGGCCACGGATGCCGGGATCGCCTCGGCCGCGCGGGAGTTGCTGTGGCTGCTCGCGGCCGTCGTCCTGACGGCAGTCCTCCAGGGCGGTGAGCGGGCCGCCCGCTCACCGGGCTGGCGCGTCGGCGCGGTCGTCGTCTGCCTCGGATTGCTGCGCACCCTCGGCATGACCTCCCATGGCAGCGAGGGCAGCCACCCCGGCTGGGGTTCGGTCGCCGGCCTGGTGCATCTGCTGGGCATATCGCTGTGGATCGGCGGGCTGGTGCTGCTGCTCGTCGGTGTGCTGCCGCAGGGGCGACCGGAGGAGCTGGCCGTGGTGGTGCACCGCTACTCGACGCTCGCGGGAGTGTCGGTGGCCGCGGTCGTGGGTGCCGGGGTGGTGCTGTCCTGGCAGGTCCTCGGGTCCTTCGGGGCGCTGTTCGGTACGTCCTACGGGCAGTTGCTGCTGCTCAAGGTGGCGCTGCTGACCGTGGTGCTGCTCGTCGCGCAGCGCAGCCGGGGCTGGGTGCGGACCCGGCTCGACATGGCCGTACTTCTGCGTGGCGACCGCGTCACCGTGCGGCCCTTCGTCTACTCCGTCGCGGCAGAGACGGGCCTGGTCCTGGCCGTCCTCGCCGCGGCGAGTGTGCTCGTCACGGCCGCTCCCGGCCGCTGACCGTCTCAACGTCCCCTCTCACACAAGGAGTTGCTCACTCATGCAGGATGAAGACACCGGGCGCCGCACGGCGCCCGCACAGCGGGGCAGTCGCGGGCTGCTGATCGGCGGACTGGCCGCCGCCATCAGTGCCGTGGCGTGCGTCGCGCTGCTCCAGTCGGCGAGCGGTGCTCCGGCGGCCGACCCCGCCGCACCAGCCGCGGCGCATCCCGCTGCGGCCAAGGCGGCGGATCACACCATCAAGATCAAGGACATGGCCTACGCACAGCCGAAGTTGACGGTCAAGGTGGGCGAGACGGTGACGTGGGTCAACGAGGACTCCGCGCCCCACACGGTCACCACCACCAGCGGCCCGGAGAAGCTCGACTCCGGAAATCTGGAGAAGGGCGAGAGCTGGTCGTACACCTTCAAGAAGGCAGGCACCTACTCGTACTACTGCGGCGTGCACCCGGACATGAAGGCGAAGATCACCGTCGAGAATGACAGCTCCGGCAGTTCGGGCGGCGCCAGTTCGGGCGGCTCGGGTGCGAGTGGCTCCACCTCGGGCGGCTCTTCTGCCGCGGGCGGTACGACCGGCGGGAGCAGCACGGGCGGCGCGTCCGGCGGCCACTCCGGGGGCATGTGGGGTGGCTCCGACTCCGGTGGCATGCCGGGTGGTTCGGCGGGCGGCGGTGGCTCCGAGGAGCAGTGCCACAGCGTCAAGGAGTCCCTGATGCCGGTGCTTCAGCACCTCAACTCCGCTCATCTGGAGCGGTCTCCGGGTGAACAGGTTCAGGACGCGCTGAAGCTCGACCAGTACATCAAGCTGCATACGGTCTGGGTCGAATCGATACTCACGCCTGCCGTCGACGGCGGCGGTGCCGTCGCCGACGGGACGCTCAGCGCCCTGCTCCAGCACGTGAAGTCCGCCCATCTGGAGGCGTCGCCGGGCCAGCAGGTCCAGGACATCCTCAACCCCGACGCGTACGTGAAGACGCACACCGTATGGGCCGAGAAGATGCTCGCTCCCACCGAGAAGTACCTGACCACGTCCTGCTGAGGGTCACCAAGTCCCGCTGAGGACCCCGCAGTACGAGGAGACGGTGGGCCGGCCGAGTCACAGTCGGCCGGCCCATCACCCCGCCATTGTCCCTCTCCGCCGCCTACAGAGGTGCCCGGATGACAGCCGAAACCGCCGAAACCCGCTCTCAGACCCCCGGCCCGCCGCCCGCCGACGGCCCGTCCTGGCTCCCCGGCCCCGGCACCTACACCGCCGAGGCCGGCCGTTGCATCGTCGAACTCACCGCCCGCTGCGGCCCGTTCGTGACCCTCCGCCGCCGCCTCACCGCATCCGGCGCGGTCCTCACGGTCGTTCCTGACGCCGAGGGCTGCGTCCTGCACCTCGGGCTCAAGGGCGGCCCGCTACGGCGCTCCACGCTTTCCTTCGACACCGAGCGTGTAGCACCGGCCGACCAGGGGGCCCGCATCCTCTGCCACGGCGAACTGACCCTGCACGGCAAGCCCGTCTCCGCGACGCTTCCGCTCCGCGTCGTCGAACGGGCCGACGACCGGCTTCTCGTGACCGGCACCATGCGGATGCCGTACTCCCTCCTGCGTGCCGCCACCGGCTTCGCACTGCCCCGTACTCGCCCCGCAGACCGGCTGCGTCTGCTCGTCGCCGCGGAGTTCACGTGACCGTCCCTGCCAAGACCGCCGTCGTACGGACCGTGGCGGCCGCCTTCCTCGTGGCTGCCACGGCCCTCTCCGGCGTGCCGTCCAGCACCGCACACGCCGCAGGCCAGTACCAAGTCCGCATGTCCGGTTCGGCCTTCAGCCCTCGCAGCCTCACCGTCCCCGCGGGTGCCACCGTCACCTGGACCAATCAGGACACCGCGCCCCACGACGTGAAGACCTCATCCGGGCCGCACTCCTTCCACTCCGCCATGCTCAACAAGGGCGACACCTGGAGCCATGACTTCGCCACCGCGGGCAATTACAGCTACCTCTGCACGGTCCACCCCGGCATGACGGGACAAGTGACCGTCAAGGCTGCCCCCAGCACCCGACCGCCGGCCACTCCGTCGCACCGTCACGAAGGCGCGGCCGAGCACGACCATGCCGAAAGCCCGGCCGCGGTCCCATCGGCCACTTCCAGCGGCAGCACCCGGGCACCCTCGCCCTCCAAGACCTCCCCGGCGCCCACGAACTCCGCCCCGGCGAGGGCAGATCAACAGACCGTCCCCCGGCCCCAGGCCGCCGCTGCCTCCCGGCCGCTCCAGCCTCTCCTTCTCCTCACCGGGGCCACAGCCGGATCCGCCGTACTCTGCCTGCTCCTGGTGGGCTCACGATCGGCTGCCGCACGACGGGCGAGGACGGAAGGGGACGGTGACGCGTGAGAACTCATGTACCTCGGCGGGCCGCTCGGGTGGCCGGCGCCGTGGCTGCCCAGGCCGGCGCAAGGGGGTCGTAGAAACGGTTCCGGCGTACCTGCGCCGCTCACCGTGGCAGAAATCCGGCGACTCCTGGCAGCTGGACCGTCCGCCGCCCACGCACCTCCGGGGCACCGGTCACGCACTGAACCGGTCCCGTTGGCGACGACGGCACCCCCCCGGCGCTCCGTCATCCGTCCAGGTCGAGGAAGTGCTCCAGTCCGTAGGTGAGTCCCGGTGCGGAGCCGACACGGCGCACTCCCAGGAGCACACCGGGGATGAACGAGCTGCGGTGCAGCGAGTCGTGCCGGATGGTGAGCGTCTCGCCCTCGCCCCCGAAGATCACCTCTTGGTGCCCGATGAGGCCGCGCAGCCGCAGCGCGTGCACCGGGACGCCGTCGACGTCTGCGCCGCGCGCACCGTCCAGGGTGGTACTGGTGGCGTCCGGCTGTGCGGGCAGCCGGGCCTCCTGCCGGGCCTCGGCGACGAGCTGCGCTGTGTGTACGGCGGTCCCGCTCGGGGCGTCGGCCTTGCCGGGGTGGTGCAGCTCCACGACCTCGGCGGACTCGAAGAAGCGCGCTGCCTGCTGTGCGAAGCGCATCATCAGTACGGCGCCGATGCCGAAGTTGGGAGCGATGAGCACGCCCGTGCCCGGCGAGGCGTCGAGCCAGCCGCGTACGGTGCGCAGCCTCTCGTCGGTCCAGCCGGTAGTGCCGACGACCCCGTGGATGCCGTGCGTGACGCAGTGCTCCAGGTTGCCCATGACGGCGTCCGGGCGCGTCAGGTCGACGGCCACCTCGGTGCCCGAACCGGTGAGCGCGTCGAGGCTGTCGCCCCGGCCGAGGGCGGCGGCCAGCTCCATGTCGTCGGCGGACTCGACGGCCCGTACGGCCTCGGAGCCCATGCGTCCCTTCGCGCCGAGGACGGCCACACGCAGCTTGCTCATTAATTCGTTCCTTCGCGGAGACGACGGCAGGGGGACCGGGTTGGTGAGGGCGGCCTGAGGCGACCTCGGGTGACCCCCTCCCTCGTGCTGGCTCGCCGAGCTGGTGGTCATGAGCCTGACTCCGGGCCGGACGGGCCGGGGTCCGGACGGGAGCGCGTCAGCGTGATCCCTCGGTGTCGCGTGCGGCGCTGAGATGGTGCCGGGCGGACTGTTCGAGGTGGACGACGTCGCTGGCGACGGTGGCGAAGGTGAAGCCCTCGGCGAGGCGCTTGGCGGCGCTCGCGCCGTCCGGATTGTGGATGCCGGCGGCGATTCCGGCGGCCTGCGCGGCCTCTCGTACGCGCACCAGCGCCGTCTCGAACTCGTCGGCGACGGCCGGGTCGGTGGAGGTGGCGCCGCCGATGGCCAGCCGCAGGTCCGAAGGACCGACGTAGATGCCGTCGAGGCCCTCGGTGGCGCAGATCTCCTCTACCTCGGCGAGGCCGCTCGCGGTCTCGATCATGGCGAGGACGACGGTCTGCTCCTGGGTCTGCGCCGGGTCGGGCCCGATGCGCAGGCCCGAACGCATCGGCCCGTACGAGCGGTTGCCGAGCGGCGGATAGCGGACGGCGGCGACCGCGTCGGCGGCGTCCTGGCCGCTGTCGACGAGTGGCACGATCACGCCTGTCGCGCCCGCGTCGAGCGCCCGGCCGATCGGTGCCGGGTCGTTGGCCTCGACGCGGACCACGCCGACTGCGGTGCTGCCCTTGGTGTCGATCGCCATGAGGTTGTTGAGCATGCCCTGATAGCCGAAGAGGCCGTGCTGGGCGTCCAGGGCGATGTAGTCGTAACCGACGCGTGCGAGACGTTCGACCGCGACTGGCGCGTCGAGCAGCGACCAGTAGCCGATCAGCTGCCTGCGGGCGCGGAGGGCCGCCGTGAACTGGGCGGGAGTCATGACGGGCGCTACCTTCCTTCTCTCTGTCAGAGGTCACCGGTTGTACGCGGGCATGGGCCCGCGCAGTGCCGCTCCCACCGCGTTGCAGGCCGCCTCGACGTCAGCGGGAAGCGGGCCCGCCTGCGCGCTGTTGATGTTGGCGCGCAGATGCTCGGTACGCGAGCCGCCGAGCAGGAGCGCGTCGGTGGAAGGACGGTCGAGCAGCCAGCGCAGGGCGAGTTCGGCGAGCGGGACGCCCGCCCCGTCCGCGATGTCGGCCAGCTGCCCGACGGCGGTGAAGAGGCGCTCGTCCCAGTAGCGCTGCTTGTACATCGCCGCGACCCTGGAGTCTCCGAACCGGCCTTTCGCAGGGGCTTGGTCGAAGCGGTGGCGGCCGGTGAGCAGGCCGCCGCCGAGCGGGTTGTAGACCATCGTGCGCAGGCCGGTGGTGGCCGCGTACTCGACGTACTCCTCCTCGATGCGACGGGCCAGCAGATTGTGCAGCTGCTGTGCGACGACCGGACGGGGGGCGCCCGTCTCGTCGGCGGCACGCACGAGTTCGGCGATCTGCCAGGCCGCGTAGTTGGAGACGCCGAGAGCGCGGATCTTGCCCTCGGTCACGAAGTCGGCGACGGTGGCGAGTGTTTCGGCGATCGGCGTGGCCCGGTCGGGCTGATGGAGATAGAAGAGGTCGACGTGGTCGGTGCCGAGCCTCTTCAGGCTGCCTTCCAGCCCGGCGCGCAGTCCCGCGGCGGACAGCGGGGCGTGTCCGGCCTGATCGGGGTGCGGGATGCCGGCCTTGGTGGCCAGCACCATGCGGTCGCGGCGGCCGGGCAGCAGTCCTGCGAGGATGCGCTCGCTCTCGCCGCCCGCGTAGCCGTTGGCGGTGTCGACACCGGTGATGCCGCTCGCGAGCGCGACGTCCAGCATCGCGGCGGCTTCCTTGGCGTCGGCGGTGTCGCCGAAGGTCATCGTGCCCAGGACGAGCCGGGAGAGCGGAACGGGGACGTTCGGCAGGGCTGAGCCGGTGGTCACGGTGCGGTCCTTCCGGTGAGGATCGACGAGGCTGCGGGGTTCGCTGCCCACGCGGCGTGCTCGCCGGTGGTGCCGAGGGTGGCGCCGTCGCCCGCGGGCATGCGCCTCGGAGACGTACGGCGTCCGTCACTCCGGAAAAGGTGGCATGGCTGCGTGTTTCGCGCAAGAGTCATCGCGCATTTTGTGCAGGCTGTGTCATCATCGGTCTGCGGGCTCCGAAATCCAGCCCCGTCCCAGGAGGTTCGATGTGTCCCCTGTGACCCGCAGCCTGCGGGCACCCCGCCCCGTGCTCGCCCTCGCGGACGACCTCTCGGGCGCCGCCGAGACCGCCGCGGCACTGGCCGTGCGCAGCCGGCTCGTGCTGGGCCCGGCCACCGTGGTGCCCCCGGAACGCGGTGAAGCCGTCGTGGTCGATCTCGACAGCCGGTGGTCCTCGGCGGACGAGGCTGCCCGAGCCGTACGCACCTCCCTGGCGGCCGGGACGCCGGACGACGCGGTGCTGTTCAAGAAGGCCGACTCGCTGCTGCGCGGGAACATCGCCGCCGAGGCGGCCGCCTACGCGGCCGGCGCACAGGCGGTCGTGATCGCGCCCGCGCTGCCGGTCGCCGGCCGGACCGTTCTCGACGGCGTCGTGCACCTGCACGGCACGCCGCTGCACGCCACGGACGCATGGCGGGCCGAGTCCGGTCCCGTGCCCCGTTCGGTCCCCGATGCGCTCGGCGCGATACGTACGGAGACGGTGCCGCTCGCCGGCGTGCGGGCGGGACCGGACGCGCTCGCCGGCCGGTTGCGCGCCATCGCCGCGGACGGAGGCCACCCGGTCTGCGACGCGGAGACGCAGTCCGATCTGGACGCCGTCGCCGCAGCGGCCCTCCGACTCGGCCCGGGATTCCGGCTCTTGGGCGCGGGCGGGCTGGCACTCGCCCTCGGACGCCACCTCACGGAAGGCCGGCCGCACCAACAGGCCGAAGCCGGGCAGTCCTTGTCACCCCGTCCGCAGGCGAACCGGCCGCTTCTCATCGTGGTCGGCACCGCGGACCCCGGCGCCGTTGCGCAGATCGCGCAACTGACGTCGAACGGTGTGCGCCACATCGCCCTCTCGCCGGACGCGCTCGGGAAGGCCGAGCCGCCGCGGCTCGACGTCGTCCCCTCCGGGATCACGGTCGTGAGCATCGACAACTCCCGTGGCGTGCGCCCCGGTTCGGGCCGCCGCCTCGTGACCGCCCTGGCCCGTTCCGTCGCCGGCGTGCCGACGCGGGCCGATCTGGTCCTCACCGGAGGCGAGACCGCCCGGTGCGTCCTCGACGCGCTCGGCATCACACAGCTCACGCCCGCCGGTCAGATCCACCACGGCGCCGTGTGCGCGTACGCACCGGACGGACGGACGGTCGTCACCCGTCCCGGAAGCTTCGGGGACGCCGATTCCCTTCTGCGGATCGCACGCGCGCTGCGCCCGCTGCCCCGTCCCGCACCACCGGCACCGTCCGCCGCCCCCGCTGCTCAACCATCGCCCGTAGCGCAAGGAGAAGCCCTGTGAACGCAGCACCCGCCGCCGTCCCGGCCGACCGGTCCGCGACCAGCGGCCGTCCACTCCCGGTCATCGCCGTGACCATGGGCGACGGCGCCGGCATCGGCCCCGAGGTCGTCGTCCCGGCGCTGCTCCACCCGGAGACCCTGCGCGGCTGCCGCCCCGTCGTCGTCGGAGACGCCGGGCGGCTCCGTCAGGCGGCGGACGTCCTCGGCGTCGACTGCACCGTGGTCTCCGTCGACCGCCCCGAGGACGCCCGGTTCGGCTCGGGCCGCATCAACGTCATCGACCTCGGGCTGCTCCCCGCGGACCTGCCCTGGGGAAGGCTCTCCCCGGTGGCGGGCGACGCGGCCTACCAGTACGTACGGGTCGCGGCCGAACTCGCCGTCGAGGGTGCCGTGCAGGGCATCTGCACCGCACCGCTCAACAAGGGGGCCCTGCACGCCGCCGGCCACTTCTTCCCCGGCCACACCGAACTCCTCGCCCATCTCACGGGCGTCGACGAGGTGTCGATGATGCTCTCCACACCGAAGGTGAAGGTCATCCACGTCACCACGCACATCGGTCTCCTGGACGCGGTCAAGCGCATCGAGCCCGGGCTGGTGGAGCGCACGGTGCGGCGCGGCCACGCGGCGATGGTGCGGGCCGGGAGCGCACGGCCCGTCATCGGCGTCTGCGGCATCAACCCGCACGCCGGCGAGAACGGCCTGTTCGGATACGGCGAGGAGGAAGAGAAGATCGTTCCGGCCCTGGAGGCCGCCCGCGCCGACGGCATCGACGCCCGAGGCCCGCTCCCCGCGGACACCGCCTTCTTCCTGGCCTCCCGCGGCGACTACGACCTGATCGTGGCCATGTACCACGACCAGGGCCATGGCCCCGTCAAGATCCTCGGCATCGAGGCCGGCGTGAACCTCACCGTGGGCCTGCCCGTCATCCGTACGTCTGTCGACCACGGCACCGCGTTCGACATCGCGGGAACGGGCGCCGCGGAGGCCGGTAGCATGGTCGAGGCTCTGCGGCAGGCGGCCGAAATGTCATCCTCGCCCGCCAGTTGACCATCGGCACATCGCCCCAGAGGACAGAGACTGATGTCTGCCATCGGATCCCAGGCCCGGCGCGACCGGATCGTCCAGCTCGCCAACACCACGGGACTCGCGAGCGTCGAGGAGCTCTCCCGGCTGTTCGGCGTGACCGCCTCCACGATCCGCCGGGACCTGGCGAAGCTCACCACGAACGGGCAACTGGCACGCACCTACGGCGGGGCCATGGCCCTGACCGCCCACCCGGAGGCGTCGCTGCGGCAGCGCACCGGTGAGGCGTACGAGGCCAAGCGGGACATCGCGCGCTGGGCGGCGGCGCAGGTGCAGGCAGGCGAGTCGCTGCTGCTCGACGCCGGCTCCACCGTCGGCGCCCTCGCCCACGAGCTGCGGACGGCCCGCAAGGTGACCGTGGCGACCACGGGGCTGACGGCTCTTCAGGAGCTGTCCGACGTGGAGACCGTGCACGTGGAGTGCCTCGGCGGCACGCTGCGTCCGCTGAGCCAGGGCTTCGTCGGTCCGCTGACCGAGGCCGCCCTTGAGCGGATGACCTTCGACCGAGTCTTCCTCGGCACGGACGGGGTCTCGCACGAGCACGGCATCTGTGAGGCCGACCTGCGGCAGACCCGGCTCAAGGAGCTGATGGCCCGCAAGGCCGACCATGTCTACGTCCTGGCCCACGCGGCCAAGCTCGGCCGCCGTCCGTTCCACGCCTGGGCGAGGCTCCCGTCCGGCTGGACCCTGGTCACCGACACCTCGGCCGACCCCGCGAGCGTCGAGGCCCTCCGCGCCAACGGCGTCGAGGTGGTACTCGCACAGCCCGCCGAAGCCTCACCGGTACCCGCGCAGGGCTCCGATGCTCCCGCGACGGACGACGTCGCGGACTGAACACCTCCGCCGAGGCCCTCCGCGGCCGACGCTCCGGTCCTCAAGATCCTTGCCCCCTCTACAGGTCGAGATCGTCAACCGCCGCGCATGAGCCGGGCCGGAGACAAGGCTCCGGCCCGGCTCATGCGCCAACTCCGAGCAGGACGCGCAGATCTGTGAGCAGGCGCCCGGGTCGCGGCGGTCAGCCGTGCGACACGGTCCCCACGATGGAAACCACCAGTTCGTACGTCGCCCAGATTCCGACCGCGCCGATGCCTGCGAGCACCAGGTTCTCCCACCACCTGTTGGCATGGCCGGGGAGCATCAGATCCTTGCGCATCGTGATCGCCACCAATCCGACCATGAGGGCCGGCACGGTGACCACACTCAGCCCGTTGCCGAGCAGCGTGAGGACGATCAGGTCGGGCGCGAACGGCAACGAGAAGATCACGGGCGTGAGCATGATGAACAGCAGCACCGACTTGAACAGCTTGTCGGTGTGGTGCAGTTGGTCCGGGGCCGTGTCCGGAGACTTCGCCTGGAGCCGGCGGAGCCGGTCCGGCCGGGACTTGTAGACCGACTCTGCCAGCATCTGCACGAACACCCGCGGCTGAGTCACGATGTTGTCGAAGACGACGAAGAAGATGGCCAGCCACATCAGAGTCGGTCCGGCCGGCCCGACTGCGCGCTCCATCATGAGGACGAGGCCCTGCTCGGAATCCACACTCGCGCCTGTCCCGTGCAGAGTCTCGGCGGCCACCACCCACACCGCGAGGACCAGGCCGAACATCACCGTCGTGCCGGTGATGAGGTCGTACCGCTGGAGTCGGCGGAACTCCGCACCGCGCCAGCCCTTCTCGTGCATGAGATACGGGTAGAGCAGGTTCGCCGCCGACCCGCCGACGGCGCCGATGAGGGCGACCGCCGTGGTGACGGCCGTGATGTACCCGTTCTCTCCCGGCGGGAGATCCAACGCCATGCCCTTGACGAGGGCGGACACGTCGATGCCGGTGCCGATGAGCGCGACGAGGAAGCACACGACGAGAGCCGCCATGGTCAACTGCGCGAGGATCTCCAGTCCCCGGTAGTGGGTGCGCTTGAGGAAGGCCAGATACGTCGCCGCTGCGGCAGAGACGATCGCCCACGCGGGCGTGCCCCAGTCACCGAGATGAATCAGACCGCCGGCGAGGTGGTTCAGCGCCGTGCCGGCCGCGACGGCCAGGAACGAGACATAGACGAAGCCCAGGATGCTGGTGGTGACCCCGATGTAGAGGGGGAAGCCCTTCCACAGCCGGCGATACCCGTCGAGGATCGTCTCGTCTCCAACGGCATTGCACAGCTGGTACTTCGACATCGTCGAGACGATGAAATAGCGGGATCCCACGGCCAGGACCAGGGTCCATATGAGGGCGTATCCGTATGTCGACCCGGACACCGCGGAGCTGATGAAGTCGCCGGTTCCGAGCCAGGAGAGCACGACCACGATTCCGGGGCCCATGCCCTTGAGGAATCCCATGAAGGTGGTCGGCGGCAGGGTTTTGCGTTGGGTGTTCTCTGTTGAGGTTTCGCGATGCGCGCCTTCTGTTGAGGCTTCGCGGTGCGCAGTCATGGTGACTCCAGGGCGTGGGCAAGGTACGGGGTTTGCCCGGCAGGACCTATGAACGGGTCGCGGCGGGCCGGCGGAGGCTCAGGAGTCGAGCCACGAGGGGTGCAGACGCACGTGCTTGATGGCTTGGCGGAAATGCGTGTAGGCGAGGTGCAGTCGACCGTCGGGGGTCTGCACGAGCGAGGGGTAGGACAGCTCGCGGTTGAGCCCCTCGCGGGAGTTGTTGGTGAGGCAGTAGCCGTCGCCTTCTTCGACGTTCCTCCTCACCGGCCACGTGAGGCCGCCGTCGGAGGAGACGGCCAGCGCGAGCGGTGCGCGTGGCGCCCCCCAGAAGGCCAGACCAGGAGGTGCCGGAGTCTGGGTGTCCGAGCCGTCGATCTCGTCGTAGAGCGAGGAGCGACGTTCGGCCGCGTCTGCCGCGCTGCTGTGGTTGTAGGCCACGACGACGCGGCCGTCGTGGAGCACGACCGCCTGAACCGACGAATTGTTGTTGGGCAGTTCCGTCGGCACTGGTGCGCTCCACGTGACGCCGTCTGCCGAGTGGCTGCGGTGGATGAAGTCGGCCTGCCGTCGCCGGAAGAGAGCGAGGAACGAACCGTCGTGCAGACGCAGGACGTTCATGTGCACGCAGCCCGTGCTCTCGGGGACTTGGTGGGCCGTCCACGTCGACCCGTTGTCCGGTGAAACCAGCACTCCGCTGTAGTCGGCGTCACCGACCCACCGGCCGTTCTCGGGCCGGGGGCAGTAGAAGACGGGGAGCAGCAGCCGGCCCTCGCCGAGGACCAGCGGTGGCTGGCGGACGTAGACGCCGGTCCCGGCCCTGGCGGGCACCGCGGTCCGCCCGGGTTCCCACGACCGTCCACCGTCGCCGGAGGATGCCAGCCGGACCTCCGCGGTGTCCTGGTCTCCCGCGTTCTGGGCGGTGAAGTAGACACGCAGTTCGTGCGGCCCGGCAACGAAGGGCACCGGATTCTGTTCCGAGCGTGTCGCGTCGTCGCTGACCTTCACGGGCGTGGACCAGGCGCCGTCCGCCGAGAGGACGGAGAACCAGACGGCGACGTCGGAGAGACCCTCCTGCGTGCCGCCGAACCACGAGCAACCGAGCGCCCCGTCCGGCAGCAGGACGAGGTTCGCGGCGTGGCACTGCACTGTGGGAGCCGGGAGAAAGCTCTCGGCGCGCTCGGTATCGCTCTTGTCGAGAGCTCCGCGGGCAGCGCGAGGAGTGCTCTCAGAGCTGCTCGGCCGACTGTTCATCTTCGCCTCCGCGCTGATTCGAAGGGGCTCGTGGTGACCTGTCGTGGGTGGACCGCCCGGGCCCACGAGACCCCACAGCGCCGTGAGACGGCTGACGCTGGCCATTCCCATCGCGTCTCCTTCGTCCGTGATCCGCCAACGGGACTGTGTGGTAGTCACGCACCTTGGCACCGCTGCGCGAATCACGCAATAGAAGCGCGCGTATTTTACGCACGCCTTGCTGTGACTGCCGCGCGACGCACAGTGACAGCGCAATTCCCCGGCCCTCGCGAGGCGGATCAGCAGTCCGAAGGCACCGAGCTCAGATCGCCCACTGAGCAAGCTCGGTGTCAGTTGGCACGCGCAACTCCCGCTGTCGTCGGTCTCGGTTGAGCCACTTCCATGCGCGTTTCACGCATCGGTGGGCCCAACTCAACGACTGCGCTGGACCCTCCGCGGAGCATGGCCCTTGGCGACGCGATCCCCGGGGCGCCGACTGGCACCTCACCGAATCGAAGAGTCACGCCCTGCGTCTCTACGTCCGCCGCCGGGCTTCGAAGTGGACGGACTGGGCGGTCAGCTTCTCCAGTAGTGCGATCAGGGTCTCCTGCTCCCCGGTGCTGAGGGTGCCCGCCCAGTCCTGTTCGCGGGCGTTGTGGGCGCGGAAGGCGTTGGTGATGGCCTTCCGCCCCGGCTCCGTCAGGCTGAGGTTGACCGCGCGCCCGTCCTGCGAGGAGCGCTCCTTGGCGAGGAGGCCGTCCCGTTCGAGGGTGTTGACCAGGGCGGATACGGCCGCGCGGCTCATCCCGGAGAGCTCCGCGACCTTCTTGCCCTCGACGGGTCCGGTGAGCCAGACGACGAACAGTACGCGGAAGCCGCCCCAGGACCAGCCGCGCGGGCGGTGGACGGAGGACTCCAGGTCGTAGACGAGCATGTTCGTGACGCGGTGCAGGCTGAGCACGAGCCGCATCGCGAGCGGATCCACTTCCGGCAGTTCACCGGTGGTGCGCGAGATGGCGTGGTCGACGAACGACCAGAAGTGGAGCTGCTCGTTGTCGGGCTGACCGTGCTGGTCCGGCTGGTCCTGGGTCACATGGCGGAGTCTAGGTGGCCGCAGTTTCGACGGCCGCCGTGCCCGCTCCCACGCTCGGACGCCGGTTCAGCAGCAGGACACATACGAGGCTGAAGGCCGCGACGAGGACGAGGTAGAGCGTGATGGGCCACGTCGCCTCGTCGATGCCGTAGAGGGCGGTGGCGACCGTGGGGGCGATGCCGCCGCCGAGGATCGCGCCGAGCTGGTAGCCGAGCGAGCTGCCGCTGTAGCGCAGCCGGACGGGGAAGAGCTCGGCGAAGAGCGCCGCCTGCGGCCCGTATGTGAAGCCCAGTACGACCGCCATCACGACCAGCCCGGTCAGCATGGACGCCATAGACGCGAGATCGACAACGGGGAAGAAGGCGGCCGACCAGACCAGCAGTCCCACCGAGCCGGCGACGAACACCCGGCGGCGGCCGAACCGGTCCGACAGCGCCGCCGACCAGGCCGTGGTGACCAGCCAGACGGCGGCGGCGATCAGCACCAGGACGAGCATGAGGTCGCGGTCGAGGCCGAGTTCGGTGCTTCCGTACGAGAGCGTGTACGCCATGAAGATGTAGCCGAGCGCGTTGTTGCCGATGAAGGTGCCGCCGGCGAGGACCACGTCCCGCCACTGCTGGCGCAGCACCTCAAGTACTGGCAGCCGTGCGGGCTCTGCGACCTCCACCTGCCGTACCCCTTGTTCGTGTACGGGGTCTTCGCGTGCTGCCTGGAATTCGGGACTCTCCGCCGTCCCGAGCCGGACGACCACGCCGACTACGACGAGCACGAAGCTGGCGAGGAACGGCACGCGCCAGCCCCAGGCGGCGAAGGCGGTACCGCCCAGCCCGTGGGAGGTGGCGAGGAAGACGAGGTTGGCGAGGATGAGGCCGCCGGGCACGCCCATCTGCGGGAAGCTGCCGTAGAAGCCCTTCCTCCCGGGCGGCGCGTGTTCGACGGCCATCAGGACGGCGCCGCCCCACTCGCCGCCGACGGCCAGGCCCTGCACGAAGCGGAGCAGGACCAGCAGCGCGGGCGCCCAGACGCCGATGGTGTCGTAGGTCGGCAGCAGCCCGATGGCCGTGGTGGCCAGGCCCATCACGGTGAGCGAGAGCACGAGCATCGCGCGGCGGCCGATGCGGTCGCCGAAGTGGCCCATGACCATGCCGCCGAAGGGGCGCGCGACGAAGCCGACCGAGTAGGTCGCGAAGGAGGCGAGCGTGCCTGCGGTCGTGGAGAGCTGGGGGAAGAACTGCGGCCCGAAGACCAGGGCCGCGGCCGTGCCGTAGATGAAGTAGTCGTACCACTCGACCGCGGTCCCGATGAAGCTGGCCGCCACGACGCGGCGCATGCCGGAGGGACTCGGGCCCGCGGTGGGGGGCGCGGCCGCGGAGGCGGCGGCCCTGGATGAACGTGCGGGAGTACGCACCATGTGAGGCTCCTTGAACATTGAATGCGGGACAAGGAGCCGAGCCGTCCGCCCACGGATCGGCCGGCGGCGCGGAGTCCGCACCCGGACTCGACGACCGCGAGCGGACAAGGTAGGCGACGGATTGCGACCTGACAAGAAGTGGCGGGCGGCCGCGACGAGTTTCGCCGCGAGGGCCGCAGAGGGGTTTACAGCGTCGGTGCGCCGTCGCTAACGTCAAATTAATCAAAGCTTTGATTGTTTGATCCGGTCCACTTGCCGCGTCCTTTCCGGCACCCCGGGGAGCGGCGGTCGACCTCCGACGCCATCCCGTCTGACACCCCGAACCCACCCCTGTACGGGGCGGCCCCGGCCCGCCCGCCGGGGGCGTCCCGTGCGCCCCGGTTCTGTCAGCGCCACTCAACCGGCTTCTTCGCCCCACCACTCGCTCCAGAGCAGGTGAGTTCGCACATGTCCCTCAAGTCCCCTCCACCCGCCCCCGTACGGGACGGCCGCGCCGACCGGGGCCGACTCCCGCCCGGCCCCGGCGCCCTGCGAGCCTGCATGGCCCGCTTCGCTACCGGCGTCACCGTGGTGACCTACACCGACGGCGGCCCCGACGGGCACGGTGACCCACGCGGCGCCACGATGAACTCCTTCACGTCCGTCTCCGCCGATCCTCCTCTGGTGCTGATCAGCGTGGCCCAACGGGCCCGCTGCCACGACCAGTTGACGGGCCAGCCGTTCTGCGTGAACGTCCTCGGCGCCGAACAGGAGCCGCTGGCCCGCCTCTTCGCAGGTTCGCGCGGCACAGCCGAACCGCGGTGGGTTCCCGGCGCCCGCATCCCGCGACTCCACAACCCGCTCGCCTGGTTCGAGTGCGAGCCCTGGCGCTCGTACAGCTGCGGTGACCACACCCTCGTCATCGGATGCGTCACCGATCTCGGATACCGCGACGGCGACGCCCTCACCTACGCCTGGAGCCGCTTCGGCACCGCGGCCCAGTCCACCGACGGCATCGAACACCTCATCTGAGCCCACCGGGCCCCCACCCCGCACACCAAGGAGCAGGAACATGGCCGCGCGCACCGGCAAGGAATATCTGGAGCGGCTGTCCGCCTCCCGCCCCACCGTGCACATCCAGGGCGAGACCCTCACCGGAGGCGTCCAGGACCATCCCGCGTTCCGCAACGTGGTCCGTACGTACGCGGAGCTGTACGACCTCCAGCACGCCGACGAGCACAGGGACGTCCTCACCTGCACATCCCCGGCCTCAGGCGAACCGGTCGGCACGTCGTTCCTCACCCCGAAGACCCCCGAGGACCTCGTCAAGCGGCGCAAGGCGTTCAAGATCTGGGCCGATCACAGCAACGGCATGCTGGGACGCACCGGCGACTACATGAACAGCTCGCTGATGGCGCTTGCTTCGGCGGCCGACTGGTTCGCCCAGTCCCGGCCCGAGTTCGGCGAGAACATCCGCCGTTACTTCGAGAAGGTGCGCGAAGAGGACCTGCTGTGCACCCACACCCTCATCCCGCCGCAGGTCAACCGCTCCGTCGCCGGCACCGAGCAGGGCGGCGGCAAGCTGTCGGCCAGGATCGTCGACGAGGACGACAACGGCGTCGTCATCCGCGGCGCCCGCATGCTCGCCACGATCGCCCCGTTCGCCGACGAGATGCTCGTCTTCCCCTCGACCGTGCTGCGCGGCACCCCCGAGGACAAGCCCTACAGCTACGCCTTCGCCGTCCCCAACGACACCGCGGGCCTGCGCTACATCGCCCGCGAGCCGCTGGACTACGACCGGCCGCGCCACGACCACCCGCTCGGCTCGCGCTTCGAGGAGTCCGACTGCGTCGTCGTCTTCGACGACGTCCACGTCCCGTACGAGCGCTGCTTCGTGCTCGGCGACCCCGAACTGTGCAACGGCTTCTATTCCCGGACCTCCGCCCAGGTGCACATGACGCACCAGGTCGTCACACGCACCTCGGCCAAGACCGAGTACATCCTCGGCCTGGTCTCCCTGCTGACAGAGGCCATCGGTCTGGAGCAGTTCCAGCACGTACAGGAGGACATCGCGGAGATCATCGCAACGCTGGAGACGCTGCGTGCGTTCCTGCGCGCGGCGGAGGCGGACGCCGAGATCAACGAATTCGGCGTGCTGACCCCGGCGTTCGCGCCACTCAACGCCGCACGCAACCTCTACCCCAAGCTCTACCAGCGCTTTCCGCAGATCCTGCGCAAGCTCGGCGCGTCCGGCCTGATGGCGACCCCGACCGAACTCGACGTCACCGGTCCCGCCGCCGCCGACATCGAGGCCTACCTGCAGTCGGCCACCCTGACCGGACCCGAGCGGGTGAGGCTCTTCAGGCTGGTCTGGGACACCTGCATCTCCGCGTTCTCCAGCCGCCAGGCGCTGTACGAGTACTACTTCTTCGGCGATCCGGTGCGGATGGCCGGCGCCTACGTCAAGTCGTACGACCGCGAACCGTACAAGGCCCGCGTCCAGGCCTTCCTCGACCGCGACTGAACGGGGGCGCCGACATGACACATCCACTCGGGACAGCGCCGTCGAAGGTGATCGCGGTGCATCTGAACTATTCGAGCCGGGCACGGGAGCGGGGGAGGGCGCCCTCGCAGCCCTCGTACTTCCTGAAACCGCCGTCGTCACTGGCAGGTACGCAGGAAGCTCTGGAGCGGCCCGCCGGGTGTGAACTGCTCGGTTTCGAAGGCGAGATCGCTCTCGTGATCGGCTCGCGCGCACAGCGAGTCCCGCCCGACGAGGGCTGGTCGTATGTGCGGTGGGTGACGGCGGCGAACGACGCAGGCCTGTACGACCTGCGGTACGCCGACCGGGGCTCGAATCTGCGCTCAAAGGGTGCCGACGGGTTCACACCGCTCGGGCCACGGCTGCTGGACGCCGGCGAAGTGGATCCGGCCGGGCTGCGGTTGCGCACGTGGGTCAACGGTGAGGTGGCGCAGGACGATACGACCGGGCATCTGCTGTTTCCCTTCGGTGAGTTGGTCGCGGACCTGTCGCGGCTGGTGACCCTGGAACCGGGCGACGTGATTCTGACCGGCACGCCCGCCGGGGCGTCGGTGGTGCGGCCCGGCGACGTGGTCGAGGTCGAGGTCACTGCGGGACAGCTGTCCACGGGTCGGCTGCGCAACCCGGTCGCTGAGGCGCCCGCGTTGGAGCCGTTCGGGGCGATGCCTCGGGTGGACGCCGCCGAACGCGCCGCCGCATGGGGGGCCGCATGGACGCCGGAGCCGGTGCTCGATCCCCGCCTGGAGGAGGGGCTGCGGTCGGTGGCGGTGGCCACCTTGAGCGCGCAGTTGCGTAAGCGGGGCCTGCCGCACATGTCGATCGACGGGGTACGCCCCGTCCAGCCAGGCCGGCAAATGGTGGGCGTGGCGCACACGTTGCGGTATCTGCCGCTGCGGGAGGACCTCTTCAAGCGGTACGGCAACGGGTTCAACGCGCAGAAGCGTGCCATCGAGGAGATCCAGCCGGGCCATGTGCTGGTGATGGACGCCCGCCGGGATGCCGCCGCCGGCACGCTGGGCGACATCCTCGCCCTGCGGGCACAGAAGCGGGGTGCGGCCGGGGTCGTCACCGACGGCGCCGTCCGCGACAGCGCCGCCATCGCCGAGCTGGGCCTGCCGGTCTACGCGGCCGGCGCCCACCCCTCGGTGCTGGGACGCCGCCATGTTCCGTGGGACACCGGCATCCCGGTCGGATGCGGGGGAGCGCTGGTGCAGCCCGGCGACCTGCTGGTCGGTGATGCGGACGGCGTCGTGGTCGTACCGCCGGACCTGGCCGGAGAGTTGACCGCCGACTGCCGGGAGCAGGAACGGCAGGAGCGCTTCATCACCGAGCAGGTCCGTGCCGGAGAGAGCGTCGACGAGCTGTACCCCCTGGGTCCCGCCTGGCGTGAGCAGTACGAGAAGTGGTGCAAGGAAGAAGGAGCAGACGCGTGAAGTTCCGCAGCGACCCCTCCGGCATCCGGGGTTCGATCGCCCCGCTCGTCACTCCCTTCACCGGCACCGGTGCCGTCGACCACGACAGCCTGCGCGGCCTGGTGCGCTTCCAGCTCGAAGCGGGCTCGCACGGCATCTCCCTCGGCGGATCGACCGGTGAGCCGTCCGCCCAGTCCGTGCAGGAGCGCATCGCCGGGATACGGACGGTGGCCGAGGAGATCGGCGACCGCGTGCCGTTCCTGCCGGGCACCGGCTCCCACACGCTGGGGGAGACCCTCGAAATCACCGCGGCCGCAAAGGAGTCGGGCGCAGACGCCGTCCTGGTGATCACCCCGTACTACGCGCGGCCCACTCAGGAAGGGCTCTACCAGTGGTACGCGACGGTGGCGCGGGAGTTTCCCGGCCTGCCGGTCGTCGCCTACAACGTGCCCTCCCGCACGGCGGTCGACATCGCCCCCGACACCGTCCGGCGGCTGTTCGCCGAGTTCGACAACTTCGTCGGGGTGAAGGAGACCACGAAGGACTTCGAGCACTTCTCCCGCGTCCTGCACGCCTGCGGCAGGGAGTTGCTGGTGTGGTCAGGCATCGAACTGCTCTGCCTGCCCCTCCTCGCCCTCGGCGGCTCCGGCTTCGTCTCCGCGGCGGCGAACCTCGCGCCGCAGGCGGTGGCCCGGATGTACGAGCTGTGGGAGGCCGGAGACTTCGAGGCCGCGCGGGACATCCACTACGCGCTGCACCCCCTGGTCGACCTCCTCTTCGTGGAGACCAACCCCGCACCGGCCAAGTGGGTGCTGGCCCGGCAAGGCCGCATCGCCTCCGCCCACGTCCGCCCGCCACTGGTGCAGCCCACCGAAGCGGGACTTGCGCGCATCCGCACCCTCCTCGCCGAGGGCGGCGACCTCACCCGGCAGATCGGAGCGTAACTGCTGATGACGATCGACAACCTCCCCACCCGCATCCGGCACTGGATCGGCGGCGAACTCCTCGACTCGGCAGACGGCCGTCTCTTCGACGTCGCCGATCCCGTCACCAACACCCCCTACGCGCAAGCCGCCAGGGGATCGCAGGCCGACATCGACCGTGCGGTCTCTGCCGCCGGCAGCGCGTTCCCTGCGTGGAAGGGGATCTCGAACCGCGAGCGGGCGAACATGCTCAACCGGATCGCAGACGCGGTCGAGGCCCGGCACGAGCAGCTCGCCCAGTTCGAGTCCTTCGATTCGGGCCTGCCCATCACTCAGGCCAAGGGCCAGGCCAAGCGGGCAGCGGAGAACTTCCGCTACTTCGCCGACGTCATCGTCGCCCTGGGCGAAGAGGCCTTCCGCCAGGCCGACTCCCAGTTCTCCTACGTCGTACGCACGCCCGTCGGCGTCGCCGGGCTGATCACGCCGTGGAACACCCCGTTCATGCTGGAGTCCTGGAAGCTCGCCCCGGCGGTCGCCTCCGGCTGCACCCTCGTGCTGAAGCCGGCCGAATGGACCCCGCTGTCGGCCTCGTTGTGGCCTGAGATCTTCGCCGAGGCCGGCCTCCCGGCCGGGGTGGTCAACATCGTCCACGGCGTCGGCGAAGAGGCCGGCCAAGCCCTGGTCGACCACCCCGACGTGCCGCGGATCTCCTTCACCGGCTCCACCAGCACCGGCCGCCACATCCTGCGCTCCAGCGCGGACCATCTGAAGACCACTTCCATGGAGCTGGGAGGCAAGTCACCCGTCGTCGTCTTCGCCGACGCCGACCTCGATGCCGCTCTCGACTCCGTCGTCTTCGGCGTCTTCTCCCTCAACGGCGAACGCTGCACTGCCGGCTCCCGTGTCCTCGTCGAACGCACCGTCTACGACGAATTCGCCCAGCGCCTCGCCCACCGGGCCGAGCAAGTGAGGGTCGGGCCGCCCTCCGACCCCGTCACCGAAGTCGGCGCCCTCGTCCACCCCGACCACTACCAACGCGTCCTCGACTACGTCGACATCGGACGCAAGGAAGCGACGCTCCTCGCCGGCGGTACCCGGCCCGACCACCTTCCCGACGGGAACTACCTTCAGCCCACGGTCTTCGCCGGCGTCACCCAGGACGCCCGCATCTTCCAAGAGGAGATCTTCGGCCCCGTCGTCGCCGTCGCCCCCTTCGACACCGAGACCGAGGCGATCACCCTCGCCAACGCCACGCAGTACGGGCTGGCCGCCTACATCTGGACCAGCGACCTGCAGCGGGGCCACCGCCTCGCCCACGCCGTCGAATCCGGCATGGTCTGGGTCAACTCCCACAACATCCGCGACCTTCGGACGCCGTTCGGCGGCGTCAAGGCGTCCGGGGTGGGCCGCGAAGGCGGCGCCCACTCCGTCGACTTCTACACCGAGTCCAAGATCGTCCACGTCGCCATGGGCCACGTCCACACCCCCAAGTTCGGAGGAGGCACCTCCTGATGACCAAGGCCGCCGCCCCCGACGTCGTCCGTTCCGCCTACGCCCAACTCGTCGTCACCGACATCGAACGGGCCCGCTGGTTCTGGGCCGACATGCTGGGCTTCCACATCCAGTACGAAGACGACGCCACTCTGTGCCTGCGCGGCATGGACGAACTCACCCACCACTCCCTCGTCCTCCGCCAAGGCGGCACCCCCGCCCTCGACCACCTCGCGTACCGCGTCCGCACCCCCGACGACGTCGACAAGGCGAAGAGCTACTTCGACTCCCTCGGCCGACCCACCCGCCGCATCAAGGCCGGCGACGGCACCCCCGGCATCGGAGACGCCGTCCGCGTCATCGATCCCCTCGGCTTCCCCGTCGAGTTCTTCTACGAGATCGACCACGCCGAACGCCTCATCCAGCGCTACGACCTCCACCACGGCGCCGAGATCGCCCGCCTCGACCACTTCAACATCTGCACGCCCGACATCCCCGCCGCCTACGCCCACTACGAAAACCTCGGGTTCGGCTGCTCCGAGACCATCGAAGGCGACCAGCACGAGCTCTACGCCGCCTGGATGTACCGCAAACAGACCGTCCACGACGTCGCCTTCACCGGCGGCGCCGGACCACGCCTCCACCACATCGGCGTCGCCACCCACGAATCCCACAACGTCCTGCGCACCGCCGACATCTTCGGCGCCCTCCACAAGGAACGCCACATCGAACGCGGGCCCGGACGGCACGGCGTCTCCAACGCCTTCTACGTCTACCTCCGCGACCCCGACGGCCACCGGGTCGAGATCTACACCAGCGACTACTACACCGGCGACCCCGACCACCAGACGTACCGCTGGAACGTCCACGACGACCGCCGCCGCGACTTCTGGGGCAACGCCGTCATCGAATCCTGGTACAAGGAAGCCACCCCCGTCCTCGACCTCGACGGCCGGCCCCAACCCGTCACCGACGCCCTTCTCGACGAATCCGCTGTCGCCGTCGGCGCCGACGGACTCGGCTGAGGAGGGGCTGGACGAACGGGACAACCAGCCCGGCCGAGTTCGCCGCTCAGCCGTCCGACCGGCCTCCTGCTCGCTCGCCAAGTCCGGGCCGCCCATCTGCGGACGTGGAGTGCAGATGGGCGGAACGCCGTGCGACTGCTCATGGCGCGGCAGACCGTCCAGCCGCGTGCGTGGCGGCACTTGAGCTTCGAGGGGACCGTCCTTTCGCCCCGCTGAGCTGCCGCCGGTGCGACGTCCACGTGTCCGGAATCGGCAAACGGTGATGTCTCGCGTGGGAAAGACGCGCCTCTCCTCTCACGGTTCACTTCCAGAAACCGACAGAGGCGAATGGAGAGCACCATGCCCGAGGAAGCCGGCAGCGAATTCTGGAAGAGCCTCAAGCCGATCCAGAACTCCTTCAAGCCGGACGCGCTGCCCGAGGTCTACCTCTCTCAGGTGGCCACGGATGACGATCGCTACTACGTACCGTTCACGGAGACTGTCGGCTCGCGTCCGCTGTGGATCAACGTGAAGGACAACACGTGGTCCGACATTCTGCGGGCCAAAGAGGCGGGGCTGGTCAACCGGCATTACCACCCGCACGAGGTGTTCGCCTACACGATCTCCGGGAAGTGGGGCTATCTCGAGCGGCCCTGGACCGCGCACGCCGGTGACTTCGTCTACGAGGCGCCGGGCGAGGGGCACACCCTGGTCGCCTACGACAGTGACGAGCCCATGAAGACGCTGTTCATCGTCAAGGGGCCGTTGATCTGGCTGGACGAGAACGGCGAGACGGCCGGCTACTTCGACGTCCACGACTACATCGAGATGTGCCGCAAGCACTACGACGAGGTCGGACTCGGTGCCGAGACCGTCGATTCCCTGTTCCGATGATCCGGCTTCTCCCAATTACCAGAGGTCACCATGACCGGTACCGATAACCGCCCCGGCACAGCGGTCCCACTCACCGTGGGCGAAGCGCACCGCTATGAGAACCGGCTGCTGCTCATCCTGTTCCTGTCCTTCGGGTTCGTCTTCTTCGACCGCCAGGCGCTGTCTTTCCTGGCACCGTTCATCAACAAGGAATTCTCCCTGTCCAACACCGAGTTGGGCACGCTCTCCGGGGTGCTGGCGCTCACCTGGGCACTGTCGGGGATGGTGGCCGGCCGTCTGTCGGACCGTCTGGGCAGGCGTAAGCCGATTCTGGTGGCGGCTGTTGTGCTCTTCTCCTGCTTCTCGGCCGCGGGCGGGCTGGTGGCCGGCTTCGCAGGCCTGCTCGTCGCCCGAGCGCTCATGGGGGTGGCGGAGGGCGCGGTGCTGCCGCTGTCGCAGTCGCTGATGGTGGAGGCGTCACGGGAACACCGCCGTGGCCTCAACATGGGCCTGCTTCAAGGCTCGTCGGCCGGGCTGCTGGGAGGGATCGTCGCCCCGCTGGCCGTGGTGTGGATCGCTCAGCAGCACAGCTGGCGTACGGCCTTCCTGGTGACGATCGTCCCGGGCCTGCTCATCGCGGCCTGGATCGCGAAGTCGGTGCGGGAGACGCCACCGGGCGGCAAGGCGCGCGTCGGTGGCGAGCCCGATGCCGCTGCGGGCCCGGCCACCCCCAAGGTGTCGGCGCGGGAAGTCCTGAGGCACCGCAACATCGTGCTGTGCGTGCTGGCCGCCTGCTGCTACCTCACCTGGTTCATCGTCATCATCACCTTCACACCCACCTATCTGCAGACCGTCAAGGGCTTCTCCCCGGGCACCATGAGCGCTGTCATGACCTGCTTCGGGGTGGCGTGGGTCCTGTGGGGGTTCCTCACTCCCGCGATCTCCGACCGCATAGGCCGCAAGCCCACCATGATCGTGTTTTCGGCGGTCGCGGCACTCTGCCCGGTGGCAGTGGTGTACGTCGCCGACCCGCTGGCGCTGGCGCTGGTCGTGGTGTTCACCTACACCGGGCTGGGCTGTTTCACCCTGTTCATGGCCACGATCCCGGCCGAAACGGTGCCCCGCGGCGCGCTGGCCACGGCGCTCGGTCTCGTCATGGGAGTCGGCGAACTCGCCGGCGGTTTCCTCGCCCCCATGATCGCCGGACGCGCCTCGGATGCCTGGGGTCTGCAAGCCGCGATGTTCATCTCCGCCGGCGGAGCGGTCGCCGTCGTGCTGCTCTCCTGCGGGCTTCGGGAAACCGCACCGCGTGTGTTGCGCCGGCGAGCGGCCCGCGTTTCCGCTCCTAAGGCAGCGGCCGGAACGGCCGAATGAGGGCCGCGGTCTGGTACGGAGCCCAGGACGTCCGTATCGCGGACGTGGCAGTTCCCGAACCGGGGCCTGGCGAGGTACTCCTCAAGGTGGCCTTCTGCGGCATCTGCGGCAGCGACCTGCACGAGTACGCCGACGGGCCGCATGCCATCCCGGTCACCGAGCCGCACCCGGCCTCCGGCACGAAGGCACCGCTCGTCCTCGGCCACGAGTTCTGCGGGACGGTCCTGTCCCTCGGGCCGGCTGTGACCGGGGTCGCCGCCGGTGACCAGGTGGCGATCGAGTCGAATTACCGGTGCGGTGTCTGTCCACGCTGCCGGGCCGGCGAGTACAACATCTGCCGGCACTTCGGATTCGCCGGCCTGATGGGCGACGGTGGAATGGCCGAATACGCCGTCGTCCCCGCCTACATGGTGCACCGGCTCCCTGCGAGCGTTCCGATGGAACAGGCCGCTCTCTTCGAGCCTGCCTCGGTCGCCCTGCACGCCTTGCGGCGCGCCGGCCCAGCGCCCCGCGAAGTAGCGGTCGTCGGTCTCGGACCGGTCGGCCTGCTGACCGTGCTGCTTGCCGCCGAGCGCGGCGTACGGCGGATCATCGCAGCGGACCTCTCCCCGGAGCGACTGGACATCGCCGCACGGCTCGGCGCCACCGACCTCATCGACGCGGGCCGTGCGGACGCTCCGGGGGAGCGGATGCGCGAACTCGCCGACGGGGAAGGCGTCGACGTCGCGTTCGAGGTGGCCGGTTCCGAGGCCGCCCTCGGCACCTGCCTCGATGCGACCCGGCGCGGCGGACGGGTCGTCCTCGTCGGACTGGCTCAGGAGGTACGCCTGGACGCCTTCGCCCTGGTCAACAAGGAGCAGTCGATTGTTGCGAGCGTCGGCTATCGCGACACCTACCCGGAGCTCATCCGGCTCGTGGGGGAGAGGGGCCTCGACCTGACACCCGTCGTCACCTCGACCGTGGCCCTCGACGACGTGATCACCGACGGCTTCGAAGCGCTGCGGAAAGACGCAGGAAAGCAGATCAAGATCCTCGTGGACCCTGCGGGCCCCGGTACCGGAGCACCACGGCCGCCCACGGAAAGGAGAGCCTGACGTGACCAGCGGAATGCTGCCCGACTCCTTCGCCGGCCGAAGCGTCCTGATCACCGGAGGGACCTCCGGCATCGGTGCCGCAACGGCTGTCCTCTTCGCCCAGCTCGGCGCCGACGTGCACGCGCTCGGGCTGCTTCCGGCGTCGCCGGACGAACTGCCTCGGCATGAACGGGTGCACGTCGCGGACCAGGACGTCACCGATCGCGACGGGCTCGCCCGCCGGATCGCGGCATGCGGCCGCCTCGACCACCTGGTCACCTGCGCCGGTGTCAGCCGGGACCGCGACGAGTACGACGTTGCTGCCTGGGACCACGTGCTGGCCGTCAATCTCAGCGCCACGATGGCGGCCTGCCAGGCGGCGCGCCCGCTGCTCGTTCAGACCGCCGGGAGCATCGTCACCGTCTCGTCGATGTTCGGCTTCTTCGGAAGCCGGGACCGGCCCGCCTACAGCGCGAGCAAGGGCGGCGTCTCCCAGTTGACCCGTTCCCTGGCCGCCGAGTACGCCGCGGACGGTGTCCGCGTGAACGCGGTCGCACCGGGCTTCGTCACCACCCCGCTCGCTCGCGGCGTCATGGACGATCCGGACGCCGCGCAGGCGGTGCTGGCCCGTGTCCCGCTCGGCCGGTTCGGCCGACCGGAAGAGATAGCCACCGCGATCGCGTTCCTGTGCTCGCCGGCCGCCGCCTACGTCAACGGAGCCATCCTGCCGGTCGACGGGGGATATCTGGCCGTCTGACCTCCGGCCGGCCTGCTGCCGCCGGCGCCGGGCGCCATCCCACCCTCGACCGTTTTCGGGCGCCGGCTGGTGCCGGAAGGCTTGGCCCTGCCCCGGCGGTGATGTGGACTCTCGCACCGGCGAACCCTACGGGCGCTCGGGTATGTACCCCCCAGCGCCACTCGCTCTACCCTGCTGGGCACCCGCACGATTCCGCCTGCATCCCAAGCAGCGCGAAGCATGCGCACGGTAAGGAGGCCGACATGCCCGTACACGCTGTCTCCACCGTGTCGACGAGATCCGTCGACCCCGCGGACCGGGTCGACTTCTGGGAGGACCACAACCGGCGAGCGCTGGTGGGACTGACTTGCTCGCCCTATTCGGATCAGGGGTTGCTGGCCTCGGAGACCAACATCGAGCTCGGCGACCTTCGGATGGCTGAAATCGCCGGCAACGAACACGTCATCGAGCGCACGCCGCGAACCTGCCGGGCGTATCCGAAGGACTCGGTATTCGCCACCCTGCTGACAGCCGGGAAAGGGGTGTTCTTCCACGCGGGTGGCTGCCTCCTGTTGGAGGCAGGTGACCTGGTGCTCTACGACACCCGCCGCTCGTACCTGTTCGGATTTCCCTCAGCCATGCGGCAGTTGCTGGTGGACATCCCCCGCGAGGTGTTCCGCCAGCGCTGCGCTGAGGGCGACGTATCGGCACCGATCCTCTTCCGCAGGGACTCGGCAGCTGAAGGCGCACTGATCTCCACGCTGCGGTCGACGCTGTCCGACTCGGTCGCGCGGGCGCGGGATGGCGCCGATGACCCGGCGGAGACCGAGACCATCGTGCTGGACCTCGTCCGATCACTCGCCACGCCGCTTCTGGACGACCGTTCCGTGTCTCCCGGCCGGCTCTCCCAACTGACCGTCGCCAAGGACTATGTCGACCGGCACCTGCGCGACCCCCGGCTGTGCGCCGAGCAGGTAGCGGAAGCGGTCGGGGTGTCGACCCGGCACCTCAGCCGGATCTTCGAACCGACCGGCGTGAGCCCGTCACGCCACATCCTCGAGCAGCGGCTGGTGAAGGCCCGCGAGCAGCTCACCTGCACCGGCTCCAGCGACCTCACGGTTGCGGAGGTCTCACACCACTGGGGTTTCGCCAGCCAGGCGCACTTCACCCGGGTGTTCCGTGAGCGGTTCGGGCGGACTCCCGGCGAAGTACGTCCAGCCGCCGCACGTCCTCGCTCCTAGCGGTGGCCGGGCACCTGCCAACAACGTCGCCCCGATTCCGCATCCGGGGCCCACAGCTGCAAACACGGCGTGATCAGGGTCGAGTACTCCCCGCATGGCGGGGATGCCCTCGTGCTTTGCCGGCTCCTGGTAGATCGGCCCGGGCCGGCTCGTCCGGCTTGGTCAGGTCGCGGAAACCGTGACATTTCGGTGAGGGATGATGATGTCTGACCAGCCCCGTCGCTTCTCTACCCGTCCGCCGGAGGATCTGCAGGATCTCGCGGCGTATCGCGCCAAGGTCTCACATGCTGTCGTCTCACTCGATCTCCACTCGGGAGAGCCCGACCGCTTCCGCGGACGGCTCAGGGCAGGAACCACCGGTGACATCCACCTCTTCGACATGCATGCCGACGCGCACGCGGTCCACCGCACCCCCGTCCTCATCGACCGGGCACCGCAGCAGTACTTCAAGTTCTCACTCATCGAGCAAGGCACCGGCATGATCGTCCAGGACGGTCGCGAGACCGAACTCCGGCCCGGCGACATGGCGCTCTACGACACGGACAAGCCTTACTCGTTCCTGTTCGACGACTGGGCCCGCATGTCGGTCGTCATGTTTCCGAGGGAGCTGCTCGACATTCCGGCCGGTCTGCTCGCCGGTCTCACAGCCGTACGGCTCGACGGCACGAGTGGCGTCGGCGCCATGGTCCGTCCCTACCTCAGCGCCCTCTCGCACCAACTCGGCCAAGTCGACGGCCATATGGCCCGGCGCCTGTTCCGCACGGCATTCGAGCTGGTTGGCACTCTCCTTGAGGACAGCCTTCCGAGCGCTTCCGCCGCAGGCGATCACGACGCCCTGCGGCGCCGCATTCTCGACTACATCGACGAAAACCTCGCGCGGCCGGATCTGTGCCCCGCACAGATAGCTGCTGCTCACTTCATCTCCGTCCGGCGCCTTCACGCGCTCTTCAGCGATCAGTCCACGACGGTCTCGACCGTGATCCGCACCCGCCGACTCGAGCGGTGCTACGACGAACTCGTCAATCCACTGCTCAACGGAAGACCGGTCACTGCCATCGGACGCGCCCACGGCTTCGCCGACGCAACCCACTTCAGCCGTGCCTTCCGCGCTCACTTCGGGGTGCCGCCTTCGGCCGTGCGCCGCGAGCACGCCTGACTCGGCCCTTCCGCACACCGCGCACCGATTCTCTGCACTCGGCGTCAATTCCTCTGCACAGAAGGCAAACCGGGCGCGGAGCCTCGATCCGACAATGAGCCCCTTGCTCACGTGATCGAGGAGGATCCCATGTCCGAGGCGACCGGCGCCCTGCTGGACCTGATCACCGTCCCGCCGGATGCCGGACGTGCGATCCCCGATGCGGCCACGGGTGAAACGATCGGCTACGCGCCGGAGCACACCGTCGCGGACCTCGATGCTGCGATCGAGGCGTCACGGAAGGCGCAGGCCGCATGGGCCCGACGCGGTCACGCCGGGCGGAGCCGCATTCTGAACGAGATCGCGGACGACATCGAGGCGCACAGCGAGGAGTTGGCCGTCCTCCTCTCTCGCGAGCAGGGCAAGCCGCTCGAGGGGCCCAACGCGCGCTTCGAAGTGGGCGCCTGCGCGGTGTGGACGCGCAACGCAGCCGACACCGTGCTCGAACCCGAAGTTCTCGTCGAGGCAGGAGACAGCCGCGCCGAGCTCCGTTACGCCCCGCTCGGCGTCGTCGGCGCGATCGGGCCGTGGAACTGGCCGATGATGATCGCCGTTTGGCAGATCGCCCCGTCACTGCGCATGGGCAACGCCGTCGTCGTCAAGCCGAGCGAGTACACCCCGCTCTCGGTGCTCGCGCTCGTCGAGGTCTTCAACCGCCACCTGCCGCAGGGCGTGCTCACAGCGGTGTCCGGCGATCGCGAGGTCGGCGCCGCGATCGCCGCACACCCCGACGTCGACAAGATCATGTTCACGGGCTCGACCACGACAGGACGCAGGATCGTGGAGAGTTCGGCGCACAACCTGGCCCGGCTCACACTCGAACTCGGCGGCAACGACGCCGGCATCGTGCTGCCGAGCGCCGACGTCGAGTCGATCGCCGAGAACCTGTTCTGGGGCATCTTCATCAACACCGGCCAGACCTGCGCCGCCCTCAAGCGGCTGTACGTCCATGACTCCCTCTACGAGCAGGTCGTCGACGCGCTGGCGGGTATGGCGGGGCGTATGCCGATGGGCAACGGACTCGAGCCGGGCAACGTGCTCGGCCCGCTCCAGAACAGGAAGCAGTTCGACATCGTCAGTCGGCTCGTCGATGACGCCCGCCGGCGCGGCGCCCGCATCGTCACGGGCGGCGAACCCGCGACCGAGCTCGGGCCGCTGTTCTACCGCCCGACTGTCGTCGCGGACATCCTGGACGGGGCGTCACTGGTCGACGAGGAGCAGTTCGGACCCGCGATCCCGGTCATCCGGTACACCGATGTCGACGACGCCATAGCGAGGGCGAACGCGAGCGAGCAGGGTCTCGGCGCCTCGGTGTGGTCGGACGACCCCGACGCCGCGCTGGCAGTGGCTGAGCGGCTCGAAGCAGGCACCGTCTGGATCAATCAGCACGGCGCCCTCAACCCGCTCGTGCCGTTCGGTGGCATCAAGTCCTCTGGTTACGGGATGGAGTTCGGGGCGCATGGTCTGAAGGCCGTCGCCGCGCCCAAGGTGATCGCGCGATGACCGCACGGCACACGGGACGAGGAGACCGGTGATGACGGAGACATTCGACGCGATCGTTGTGGGTGCCGGCACAGCCGGATCGGTCGTCGCCAGGCGGCTCGTGGACGCGGGGCGTCGCGTGCTGCTGCTCGAGGCGGGAGGGCGCGACGAGAACCCGATGATCCACGACATAGCGGGGATGGGGACTCTCTGGCACGGGCCCGAGGACTGGGACTACTACACGGTCCCGCAGGAGCACGCGGACGGTCGCCGACTGCACCTGCCCCGCGGAAAGGTGCTCGGCGGGTCGCACTCGCTCAACGCCGCGATCTGGGTGCGCGGACTTCCCGCCGACTACGACGGCTGGGCCGCCCGGGGATGCGAGGGCTGGGGCTGGGACGACGTCCTGCCCGAGTTCCGCCGCATCGAGAACTGGCACGGCGCTCCCTCGACTCTGCGCGGCCGCGGTGGGCTCATCGACGTGGCCGGTGACGCCGGCCTCGTGCCCATCCAGCAGGCCATCATCGATGCGGCCGTGCAGACGGGCATCCCCTACAACCCGGACTACAACGGCGAGGTCATCGACGGCATATCTCAGCAGCAGATCACCGTCCGGGGCGGGACACGACTCACGAGCTACACCGCGTACGTGCGCCCTGTCGAAGACAGCGACCTGCTCGAGGTGCGCACCGGAGCCTGGGTGCACCGCCTCCTGCTCGACGGGCCCCGCGTCGTCGGCGTCGAGTACGAGGCCGGTGGCGCGCTTGTGCAGTCGCAGGCCGACACCGTGGTGCTCTCGGCCGGCACGCTCGACTCGCCGCGCATCCTGTTGCGGTCGGGCATCGGACCGGCCGGGGAACTCCGGGACCTCGGGATCGAGCCCGTGCGGGACCTGCCCGGCGTCGGCAAGAACCTGCACGACCACCTGCTCTCACCCGTGATCTTCACGACCGACGTACGGGAGGTCGCGCCGCCGCAGCCGAACGTGTCGGTCACCCAGACACACCTGTTCTGGCGCAGCGACCCGTCCCTGCCGGTGCCCGACACGCAGCCCATCAACTTCAGCGTGCCGATGTACGAGCCGTGGATGGAGGGACCCGGGCACGGCTTCTCGCTCATGGCGGGCCTCATCACTCCGCGCAGCCGCGGCTCGGTCACCCTGACGGGACCGGGCCCGTACGACCGGGTGGCGATCGACCTCGGCGCACTGGAGGACGAGCGGGACGTCGCATCGCTCGTGGCCTCGGTACGCCAGTGTCGCCAGATCGGCCGCGCTCCCGCCCTCGCGGAGGAGTGGGGTGCCCGTGAGCTGTACCCGGGGCCCGAGTATGCCGACGACGAGATCGAGGCGTGGGTGCGCAAGACCGCGATCACCTACCACCACCAAGTCGGCACGTGCCGAATGGGCATCGGCGACGACGCCGTCGTCGACCCACAGCTCCGTGTAGCGGGCCTCACGGGTCTGCGCGTGATCGACGCCTCCATCATGCCGGCCATCGTCTCGGGCAACACGAACGCGCCGACCGCGCTGATCGGCGAGAAAGGCGCGTCGTACCTGCTGGCGGAGTGAGCCGCCGCGCGCCTTCCGGGGCGGACGAGCAGAAGGGGGCCGTGCAGGCGAGCCGGCTTACGCAGAGGCGCATCGGTGACTTTCTGCTGCTTCGTTGGCTGGGCCGCGTCCTCCCGGTTGACCGATATCCGCCCGGTTGATTGCACTGCGTGCATTTACGCTTACGCGTTCACTCTGCGGTCGATCCTCCCAGTGGGAGTGGTGGCGCCTTCTGTGAGCGCACCAGTCTTGACGGCTGGCCATGCATCTCCCAACATGAGTGCACCATACGAACTCACAAGTGCGCTAGACGCACGGGAGAGTCATGATCCATTCTTCCCACTCGGGGGAGTCGAAGACCGCCACTCCTCGTGGCTTGCGCAAGGTGGTCGCTGCCGCGACAGCCGGCACGGCCATCGAGTTCTACGACTTCTTCCTGTACGGCTCGGCGGCGGCGACGGTCTTCAACACCGTGTTCTTCCCGGAGAACAGCGCACTGATCGGCGCGCTGCTGGCGCTCGCGACGTACGCGGTCGGCTTCGTGGCTCGTCCGCTCGGCGGCGTGCTGTTCGGACACTTCGGCGACCGCCTCGGCCGCAAGCGGATGCTCGTTATCAGCCTGCTGATGATGGGCGGCTCGACAGTACTCATCGCAGCGGTGCCCTCCTACGCCGCTATCGGCGTCGCGGCACCGCTCTTGCTGGTGCTGCTGCGGCTGACCCAGGGGCTTGCGCTGGGCGGTGAGTGGGGCGGCGCCGTGCTGCTCATCGCCGAGCACGGAGACCACAAACGCCGCGGCTTCTGGACGAGTTGGGCTCAGGCGGGGGGACCGCTCGGCAATCTGATCTCCACGGCGGTGCTATGGGTCATGGCCGCGCTGATGTCCGAGGAGGCGTTCACCGCTTGGGGCTGGCGCATCCCCTTCGCCCTGTCCGCACTGCTCATCGCCGTGGGTTTCTTCCTGCGCCGCAGCATCGAGGAGTCCCCCCTATACCACCAAGCCGCCGAGCACCACGGGCCCCGGCACCAGGAGGCACAGGTTCGCAGCCCGGTCGCCCTGGTGCTGCGGCACCACCGCAAGCCTGTGCTCATCGCGTTCTTCGCCGGTATCGGCGAGAAGACCACCTACTACACGTTCGCCATCTTCGGGCTCACCTACCTCGTGGAGACCGTCGGTGTCCCGAAGGCTCAAGTGCTCAACGCGCTGACCATCGGCTCGGTGTTCTGGTTCCTCACGATCATCGTCGCCGGGCGGCTCTCCGACATCATCGGACGGCGCATCACGACACTGACCGGTGTGGCACTGGCTGCCGCGTGGGTTCCCGTGGGGTTCACCTGGGCTTCCGGAGGTGGCTCGGTTGCCGTCACGGCGTTGATGACCGTGGGTCTGATCGCCGACGGCATCATCGCCGGCGGCACCGCTGCCTTCTTTGCTGAACTCTTCCCCACGCACGTCCGCTTCAGCGGGGCGTCACTCGGCTATCAACTCGCCACGGTGGTCGGTGGTTCGGCCGCCCCGCTGCTGGGCGTTGCCCTGCTCGCTGCAACTGGTTCCATTGCCCCGGTCATGGTTTTCGTCCTGGCGATGCTTGCACTGGCAGCGGTAGCCATGCTCTCGGCCGGCGAGACCAAAGACCTCGATCTGGCCGACATCCCCGTGGACTCCGCGGCCGTACCGAAGACCCCGTCCTAGGGTGCATCGGTGGCGGCGTCCGCTCCCTTGGGGTTGATCAGTCCGTTCCGGAACCGCCTTTCAGTCCGTTCCGGAACCGCCCTGAAGAACCTCCGCCGTGGGTTCGATGCCGCTCGCGCCGACCGCTTCCCGCCAGGCGTCCAGGCCTGTCTGGAATGCCACGATGCCCGCTTCGGGCAGGGCGATCTCGATGGCTTCAAGGATCTCCTGAGGGGTGAGGCCGAGGTCGAGGGCCACTTTGATGTGGCTCTGGATGTGGCCCTTGGCAGCGCGCATCACGGTCAGGCTCAGAATGAAGAGCAGTTCCTTCGTGGCAGGAGGCAGACTGCGCGGTGCGAGGTAGGCGGCGTGCACGAGTTGGTTCGTGGCTTGCAGTACGTCGAAGTCATGCTCGGCCATGACCTTGTGGTAGTCGAGGACGTATCCGCGATCGCGGGCCATAGCGTCGACGTAGTCCTGTGGGCTCTGCCGCGCCGAGGGGTTCGTGGGCATCGTTCTTGTTCTCCTTGCGGGTCTCAGAGCGGAGTGGCCGGCGTGAGAATGCGGTTGGTCTGGCGAATCAGCAGACCTCCGACCCGTTTGCGGAAGGCGGCGAAGTCGGGATCGGCCGCCAGCTCCGCACGCCGCTTTGCACGGTCTTCGTGGCTGTCGTAACCCCAGAGGTAGACCAGGGTGTTCAACTCGCCGATCTCCGTGGTGTAGAAGCCGAGCAGATCCCCGAGGATGCGGGTCTGGGGCTCCCGGCCCAAGTCGACCCACAGCCGGGCGTACTCCGCCACAGCACCTGGCCTGACCAGGTACTCGCGCTCTTCCACGATCACGACGCACCTCCCAGAGGTTCGAGAGACGACCGCGACGAGGGCAGGTCCTCGGCCTTCGAGTTCCGGCTCGGGGAGAGCAGACGCTCGAACTCGCCGCTCAACGAGGCGAGTTCGAGGGGTTCGGTCACCGCGGCGACGTAGCGGTCGGGGCGGATCACGGCGATGGTGCCGGGCTGGGTCGCGAACCAGTCGCGCAGGGAGCCGTCGAGGTCCTCCACCACGACCGAGTCGGTGGCGGAGGTGGGGCGTTCGCCCTGCGAGCGGCCCGAGCGGGATTCGGCAACGGCGACATAGCGGGTGCCGATGCGGTCCCAGAAGGCACGGGACTCGTCGTCGAGGTGGATCAGCGGGTCGGTGCCGTATCCGATGAGGGTGAACCAGGTTCCGAGCGTGTCGTCGAGATGGACGGCCAGACCTGCGGAGGTTTCGACCTTCGGCTGTATGAGCATCCGGCCCACGGCGCAGTTCTTCCCGGCCTCTTGCTCTCGGTGCAGCACGATGCCGCGCTCGGAGTAGCGGGGCATCGGCTTGAACCGCATGTCCAGGAGCCAGTCGCGTACCGCCGGGGCCAGGCGGAGGCCGCGGAAGAGGATGTCGCGGGGGCGGGCGACCCAGGGGCTGGTCGGGGAGAGGATCTTGCCGAGGGTGTCCGAGAGGTCCACCATCGCCTTGGCGTGCGCGCGGCGTTCGGTGTCATAAGTCGAAAGGATGCGTGGGTGAGCCCGGCCGCTGACCACCGCGGCCAGTTTCCAGGCCACGTTGGTGGCGTCGCGGATGCCGGTGTTCATGCCCTGGCCGGCCCACGGGGGCATCAGGTGGGCGGCGTCACCGACGAGGCAGATCCGCCCCTCGACGAAACGGCTCGCGACCCGGGAGTGATGAGTGTAGACGCGAGCTCGGATGACGTTGAGGGCCGCCGGATCCGGTACGTGCCCCGTGAGCAGTTCCCGGACCGTCTCGGGCCGCAGCATCGCCTCGGCGTCCTCGCCGGGGAAGAGCATGAACTCCCAGCGGCGGTAGTTGTACGGGAGGTCCAGGCATACGTACGGCCTTCTCGGATCGCAGTGCAGGCCGGTGTACGGGGCGTCGAGCGGGTCGTTGTCGCATTCGATCACCACCCACTTACGGGGGCTCGTTTCGCCGGCCAGCGGGATGTTCAGCTGGGTACGGATCGTGCTGCGGCCGCCGTCCGCCGCGACCACGTAAGCAGCGCGGACGAGGACACCTTCGCCGTCAGGGCCGCTGAGGTGCAGACGCACCTCGGTGCCGTCCTGTTCCACGCGGATGAGTTCGTGGCTGTACAGCGGCCGTATATGCGGGTAGCGCTCCAGACCCTTGCGCAGTGTGCGTTCGGCGAGCTGTTGCATGAAGATGTTGCGCCTCGGCCAGCCGAACTCCTTCGTGGCCGGGCGGATGTCTGCGAAGCAGCGGCCGTCCGCGCCGAACATCTTCAGCGGGATGTTCTGCAGCATGTCGGCAAGCATCTCGTCGGCGAGGCCTATGCCTTGAAAGCTGCGCAGGCACTCGTCGTCCATGCCCACCGCGCGCGGGTAGTCGACGATGTCCGTGGTGCGGTCGACGAGCAGCGTCTCCACGCCGTACAGACCGAGGTAGTTGGCGACGGTGGCTCCGACCGGTCCGGCGCCGACGACCGCCACCTGCGTGCGGAACTCTGTGGGTGCGCTCATGGAGCGGCCTCCAGGCTGGTCAGGAACTGTTCGAGCTGGTGGTGAAAGGCGTCTGGCGCGTCGTCGTGGACGTAGTGGCCGGCGCCGGGGATCTCCACGGTGTGCACGAGCGGGTTGCGTACGGTCATCTCCGCTGCCGTCGCGGCGGGAAGGAAGTCGGAGGCACCACCGCGGACGACCAACGTCGGGCAGCGCAGCGCCTCCACGCTGGGCCAGAGGTCGAACTGGCGGGCAGGGTCGGTGTCGAGGCGGGCCGCCGCTATACCGGCGAGGTCGAACTTCCAGAACCAGCGTCCGCAGGTGCCCCGCCGCAGCGTATGCCTCATCCGGGATTCCAGAGCGTCGGCGGTGATTCCGGGGCGGATACGGCGCCAGTACGCGCGGGCGGCATCCAGCGAAGGGAACTCGGCGGGCGTCCCGGCGACTTCGCGTTTGATGCGCTCGGCTCCGGCCCCGCTGAGCGACGAACCGGGACCGATGTCCTCGATGACGGCCGCGGTGACACGCTCGGGGTGACGGGCGGCGTAGACGTATGCGGTGGCACCGCCCATGGAGTGGCCCAACAGGACGAAGCGGTCGAGGCCGAGGTGATCGGCGAACTGTTCGAGATCGGCGACGTAGGCGGGCGTGTAGTACTCGCCCCTGGGGTCCCATTGGCTGTCGCCCCGGCCCCGCGCGTCCACGGCGACGATGCGGTAGCGGTCCGAGAGCCGGACGGCGAGCGGTTCGAAGGTGCGGGCGTAACTGCGCAGGCCGTGCAGCATGAGGATGGCAGGCCGGTTCGGCTCGCCCCATTCGACGTAGTGGGCGCGCAGACCGTTCAGAGTGGTGAAGCGGTCGTACATCTCAGCGCAGCCCGTCCTGCCCCTGGACCTCGTCGGCCCGGATACCGCCGAGCCTCGCGTGTAGCCGGCCGCGTGTGGCGAAGGCGAAGATGACGACGACCTCGTCGGGGTTCGGGGTGTCGGTGAAGGTCGCCGTGATCGTGTCGTAGTGCGAGCGGACGTAGAGCGCGTCCTTGTGCGCCAGCGGGATGTCGATGGTGGTGCCGGGTGCGCCGCGCTTGCCGGTCGAGGGCACCCAGGAGGCGCCACCGCCGACCGCGTCGCGCACCGGGTCGGCGAAGACGGCGGTGAGGAAGGCGTTGCCGTGTTCGTACTCGCCGTTGGCACCGACGAGGCAGGCCTTGCCGTAACTTTCGACCGGACGGCCCGCGGCGGCTTCGGCGATGCGCCGGCCGAACTGCTCCCCGAGCTTGGGGGAGTCGGCGACGATCAGGTCGAGGTTCTCGCTGAACCGGCCGGCGTAGGGATTGTGGACTGCGGCGGCGACGACGATCTTGCGGACCGGCTCGCCGTCAGCGAGCGCTCCGGTCTCGTTGGCGAGGGTGTCCTCGGTCTGTATGAACCACTTGCGGACGTGGTAACCGGCGAAGTTGGCTTCGGGCATGGCGTGCTCCTGTTGAGAAAGAGGGGTGTCAGCCGTAGAGCGGCTCGATCTCGAAGGGCTCGCTTGGGGCTCCGTAGAGGCCGAGAATGCGCTTGCCCTCTTCGTCGTCGGTGACGGTCTCGTGGAAGAACTCCAGGCGGTTGCCGTCCGGGTCCGTGAAGTACAGGCCGAAGCCCACCTTGTGGTCGGTGGTCTTGACGACGTGCACCCCCTTGGTGAGGAGCATCCCGTAGAGCCGCCGCCAGTTGTCGAGGTCGCCGGCGACCTCCAGGCCGTAGTGCTGGAGGCCGATGCCGCCGGTGGTCGCAGCTTCCTCGGCGCGGATCAGGGCGATGTCGTGGTGCTTCTTGCCGAAGGACAGGAACACCCACTGCGGCCCGCGCGCGGTGACCTCCATGTCCAGCACGTCCTGGTACCAGGTGGCCGAGGCCTCCGGATCGCGGACGAACAGCGAGAGGTGGGTGCGGACCACCCGTGGCCGGACGGTGCGCGTCCCTTCGTCGATGAGCGGTGTCGGCGGCTCGTGCTGGTCCAGGGTGCGCTCGTCGGGATCGATGCCGATGTCATGAGGGTTGTGCGGCTTGCTGCTCATCAGTGTCCTTCCGGGGTCGGGGCGAGGGCGGGTGTCCACGCCACATCTGTGATCTCGCTGAACTCCCGCCACTCCTTGGCCCAGGTGCGGCCCGCGTCGACGGAGCGGAAGAGGTGGCCGTACTTGGTGCCGGCGAAGGCGAGTTGCGGGTCTGCGGGGTGGACGCCGAAGGCCCACACAGTGGAGTTGGCCGGCTCGTCGAGGTGTGACTCCTGCCAGGTCTGAGCAAGGTCGGTGGAGCGGAAGATCTTCGTCAGGGTGCCGGGCGTGGCATCGCCGATGCCCAGCAGGAGTTCGTTGGTGCCGGGGATCTGCTTGACCAGGCGGGTGTAGTAGATGCCCCACTCCTTGCGGGTGTCGGTGCGGTTCCAGGTCCTGCCGTCGTCCTGGCTGACGAACAACGCGTTGACGACCGCCACCACGATGGTTTTGGGCGGACCTTCGAGGACCAGGACGCAGTGGATGTCGGAGTTCGTGACGCCCTGAGGGAGGCTCGCGGGAGTGCCGTCGATGCGTGTCCAGGTGTCGCCGCGGTCGCCGCTGCGCCACAGCCCGCCTTCCTCGATGCCGAACCAGAGGTTCTTGGGGTCGTACCGGTCGACGGCGGTTGTAAGGATCCGGGGCTTGCTGACGCCCGCGCAGAACTCGGGTATCTCCGGGGGGAGTCGGTCCCAGCTCGTGCCGGCGTCGGTGGTGCGGTACACCGCGGCCCGGGAGGGTGCGCCGGTGCCGACGATGATGAAGTCGGGGTCGGTCGGGTCGACTGCCAGGGACCAGACGGTCCGGTCGTTGAACGGCGAGTCGACGCGGCGCCAGGTCGCGCCGGCGTCGTCACTGCGGGCGAGGCCCGCGTCGGCACCCGCGTAGACGACGTTCGGCTGCTCGGGGTGGACGGCGAGGCAGCGGACCACGGCGTCGAACTCGATGTCCTGCCCGAGTCCGAGGCGGTGCCAGGTTCCGCCGTCGTCGCAGCTGCGCAGGACCCCCTGGCCGGCGGTGGCGACGAGGATGGTTCCTTCCATGGATATGACTCCTGTCGGTTGTTGCGTCTGACGGCTCAGAGGAAGATGCCGCGCGTCAGGCCGCCGTCGATGCCCAGCGATTCCCCGGTGATCGCGGCCGCCCTGGGCGAGGCGAGGAAGGCGATTGCCTCGGCGATCTCGTTGGCCTCCAGGACCCGGCGGATCGGGGTTCTGGCGACGAAGTCGGCTTCGACCTGGGCCGCTGTGCTGCCGCGCTTGGTGGCTTCCTTCTCGTACAAGTCGTGGATGTGCTCCGTCTCCACGACTCCGGGGTGCACGGTGTTGACGGTGATCCCCGAGGGCCCCAGTTGGTCGGAGAGGGTCTTGGTCATGTGGACGACGGCAAGGTTGCGCAGCCCGGAGAGTGCGTGACTGGAACGCCCGGTCAGTCCGCCGATGTTGAGGATCCGGCCGTAGCCGTTCGCCTCCATGTGCGGGGCGACAGCCTGGGCGCAGCGGAAGTAGCCGACGACCTTGGTGTTGATGTCGGCCAACAGCAGTTCGGGGTCGGCCTCCCCGACGGAGTTGCGTACCAGCCCGGAAGGGGCGGCGGCGCCGTTGACGAGGATGTCGATGCGGCCGAGCTCCTCGGCCGCCGAGCGCACCATGTGCCGTACGGACTCGGTGTCGGTGGTGTCCGAGACGAGGGTGACCACGCGACTGCCGGTCTCTGCCTCGATCTCCTTCGCGGTCCGTTCCAGGGCCGGCTTCCGGCGTGCGGTGATCACCACGTTGACGCCCTCGCGGGCGAGTTCGCGGGCGACCGCCTTGCCGATGCCCAGGCTGCCGCCGGTGGCGAGGGCCACTCGGCCCGCCAGTGCGAGATCCATACGATGCTCCCGATGAACGATGTCCTTGAGTGACGCCATGTCAGCCGAGGTTGACCCAGACGCTCTTGACCTCTGTGTAGAGATCGAGCACCTTGCGGCCCATCTCGCGCCCCCAGCCGGACTGCTTGAACCCCCCGAAGGGGGAGGCCGGGTCGGTGAGGTTGAAGCAGTTGATCCAGACCGTGCCGGCCTGGAGTTCGTCGGCGATCCGATGGGCGTGGCCGAGGTCGGAGGTCCAGATCCCCGCCGAGAGTCCGAAGGGCGAGTCGTTGGCCTTGGCGACGAGGTCGTCGACGTCGCTCCAGCGCATCGCGGCGAGCACCGGCCCGAAGATCTCCTCGCGCACGATCCGCATACCGTGGTCGGCTTCCGCGAAGACCGTCGGCCGGAGGAAGTAGCCGTTCGCGTACCGGTCGTTCAGGTCGGGGCGGGCGCCCCCGGCCGCGAGGCGCGCGCCCTGCCGCCGTCCGGCTTCGATGAAGGAGCTGACCCGGTCGTGGTGCCGGGCGGAGACGAGCGGGCCCATTTCGCTGGCCGGGTCGGTGCCCGGCCCCACGACGATCTTCTCGGCCCGTGCGGCGACCGCGTCGACCACGTCGGCATAGAGCGCATCATGGACGTACAGCCGGGAGCCCGCCGTGCACACCTGCCCCTGGTTGAAGAAGATCGCCTCGGCTGCGGCCTTTGCGACCGCCTCCGGGTCGGCGTCGGGCAGCACGATGTTCGGTGACTTGCCGCCGAGTTCGAGGGAGACCTTCTTGAGATTGCCCGCGGCGGCGCCGACGACGGCGCGGCCGGTCTCGGTGGAACCGGTAAAGGCGATCTTGTCCACGTCGTCGTGGGCGGCGAGCGCTGCTCCTGCGGTAGCGCCGCGCCCGGTGACCACATTGATCACACCGTCGGGCACTCCGGCCTCGACGAGAAGCTCGGCCAGCCGCAGCGTGGACAGCGGGGTTTCTTCGGCGGGTTTCAGGACGACGGTGCAGCCTGTGGCCAGCGCGGGCGCCAGTTTCCAGCAGGCCATCGACATCGGGAAGTTCCACGGCACGATCAGGCCGACGACCCCGACCGGCTCGTGGGTGGTGTAGTTCAGCACGCGCAGGCCGCCGCGCGGCGAGACCGGGACGGTGCTGCCCTCGAACTTGCTGGGCCACCCGGCGAAGTAGCGGAAGAGCTTGACGCTGGTACCGACGTCGACGGCGCGGGCGACGGAGACGGGTTTGCCGTTGTCGCGGGACTCCAGCAGCGCGAGTTCGTCGGCGTTGGCCTCGATGATGTCGGCGATGCGGTGCAGCAGCTGTCCGCGGTCCAGGGGGCTCACGCGCCGCCATTGCGGATCCGCGAAGGCGCGGCGGGCGGCGGAGACGGCGCGGTCGATGTCGTGTTCGTCGCCGTCGGGAACCTGTGTGAGGACTCCGCCGGTGGCAGGGTCGACGGTGTCGAAAACACGCCCGGAGGACGCCGGAACCCAGTTGCCGCCGATGAGCATCGGGCGGGGCGATGAGAGGAAGTCCCGTACCTTCTCCTCGGCGGAGGCGATGACGGTGGGAGGCACGCGGGTTCCTTTCACAGGACCATCTCGATGAGCTGCGGGCCGCCGGCTGCAAGCGCCTGGCGCAGAGCGCGGGCCAGTTCGTCGCCGGTCTCCGCCCGCTGGCCCGGTACGCCGTAACCCGCGGCCAGCGCAGGCCAGTTCAAGGGGGGATCGTCCAGGCTGGTCAGAGAGGCGGAGGCAGGTCCGCCGGCGCTCCCGCCGTGGCGGTTCAACTCGGTGCGCAGGATGCCGTAACGGCGGTTGGAGGCGATGAGCGTGACGACGTCGGCCTGTTCGCGGGCCATCGTCCACAGCGCCTGGATCGTGTACTGGGCACTGCCGTCCGACTGCAGGGCGATCACCTGGCGTTCTGGGGCGGCGACCGCCGCGCCCAGCGCGGCGGGCAGGCCCTGACCGATCGCTCCGCCGGTGTTGGTCAGCGTGGTGTGCCGGGCGGCGTACGCGGAAGCGGTGAAGAAGGGGTAGCCGCAGGTGCCTCCCTCCACGGAGACGACCGCGTTCTCGGGCAGCAGGGCGGACACGATCCGGCCGATCGAGGCGGGAGCGAGCGGGCCGTCGGGAAGACCGTCCTGGATGTCCGGCTCGCGGCGGCGGGTCGAAGCGTTCGTAGCGCCGAGAGCCTCCGCCAGTTCCTCCAGCGCCCCTACGCCGTCCTCTCCCGGTTCGGCGAGTATCTGTACGGAGCCTGGCTCGGCGAGCAGGCTCGGCACGCCGGCGTAACCGAAGTACGCGACCGGCTCCTTCGCGCCGGCCAGCACCACGGACTCCGCATCGGCCAGGGCCTTGACGGCCGCCTCGGGGAAGTACGGCAGCCGGTCCAGGTCAGGCAGGCCTCCGCCGCGTTCGGCTGTGGCGGGGAAGGTTTCGCTGTACAGCTTCGCGCCGGTTGCCTCGGATATCCGTTGGGCCGCACGCTGCCCGCGTGCGGTGAGGGTCTCCGCGCCGAGCAGCAGCACGGAGCGGGAACCGTCGCGCAGCCGCTTGGCGGTCCGCTCGACGCGCCCCGTCGCGAACGGCGCCGGCGTCTGCGGCGGTGGTACGGCTGCGAGCGGTTCGGTGACCGTCGCCTGCTGGAAGTCGGCCGGGACGATCAGGGTGGCACCGCAGCAGGGTGGGGTCATTGCGGCGGCCAGGGCCTCGACGGTGACCTGGCTTGTCCGCGCAGCGGAGTCGACGGTCCCGACCCAGCCGGACACCGGAGTGGCCAGCGACACGATGTCGCTGGCCAGCGGCGCGTCGTAGGGAAGGTGCCAACTGGAGTGATCCCCGACGACGTTGAGGACGGGCGAGTTGGCCCGGCGCGCGTTGTGGAGGTTGGCGATTCCATTGGCGAAGCCCGGACCCAGGTGCAGCAGGGTCATGGCGGGCTTGCCCGCGAGCCGTGCGTATCCGTCCGCGGCTCCCGTGCACACTCCCTCGAACAGTCCGAGGACGGGACGCAGGGCGGAGACCTCGTCCAATGCCGTCACCAGCGGCATCTCCGTGGTGCCGGGGTTGGCGAAGCAGACCTCGACACCTGCGGCGGCGGCCGTCTCGACCAGCGCCCGTGCCCCGGTCACTCCGGCAACACGCTCTGTCATGGGCGGGACTCCTCTCGTGGATCGCCCGGAATCTTCGCTGCGTGCACTTAGCGCACTCTCTAATGCGAATAGTGCACTCAGCTTGGATGTGCGGAGCCCGTCACGTCAAGGGGCCACATCGCCGATTACTGCTGCGGCTAGACTCGCGGCATGAGCAGGAGTGCACAGAACGCAACGGTCGAGGGCGATTCGGAGGCGGCTGAAGCCGTGAAACGTCCCAGTCAGCCGGCCGCGCAGACACTCATCCGCGGCCTGGCGGTCCTGCGTGCGGTGGCGCAGCGTCCGCAGGGGCTGACGGCGACCGAGATCGCGATCCAGACCGGGCTGCACCGAACCGTGGTCCATCGCCTCGTCAACACGCTCACGGCGGAGGGCTTCGTCGCCAAGGACGCCACGGGGTACTACCGTCCCGGGCGCGAACTGCACAGTCTCGCGAACATGTCACAGCCCACGCTCGTGGAATTCGTCCAGCCCCATCTGCAGGGGCTGGCGGACGACCACGGGGGGACGGCCGTGGTCTTCGTGGCTGAGCGGGACAACGTCGTCGCAGTGGCGACGGCCGTGCCGGCACAGGGCGATTACCACCTCGCCTACCGCAAGGGCAGCCGCCAGCCTCTGGACCGGGGAGCGGCGCCCGATGCCATCCTGGCTGGGCGACCCGCCACCGCTGAGGACTCCGCAGCGGTACGGGAGGTCAGGCGCCGAGGTTGGGCCGTCAGCCACGGGCAGGTGGAGCCGGGGGCGCACGCCGTCGCCGCACCGCTGGCCCGGGACGGCGACGTGCTGGATGCCTGCGTCACGTTCATCTCTCACCGCCGGGACCGCGTCGAGGCGGCTACACACGACGTCCTGGTGGTGGCGGAGGCGACCCGCGCATTTTGTCTCGGAGCGAAGTGATGCCGCTGTCAGACGGTTCGTGACTGCTCGCGCGAGAAGACAGCGACCGGATCGCGGCCGTCCACGTTCCACGGCCAGTCGGTGACCGTTCCGTCCAGCGTGGTGAACACGGCGGCTGCCTCGCTCCTGCGTTCGGCCGCGCAGAGGGCGTAGGCCAGGAGATTGAGGTCCGCCTGAGCTGCGGCATGGTGCAGAAAGCCCGGCTGGGGCCAGGTTGCGGCGGCCTGGTCGAGGGCCTTGGCCACTTGGGGGTGCTTCCAGAGGTCGCGGGCCATGAGGGCTTCGACACCGCCCCGGGCCACGACGCTCTGGTAGTTGAGCGCGGCCGCCGTCAGCTCCAGCGCGGCCGTCGGAGCGTCGGCAGGGGCGCGGGCGAGCACGAAGTCGACGAAGTCGAGGACATCGACGCGCGATCCCCCTTCCTCGGGTGAGAGGTAGCCGAGCAGCTGCAGATGCGCCTCGCGGTTCCAGGGGTCGCGGGCCTGCGCCTCGTGCCAGACCGCGAGCAGGCTGCCGCGCTCGTAGCGCTGCAGTCGTGCCACGCCGAGGACGATCACCCAGGGAGTCGGGTCCTCGGTGCTCAACTCGGCCGCGTGATAACAGGACTTGACCAGGCTGACCGCGTCGCTCAGGCCGCCGGACCGTCGCCCCCGAGTCAGAAGCGCCCAGGCGCTGAGGAGCAGCGCGTCGGGATTGTCCGGCTCGCGGGCGGCCCACGCGGACGGCACACCGGAGGCGGCCGTAGCCTCCGCCAGCACCGACAGCCGGTACGTACGACGGTCCCAGTCCGTCCCGGCCTGCTTCAACAGGTCGGCCATGCGCGCCATATGGAGGTCCGCCATGCCGATCATGCCCGCCCTGGGCACTTCCGACAGGGACTTCACAAAGCGGCCCAGCTCCGCGTCATCGAGTGCGGGAGCAAGACGCGGCTTGCGACGGCCGGAGAAGAGAACCATGGTGCGGGAGAGTACGAGACGTCGGACACATCGCCAACACCGGCGAATCAGCGCATAAGCAACGCCGTCGCTGCCAGGCCGCCCGGCCTCAGTTCCGGTCGCCCCCAGCCAGGGCCCGTCGGCGGAAGTCCCGTGGCGTCTCTCCGTACGCCGTCTTGAACACCCGGCTGAAGTGCCGGCAGTCGAGCAGTCCCCAGCGTGCGGCCACCATGCTGATCGGCTGGTCGGCCGTTGCCGCACTCGACAGATCGCGGGCGCAGCGTTCCAGACGCCGCGTGCGGATCCAGCCGGCGACAGTCGAATCGTCGGCGGCGAACAGCTTGAACAGGTAACGGCGTGAGATGCCGTGCGCCTCGGCGATCGAGTCCGGCGTGAGATCCGGATCCGAGAGCCTTTGCTCGATGTAGGTGCGGATGCGCAGCATCATCGCATCCTGCGGAGCGGCCGGCGCGGACAGAGCCAGCTGCTCCGTGACCAGACTGGTGACCAGGGAGACGGTTCCGTCCATCAAGCTCCTGGCGGCCGGCCCCGTACAGTCACGGGCCTGCTCGCCCAGCGACTTCAGGAACGGAGCCACGACCGCCCCGACTCCGGCGTCGGCAGTGATCCGCCGGGCCGTGAGGCCGCGCAGGGCCTCGGGGCGCACCGGCAGCATCGGACGTGGCATCAGCATCAGTACCGTGCTGAAATCGGTCGTGTAGGTGAAGGAGTACGGACGCGAGGTGTCACAGATCGCGATGTCCCCAGGGCCCAGTGCGCTGCACACCCCGTCCTGTTCGATCGCCGAAGTGCCCGCCACCTGGAGCACGACCTTGTAGAAGTCCTCTTCGTACTGGGCGACCAGCCGCTCCGTGCGACGGACACGCAGCGGCCCCGCGCTGACGGAGCTCAGCTGGAGCAGGCCGATGTCACCGCTGGCGGCCCGTCCGTGGAAGGGGATCCGCGAGGCCGGCCGTGTGTCCAGACCGGCGAAGACCTTGGACATCTCCGATGTCCAGTGATCGAAGCGCTCCGTCCGGGCGACGGAGTTGGTGGTCACGATCGTTCGCATGGTGTGCTCACCTCCCGGAAGTCTCTCGCACACATAGCTCGCACGCGTTCACTGCGGGCTCCCTGGATATTTCCCTGCGCTGCCCACGCGGGAAGGCGCCGGCGGACATCGGGTGTGCATGCATTGGCGAGAACGGGTGCACCCCGCAACACTCCGGCTGCCCGGCGTAGACGCACAGTACTGCACACCGGACACCAGGTTGGAAAGACTGATTCCCCTGCGGCGGTCGAAGGGGATGGTCCGTGCCCTGTGCTCGCGCACCACGATGGCTTCCCCTGCCTTCCTGGTCCTCAGTGAGCGGTTTTCTCCACGTCGCCGTACCTCCCAGGGAGTTTCCGTGACTCAGCAGCCCTCGCCCCCGAACCACCGCACTCACCTCCGGCAAGGAGCCGTGGGCGTGGCCGGGATCCTTTTCTTCGTCCTGTCTGCGCAGGCTCCCCTCACGGGTGTCGCCGGAACCCTTCCCATCCCCCTCGGCCTCGGCAACGGGGGTGGTGTGCCGGCTGTGTACCTGGCGGTCGGCGTCATGATCGGCCTGTTCTCGGTCGGGTTCATAGCCATGAGCCGCCATGTGACCGATGCCGGCGCCTTCTACGCCTACGTCTCACGGGGATTGGGCAAACCGCTCGGCGTCGGCGCCTCCCAGGCTGCGGTGCTCTGTTACAGCGCGACCCAGGCAGGCATGTACGGGCTATACGGCGTGGTCGTGCAGGGCCTTTTCCAGAAGTACGCCTCGATCGACCTGCCCTGGTGGGTGTGGACAGTGGGGACCATCTGCCTTGTTCAGGCGCTCGGCTCGCTGAACATCGAATTCGGTGCACGGCTGCTGGCCGTCCTCGTGGTGGCAGAGACTTCGCTGCTCGTGGCGTTCGCGATCCACGAGGTGCTGTCGGGTGGCGGCCCGCAGGGACTGGACGTCGCGGGTTCCTTCTCTCCCTCGGCCTTCTTCTCCGGAGCGCCGGGTGTCGCGCTGACCTTCGCGATCGCCTGCGTCATCGGATTCGAATCCACCGCGATCTACGCGGCGGAGGCGAAGGACCCTGCCCGCACCGTGCCCCGGGCCACCTATCTCTCCGTCGCCGTGATTTCGATCTTCTTCGCCTTCGTGTCCTGGATGTTCGTCAGCTACTACGGCCCGGACAACGTGCAGGACGTCGCAAGGAACGCGCTGGAGAGCGGTAGCGCAACGTCAGTGGTCTTCGACGCGGTGACCGCCACACTGGGCTCCTGGGCCACCGGCACCATGCAGATCCTGCTCGCCACCTCGCTGATCGCGGGCGTGCTGGCCTTCCACAACGGCATCAACCGCTACTTCCACTCCCTCGGCTCCACCGGCGTCCTGCCCGCCTGGCTGTCCCGCACGAACCGCCAGGGCGCCCCGTATACGTCGAGCCTGGTCCAGACGCTCGTGACGCTCGCCATGGTCGTCCCGTTCGCGATAGCCGGAGCGGACCCGGTGATCACCTTGCTGACCTGGGGCGGCGGGGTGGGTGTGCTCGCGTTGATGCTTCTGTACCTGCTGACCTCGCTCTCGATCGTCGTGTTCTTCCGCAGGACCCGCCTCGACACCCGGCGCTGGAACACGCTGATCGCACCGCTGCTGTCCATGGCCCTGCTCCTCGGCGCCACCGTGCTGGCACTGAACAACTTCACGACACTCATCTCCGCGTCCGGCACCACCGCAGTGGTCCTGGAGTTGACCGTGGTCGCCGTGTTCACCGCCGGTGTCGCGCTCGGTTACGCACGTAACCGTGGGGCCGGGGCCGACCCTGCGGACCCGGCCCCACGAGACGCCACGCACGACGTACCGGCCTCAGCCTGACCGGCTCCTCCCAGGACCACAAGGAACAAGAACGATATGAGTCGCAAAACGGATGTTCTCGTCGTCGGCGCCGGCTTTGCCGGCCTCGTCGCAGCACGCGAGCTGACTCGCAGCGGACGCAAGGTGGTGGTCCTCGAAGGCCGCGACCGCATCGGCGGCCGGACCTGGACCGACAGCCGACTCGGCCAGGAGCTGGAATTGGGCGGCGCCTGGGTGCACCCCCTGCAGCCGCACGTCTGGGCCGAATTGACCCGCTACGGTCTCGGAGTCGTTCCCAGTCCGGATGCCCGGCGATTCCTCGTGGCCGCCCCGGCGGGCATTCGGGAGCTCACCCCCGACACGGCACTCGAGCTCCTCGAACAGGGCCTTGGCGGACTGGTCGCCGAGGCGAGGGAAGCCCTCCCCTATGCCTTCGACCCGCTGTTCGCGCGGGACCTCGTCACCGAACTCGACCTGACCAGCGTCGCCGACCGCCTCGAGGTGCTGCGCCTCGGCGAAGACGCTCGCATGATCATCGAGGCGTTCTGCGCCACCGGCTTCCAAGCTCGTCCGGAGGACGTGAGCCTCGCGCACGTCGCGCGCCTGATGGCCCTGGCCCAGTGGGACGCGGCAACCGACCTGGAGGCCGCCGCCACCTTCAAGATCCAGGGCGGCACGCGGGCCCTCGCCGAGGCGATCGCCACGGACGGGACGGCGACCATCGAGCTCGACACCGAAGTCGTGGAGGTGACGTCACACGACGAGGGCGCCACGGCACGCACCGCCACCGGCGAGGTGTACCAGGCCAAGGCCGTGATCGTGACCGTCCCGCTCAACGCACTGCCGGGCATCACCTTCCGGCCCGAGCTGCCCAAGCCCAAACGGGCCGCGGTCGAGCAGGGGCAACCCTCTCGCGGCATCAAGTTGTGGGCGCGGATCCGGGGACCGGTGGAGCCGTTCACCGGCTTCGCCTCGCCGACCGTCTCTCCGCTGTCCGTCGCACAGTATGAGTACGAGGTGGAAGGCGACAGCGTTCTCGTCCTGTTCGGCGACGACGCTTCGCGCATAGGACCGGAGGACCGCGAGGCCGTTCAGGCCGTGGTCCGCCGCTGGCTGCCGGATGCCGAAGTGATCGCGGTCGACGGTCACGACTGGACCAACGACCGCTTCTCCCGGGGCACTTGGGCCAACCTGCGGCCGGGGCAGCTCACGGGTGTGATCCCCGAACTCCAGCAGCCGGAGGGCCCGGTGCACTTCGCGGGCAGCGACTACGCCACCGCGTGGCTCGGGTACATCGACGGCGCGATCGAGAGCGCGCTGGTCACTGCGGCCCGGATCCGCACAGACGTGACGGGTCGCCGTACGGCGGACTAGAGGACCGGCGGCACGCCTCCGGGGCTCTGGGCTGCTCCATACCCCGGGGCCAGGATCCGTTTCTTCTGGCGGGCCGCGGATTCACCAACCCGTGCACCTGGTGTCACCTGTCCATGCACGGGATCCCGTGGAACGGCAGAAGGCCTGTGCAAGCGTCTGGACCTGGACCACCGTCGTCCTTTTTCCTCTACGAACGTAGAAAAACGCGTCCCCAAGTGCATCCCCGGAGGAACGCCATGACCGCCACAGCTCACCCTCTCGACCGACTGACCGGCGAGGAGATCATCCGCATCCGTTCGGTGCTGGACCGAGCCGGTCTGTTGCGGGACACCTCACGGTTCGTCTACGTGGGCCTCGAAGAGCCCACAAAGCACGAGTTGCTCACCGCCTCGGAGCGGCCCGCCCTCGACCGCCGGGCCAGGGTGCTCCTGCACGACACCGCCGGTGCGCCGGGCCAGGACCTCGTCGTCTCCCTGACCCGGCGGAACGTCGTCAGCAACAGGACCCTGGACCCCGTCGCGGACGGCCAACTCCCCATCCTGGAAGAGGAGATCGCCGCCGTCGAAGAGGTGCTCGCCCAGGACGAGGAGTGGCTCGCCGCGCTGAAGAGCCGCGGTCTCGACGTGGCGCAGGTCCGCGTCGCCCCGCTGTCCGCCGGCGTCTACGCCGACGAGTACCCCGAGGAGACAGGCCGCCGGATCCTGCGCGGCCTGGCCTTCGTCCAGGAACACGACCGCGACCATGCCTGGGCCCACCCCGTCGACGGCCTGGTCGCCTACGTCGACATAGCTGCCCGTACGGTCCACCGGATCGTCGACCTCGGTCCCGTCCCGGTCCCGGCCGGGTCCGGCAACTTCGACGACCCCGCGGTTACCGGCCCCGCCCGGACCACCCAGAGGCCCATCGAGATCACCCAACCCGAAGGCCCCAGCTTCGCTCTGGACGGCGACCTCCTCACCTGGGAGAACTGGTCGCTGCGCATCGGCTTCGACGCCCGCGAGGGCCTCGTACTGCACCAACTGGCCTTCCACAACCGGGACAAGGGCCGCGAGGTCCCGATCATCCATCGCGCCTCGATCGCCGAGATGGTCGTGCCCTATGCCGACCCGTCCCCGGTCCGCTCCTGGCAGAACTACTTCGACACCGGCGAATACCTGCTCGGCCGGTCGACCAACGCCCTGGAACTGGGCTGCGACTGTCTGGGCGACATCACTTACCTCGACGCGGTCATCGCCGACGAGTCGGGCCGTCCATGGACCCTGCCCAACGCCATCTGCCTGCACGAAGAGGACTACGGCATCCTCTGGAAGCACAGCGACCTGTGGACGGGCTCGCACGAGACCCGCCGCCAACGCCGCATGGTCCTCTCGTTCTTCACCACCATCGGCAACTACGACTACGGCTTCTACTGGTACCTCTACCTCGACGGCACCATCGAGTTCGAGGCCAAGGCCACCGGCGTCGTCTTCACCTCCGCCCATCCAGGCGGCGACCACCCCTACTCTGCCGAGATCGCCCCCGGCCTCGGCGCCCCGTACCACCAGCATCTGTTCTGCGCCCGCCTGGACATGGCGCTCGACGGCACGACGAACCGGGTCGAGGAAGTCGACGCCGTACGAGTTCCGATGGGCCCCGGCAACCCCCGTGGCAACGCCTTCACATACCGGCACACGCCGCTGACCCGGGAGAGCGAGGCCCAGCGCTCTGCCGACATGACCGTCGACCGGGTCTGGCACATCACCAACCCCGTCTCGCTCAACGCGCTGGGCAAACCGGTCGGTTACGTGCTCCACCCGGAGGGCAAGCCGACCCTGCTCGCCGACCCGGGCTCCTCCATAGCCGCCCGCGCCGCCTTCGCCACCAAGCACCTGTGGGTCACGGCCTACGACCCCGCCGAGCGCTACCCGGCAGGCGACTTCGTCAACCAGCATCGGGGCGGTGCCGGACCGCCCGCATACGCGGCGGCCGACCGGGACATCGACGGGCAGTCGCTGGTCGTCTGGCACACCTTCGGCCTCACCCACGCACCCCGGCCGGAGGACTGGCCGATCATGCCGGTCGACTACACGGGATTCAAGCTGAAGCCGGTCGGCTTCTTCGACCGCAATCCGACGCTGGACGTCCCCCCGAACTCGCCCGCGTCGCACGGCGGCTGCGACAGCAAGTGCCATGAGTGAACTGCTTCCGGCGGCCGGCCTGGCGGGGGCGGTTCTCTGCCTGGCCGGTCACCTGCCCGGGCCGGTTCACAGGTGGGGCCCGCAACTGCTGGCAATGGGCGGCATGGCGCTGATGGCCGGCGGCAAGGTGTCTCCCGGCACCTGCGCAGCCGGGGCCGCATGCCTGTGGAGCGTCGTCCGGGCCTGTGCCGCCCGCCGAGGCTGGACCCGGTCGGTCGACCTCGCCGCGATGACACTGCTCATGACCCTCATGAGCGGTGACATCACCTCCGGCGGCTCGCATACGCACACGGCCGCGGCGGCGGGTGACCCAGCGGGCGCGGCGGCCGTGCTGACCGTCATTGTCTGGGTCACCGCCAGAGCAGGAGGGATCATGTTCCGGCGGTTGTCGGGCACTTCATCCACTGCGGAGGCGATTGCCTCGCCGGTACGCAGGGCCCGGGCGTACCGGGAGTCAGGGGCCGTACTCATGATCGTCAGCATGGCCGCCATGCTCGTCTGATCCTTCTGCGACGGCGATGAGGAGAACCACCGGATGCCGAAGATCGTCGACCACGACGAACGCCGGCGGCTGATCATCGAGTCGGTCTGGGCGCTGATCAGCCGCCGCGGCCTGGCCGCCGTGACCATGCGGGAGTTGGCGGCCGAGGCCGGTTTCGCCAACGGCGGGCTCGCGCCGTACTTCCGCGACAAGGACGAGATACTGCTGGCCGCCTTCCAGTACGCGTGCGCCGCCACCGAGCGCCGTCTCGCGCCCGTCGTCGCCGAATCCGGCGGGCTGGCCGCCCTGCGTGGCCTCTGCCACGAACTGATGCCGCTGGACGACACCCGGCTGCTCGAAGCGCGGGTCGTGATCGCGTTCTGCGACCGTGCCCTGTACGACCCGGGCATGTCGTCGGCCTACCAGGCCACAACCGCCCGTTGGCGGACGCTGATGCACAGTTGCCTCGCACAGGCCAGGCTCCTCGGCGAGGTGACGACTTCCGGCCCCGACGAGCGCATCGTCGAGACTCTGGTCGCCGTCGTCCTGGGCTTCCAGGCCAACGCGGTGCTCACACCGGCAGCCACCACGCCCGAACGACAGCTGGAGGTTCTGGAAGGGCTGCTGGACTCGTACGTCTGAACAGAAGAGCAGACGGATCGGAGGGGCTTCGACCGTGGCGACGGACGAAGCCCCTCCCCGCGGCGCGGGGGCGTCAGCAGTAGACCGACTGGATGTGCAGGTACGACTCCAGCCCCTCGGGGCCGAGTTCGGTGCCGAGGCCACTCGCCTTGACACCGCCGAAGGGAGCGACCGGGTCGGGCAGGTAGCGGTTCACCCCGATCGTTCCGGTGCTCACACGGCGGGCGACGGCCGCGCCTCGTTCGGGATCCGAGGTCCACACGGTCCCGCCGAGGCCGTAGTCCGAGTCGTTGGCGATCCGGACGGCGTCGTCGACATCGTCGTACGGCAGCACGCAGAGCACCGGCCCGAAGATCTCCTCCTGCGCGACGACGAATCCGTTGTCGACGTCTGCGAAGACCGTGGGCTCGACGAACCAGCCCTTGTCCAGGCCGACGGGGCGCCCGCCGCCAGTGGTGACGCGGCCCCCTTCGCTGCGTCCCTTCGCGATGTGGCCCTCCACCCGCTCCCGCTGATGTGCGGTGGCCAGCGGCCCGATGAGCGTGTTCTCGTCCATCGCATCGCCCACGGGCAGGGTGCGGGCGAGCTCGGTGACGAGGTCCACGACCTCGGCGTAGCGGCTTCGCGGTGCCAGGATGCGGGTGCTGAGGAAGCAGGTCTGGCCGTTGTTGGTGAGGGTCGCGCGGACCAAGTCCTCCCCGATCGTCCCCGGGTCCAGTTCGGCATCGTCCAGGATGATGCCCGCGGACTTGCCGCCGAGTTCCAGAGTCACCGGGCGCAGCAGCCGCCCGCAGGTCTCGGCGACGGCCCGGCCGGCCGGCGTGGAGCCGGTGAAGGCGACCTTGTCCACGCCGGGGTGGGCCACGAGATGTGCGCCTGCCTCCCGGCCGCCCGGCACAACGTTGAGCACTCCGGCTGGAACACCCGCTGCCTCTGCCGCCTCGGCGACCAGGAACGAGTCGAACACGGCTTCCGGGGACGGCTTGAGGACAACCGTGCAACCCGCCGCCATCGCGGGCGCGATCTTGAACATGGACAGGACCTGCGGATAGTTCCACGGCACGATCGCCGCGACGACGCCCGCTGGGACGCGGCGCACTTCGACCGAGCCCCCGAGCAGCCCCCTGCGGACCTCGGAGAAGTCCGATGTGCGAGCCAGCCCGGCGTAATAGCGCAGCACCTCGGTCGGATATCCGGCCTCCAGTTGCCGGGACATGCTGATCGGCATGCCGTTCTGAAGGCTGACGAACTCGGCGATACGGCCGGCACGCGCCTCGATCTCCGTGGCGAAGCGTTCCATCACCTCGGCCCGGTGCCCTGGCTCCCAACCGGCCCAGCCACCGCGCTCGTCGAAGGCCCGGCGCGCCGCGTCGACCGCGGCATCGACATCCGCCTCGAGCGCCTTCGGCACGCTGCCCAGTGCCACCTCGGTGCTCGGGTTGACGGGAGTGATGACGTGGCTGGTGGAGGCGCCCACCCACTCCCCGCTGATGTAGAAGTGCTCGTAACGACATTCCTGACGGTCCATCAGTACTCTCCTGCGATCCGGTGCACGCCCGGGTACGGCGCTCTGCTCGACCTTCGCCGGGCGCATCGCCCGCCGGGTGCCCTTCGGTGCACGGGCAGCCACCAGGGAATGCATGGGATCCAGGTACCGGTTCCGGCAGATCACATCACTGGCGGTCTGCCGGCCTGATGCTGCGGTACGGGACGGCCGCCGCAAGCGTGGGGGAGTGTTGACAGGCCCGACCCGGAGCGGTCGGCCCCAGGCCCTCATCCCGGAGTTACGGATGCGCCGCCGATTCGGTCCGTCGCAGGCGTGCGAACTGGGCGGGCAGCCTTGCCGATCCTGCCCCAGGACGACGCGATCGAGCCTCCCACACCGCCTTCGCACGGGGACCGGAGATCGGCACAACCATTCGCTCACCAGCACTCACCGTTCGGCTGTCCGACGAGGACAGTCGCCAAGCCGCTGCCGATTCGGGGTCAATCCGCAGTGCTGTACCTGCCGGCCGGGGCGCTGGTCGACCGCTGGCGCCGCGGCGGCCGTACTCGGCGATGCCATGCATTTTCTGGTGGCTGCCTGTGCACTTTCTGGCGACCCACGGTCGGCGTCGTACGTGACGGTTGGCGAGGTAGTCCCGCACCCGGGGCCGCCCCAGGCACCGGCCAGTCCACACATCCTGCCTTCCCAAGGGGAAACGCATGCCCGTCAAGGCTGACGTCGCCCATCGCAACGCCCGCATCCACACCCTCGATCCTGCCCGGCCACTGGCCTCGGTCCTGCTCGTCGCTGACGGCACCCTCGCCGCGATCGGCGGCGAGGAGTTGCTCGAACAGGTCGAAGGCGCCCCCGAGATCGTCGACCACGGCGGCTCGATCCTGATGCCCGGCCTGGCCGACGTCCACAACCATCACATGATCGCCGGCCGGGCTGATCTCTACGAGCTGCAACTCGATGCCAGCGCCGATCTCTCCGTGCTTCTCGATGCCATCCAGGACTGGTCAGCCGACCTCGCACCCGACGCCTGGGTCGTCGGCGGTGGCTGGGGCATCGGATTGATCCCGGAGCTGTCCGACCTGAAGGCCCTCCGCGCCCTGGACGAGGCCGCGGGAGGGCGCCCCGTGCTACTCCGCGACGACAGCTGCCACAACCGCTGGGCCAGCTCGGCCGCACTTGCGCTCGCCGGAATCGACGCCGCCTTCCCCGATCCCCCCGGCGGCACCATCGTCCGCGACCCCGCCACCCGTGCACCGGTCGGCCTGCTCTTCGAATCCGCTGTCATTCCCCTCGAGCACGCCTACATCGCCTCGGCCCCCACCACCGTGGGACAAGACGCTGCGGCATGCCGACGGGGCATCGAGATCCTGCACACGTTCGGGGTCACCGCTTTCCAGGACGCTGCCGCCTCCGTCCAGATGCTGGCAGCGCTCAAGCATCTCGACGACACCGGCCGACTCGACGCCTGGGTCGTGACCTCACTTCAGATCAACGACCATGTCCTCGGTACCACCCCGATCGGGCAGGAACTGATCGACCGACGTGAGACCTACCGCAGTCCCCACCACAGACCCGACTTCGTCAAGGTCTTCCTCGATGGCGTCCCGCCCGCAAAGACCGCGTCGTTCCTCGAGTCCTACCTGCCCGACGACGTGCACGGCACCGAATGGCGCGGCAAGACCATGATGAGCCTGGCAGATCTCACCGGATGGCTCCTGCGCGTCGCCGAACAGGGGCTCGCTGCGAAGATCCACAGCACTGGCGACAGAGCGGTACGCATGAGCCTGGACGCCATCGAAGCTGTCCGTGCGGCAGGGCACGCCGAGACCCGGTTCCAGATCGCTCACGGCCAGTACATCGCAGAGGAAGACCAGCCCCGCCTCGCCGAACTCGACGTCATCGCGGACATATCACCGCCGCTGTGGTACCCCGGCCCGATCCACCAGGCTCTCTGCAACTGCCTCCCTCGTGATCGCGCCGAGCGGATCCATCCCAACCGGAATCTCCTCGACGCCGGTGTCCTCGTCGCCGGTGGCTCGGACTGGCCGGTCGTGCCCGCCCCGAACCCCTGGCACGGCATACAGGGCTTGGTGACCCGCGCCCACCCGACCGGGACCTTCCCGGGGCACGTCTGGCCGGAACAGGCGATCACCCTCCACGAGGCCGTATACGCATACACCCTCGGCGCAGCCCGGGCGATGGGCACCGACGACGTCACGGGTTCGCTCGAAACAGGTAAGTCCGCGGAGTTCGTCGTCCTCGACCGAGATCCGTTCACCGTCCCCGTCGAACAGGTGGGCCGCACCACTGTGATGCAGACCTGGTTCGCTGGACGCAAGGTCTACGACCGCCTGCCTGCCGCTTGATCGTTCATCGCAGCAACCGGCCTGGCCCCGGGCATCTACAGCAAGGACCCGCTCCGGACGGGCCCGCAGGGGCACTGCAAGTGCGCATTCCTAGTGCACTGCCCCCGAACTCCTTGCGCCATAGGAGATTCCTTCAACCGCGCAGGACGATCCCTTCGCCGGCAGGCCGGATTGCGTTCTCTGCATCGTGTGCCTCATAGGTACCGGAGGGAAATCCTGCTCAGGTCAGCTCCTGGCTGAGGGCTTTCTCTTTCGCTGACGACAATTCGATAAGGAGCCGTCCATGACCACGAACGACCCAACTTCCGCCCGGCTTACCAGCAGGGGCCGCCTTGCCTTCGCCAGCGGCGTCGGCTCCGCCGTCGAATTCTACGACTTCGCGATCTACGGAACGGCCACCGCGCTCGTCTTCACTGACACGTTCTTCCGTACGGGCAATGCATGGTTGAGCACTTTTATGGGTCTTGCCACGTTCGGCATAGGTTTTCTCATGGGACCGATCGGCGCGGTGCTCTTCGGCTGGGTGGGGGACCGCTACGGTCGGCGGCGCGCGCTGATGCTCACCTTCATGGGAATGGGAGCAGCCACGGTGCTGATGGGGCTCCTGCCGACGTACGCACTGATCGGCGTCGCGGCTCCGATCCTGCTCGTGATGCTCCGGCTCATTCACGGACTCACTGCGGCAGGTGAGATCGGAGGTGCGGCGGTGCTGGCGATCGAGCACGCCCCTGCGGAAAAGCGTGCGCGGTACGGCGTATTCGTTGCGCTCGGCGCTCCCGTCGGTACGATCCTGGCGAATATCGCGTTCGCACTCGTGCTCTTGGCGCCCGCCGAGAGCGTCCAGAACTGGGTCTGGCGGCTGCCTTTCCTGTTCGGTGGAGTTGTGCTGCTGATCGGCCTCTGGCTTCGGAAGGGCGTGGCAGAGAGCCCGGTGTTCCAGGAGATGATGCGCGAAAAGAAGGGCCTGCTTCAGAAGCAGGCCCCACTGTTGCAGGTCTTCCGTGTCAATTGGCGTCGGGTACTCCTCGGCGCAGGCGTGAGCATCGGGATCAACTCCATGGCGTTCGTCATGTCCATCTACATGCTTTCGTACGCCACCGCGCCTGCGCCCGAGGGTCTCAGTCTGCCCCGCCAGCCGATCGTCATCGGGAGCATCGCCGCGCTGCTGTTGCACGCCGCGGCGAACGTCCTCTCCGCGTTCCTGTCCGACCGGATCGGTCGCCGCCCGGTGATGATCGGTGGCGCGGTCGCCTCGATTGCCGGCGCCCTGTTCATCTTCCACCTCGCCGCGCACGGCACACTGGCTTCCGTGAACGCCGCGATGGCGATCGGCTTCACCGCAACCGGTCTGCTCTTCGGCCCGTTGTACACCTACTTCACCGAACTCTTCCCACCCGAGCAGCGACAGACGGGCCTGGGCGTCGCATTCCACGCCGGCGCGGTGCTCGGTGGGGGCATGGCACCCATGATCGCCAACCGGATCGTGGCCACCACCGGCCAGGCGGCGAATATCGGCTACTACCTCGCCGGGATTCTCCTCGTTTCGCTGATGTGCCTGATCGTTCTGCCGGAAACGGCACCTGCGCGGACGCGCCGGGCATCGACCGGACCTTCGGCGCCGGTCACCTCGATCGACGGAGCGCCCAGGGTATGACCGGCTGGCGATCGGTACTGGACGGATTTCGCTCGCCATCCCCATTTCGGCGGCGGCATGTGCGATCGGACGACTCCGGCATCGCTCAACCAGTCGTCAGCGGCCTTCGGGTACAGCGGAGCCCGTGGTGAGGCACGTCGGCGGCTAATTTCCGGCGCGGAGTGCTTGGTCGAGATCGCTCCACAGGTCGTCAACGTCCTCAAGGCCGACCGAGACGCGCAGAAGCCGGGGCGAGACGCCGGCCCCGTCGCGGGAACCGGGGTCCATCACGTGGTGGCTGAGCGAGACCGGGTGCTGGATGAGGCTGTCGACGCTGCCCAGGCTGACCGCTGGGGTGAGGAGCCGGACTGCGCCGATGACGGTGTGCGGGTCGGCGTGGGTCTCGAAGGAGACCATCGCGCCTCCGCTGCTCATTTGGCCGCGGGGTCGGGCGGCACCCTCAAGCCCCGGGTAGTGGACCCTGCTTACGGCCGGGTGGTCCGCCAATCGGCCTGCGATCTCAGCGGCGTTGGCCGACGCGGCTCGCACTCGCACTTCCAGCGTCGAGAGCCCGCGCAGGAGTTGGTAGCCCGCGAACGGATGCAGGACTCCTCCGGTCATGAACCGTACGCGCCGCAGTGCCTGCACGAATGTCTCGTCTCCAGCCACGATTCCGCCCATCGCGTCGCCATGGCCGCCGAGGTACTTCGTCGCACTATGCAGCACGATCGCCGCCCCCAGCGTCAGCGGCCGCTGAAGTGCCGGTGTCGCGAAGGTGTTGTCCACCAGTAGCGGCACCGGCGCCACGGTGTCGGCCAGCGACTGGATGTCGACCTCGCAGAGCGTCGGATTGGCCGGTGTCTCCACCATGACGAGACCGGTCTCGGGGCGCACCGCCGCTGCGACCTCCTCCACGGACGCCCACGTCACGGAAGTGCCAAGCAGTCCGGAGGTGAGCAGGACATCGCTCGTCCCGTACAGCGGACGTACGCCGACGACGTGCGGGCGCCCAGAGGCGACTTGCGCGATCAGAACCGCGGAGAGCGCCGCCATACCGCTGGCGAAAGCGGCCGCTGCCTGCGCGCCCTCCAAATCGGCCAGTGCGGCTTCGAACCGAGCAACAGTCGGGTTGCCGAGCCGGCCGTAGACGGGGAGACCGCCGTCAGCGGCACCGGTGCCGAGGATATCCAGGCGGCCGGCCTCGCCGGCGCTGTCGCGACTCGGATAAGTGGTGGACAGGTCGAGCGGAGGCACATGCAGGCCGACGTCGACGAGGTCGTCACGGCCCGCGTGAAGTGCGCGGGTGGTCCAGGAAGTCATGGAGCAAGCGTGGCTGTACGTTCGCGAACAGCGGTCTGTGGCTGTTCTAGATTCGGTCCATGAGCGAAAGTGTGGCTTTGGATTCGATAGACGCAGCGATCGTGCGTGAGTTGCAGAACGACGGTCGTCTGGCCAACAAGGTGCTGGCAGGGCGGGTCGGGGTCGCACCCTCAACCTGCCTGGCCCGGACCCAGCGTCTGCAGCGGGTCGGCGTAATCTCCGGCTTCCATGCGAAGGTCAGTCCGCAGGCTGTCGGCCGTGGAGTCGAGGCGGTGCTGGCGGTGCAGTTCGTCGCCCACTCCCGGCCTCTCGTGGACCCATTCGTCGCCTGGGCACAGGCTCTGCCCGAAACCCGCAGCCTCCAGCACGTCACCGGGCCCGATGACTTCCTCGTCCAGGTGGCCTGCGCGGACACCGCCGACCTGCAGCAGCTGGTACTCGCTTTCACCGCCCGACAGGAGGTCGGCCGACTGCAGACCTACCTCGTTTTCGCGTCGTGGGAGGGAGGCCCAGTCCTCGCGCCACAGGGCGCACACCGGGAACAGAGTGGCCCTTGACCGTGGGCAAGCCCCCCACGACCCGAGCGATCTGGCCAAGAGCCCTGTCGTCAGCGTCCTGCCCCGCGACAGCCAGGTGACGCCGCCCGGCGTGAGGGTCCAGGTGGGGTTTGGTACCCGGCCTGGCCCTTCGTCCCTGAGCGGTTTGCCTCGTTGGGGGGTTCCGCTGCGTCAGCTGCTCACGCCACGGTCGAGCTCCCAAAGCTGAAGCAGCGCCGAGGAGTTGAGTGCCCTCCACGCCTGTGATGTCGTCGTGGGCCGCGACGCACTGCTTGCCTGCGGAGCGGAAGCACCGGGACGTCGCCGGCAACGATGTTCTGGGCGCGCGCAGCTCTTCTTGGCGTCCGCGCGGTTGGGCTCGCGCCGGGTCCGCGGTATCAGTTCGTCCCGGATCTCCTTGTTGGAGTGAGGGGAGTTCAGGACGTTGTTCCGCCCCAGCACTGCATCTGCGGATCGTGCGCTGACGCTGGAGGAGGCACAGAAAAAGCCCGTTGACCTGGAGATTCTCTCTCCGTCAGCGGGCTTCACCGTGTTGTCGGGACGGCGGGATTCGAACCCACGCCAGGACGACACAAGCCCTCGAACCAAGCGGCACCCTTGCTGTCGGCCCGTGCCACATCACGCGGAAGCGCGGGAGTCAACGGCCAACTCACAGCACAGAGTTCCGTCTCCGGTCTCGCCCGTATCGCCTTCCGCTCGCCCTTGTCGTCGTGGGCAGGTGGTCGACGGTGAAGAAGCTGGGCATGTGGGCTGACGGGCCCGGGCGAAGGTCCGGCCGCCGTTTCGCGAGGAGAGAGATGCGGCAGCGCGGTCTGCTCCGGGTATGAGGTCCCGCACGCGCCCTGTACGACCTCGCTTGCTCGTGAAAGGGGTTCCGAAATGAACGAATCAGCCGGACCTTCGACCGGTTCCCGGGGATCCGCCGCCGCGGCCCCCGTGCGCCGCGGCCGCGGCAGACACGTGGCGCTGTGGGTGCTCCAGGCGGTGCTCGGGCTGTTCTTCGTGGCGGGCAGCGCCGTTCCCAAGCTGACGGGCGCCTCGGCCGCGGTCGACTCCTTCGAGCAGATCGGCCTCGGCATGTGGTTCATGTACGTCGTCGGTCTGCTGGAGCTCGCGGGCGGTCTGGCACTGCTCACCCCCTGGCTGCCGGGTCTGTCCGCCCTCTGTCTCATCGCGCTGCTGATCGGCGCGTTCACCACGCAAATGACCGTCTTCGACGGCAAGGACGCCGCCTTCCCGCTGATCGTGATCGTCCCGCTCGCCGTGGTCGCGTGGGGCCGGCGGGACACCCTGGCGGATCTGCCCCGGCTGCTGAAACGCTGAGGCGCTGAGGCGCTTCTCCGACCGCCCGCCCGGTCTGCTTCCGGCGACGGGGCCCGCTCGGCTGGGTGTCGCAACTCAGCGCAGTGCGGGTCCCGTCGGAGGGAGGCCGGCGGCGCTCCTCGGCGCACGAGAGGCGTGAACCGGGGCCCGGCCCTGCGCCGCCGGGGTCAGCCGCGGTTCTGGTGGCTCGCCTCGGCCTGCCCGGCCTGCCTGCCGATCTCCCTTGCCGCCTGCTGCACCTGCTGCACGGTCGGCGGCTGGAGCGTCCCGTGCACCGGCCCCACGGCCGTGAGCGCCGCGAGCACCCTGCCGTCCGGCTGCACCACGGGCGCGCAGACCCCGCGCATCTGCCTGCTCGTCAGTACGACCACGTCGTCCGTGCGCTCTTCCCCGCCGTCGTCGGGGGCGAACGGGGAACCGTCCGGGCCGCATTCGCGGCAGGGAGACAGCCCACCGGTGTCGCCGGCAGCCGCTCCGGAGACGGCTGCGTCGACGGGGGAGGGCGCGGACTTCGACAGCACCTTGGTGACGGCCGCCGTGCAGACGGCCCGGCGCTCGCGCACGGTGGACGCGTTGGGCGTGCGCGTCGGCCCGCGCACCGTGTCGATCTGCACCACTTCGCTGCCGTCCAGCACACACAGATAGACGCTCGCTCCCGTGGCCGACTGGAGCCTGTCCAGGACCGGCCGGGAGATGCTGCGCAGGTTCCTCGGCCCCGGAGCGCGCAGCCCGAGCACGTACAACTGCGCCCCCAGGCGCAGCCCTTGCGGGCCGCGCTCGACCATCCCGGCACGGGCCAGCTCGCCGGCGAGCCGTTTCACCGTCGGCTTCGGCAGCGAGGTGCGGCGCGCGATCTCCGGCAGCGGCACCCAGTTCTCGCCGGGCTGGAAGGAGTTGAGAAGACGGAGTCCGTGACCCAGGACCGCCGGGCCGGTGCCGGTCTCCTCCTCCGCGCACACGGGGCGCGAGCGGCCCACCGCGGTGCGGGGAGTGTGCATCTGCATCAGCACCTCGCAAGTGAACGGAGAACGGCCGTCTGAATGCCGGTCACGTGCCGCTGGTAATGCTCAGAATGCACGCGACTTGGCCGGGATAATAGGCAGGAGCATTGCCGCTGTGTCAATCAAGGCCCGCCTGAACGGTGTTGGGCGGCAAAAGAGAGGTGTGGACCACTCGACTTCCGCCCCTTCGTGGTGATTACGAAGGTCTTCGCAGGTCAGTGCAGGGGCGGACGGGAGTGCAGAGGCGGGCAATTCCGGGCGCGCCCGGCCGGTGAACGGACTGGCATCTACGCGGATTTCCTTCCGCTGTCGGGCATTCACGGCCGCCGGGAACTCCCCTTGTGGGGACGTAAAACTCAGCCTCTGACCGGTGAATTCCTGCTATCTCAAGGTGAATTCTCGTCCGGAGCCCGGTCGGGCGGTGCCAGCACGACCGGGCTCCGGACGGGCGTGACGGGCCCGCGTGTGAGCGCCGTAACGTGACGCCGGCTCACGGGGCGGCGGCCTGTGACGGGACCGCGGCCGCCGGTGTCCCGCCGCCTTCAGCCGCCTGCGGAGGGGGAGTCGGCGGCGGACCCCTCCCCACCGGGTTTCGCACTGAGCTTCTCCGCATCGGGCTCTTTCGCGTCAGGCCCGTGCGGGAGGCGGATCGCCGTGGCGAGCACCCCCGCCTCCGAAGCCCAGCGGCCCGCGAAGTGCCGCAGCCGTGAACCGCCTACGACCGAGCCCTCGACGAGAAGGCGCGCGTCGAAGGTGCCCGCCTCCGCGTCGAACGTGATCTCCGCCTCGTTGAAGCCCAGTTCACGTGCGGTGAGCGGGTACCAGGTCTTGAAGACGCTCTCCTTGGCGCTGAACAGCAGCCGGTCCCAGTGCACATCGGGCCTGCGGGCGGCGAGAGCGTCAAGGGCCCGCCGTTCCGCGGGCAGTGAGACGGCCTCCAGCACGCCTTCCGGCAGCGGCCCGTCCGGCTCGGCGTCTATGCCGATGCCCGCGACGTCAGCCTCGCGGGCGACGGCGGCGGCCCGGTACCCGGCGCAGTGGGTCATGCTCCCGACGACTCCCGCGGGCCACCGCGGTGCGCCGCGCCGCCCGGGGACCAGCGGAACGGGCGGCAGGCCGAGCTGCGCGAGGGCGCTCCTCGCGCACACCCGCACCTGCGCGAACTCCCTCCGCCGCTTGAGGACCGCGTTCGCCACGGCCGCCGCCTCCTCGGGAAAGAGGGCATCGTGCGCCTCGTCCGTCCCGTCCCCGAAGGACTCCTCGGCGTACACACCGGCTGGCAGCAGGGACCCGATCACGGCCTGCCTCCCGCCCGGGCCGAGGGCGCGGACGGCGACGCGGACTGCGCCGGCGGCTCGGGCAGGATCTGGCGCAGCCGGTCGCGGGGCGGGCGCCTCCGCCACTCCCGCGGGTAGCCGACGGACACCTCCTCGAAGCGCACACCGTCGTACCAGGTCACCCTCGGAATGTGCAGGTGACCGTAGACGGCCGTGACGGCGTTGAAGCGCTTGTGCCAGTCCGCGGTGAGGTCCGTGCCGCACCACTGTGCGAAGTCGGGGTACCGCAGGACCCTCGTGGGCGCCCGTACCAGGGGATAGTGATTGACCAGCACGGTCCTCTCGCCGGGTGCGAGGGCCGCGAGCCGCTCCTCGGTCTGCCGCACACGGACGCGGCACCACTCGTCGGGCCCCCCGTAGGGGTCGGGGTGGAGCAGGTACTCGTCCGTGCACACGACGCCCGACTTGTGCGCCCGCCGGAGCGACTCCTCCTTCGTATGCGCCCCCGGAACGCGGAACGAGTAGTCGTAGAGGACGAACAGCGGCGCCACGGTCACCGGACCGCCGTCGCCGCGCCACACCGGGAAGGGGTCCTCGGGCGTGACGACCCCCAGGCTGCGGCACATCTCGACCAGGCGCAGGTACCGCTCCTCGCCGCGCAGGGGGCACGAGTCCTGCGGATGCGTCCACAGTTCGTGGTTCCCGGGGGTCCAGATCACCTTCGCGAAGCGGCCGGCCAGCAGCCGCAGCGCCCACTCGACGTCTTCGAGACGCTCCGCCACGTCCCCGGCGACGATGAGCCAGTCCTCGTCGGACTCGGGGGACAGCTCCTCGGTGACCGCCCTGTTCTCCTCGTACGCGACATGCAGGTCACTGACCGCGAACAGCTTGCCCGTCATCGAATCGTCTACCCCTTGCCTTTCGGCTGCTCCCGGACCGGTGGCACACGCCACCGGCAAGTACACCGCGCCGGCAGCAGGGAAAACACTCGACTTCCGGGAGCCGGCTGCCCGAGGCATGCACGGCTGCGGACCGGGCAGGCGCGAGACAGCCGATCCGTGCTGCCGCGGCCGCCGCCGAGACTAGGGAATTCCTCACTCTTTCCTCTGCGACGCTGGGGGCGGCACGAGGCGGTCGAGACGGGCCGGGCCCGCTCCGTTGCCGGCCCGGTCGCGAGAGAGGTGCAAAGACGCGATGACGGAGTCAGAGGACGAAGGCCTGTGGATCCGGCGCTACCACCCCGCGCCCGGGGCGCCGCGCCAGCTCGTGTGCTTCCCGCACGCCGGGGGCTCCGCGTCGTTCTTCCACCCGGTCTCCGCCCAGCTCTCCTCCACGGCCGAGGTGCTGTGCGTGCAGTACCCCGGACGCCAGGACCGCAGGGGGGAGACCAGCCCCGACGACATCGCCACCATGGCCGACCAGGTCTACGGCGCGCTGCGCGGCGCTCTCCGCTCCGGCCGTACGGCGTTCTTCGGGCACAGCATGGGCGCGACGGTCGCCTTCGAAGTCGCCCGCCGCTACGAGCAGGACGGCGGTGAGCTGACGAGGCTGTTCGCCTCGGGACGCCGGGCGCCCTCCCGGTACCGGGAGGAGGAGAACGTGCACCTCAAGGACGACGACGGGGTCGTCGAGGAGCTGAAGCGGCTCGCGGGCACGGACAGCTCCCTGCTGGGCGACGAGGAGATCCTGCGGATGATCCTCCCGGCCCTGCGCAGCGACTACAAGGCGGCCGAGACCTATCGCTGCGAGCCGGGCGCCGCGGTGGAGGCCCCCGTGACCGCGCTCACCGGGGACGACGACCCGAAGACGTCCCTGGACGAGGCGGAGGACTGGCGCCAGCACACCAAGGGCGACTTCGACCTGAAGGTCTTTCCCGGCGGGCACTTCTACCTCGGCCCGAAGGCGGCCGACGTCATCGCGCTCCTCCGTGAGCACCTGAAAGTCGGTGTGTGAGGCTCGTCTTGGCCGGTGGCAGCGGATCCGCTAGCGTAAACGATCAAATTTCGCACGCGAGCGATCATTCGGAGACAGGTTCCGGCGTTACGCCGGGGCCGCTGGATGACACGGTTGCGAGGAGTGGAATGCTGCCGGACCGGTCGGCCCCTGCTGGTCTCTCCGACTGCCTGGTCGGCCGTGCCCACGAGATGGCTGTCCTCGAACGCAGCGCGGTCGCCGCCCGCCGCGGACGGGCGGGACTCGTCACGCTCGCCGGCCCCGCCGGCATCGGAAAGACGAGCCTTCTGCGCACCTTCCTCGGCTCCGACGCGTGCCGGGGGATGACCGTCCTCCACGGCTCGTGCAGCGAGATCGAGGCCGGCGCAGGCTACGGAGGGGTCAGGGCGCTCTTCAGGTCACTCGGCCTGTCCGCCCAGGACGCGGACAACTCGCGGCTGCTGAGCGGAGGCGCCCGCCGCGCTCTGCCCGCCCTCACTACCGGCTCCCTCACCCCCGAGTCCTCCGGCGCGTACTCCGTCATGCACGGCCTGTACTGGCTCGCCGCGAACCTCATGGCGGAGCGGCCGCTGCTGCTGGCCCTCGACGACGTGCACTGGTGCGACGAACGCTCCCTCGCCTGGATCGACTTCCTGCTGCGCCGCTCGGAGGAGATGCCGCTGCTGGTCGTCCTCGCCCAGCGCAACGAGGCCGTGCCCTTCTCCTCGTCCGCGCTCGCCGACATCGCCGCGCGTCCCTGCTCGGTCACCCTCGAACTCGCGCCGCTGTCCCGGCAGGACGTGGTGGACCTGGTCGGATATGCCTACCAGGGGGCGGCGGACAGCTCCTTCGTGCGGGACGTGGCGGCGCTGCCGGGCGGCAACCCCATGCTCCTCAAGCGGCTCCTGCTGGAACTGAGGAGCGCAGGCGTCCACCCCGACGAAGAGGGCGCGACCAGGGCGCGGGAGATAGCCGGGCACGTCGTGTCGGACTCCGTGCGGGGCGTGCTCGGCTCGCTGCCCGACTGGGTACGCACTCTCGCGCGCGCGGCCGCGGTGCTGGGCGACGCTCCGCCCGAGCGTGTGGGCGCCCTCGCCGGCCTGCCCCCCACGCTGGTGGACGAGGGCGTGAAGGTGCTGCGCAAGGCCGAGATCTTCGCGCCGAACGGACTCGGCCTCGTGCACGACCTGGTGCGCTCGGCCGTACTCGACGACATGGACGGCGACGAACTCGCCGAACTGCGCACCAATGCGGCCCTGTTGCTGAACGACGAGGGTCTGCCCTCGGAGCAGGTCGCCAACCAGCTGCTTCTGCTGCCGCGGCTGACGGCACCGTGGATGACGGCGGTGCTGTGCGAAGCCGCCGACCAGGCCGAGAGCCGGGCCGCGCCCGAGGCCGCCGTCCGCTACCTCAACCGCGCCCGCGAGGCCGACCCCGACAGCCTCGCGCTGCGGCTCCAGCTCGCGCGGTGCGTGGTGCAGGCGGAACCGGCCGAAGCCGTACGGCAGTTGGAGTCCGTACTGGACTCTCCTCTCGATCTGCGCAGCAGGGCTGCGGTCGCGGTGCAGTTCGGCAGGGTGTGCGTATCGGCCCAGCAGTCGCCCGCCGCCGTACGGGTCCTGGAGGACGTACTCGAGCAGCTCGACCGCGAACTGGGGCGCGACCCGGGCCCCGCCGACGTGGAACTGCGCACCGGCGTCCAGGCGGCGCTGCTGATGACGGGTGCGGACGAGACGATCACCATCGGGCCGGTGCTCGAGCGCGCGTCGGCGATGCCCACCCCGCCCGGCGACACCACCGCCCAGCGGCAGCTGCTCGCCATGCAAGCCTGGCTGGGGGCAGTGGGAGGCGCCCCCGTCGACGAGTGCGTCGAGAAGGCGCGCCGGGCCATACGTTCCACCGGCGGCCCCAGCGAGGAGTCGCTGTTCGCCTCCGCCTTCACCCTCAGCCTCGCCGACGAGGCCGAGGAGGCGCTCGAAGCCCTCGACCAGCTGCTTCAGGCCAGCCAGCGCAGCGCCGCGGCCTGGAGCTACGTACTGGCGCTGGCCATCCGTGCGTTCGTGCTGCACGGCATCGGCGCGCTCCCGGAAGCGCTGGCGGACGCGCAGACCTCGGTGGGCATCATCGCGGACGAGCGGTGGGGGCACACCTCCGCGATGCCGCAGATCTCGCTCGCCATGGTGCTCACCGACCTCGGCGAGCCGCAGCGCGCCGAGAGCGTGCTCGACACCATCGAGCGGCCGAACCTCGACAGGTTCGTCACGGAGTACCCCTGGTACGCGCAGGTCGCCGCGCGGACCCGCTGGTCCCTCGGCGACGTCGAGGGCAGCCTCGACCTGCTCTACGCGTGCGGCAGATCGCTCGACGAAAGCGGCGTCGCCAACCCCGTGTTCCTCCCCTGGTGGCTGGACGGGGCAGGCATGCTCATGGACCTCGGCCGCACGAAGGAGGCGCGGGGCCTCGCCGAACGCGGCACCGAACTGGCCGAGCGGTGGGGCACACCGCGTGCGAAGGCGCTGGCGGCACTCGGCCGCGGCCTGACGACGCCGGGCCGCGAAGGCATCGAACTGCTCGCCGAATCAGCGCAGATGTTCGCCGGCTCGCCCGCGCGCGGCGAGCACGCGCGCGCCGAGTTCCTCGCGGGGCGGGCGCTGCTGGCCGAGGGAGACCGGCGTACCGCACGCGACCACCTGCGTACCGCGGCCGACCTGGCGCAGCGCTGCGGCACGTTCAAACTGGGCGAGATGGCCCGCAGCCTCCTCATCGAGGCCGGCGGCCGCATGCGGAAGATGAGCGGCTCCCCCCTCGGTATGCTCACCGGCATGGAGCGCAAGGTCGCCGACCTCGCCGCCGCGGGCACCAGCAACAGGGCCATCGCCGAAGCGCTGTTCGTGACGGTCCGCACCGTGGAGACACATCTCACCAGCGCGTACCGCAAGCTGGGCGTCACCAGCAGGGCGGACCTCGCTCCCGTGCTCTCCGCCCGCGAAGACCTCGTGAAGAAGCTGCCCTTGAGGGCCGCGTACCCGCCTGCGCGACGCTGACCGGACACGGGTGGCACGTGTGACCAGGAACTGGGGCGATCAGACGCAGCCGCGGACCGCGTGGCGGGACGGCCCGGGCTCTGCGGATTCCGAACGGCCCCTGTACGAGCGGGAACAGCAGCGAGACGTCCTCGTCACCGCGCTGGAGCGGCTGGACGCCGGGCAGCCCTCCCTCGTCACGGTCGAAGGCAGGCCCGGCGAAGGCCGCAACGCCCTCATGCGCCGGCTCGCCCGGTGCGCGAGGCACCGGAACCTGAGAGTGCTGCACGCACGGGCCACCAGAGCGGAACAGCAGCTGTGCTACGGCGTGGTGCTCCAGCTCGTGATGCCGCTGGACGGAACGGTCTGCGACTCCGTGCGCCACAACTCCCTCGGGCACGGGCCGGGAACCCTTCCCGGCCTCGTGGAGGTGCTGCGGTCGGCTCCCGGAGCGCCCACGCTGCTCGTCGTCGAGGACGTGCACTGGCTGGACGCCGCCTCCCGGGAGTGGCTGGAGGCGCTGGCCAGGCGCCTGTACGCGGACGTGCCGATCGCGCTCGTCCTCAGCAGCTGCGCGTCAGCGGGCAGTTGGGGCAGGCTCGTGCCCTCCCGGCCGTCGGAGGTCCTGGTCCGCAACCTCACGACGAGTCCGCTGGGGCCGCGGTCGGTCTCCGCGGCCGTACGCGACGTGTGCGGCGCCGGCGGCGAGCCGGCCTTCGACGCCGCCGCCCACGAGGTCACCAGGGGCAACCCCGCCCTGCTGCACTACGCGCTGCGCGTCTTCCACGAGCGGGGCCACCGGCCCGTGGCCGCGCGGCGGCCCGAATTCCGCGCGATCGCCGACGAGTTCGCGGGCGACATGTCGCTGCGTGCGCTGGAGGGGCTGCCCGCCGAGGCGCAGGGCGTCGTGCGGGCGCTGGCCGTCTGCGGCGACGTGCTGGACTTCCCCCTCGTGCGCACCCTCGCCGGACCGCGTGAACTTCCCGACCGTGAACTGCTCGAAGTGCTGGAGTCGGCGGGCCTGGTCGTCGCGTGCGGACACACCGCACGCATCCCCTACCCCCTCGCGCGCACCCGCGTGCTGGAGCGGATGCCCGCCGAGGAACGCGCCGACCTGCACGTCAGGGCGGCGGCCCTGGCGCACCGCGCGGGCGCCGCGGACGAGGACATCGCCGCCATGCTCTTCCGGGCGACCGCGATCGGCGCGCCGTGGGTCGTGGAGACCCTTCAGCGCAGCTCCACCGACGCCCTCGCCCGCGGAGACCTCGAACACGCCGTGGCATGCCTCTCCCGGATACTCCTCGAACCCCTCGAGCCCGGCAGGCGCGCCCGGTTCTCCCTGGAGCTGGCCGGAGCGGAGATCGTCGGCAGCCCGCAGGTCGCCGGCAGGCGGCTGGACAACCTCGTCAGGAACGACGAGGGCGGTCCAGCAGCGGCGCTCAAGCCGCGCGCCGTCGACCTGGGACTGGCCCGCGGCGACGACGACTGGGCCGCACGGGCCGCCGCTGAAGCGCTCACCTGCGACCCGGAGCCCGCCCGTGACGACCTGATCGCCTTGTACTGGCTGGCGCACCGCGACCGCCGGGACGAGGCGGAGCTGATGGTCCCCGTCGTACCGGCGCTGCCCGAGAGCCCCGAGGCGCCCCTACAGGCAGGGGCACTCGCCTGGCGTCTGGCCGTACGCGCCAGGAATCTGCCCGCGGCGCGCGCTCTCGCACGCACCTGTCTGAGCGCCTCCGCCGCCGGGGGCCCCGTGATGCCGCGGCTCGCCGCGTGCAGGACCCTCGTCGCGGCCGGCGACATCGAAGAGGCGCACGCCGCTCTCGACGCCCTCGTCCGGGAGGCGAGGCGCGGCCACGCCAGGGCGGCCTGCGCGCGCCTGCTGACCCTGCGGGCCGAGGTCGAACTGCGCGCGGGACGTCTGGACGCCGCACACCGCGACGTCCAGGACGCGCGGGAGGCGCTGCCCGTCGGCAGCTGGCATCCGGCGGCCGCGCCGCAGCTCGCCGCGGTCGGCCTCCACGCCGCCGTCGAGAGCGGACAGCAGGACACCGCGCGGCGGCTCGCACAACAGGAGATGCCCGAGGGGGCGGAGAGCGGCCCGGGCTGGAGCCTGCTGCTGTTCGCCCGCGCCATGGTCGCCACCCGGGACCGGGACTGGGCCGCGGGACTCCGGCTCGCGAAGGAGAGCGGCAGCGGGCTGCTGCGCCGCCAGTGGCTCAACCCGGCGCTGCTGCCGTGGCGTTCGCTGGCCGCACGCTGCCTCGACGGCCTCGGCCGCCATGAGGAGGCGGAACAGCTCGCGCGGGAGGAGAGCGACCTCGCCCGCCGCTGGGGGTCGGCCTCCGCCGTCGGGCTCGCGGCCGTCACCGCGGGGCCCTTGACCGGGCATGCGCAGATGGCCAGGCTCAGAGAGGCGGCCAGGGCGTTCGAAGGGTCGCACGAGACGCTCCTGCACACCTGGAGTCTGGTGCAGCTCGCCCGTGCGGAACTCAACGCGGGTGACGCTCAGTCCGCCGCGGGGCACGTGGTCCGTCTGACCAGGCTCACCACCACGTACCCGTCGAGCCGCCCGGCCGAGGCCGTCCGCAGACTCATCCAGGACCTGGAGCAGCCGGCGGCCCCCTCCTCCGCGAAGGCGCCGGGAACCGCGGGCCTGCTGACCGAGGCGGAGCGGGAGACGGCGCTGCTGGCGGTCCGCGGACATGGAAACCGCGAGATCGCCGACCTGCTGTCGGTCGGGAAGCGTGCCGTGGAGCTGCGCCTGAGCAGCGTCTACCGGAAGCTGCACGTCGCAGGGCGCGAGGAGCTGCGCGCCACGATGCTGAGGAGAGAGGGGGCGGCCCCCTGATGCTGCTTGAGCGAGAGAAGGAGATGGCTCAAGTGAGCGGTGCGCTGCGTGCCGCGAGAGCCGGACGGTCGTCGATGATCGTGGTGACCGGACCGCTCGGCATCGGGAGATCCGCCCTGCTGCGCGGGGTCGCCGCGGGCGCCTACGGCAGCGACGTGCGGGTCCTCACCGCCCACGCCGCCCTCATGGAGCAGGACTTCGCGTTCGGCGTGGTGCGCCAGCTCTTCGACTCCCTGATGACGGGCGCCGCCCCCGAGCCGCAGAGCAGGCTCCAGGACGAACCGGACCGCTTCGCACGCAGCGTCTTCTCCGGGGACGACGGGACCGCGGGCATGGACCCCGGTATCGACACCACCGAGGCCACCCTCCACGGACTGCGGTCGTGGCTGGCGGGGCTGTGCGAGGAGACGCCGCTGCTGATCCTCGTCGACGATTTGCAATGGGCGGACGTCCCCTCGCTGCGGTGGCTGGCGTACCTGGCCAAGCGCCTGGACGGACTGCGCATCGTCCTCGTGTGCACCCTGAGGGAGGGCGACCCGTGGTCGCGGTACTCGCTCGTGCGCGAGGTGACCCAGTGCGTCGGGCAGACGCTCGCGCCTGCGCCCCTGTCGCTGGACGCGACCCGGACCATGATCGAGGAGCAGTTCGGGGAGCCGGGGGAGGAGCCCTACGTACGCGCCTGCCACGAAGTCTCCGCCGGCAACCCGCTGTTCCTGCTGTCCGTCCTGGTCGGCATGGCCGTCAGCGGCCACCGGCCCACCGCGGACAACGCCGAGACGGCACGCTCGCTGCGCCCCTCCGGGCTGCGCGAGCGCCTCGCGGGGTGCATCCGTACCCAGACCGAGCCCGTACGGGATCTGGCGGCGGCCATCGCGGTCTTCGGCGACCAGGCCCAGCCCGCTCTCGTCGCGCAGCTGGCCGGGCTCGACGACATCGGGCTCAGCTCGGCCCTGCGCGTCCTGTACGAGCTGGGGCTGCTGCCCGAAGAGGGCACGCCGCGCTTCATCCACCGCGTCGTGCAGGACGCGGTGGAGTCCTCCCTGACGGTCACTCAGCGCGAGGACCTGCACAACAGCGCCGCCGCCCTCCTCTACGAAGGAGGCCGCCCCGCCGAGCAGGTCGCGGCCCAGCTCATGGCCGTAACCGGGCAGAGCCCCGGCTGGTCCACCGCGGTGCTGCGTTCCGCCGCGTCCACCGCCCTGCGCCGCGGCGCACCGGAGATCGCCGCCCGCTATCTGCGCCGGGCGCTGCTGGACAGCGCGGGGCAGAACACCGAACGCGCCCGGCTGCTGATCGACCTGGCCACCGCGGAACGCACCTTCGACCCGGCAGCCTCGGAGCGGCACATCGCCCAGGCATTGCCGATGCTGCCGGAGGTCAAGGACCGGGCCGTGGCAGTGCAGCGGATGCCTCCCGCCCTGTTCGCCAGGCCCTCGTCCTCGATGGCCGAAGTGGTGCGCCGCACGGCCGAGGAGCTGGGCGCCCCCGAGGAACTCGACGGCACCGCACGGGAGACGGCGCTGTGCCTGGAGGCGAGGCTGCGCCACTACGCGCAGGAGGACCCGGCCGCCCTCTCCTCCGCGACCGAACGGCTGCGGGAGCTGGGAGACGATCTCCCGCTGGAATCCGGCGCCGGGCGGGAACTGACGGCGGTACTGCTGTGCTCGGCGACCTTCGCCGGGCGGCTCTCCGCGAGCGCCGCGGCCCGCACGGCCGCGCGCGTCCTGGAACGGGAACCGGCGGACGAGGCCCGGGTGCACACCACGGTGCCGCTGGCGGCGGTCACCCTGCTCGCCGCCGACTCCGCCCACGACGTCGAGACCTGGCTGACGCCGGAGAAGCACCCGAGGCGGCCGGTCAGCGCGTCCGAGGAGGCCCTGTTGCTCGCCCAGCGGGCCATGGTGCACATCACGCGGGGCCGGCCCGCACTGGCCCACGAGCACGCGAAGCGGGCGGTGCGGCTGACGGCGCCGTACTGGTATGAGGCGCCCAGCGTCGTACTGGCCGCGGTGGCGCTGGAGCTGGGGGACACACCGCTCAGCGAGGAGATCCTCACCGGCGCCGGCTCGCGCCAGCCTGCGGGCCTCGCGCTCGCCTCGGCGCTGAGCATCCTCCAGGCCTCGGTCCACGCACAGCGAGGCATGCGGGCGAGGGCACTTGAGGACCTGCTCGCCTGCGGCAGGCAGCTGGAGTCGCGGGGGTGGCACAACTCGGCCGTCTTCCCCTGGCGTCCCCGCGCGATCGGCCTGTACGAGCGCCTCGGCGACGACCTCTCCGCGATGGTGCTCGCGGACGAGGAGCACTCGTGGGCGGCGGCCTGGGGCGCCCCGGCGGTACTCGGCCGTGCCCTGCGCCTGAAGGGCCGGCTGCACGGGGACCGCGGCGTCCCCATGCTGCGGCAGGCGGTCGAGGTGCTGCGCTCCTCGCGCAACGAGCTCGAACTCGCCCGCACCCTCGTGCTGCTGGGCGGCAGGCTCGGGAGCGGGCCCGAGGCCGAGTCGGCGCTGCGCGAGGGCGGCGAACTCGCGGCCCGCTGCGGAGCGCCGTGGCTGGCGAAACGCGCGGAAGACGGACTGGGTCCGGCGCCCGCCCAGAAGAACGAGCTGACGCGAAGTGAACGCAAGGTTGTGTCGCTCGCGGGCGAAGGCCTTACGAACCAGGAAATCGCGACGTCGCTCGGTGTGAGTCTGCGTGCCGTCGAGAAACACCTTACGAATTCTTACCGTAAAATCGGGGTGTCGGGGCGTACGGAACTTGCGAAGGTTCTGCGTGTGTCCGAATTTGCACATCTTCGCCTTTGAGGTGAAGACTGCCTCAATGAGGTGCTTCCGCGTGTTTTCGGGATGGACGCGCAGCTCAGCGGTGCTCTTGAGCTGTATTTGAGATTGTTTTTGAGGTCGAGTTGAGCATTCCGGCACCGCACCACACCACCGAAGCCGAACCGTCGACCGAACCCCCGGAACCGCCGCCCACGGGATTAGTACGGGCCCTTACCGGTTCGTTGACCGCCGCCGCACCGCTGCATAGCCTCACCAACGAAGGCGCAAATAGAAGGCCTTCAGGGATCGGCCGGAAACCTTCCCGGGAAGTTAAGAAAATGTTTCTGGGCGGGGCCAGAAAGGATGGCAGTGCAATGGCGGTTGCTGCATCTGCGGGCCCGGTGCGGGTGAACGCGGGAGAAGTCTCCTCGGGCAGTGTCCACGGAATCCCCAGACAGGGATCCGCACCGTCGGGGCTGTGCACGGCCTCGCTCGATCCGGACCTGGTCATCCAGCACGCGAACCTCGAGTTCTCGCGCCAGTTCGGGGCGTCCTCCGCGGAGGTCTGCGGCCTCGACTTCCGCGAGCTTGTCCACCCCAGCGTCAAGACCTCTCTCATGCGGCAGTTCGCGCGGCTGCTCGAAGGCAAGCGTCAGCTCTTCGACACCCACGTCGTCGCCGTCCGTCCCGAGGAGGGAGCCTTCGTCGGGTCCCTCACGGCGGCCGCCGTCTCCGACGACGCGCCACAGGTGTCCGCCGTGCTGATCTTCATGCGCTCCTCCGAGGGGAACGAGGACGCCGGTGTCCTGCCGGCCCGCAAGAAGCTGCTCAGCGACATCGACGCACGGATCCTCGAAGGCATCGCGGCGGGGCTCTCCACGATCCATCTGGCCTCGCGGCTGTATCTGAGCAGGCAGGGCGTGGAGTACCACGTCACGGGCCTGCTGCGGAAACTGCGGGTGCCCAACAGGGCGGCCCTGGTCTCGCGGGCCTACTCGATGGGCGTCCTCAACGTGGGCACGTGGCCGCCGAAGGTCGTCGAAGACTTCGTGAAGTGACCCGCCCCGACGGGGCGGACCAGCGGCGCGGCCACGGCGGGAACACGCTGTGGCCGCGCCGCCGTTCACGCCGCGACGAGCTGACGCAGCGGCTGGAGGCCCGCGACCCGCCAGTCGCCGGCTTCGTGAGCGGCGACGCGGCGAGGACCGTGTACGTCGCCGGCACGACCCCCTCCAGAGCGCGGCTGCTGCGGCTGCGCGAGGAGCACTACGCCTCCACGCTCGCCGCCATGGGCGTACCGGTCTGGGACGTACACGACGAGGACGCTCTGCACCTGCTGTGCTCGCAGCACCTGCTCCCCGCCCCCGCACCGCCCGAGGCCCCGTTCGCTTCAGGGCCCCGGGCCCCCGGAGCCCTCGACTCCCCGGCACCGCGCACCGCGCCCGCCGCCAGGCGGGGCGAACCCGTCGGCGGAATACGCGTCACCCTGAACGAGCCACGGCGCGGCGACCTCCACGAAGACTTCGCGCGGCTGCCGCAAGTGGTGGGCGACGAGGGCGCGTTCTGGGTGTTCGCACGCGAACTCGTCCACCCCGCGCACCGCGGGACGGAGGTCTCCACGGTGCTCGCCCACGCCGCCTGCCTCTACCTGCTGGAGCGGTCCCCGGTGCGGCGGGTGATGTTCACGACCATCGCCGGCGCGGGCCACGGCGCTCCGCGCGGGCTCTTCGGCGCGACACCCGTGGCCCCGCCCGTGCCCCTCGGGCCGCAGGGCCGCGACGTCGCCCTCTTCGCCGGAGACCTCGCCACCCTGGCCGAGGAGACCGCCGTGCGTCTGGAGCGCACCGGCTGGTCCGTCTCCCTCCCGGCGCCGCCGCCCGCGGAGAGGCAGCCGCAGGTGCCCGCTCCTGGTCTGCCGCCCGCCGCCGGGAAACACCCCGAGGACACCTCCGTTCCTGACGCCCCTGCGCCGGCGCGCTCCTCGGGGGCCCCTCCTGCGGCGAACGGCTCCGCAGCGGACGGCTCTCCAGGCTGCCCCGCCGGGCTCGGACCGACGGGCGCCTCCGCACTGGACGCGGCATCCGGCGGCGGCCCGCTCAGCCTTCCTTTCCCCCACGACGTCCCCGGTGCGCCGCCCTCCATCTACCGGCGGCTGCGCGCCGAACGTCCCGTCTGCCCGGTGCGCATGGCCACGGGGGACACGGCGTGGCTCGTCACGCGTTCCGGCGACGCACGGTTCGTACTGGCCGACTCCCGCTTCAGCAAGGCCGCACTGCTCGCGCCGGACGCTCCACGTACCCGCCCGGGCGCGCTGCCGCGCGGACTGCTGTTCACCACCGACCCGCCCGAGCACACCAGGCTGCGCTCGGTGGCGGCCGCCGCGCTGTCGAAAGAGCGGACGGAAGCCCTCAGGCCGGTGGCCGCACGTCTCGCGGCGCAAGCGGCCGCGCGGCTGGAGCGCCGTCAACGGGCCGATCTGGTACGGGACTTCGCCCGGCCGCTGGCCATGGGCACCATGTGCGCTCTGCTGGGCGTCCCCGAGGACGAAGCGGACGACTTCGCCGGCTGGGCGGAGACCGTCCTCACCACGGGGCCTGCACCGGACGGCGAGGTGGAGCGGGCCCAGGACGAACTCATGGCCTGCACGCGGCGGTTGGTGACCCGCCGCGCCGACGCGCCCGCGGGAGACGCGATGTCGGCGCTGCTCGGTCCGGACGGCGACGTGGAGCGCGCGGTCTCCCTGGTGGCCACGCTGATGGCCGCCGGCTACGAGACGATGGTCGCCTCCGTCGCCAACTCCGCGCTCCTGCTGCTCGCCGGCGAAGGGGGCCTGCCCGCCCCCTGGCCCGACGACCCGGGCGCACTGGTAGAGGAGCTGCTGCGGCTGAGCACCTTCGGCGACGCGCTGCGCTCGCGCCGGGCCACGGCGGACCTGCGGATCGGCGGCGAGCTGATCCGCTCCGGGGACGTCGTGCTGGTCTCGCTGGCCTCCGTCAACAGGGACGAGGCCGTCTACGACGACCCCGACCGGCCGCTGCCGGGCCGCCGTGCCCGGCACATGGCCTTCGGGCACGGCGCGCGGCGCTGCCCGGCCTCCCGGCCGGCGCGCATGGAGCTGGCCGTCGCGATGGAACGTCTCACCCGCTCCTTTCCCGGCATGCGTCTCGCCGTCGCGCCGCAGGAGATCGTGCTGCGCTCCGAACTGGCCGAGAGCTGCCCGGAGTCGCTGCCCGTACTGCTGGGGCCGCGGCCCGCCGGGCAGAACCGCTGACGGCGAAGACCCGCCGACGGCGGGCGTTCAGCCTCCGGCCGCGCCGGCGTCGTCCCCGCCGCTGACGACGATGGACTGCGAGGGGCAGATCTTGCCCGCCATGCGGGCCTTCTCGCCCTGCACGCCGTCGGGATGCTCGTCGAGGACTTCGACGAATCCGTCGTCGTCCTGGTCGAAGACGTCGGGCGCCGTCAGGACGCACTGGGCGGCCCCGATGCAGCGGTCGGGCACCACACTGACGTGAACCATGGTTCCTCCTGCGTGAGTTGTCACCAGCGGACGGGAAGCTCGTGCAGCCCGAAGAGCACGCCGTCGTACTTGAACGGCAGCTCCTCCAGCGGCAGGGCGAGCTCCAGGGTGGGAATCCGCTCGAAGAGCGTGCGGTAGGCGACGTCCATCTCGGCGCGGACCAGGTTCTGTCCGAGGCACTGGTGGACTCCGTAACCGAACGCCACATGCTGCTGCGCCGACCGCTCCGGGTCGAACGTCCCCGGGTGGTCGAAGAGTTCGGGGTCGTGGTTGGCGGCGGCCACCAGCGGTACGACGCCCTCGCCCGCACGCACGAGCTGGCCGCCGATCTCCACGTCCTCCACCGCGACCCGCAGCGCCACCAGGTCGGCAACCGAGTGCAGCCGCAGCAGCTCCTCGACGGCCCGCTCGTCGCCGATCCACTCCGGGTGCGTCAGCAGCGTCACCACGCCCAGCGCGATGTTGTTCGCCGTCGTCTCGTGTCCGGCGATCAGCAGCAGCATCGCCACCCCGGACATCTCCTGCGGCGTGAGCGCTCCGGCAGCCAGCAGCCTGCTGATCAGGTCGTCGCCCGGGCGCTTCTGTTTCACCGCGATCAGCCGCGCCAGATACCGCAGGAGCTGCCTGCTGGCGTCCTCGCGCTCCTCGTCGGTCGAGGAGATCGTCACCAGCACACGGGTCTTGGCCTCGAAGAAGTTACGGTCGATCTTGGGCACGCCCAGCATCGAGGAGATCACCAGCGACGGCACGGACAGCGCGAAGTCGGCCATCAGGTCGGCGCCCGGCCCCCGTGAGAGGACCGTGTCGATGCATCCGTCGACGATCTCCTGCACGGCCGGGCGCATCGCCCTGATACGGCGGACGGTGAACTCGGGGATGAGCGCCTTGCGGTACTTGGTGTGGTCCGGCGGGTCCAGTGCCACGAACCAGCCCGGCACCGTCTCGGAGTCCGGCACGCCCCCGGTGCGGCCCGGGCTGGGGAAGCCCTCACGGCTGGGGTCGGAGCTGATCCGCGGGTCGGTCAGCACCGAACGGACCTCCTCGTGCCGGGTCACCAGCCACACCACGTCGCCGGTGGGCAGCTCCGAGCGGACGAGGCCCGGCTGCCGCCTGAACGTCTCGTACTCCGGCGGTGGGAAGGGCTCGCCGGGCCGCCGCAGCATGAACGGGACGAGGCCCGCCTCTGTGCTCGTCATCTGCCAACTCCGTGGGTCGGGGGGTCGGTCACGCGCCGTAGAACTCGCGTATTCTGCCGACGATGTAGTCTTGGCCGGCCTCGGTCAGGTCGGTGTACGTCGGCAGATACAGGCCGTCCTCGCTGAACCGGTGGGCCTTCAGCGACGGCCAGACGGGGTCGAGGTAGAACGGCTGACGGCTCATGGGCTTGAAGAACAGCCGTGTCTCGATGCCGGCATCGGCGAGGTGGGCGCGCAGTTCGTCGCGGCGCTCCGCCCGCAGGTCGAACATCCACAGGACGTCCCGCTCCGGCAGCAGCGTCAGGCCGTCGACGCCTTCGAGGCCCTGCTGGTAGCGCTTCTCGATGCGCTTGCGCGCGGCGAGGATCTCGTCGAGCCGCTGCACCTGCGCAAGGGCCACCCCAGCCTGGAGGTTGGTCATGCGGTAGTTGTAGGCGACCTTCTTGTGCAGGAAGTTGTGCTCCTTGCTGAAGGCCATGGCCCGCAGGTGCGCCATCTGCTCGGCGAGGTGCCGGTCGTCGGTGAGGCAGACGCCGCCCTCCCCGGCCGTGATGATCTTATTGGCGAAGAGTGAGAAGCAGGCGATGTCCCCCACGGGCCGCACGCCGTGCGCCTCCGCCGAGTCCTCGACGACCCGCAGGTTGTAGTCGTGGGCCAGCTCCATGATCGCGTCCATGTCGCAGCGGCGCCCGTAGACGTGTACGGGCATCAGCGCACGGGTCCGCGGAGTGATCTTCTCCTCGATGCGGGCGACGTCGATGTTGAGGTCGTCCCCGCAGTCGACGAAGACCGGTGTCGCGCCCGTGTGTGTGACGGCCCACGCGCTCGCGATCATGGTGAACTCCGGCACCACCACCTCGTCGCCGGGGCCCATCCCAAGCGCCCGCAGGGCGAGTGTGAGCGCGGCGGTGCCGGAGGAACATGCGACGCCGTGTGCGACGCCGTTGTACTGGGCGAAGGCGTCCTCGAACTCGCGGACGTAGGACCCCTGCGAGGAGATCCAGCCGTCGGTGACGGCCCGCGTCACGTAGTCGAGTTCGGCGTCCTGGAGGGAGGGCCGGGAGACGGGGTAGGTGAAGGCCACCGCGCTCACTCACCCTCCGGCCGCTGCGACACGGGAGGCAGGGCGCGTATCAGTTCGGCGGCCCGCTCCCGGCCTCCCGCCTCACGTTGTATGCGGCCCAGACGCTCCGCGTTCTGTTTGAAAGACGGCTCGGTCAGCACCCGGTTCAGTTTGGCGATCACGTCGTCCGGGTCGACGTCACGCGGCTTGTCCAGCGTCAGCGAGACGCCGAAGTCCTGGGCGCGGACGGCCTGGTCGTAGCAGTCGACCCACAGCGGCCGCATCACCATCGGCTTACCGAAGTAGACGCCCTCGTGGTAGGCGTTGCCGCCGCCGTGCGTGAAGAACGCCGAGACGTTCGGGTGGGCCAGCACGTCGAGCTGCGAGGGCAGCCAGCTCTCCACCCGCAGGTTGCCCGGGAGTTCCCCGGCCGGCGGAAGCCACCGCTGCTGGTCCTCCGGGAGCTTCCACAGCACGTGGTGGCGCCCCTCCAGACGCCGCGCCACCTCCACCAGCGCGCCCACCTGCTCGCGGGTCAGCCGGGTGATGGTGCCGAAGCCCATGTAGACGACGGACTCCCGCGCGTCCAGCCACTCGGTCAGCTCGTCCGGCTCGCACTGCGGCATCGGCGGGATCATCGCCCCCACCATCCGCACCGAGTCGGGCAGTTCGAGGGGATAGTCGAGCTCCGGCACCGAGTAGCCGACCACCATCTCGGCCGAATCCACCCTGGCCAGCAGCCCGTTGGAGGCCGGGTCGATGCCCAGCTCCTCGCGCACACGGGCGTCGCGGGCGTTCCTCTCCCGCATCGAGCGGGACAGGAACATCCCCAGCGTCCGCCACTTGAACAGCCGGTTCGCCAGCCGCTGCCGCGTGTTCATCCGGTACGGCAGCCCGGAGTGCGGCACGGGGAAGTCCTTCGGCGCGTACGAACGTCCCACCGGCACCGTGGAGGTGAGCACCTGGCTGATGACGAACGGAACCGTCAGCACGTACGGGATCTTCTTGGTGATCGCCAACTCGCACCCGTACTGGCACATGCACTCGACGACCATCAGCGACGGCTGGATCTTCTCGACGGCCTCCTCCAGCCTGCGGTACTTCTCCACCCGCAGCTCCGGCGCGAACGTCTGCTCGATCACCGCCTGACGTGCCTTGAAGCGCGACCGCTGCGTCACACGCCGGTACGTCTCGTCGTCCCAGGTGACCGACGACATCTCGGGCACCACATCGCCCAGCGAGTGGAAGCCGACGCCGGTGCCCACGCTCAGCGCCTCCACGTCGCCGCGCCGCGGCTCGTCGGTGGCGAACCACAGGTCTTCCACGCCCTGCCGGGACAGCTCCTCGGCCAGCACCAGCATCGAGTTGAGCAGACCGCTCTCCGGGAGGCTCACGAACAGGATCGGCTGCTTGCTCGTGCTCATTCGGCGTGCACCCTTCAGGCGTGGGGAAGGCCGGGGCCCGGCGCGTGGGTTCGCACGCCGTGGGGCCGCTTGACCCCCACATCGTGCACGAGCACCGCCGGGGTGTCCCCGCGCGAAGGCGAAGTCGAGGACATCCCCTAGTTCGCCGACCCGAGAATCGGGATCAACCCCGACCTGGGACGACGATCGCCGTGCCGGACGGCGTCGGGCGAGAGGTTCTGGATTGATGAAGGGGATGACCGACCGCGGGGCCTGCCCGCCGGGCCTGGCCGAACGCGACCGCCAGTGGTCCGGCCTGACCCGGTTCCTTGCCGAGGCGCACGCAGGCTCCGGCCGCGTCGCCGCGGTGACCGGGCCGGTGGCCTGCGGCAAGACCGAACTGCTGCACACTTTCGCGGAGTTCGCGCAGTCGGAGCTCGCCGGGGCCCAGGTCGCGGAGGGCTCCCCCGCGCGCAGCCGCGCGGGGGAGGAGTCCCGCCCCGCAAACGGCCTCCTCGTCGCCACCGCTGTGTGCTCCGCCGCCGAGAGCGCCCTCCCGTTCGGCGTCGTCGCCCGGCTGCTGCGCACCCCGGCGCTGCACGCCGGGCAGGAGACCGAACGGCTCCTGGAGCGGGCCCGCCGAGTGGCCGACGAGCAGGGCGAGTTCGATGCGGGCACGTCCGCCGCCGCCCGGGTGCTCGACGCCCTGTGCGAGGCCGTACTCGGCGCCGCACGCACCGGCACCGCCCTGATCGGAGTGGAGGACGTACGCCACCTCGACGCGCCCTCGACGCACTGGCTGCTCTACCTCGTGCGCCGGCTCGGCGCGGCCCGCGTGCTGCTCGTGCTGACCGACACTCCCGCCCCTCGCTCCGCGCCGTCCCCGCTCCACACGGAGCTGCGTCGCCATCCGCACTGCCGCACCGTCGAGTTGCCGCTGCTGACCGAGCAGGGCGTCGCCGCCTGCATGGCCGCACACGGCGGCGACGCGGAAGCCCTTTCCGAGGCGGACCGGGCCGGCATCGCACGGGCCGGGGGCGGCAATCCGCTGCTGGTGCGCGCACTGCTGGAGGACCGCCGCAGCGGCGCGGCCGACCGCGACATCGGCCGCGGCCCCGAGTTCCAGAAGGCGCTGCTCGGCTGCCTTGAGCGCTGTGAGGGCGCCGCGGCCGAGACGATGCGCGCACTGTGCGTACTGGACGGCCCGGCGCGGCCCTCCGCCCTCGCCCGGCTCACCCGCGCCGGCAGCGAGACCGTGGCGGCGGCGCTCGCGGCGCTGGAGGAGACGGGGCTGCTGCACCCGGGCGGGCCGCCGCACCCCGCCGTTCGCGACGCCGTCCTGGAGAGCCTGTCCTCCGGCGAACGGTCCCGGCTGCATCTGGGCGCCGCCGAGCTGCTGCACGCCGAGGGCGCACCGGCGGACGACATCGCCGCCCACCTGCTGACCGCGGGACGACTGGACGGCCCCGAACTGCTGCCGGTGCTGCACGAGGCGGCGCAGCACGCGCTGCGCGCGGAGCGGCCCCGTACCGCCGTGCGCTGCCTCGAACTCGTCCGCGACGCCTGCGACGGCGCCCGCAGCCGCACCGCCGCCGAAGCGCAGCTGGTACGCGCAGAGTCGAGAGCCAACCCCGCGGCCGCGGCCCGCCGCCTGCCCGCCCTGGCCGGCGCCGTACGCGGCGGCACGGTCGACCCGAGAGACGCCGCGGCGCTCGCCGTGACGTTCGCGCACCACGGCCGCACCGACGACGCTGCCGCCGCTCTCCGGCACGCCCGCAGCGCGGGACCCGACCCCCACCCGCGCGCCGCGGCCGAACTGCGCGCGGTGGAGATGTGGCTGGCCTGCACCCACCCCCCGCTGGCGCGGCGGGGCCCGCCGGGCGCCGCAGGTCCGGCGGCCGGGACAGCCGGACCGCACGTGCGGCCACTGCTCACGTCAACCGCCGCCCTCGCGCAAGTGCTCGGCCAGGGGCAGACGGAGACGGCCGTCGCCGACGCCGAACACGTCCTCCAGGCCGCACGCCCCAGCGACGCCACCGTCTGGGGAGTCGAACCGGCGCTGCTCGCGCTGTACACGCTCGTCTACGCCGACCGTCTGGAGGAGGCCCGGCTTTGGTGCGAGCGGCTGCTGGAGGACAGCGGCCGGGACGGCCAGCGAGTCGCGCAGGCCTACTTCGCCGCCGCGAGAGCCGAAATCGCGCTGCGCCGCGGCGAGTTGACGAACGCACACGCGTACGCCCGGCATGCGCTGACGCTGCTGCCGCCGCCTGCGTGGGGCGTCGCCCTCGGGCTGCCGGTGTCCACCCTGGTGCACGCCGCGACCGCCATGGGGCGCCACGACGACGCCGCGGCACATCTGCGCGAACCCGCGCCGGAGGCGATGTTCCACACGCGCTACGGGCTGCACTACCTCCACGCACGCGGCCGGCACTACCTGGCCACCGGCCGGTACTACGCGGCCGCCGCGGACTTCCTCTCCTGCCGCGAACTGATGACGCAGTGGGGCCTCGACGTGCCCGGCCTCGTACCGTGGCGCACCTGCACCGCGGAGACGTGGCTGCGCCAGGGCGGCGACCGGGACGAGGCCCGCCGCCTGGTCAACGAACAGCTCGCGAAGCTGGGGCCGGGGCCCTCCCGTACGCGCGGCTGCGCGCTGCGGCTGCTGGCCGCCCTCAGCTCGCCCCGCAACCGCATGCAGCTGCTGGCGGAGTCCGTCTCGATCCTGGAGGAGCGCGGCGACCAGTGGGAACTCGCCCGCGCACTCGCCGATCAGAGCGCCGCACACCGGGAGTTGCGGGCCCACCGGCGCGCCTGGAGCGTGGCCCGGCGGGCGTGGCACGTCGCCGAGGCGTGCGGTGCGCAGGAGCTGTGCGAGGAGCTGCTGCCCAGCCGCACCCGGTCGGAGGGCGCGGAGAGCCGGGGGAGCGGTGAGCCCTGTGCGGACGGCCTCGGGGCGCTGACCGACGCGGAGCGCCGCGCCGCCGCACTTGCGGCAGCGGGCCATACGAACAGGGAGATCGCCGCGCGGCTGTGCATCACCCCCAGCACAATCGAGCAGCATCTCACCCGCGTCTACCGCAAGTTGAACGTGAAGCACCGGCGCGACCTGCCGCCCGCGCTCAAGGCGTATCTCCCCGACACCGCCTAGAAGCGCCCGCGCCCGCGTCCGGGACCGGAGGCCCGGCCCTGCTTCCCGGGGCGGCGCCGCCCGTGGGACCGCTCGCCTCAGCGCGCCGCGAGGGGCGCCCGAGAGAGGGCCGCCGTCGCCGTCAACTGCCGCCGCAGATCGCCCACCAGCCGCGGAAGGTCCGAACGATCCCGCGCCGTACCGAAGATGTGGAAGTCCGGGCGGACCAGGGCCGCGACGCAGCCGGCACCGTCGAAGAACGGCACGTAGACGTTCTCCACGTCGACCACCTCGTGCGCAGCGACCTGCCTCGGCGGCGTCCCGACCGGCAGCACCCGCACCAGGTGCGCGTCCAGCCGCTCCAGGAACGCCAGGTTCTTCCCGTCCAGCACCCCATACGGGTCGAGTGTGGTGACGAGGACGAAGCCCCGGCCGACGACGTCGTCGAACAGGGCCCTCTCGGTGCCGCGCGCCACACGCCCCTGCGGCATGAGGCCGCCCGCGGGACCGCCGGACGCCCTCGCGTCGCGGCGCAGGACTCCGTCCTCCAGCGGGAAGAACGACGGCGCGACGTCACGCTCCGGGGCGTCCTCCTTCATCGCCAGCAGGTACGCGTCCCGGCGTTCCGCCGCCTCGGCGTCCAGCTCGGAGACGATCTTGCCGACCTCGACCGACATGTCGATGGTGTGCCGCACCTGCTTGCCCCGCTCGGCCTGGTAGGTGTCGAGCAGCCGCTCCCCGGCGACGCCGCCGAGGACGAGGTCCAGCTTCCACGCGAGATTGGCCGCGTCCCTGATGCCCGAGCACATGCCCTGACCGGCGAACGGCGGCATCTGGTGGGCGGAGTCCCCGGCCAGCAGCATCCGCCCCGCACGCCACTTGTCCGTCGTCGAGGCCTGGAACGTGTAGACGATGTTGCGCGTCAGGGTGGCGTTCGCAGGGGTCACGCCGTGCGGCTCCAGCAGCTCCCACATGCGCTCGACCGTGCTGAGCTCCTCGTTGGTCTCGCCGGGCAGCCGCATGAACTCCCAGCGGCGGTGGCCCCGTCCGCTGGCGACGATCGTCGTGGGCCGCGCCGGGTCGCAGATCTGCACGTCGTTCGGCGTGAACTCGCGCGGCTCGTGGAAGACGACGTCGCACAGCAGCCAGTCGTGCGTGAAGCCCAGGTCCGTCACCTTCGCGCCCATGCGTTCCCGTACGAAGCTGTTCGCACCGTCGCAGCCGACCACCCAGCGGGCCGTCAGCGGACGGTCACCCGACTCCGGGCCCGACGCCCGCACTTCGACGCGGTCCCCTTGATCGGCGACGTCCTCCGCCCGGTGTCCCGTCAGCAGCCGCACGTTGTCCAGCGTCGCCGCGTGCGCGCGCAGCGCCGACTCGAACGTGGGCTGGTGCATCACCGTCGCCTTCGGCCAGCCGTCCCGGTCGGGCCGGTAGGGCGCCTCGAAGCTCAGCAGCGTCTGCCCGGCGGCGTTCTGGAACGCGTACTCGCCCAGAGGCTCGCCCAGTTCGTGAAGCGACTCCCCGATTCCGGCCGACGCGAAGTTGCGGGCCGTCTCCCCGTCGAACGCCACCACGCGCGGGAACGGGTACTGGTCGGGGTACTGCTCCAGGATGACCACCTGCCACCCGCGGTGCGCCAGCAGGAGGGCGAGGACGAGGCCGACCGGGCCGCAGCCGACAACGACCACGTCCGCGTCGGTCCCGGCACCGGCGCCGGAAGCCCCGGCAGAGTGCGGCATCTGACTCATCGGCTCACTCTCGCTCGTTCGTCGTTCCCTCTACGGTCCGGCCGCGAGGCATCCCGCGCGCCGGAGCCGCTCCGCCGCCTCTCACAGGACGGCGTCGATCAGCATGCGGGCCTGCTCCGGGCGGAGCCTGGGATCGCACAGCGACTCATACCGCGCGCCCAGCGCGGACTCGCCTGCGACGGGCCCGCCCACGCACTCCGTCACATCGCGGTCGGCGACCTCGAGATGCAGGCCCCCGGGGTGCGCTCCCGCGCTCTCCACGACCCGCACGAAACCGCGGGCCTCCTCGATCATGTCGTCCAGGTGCCGGGTCTTGAGCCCCGACGGGGTGCGCACGGTGTTGCCGTGCATCGGATCGCTGAGCCAGACGACGGGATGCCCCGCACGCCGGACCCGGCGCACCACTTCCGGCAGCAGCCGCGGCAGGGCCGCGGCTCCCATGCGCACGATCAGCGTCAGCCTCCCCGGTTCGCGCTCCGGGTCGAGCACCTCGCACAGCCGGACCACGTCCCTCGGATCGGCCGACGGCCCGACCTTGCACCCGACGGGGTTGACGACCGAGGCGAGCAGCCTGACATGGGCGCCTTCGGGCTGTCGAGTACGGGCACCGGCCCACGGGAAGTGCGTGGAGGACAGGAACCGCCGGCCCGTCACGGGGTCCGTGCGCAGCAGGGACTCCTCCCAGTCCAGCACCAGCGCCTCATGGCACACCCAAGGGCCGCCCGCCGCTCGGCCACCGTGCCCGTATCCGGCGCGCAGCGCCTCCAGCACGCGGGACGCGGCACCGTAGGCACGCAGCATGCGGCGCGGATCGTGCCGCCGTGAACGGGCGTCGGCCGTCGCGGAGTTGACCAAGTCGCCCCGGTATGCGGGAAGTTCGACACCGTTCACGGTCTCGGCGGGCCTGCTGCGGGGCTTGGCGTACTGGCCTCCCATCCTGCCGAAGACCACCACATCCTCGCCGGTGCGCTCGCGCAGACGGCCCGCGAGGGAAGCCAGCACCGCCGCCTTCGACGCGGTGCGCGCCGAGTCGCCGTCGGCGAAACTCTCCGCGCAGTCACCGGCTTGCAGCACGCGGGCCGAGCCCCGCGCCGCCGACGCCAGCGCGCGGCGTGCCGCCGCCACCTCCTCGGCGGTCACCAGGGCCTGTGCGGCGGCGAGTTGACCGCGCACGAGCGGCAGGTCGGGGTGGTCGGCCCAGTCCGGCTGCTGAGGCGCCGCCGCGCCGGTGGCGGCGGGACCGGCAGGGGACCGGGACCCGGTGAGCTGCATGGCGGGAACTCCCACATCTGAAGGGGGCCGGGGCGAGGCCGGCGGCCGGAGGGACGCCCGGGCAGGGCCGGAGGGCGGCAGGGGAGAGCCGGTGCGCCCGCCGGGGGCGCACCGGCCGGTCAGCACACGATGCCCTCGATCTCCACCAGCAGATCGGACCGGCAGACGTCGACATTGAGGAAAGCGACGTCCGCATCCCCGGAAAAGGCACGCGAACACATCCGCTGCACCACGGGAATATCCTCGGCATTGCGCACGTACACCTTGATGTTGCGCAGATCCGTCAGCGCGCGGCTCTCCCGCACTCCGTACGCGGAGAGATTCTCCGGCCCTATGACGTGCGCGATGTTCTCCAGAGCCAGCGCGCACTGCCGCTCGATGTCACCCGCGAACAGAGTCTCGTGGCCGCGTATGCTCGCCGTCCCCGAAACGTAAATCTGCTCCGCCGCCCCACCCGTTCCCGGCCGCGAAACACACGTCGCCCTGGAGAACTTCGGCGGCCTCGGCCCGTAGCGGGCAGGATAGTGGTACGGAGGAACCTGTTTCGAATTCTCCACCGCCGTGAGAACCGCCGAGCGGCTCGCCAGGAAATAGAAGGCTATGCCGCCCCCCAGGGCCCCGATGCCCGTCGCCGCGGGCAGCTCCGACCCGCGGAAGCGGAACCGCTCGAAGGCCTCCGCACGGCCCCGGCAGAAGTCCCGGTAGACCTCCAGGCCGTCCGCATTGTCCTCATTGATCCGGCTCACGAAGTTCCACATGCGGAGACACTTTGTGAAGCCGAGGGTCTCCATCAGATCCAACGCGTTGAAGTACGCCGACCTCGTTCCCTCCGCATACCGGGAGCCCGACGGTATGAGCCCCGCGCAGAACAGATACTCCCCGTCGTGCGCCCACACGATCCCGTCCCGCTTGCCGCGTTCCGCGACAACCCCGGAACTCCACACCTCTGCGAATTCCCGCTCCGCGGAGTCCGCCATGTGCACACTCGACTCGACCGTGCCCTGAGACAGGCGCGGCGCAACACATTCCGTCGCGTAACGAACGACGCCCAGAGTGGAATCCCGCGACTTCTCCGCGTCCGCTTCCCCGAGGCTCACAAACCTCGAAGACGGCAACGCCACCGCGACATCGGCGAATGTCATCGTCATCCCTTCCCGAGTGCACGGCAAGCCACCCGGAGACCAGAAACAAAAAGACCGACAAGGGCCGGACACCCGAAGTGCGGAGCATTCCGAACCACTGATCCCGGACGCTAACAGCGCCCACGCGCCTATTGCGTCCCACACCGCAGCCAACCAGGCGCCGGCGAGAAGATAGGGGGGTCGCAGGGGTTTGTTAGGTGATTTCCTAGTCCCCCCGGTGACACGCTCCCCCGGTAGCAAGGTGACGCGGCCGACGAGTGCCTGGAACCAGGGGAGCGCCTCGGGATGTTTCGTATCGAACTGATCCGGCCCCTGCCCGAGCTGCTGCGGGACCACGCCCGGCTCCGCGGCGACAAGCCCGCCTTCCGCGACCGCCGCCGCACCCTCACCTACGGCGAACTGGAGGAGCGCACCGCCCGCTTCGCCGGTCACCTCGCCGGGCTGCGGCTGCAACCCGGCGACCGCGCCCTGATCTACCTCGGCAACTGCGTCGAGACCATCGAAAGCTACCTGGCGATCATCCGCGCCGCCGGTATCGCCGTCCCCCTCAACCCCCACTCCGCCGACGCCGAACTCGCCTACGTACTCGACGACTCCGGCGCCCGCGTCGTCGTCACCGACCCCGCACACCTCGACCAGGTCCGCTCGATGCTGCCCGAACGGCCCCACCTGCGCGTCGTCGTCACCGGCAGCGCCCCCCTGCCGTGGGACGCAGGGCAGAGCGCCGTCTCCCACCAGGACCTGCTCACATCCCCGCCGCCCGCACCCGCCCGCGACGACCAGGCACTCGACGACTCCGCGTGGATGCTCTACACCTCCGGCACCACGGGAAAACCCAAGGGCGTCCTCTCCAGCCAGCGCAGTTGCCTGTGGTCCGTCGCCGCCTGCTACTCGCCCATCGTCGGGCTCAGCGAGGACGACCACGTCCTGTGGCCGCTGCCGCTGCACCACAGCCTCGCCCACGTCCTGTGCGTCATCGGCGTCACCGCCGTCGGCGCCACCGCCCGCATCCTCGACGGCTTCTCACCGGGCGAAATCCTCGAAGCCATGCGGGAGGAGTCCTTCACCTTCCTCACCGGCGTCCCCGCCATGTACCACCGCCTCGTCGCAGCCGCACGCGAAGACGGCGAAGGCGTACCTGCCGGCAGCCTCCAACGCTGCCTGACCGCAGGGTCCGTGTGCCCCGCCGCGCTCCGCCGCGACTTCGAAGACACCTTCCAGGTCCCGCTCCTCGACGGATACGGCAGCACCGAGACCTGCGGCCTGATGACCGTCAACTCGCCCGACGGCGCCCGCATCGACGGCTCATGCGGACTGCCCGTACCCGGCCTCTCGCTGCGCCTGGTCGACCCCGAAAGCCACCGTGACGTCCCCACCGGACAGGAGGGCGAGGTATGGGTCCAGGGCCCCAACCTCATGTCCGGCTACCACAACCAGCCAGAAGCCACGGCCGAAGCACTCCCCGGCGGCTGGTACCGCACCGGGGACCTCGCACGCCGCGACGAACACGGCTACCTCAGCATCACCGGCCGCGTGAAAGAACTCATCATCCGCAGCGGCGAGAACATCCACCCCGCGGAAGTCGAAAGCGTCCTCCTCCAGGTGCCCTCGGTCGCCGACGCCGCTGTCGTCGGGCGCCCCCACGACGTACTCGGCGAAGTGCCCGTGGCCTTCGTCGTCCCCGGAGAGGACGGCCTCGACCCCGAAGCCCTGTACGCCGCCTGCCGTGAACAGCTCGCAGGCTTCAAAGTCCCCGAAGAGATCTACGAGACCGACGCCGTCCCCCGCACCTCCTCCGGCAAGATCACCCGCCACGTCCTGCTGGAGCGTCCCGCACGCCTGCGGGCCGCAGGCGGCAGCCGCCACGAGGCCCTCCTCCACACCGACTGGACGCCACTGCCGTCCGTACCGGCCGCCACCGGCCGGCCCGCCGCCACACGATGGGCGGTCATCGGACCCGACCCCTACGGCCTCGTCGCCTCCCTCAGCGGCCACGGCCACGACGTCACCCGCCACCCGGACCCAGCGGCCCTCCTCCACGCCCTCGCTGAAGGCGCCACCGCGCCGGAGACCGTCGTGCTTCCCGTACCCGGCGACACCGACCCCGCAGGACGCCTCGCCGCCACCGCCGATGCCGAACTGGCGCGCCTGAAGCGGACCTTGGAGGAGTGCACCGGAGCACCGGAACTCGCAGACAGCGGCATCTGCGCCGTCACCCGCCAAGCCGTCGCCGCAGCGAACGGAGAGCCCACGCCGGACCTGGTCCACGCCCCGCTCCGCGGACTGCTGCACGCCCAGCAGAACCGCCACCCGGGCCGCATCACGCACATCGACATCGACGGCCACGACGACTCCCTCACCCTCGTGCCCCTCGCCGTCGCACTCGACGAACCCCAGATCGCGGCCCGCTCCGGCGTCGCCCTCGCGCCCCGGCTCACGCGCGTCCCCGCAGGCGGCCACAGCGACGACGCACCGCGTCCCGACCCTGAAGGAACCCTCGCCGTCGCAGGCGAACCCGGCCCCACAGCAACAGCCCTCACCCGCCACCTCGTCGCCGCCTACGGCCTGCGCCACGTCCTCCTGCTCGGCCCCCGAGGCGAGGGCGACGACGCGACGGCCGCCCTGGCACGCGAAACAGCCGGTCTCGGCGCCCACGTGACGGTAACCGCCTGCGACCCCGCCGACCGTCCAGCCCTGGCCGCGGCCCTGGAAGGGGCCTCCAGCCCCCTCACCGCCGTCCTGCACTGCGCCGCCCCCGGCGAGAGCGCCGCCCCCGGATCACCGGCCGCCCTCGCCGAACCCGCGACCCGCCGACGGCACTTCGCCCCCGCCGCCGAGGCCGCCGTCAACCTCCACCAGCTCACCAAGCACGCCCGCCTCGCCGCCTTCGTCACGATCGCGTCCCACGACGGCGCCCTCGGCACCCCCGGCCACGACGAACAGGCCGCCGTACACGCCTTCTTCGACGCCCTCGCCCACCACCGCCGCGCACGCGGGCTCCCCGCCCTCTGCCTCGCCGCGGGCCCCACCACCCGCACGCACGAACTCACCGCGATGTTCGACGTGGCCCTTGCCTCCGACCGCACCCAGGCCCTCGTCATGCGCCCCGGCGAGATCAGCGGAGAACAGCACGACCCGTCGGCGGCGGTGCCTCCGCTGCTGCGCGGCCTCCTCGACACCACACCCCTCACCGCCGCAGGCGAAGACGAACGCCACGCGCTGCGGCAGCAGTTGACGGAGATGACGCCCGACGAGCAGACCGCGCGCCTCGTCGAACTCATCCGCACCGAGACCGCCGCCGTCCTCGGCGGCGACGGAGCCGAACGAGCCGCCGCCGCACGCACCTTCCGCGAGATCGGCCTCACCTCCGTCAGCGCGGTCCAGCTCAGCAACCGCCTGGGTGCCGCCACCGGCCTGCGGCTGCCCGCACCCATCGCATACGACCACCCCACGCCCGAAGCCCTCGCCCGGCACCTGAGGGCCGAACTCCTCGACGAGCCACCCGAGTCGGACCCCGCACGCCGCACCTCAGACAACGGCGCGTCCGCAACCGCCCGACCGCACAGCCCGCAGCGAGCGTCCCACGAACCCGCCGAACCCGTGGCGATCGTCGGCATGGCCTGCCGCTACCCGGGCGGCATCGGCTCACCCGAAGACCTCTGGCGCCTCGTCGCCCAAGGCGCCGACGTCACCGCCGACTTCCCCACCGACAGAGGCTGGGACCTCGACCGGCTCTTCAACGGAGCAGGACGCGGCCGCGTCGGCACCAGCGACACCCGTCACGGCGGATTCCTCTACGAAGCCGCCGAGTTCGACGCAGGCTTCTTCGGTATCTCCCCACGCGAAGCGCTTGCAATGGACCCGCAGCAGCGGCTGCTGCTGGAGACGAGCTGGGAGGCGGTCGAACGGGCCCGCCTCGACCCCGCCTCCCTGCGCGGCTCCCGCACCGGAGTCTTCACCGGCGTGATGTACCACGACTACGGCACCGGACTCGTCCAGACCCCCGAAGGAACAGAGGGCTACTGGACCACCGGCACCGCAGGCAGCGTCGCATCCGGCCGCGTCTCCTACGCCCTCGGCCTCGAAGGCCCCGCGGTGACCGTCGACACCGCCTGCTCCTCGTCGCTCGTAGCCCTCCACTGGGCCGCGCAGGCGCTGCGCAGCGGCGAATGCTCACTCGCACTCGCCGGCGGCGCCACGGTCATGTCGACGCCGAGCACGTTCGTCGAGTTCTCCCGGCAGGGCGGCCTCGCCACGGACGGCCGCTGCAAGTCCTTCTCGGACGCCGCCGACGGCACGGGCTGGTCCGAGGGCGTGGGCGTGCTGGTGCTGGAGCGCCTGTCGGACGCGGAACGCAACGGCCACCGGATACTGGCGGTCGTACGCGGCTCCGCGGTCAACCAGGACGGCGCCTCCAACGGGCTCACCGCGCCCAACGGTCCATCTCAACAGCGGGTCATCCGGGAGGCGTTGGCGAGTGCGGAGCTGTCGGCAGCAGAGGTGGACGCCGTCGAGGCGCACGGCACGGGCACGACACTCGGCGACCCGATCGAGGCGCAGGCGCTGCTGGCGACCTACGGGCAGGAGCGGGATGCCGAAAGGCCTCTGCGGCTGGGGTCGGTGAAGTCCAACCTCGGCCACACGCAGGCCGCCGCCGGCGTCGCGGGCGTCATCAAGATGGTCGAGGCGCTGCACCACGGCGAACTGCCCCGGACGCTGCACGTCGACGCCCCCTCGTCCCACGTGAACTGGGACGCGGGCGCGGTCGAGCTGCTGACCGGGCACACCCCGTGGCCGGAGGCCGGGCGCCCGCGCCGGGCAGCGGTCTCCTCCTTCGGCGTGAGCGGCACCAACGCACACGTGATCCTCGAAGAGGCCCCCGCTCCTGCGGGCGGGGCGCATCGCGACCGGTCCGGCGATGCGTGTGCCGACCAGGCCGCTGAGCAGGTTGGGGAACCGTTCCTGGACGAGGCCGGGGGGCGTCCGGAGAAAGACCAGGGAGTCGTACCGGGCGTCGTGCCACGGGTCGTGCCGGTCTTGGCTTCTGCGAAGTCGGCGGAGGCGTTGGCTGGGCAGATCGAGCGGCTGGGGGAGTGCGCCGTGGCGGGGTCTGCGGTGGATGTCGGCTTCTCGTCGGTGGTGACGCGTTCGCTGTTTGAGCACCGTGCGGTGTTGCTGGCCTCGGGGGACGGGCTGACGGAGGCGGCTCGGGGTGTGGTGCCGTCCGATCCGGGCGGCCTTGCAGTGCTCTTCTCTGGTCAGGGGAGTCAACGCCTCGGTATGGGCCGGGAGTTGTATGCCCGTTTCCCGGTCTTCGCGGAAGCGCTCGATGCCGTGCTGGCGCATCTGGAGCCGGGGCTTCGGGATGTGATGTGGGGCGAGGACGAGGAGCTGTTGAGCCGTACGGGGTGGGCGCAGCCGGCGTTGTTCGCGGTGGAGGTGGCGCTGTTCCGTCTTGCGGCGTCGTGGGGTGTCGAGCCGGACTATCTGGCGGGTCACTCGATCGGTGAGATCGCTGCGGCCCATGTGGCTGGTGTGCTGTCCCTGGAGGATGCCTGCCGGCTTGTCTCTGCTCGGGCTCGGTTGATGGAGGCGTTGCCCGAGGGCGGTGCGATGGTCGCCATCGAGGCGGCTGAAGACCAGGTGGCCCCTCTCCTCACGGACGGTGTCTCGCTGGCGGCGGTCAACGGGCCGTCGTCGGTGGTGGTGTCGGGTGAGCGGGAGGCTGTCGAACGGCTTGTTGACCGGTTGGCGGAAGGGGGCCGGAAGACTAGGCGTTTGCTGGTCAGCCATGCCTTTCACTCGTCGTTGATGGATCCGATGCTGGAGGAGTTCCGGGAGGCCGTGGCGGGCCTGTCGTTCGGCGAGCCCTCGATCCCCGTGGTGTCGAACGTGACCGGTCGGGCCGCGGAGGTCGCGGAGATCGCCTCCCCGGAGTACTGGGTGCGGCACGTTCGCGAGCCGGTGCGCTTCGGTGACAGCCTCCAGTGGCTCGCTGACCAGAACGTGTCGTCCTTCGTGGAGTCGGGTCCGGACGGCGTGCTGTCTGCCATGGCTGCGGCCACCGCACCGGACGCCGCGACGGTTCCTCTTCTGCGTAAGGACCGCGACGAAGAGGCCGCCGTGCTGGGGGCGTTGGGGCGTCTGCATGTCGACGGCGTGCCGGTCGAGTGGCAGCGGCTCTTCGACGGCACCGGAGCCCAGCGGGTCGACCTGCCCACCTACCCCTTCCAGCACGAGCGCTACTGGCCGGAACCGTCCACGTCTGCCCGCGACGAATCCCATCCGGTGGACGCCGAACTGTGGAAGCTCGTCGAGTCGGAGGACGCGGACGCGCTGGCACGGGTGCTGGGCGTCGACCCCACCACAGCGTCGGCTGTCTCGTCCGGCCTCTCGGAATGGCGTAACCGTGAACGCGTTCGTTCCAGCACGGAGGGCTGGTGCTACCGCGAATGGTGGAAACCCCTGACGGGCCCGGCCGACCCCGTCGCGTCCCTGCCACAGGCCCCGGTGGCCGTTACGGGCACCGCCGCCGCTGACACCTCGCCTGAGTCGCCGTCCGCCGAGGACTCCGCTTCTGCTGCGGGTGTGTGGTTGGTGGTGGTGCCTGCTGGTGGTGGTGTGCCGGTGGAGTGGGCGTCGTCGGTCGTCGGGCTTCTGGGTGCGGGGGTGGCGTGTCTGGAGGTCGAACCGGGGGTTGGCCGGGCTGAGTTGGCGGCGCGCCTTGGTGAGGTTCTGCCTGTGGATTCCGAGTGTGTGGGTGTTCTGTCTTTCCTTGCGGTGGCGGAGAGCCGGGTGGAGGCCGAGATCCGGGGCGCGGGGGCTTCAGGGGCCTTTGTCTTGTTGGTTCAGGCGTTGGCTGATGTGGGTGTGTCGGGGTCTGTGTGGGGTGTGACTGCGGGTGCTGTGGTGGCGGTGCCGGGGGATGTGGTGTCGGCGCCGGTGCAGTCTGCGGTGTGGGGTTTGGGTCGTGTGGCGGCGTTGGAGTTGCCGCGTCGTTGGGGTGGGTTGGTGGATCTGCCCGCGGATGTCGAGGCCTGGGATGAGGAGTTGGCGGCGCGTGTGGCGGGGGTGCTGGCTGGGGGTGGTGAGGATCAGGTTGCGGTGCGTGTGTCGGGTGTGTATGGGCGCCGTCTGGTTCCGACCGAGTTGGGTGCGGCTGTAGGGGAGTCGGCGTCGCCGGCTGTCCCCGAGCTGGAGGCTGTGTCTGAGACGGGGGTCGAGCCGTCGCCTGGTGTGTCGACTGGTGGGTCGGTGGGTTGGGTGCCGTGGGGGTCGGTGTTGGTGACGGGTGGTACGGGTGCGTTGGGTGCTCGTGTTGCCCGGTGGGTGGTGGAGCGTGGTGCGGGTCATGTGGTGTTGGCCAGCCGTCGTGGTCCGGATGCTCCGGGAGCCTCAAGTCTGTGTGCGGAGTTGGAGGGTTTGGGTGCGCGGGTGACGGTGGCCGCGTGTGATGTGGCGGACCGTGATGCGCTGGCTGGTGTTGTGGAGGCGGTTCCGGAGGATGTGCCGCTGACGGCTGTCATCCATGCCGCGGGTGTCGGAGCCGGGGATGCCCCTGTGGAGTCGCTGGAGCCTGGGCAGTTGGCGGGGGTACTTCGTTCGAAGGTCGCAGGTGCCTGGCATCTCCATGAGCTGACTCGCGATCTCGATCTGGATGCGTTCGTGTTGTTCGGTTCGGGTGCCGGCTGCTGGGGCAGCGGTGGTCAGCCCGCTTACGGTGCGGCGAACGCGTTCCTCGACGGGCTGGCGCAGTACCGGCGTGGTCTGGGGCTGTCTGCGACGTGTTTGGCCTGGGGCGCTTGGGGCGGGGATGCGGGTCTCGCCTCCGACGAGGCGGTGGCCGGGCATTTGGAGCGTCGTGGGCTGGTGCCGATGGAGCCGGAGTTGGCGCTGTGGGTGCTGGGTCAGGCGGTGTCGGAGGGCCGGTCGCTGCTGACGGTGACGAATACGGACTGGGAGCTGTTCGCGCCGAGTTTCACCGCGGAGCGGTCCAGTGCGTTGTTGTCGGAGATTCCGCAGGTGCAGCGTGCGCTGGCCGCTGCGGAGGGTGAAGTAGCGGCCGGTGAGGGCGAGTCGGGTCTGAAGGCGCGGCTGGCGGGGCTGTCGGAGGCCGAGCGCGGCCGGGAGCTGCTGGAACTGGTCCGTACACACGCCGCCGCCGCCCTGGGCTACCGGGACGCCGAGGCTCTGCCTGCCAACCGTGCCTTCCGTGACGTGGGTTTCGACTCCGTGATCGCTGTGGAGCTGCGCAACCGGCTCAAGCGGGCCACCGGGATGCCCCTGCCCGCGACCTTGATCTTCGACCACCCCAACCCCACCGCCCTCGCCGGGTTCCTGCGTGACGAACTCTTCGGCGCCCAGCCGACGGGCGAGCCGCCCGTCCAGGCGCTGCCGCCCGTGACCGACGACCCGATCGCCGTCGTCGGCATGGGATGCCGCTACCCGGGAGGCGCCAGCACCCCGGAGGAGCTGTGGCAGCTCGTCGCCGGCGGGCAGGACGCCATCGGCGGCTTCCCCTCCGATCGCGGCTGGAACCTCGCGGACCTCGCAAGCGCCACGTACGAGGGCGGCTTCCTCGACGACGTCGCCGGATTCGACGCCGCCTTCTTCGGGATCTCACCGCGCGAGGCGGTCGTCATGGATCCGCAGCAGCGGCTGCTGCTGGAGACCTCCTGGGAAGCGCTCGAACGCGGCGGCATCGACCCCGCCGGTCTGCGCGGCAGCCGCACCGGCGTCTTCATGGGCACCACGGGCCAGGATTACGCCGAACTCGTCGCCGCCTCCACGGAAGACGTCGGGCTGTACGCCACGACCGCGCACGCCGCGAGCGTGCTCTCCGGCCGCATCTCCTACCTGCTCGGCCTGGAGGGGCCCGCCGCCACCGTCGACACCGCCTGCTCGTCGTCGCTGGTGGCGATGCACTGGGCGGCGCAGGCGCTGCGTTCCGGCGAATGCGACCTGGCCCTCGCGGGCGGCGTGGCCGTGATGTCCACGCCGAACGCCTTCGCCGCCTTCACCTCGCAGGGAGGACTCGCACCCGACGGACGCTGCAAGGCCTTCTCCGACGCCGCCGACGGCACCGGCTGGTCCGAGGGCGCAGGGGTGGTCCTGCTGGAACGGCTCTCCGACGCCCGCCGCAACGGCCACCACGTACTGGCGGTCGTCCGCGGCAGCGCCGTCAACCAGGACGGAGCCTCCAACGGCCTCACCGCGCCGAACGGCCCGTCCCAGCAGCGCGTCATCCGCCAGGCACTCGCCAGCGCCGGACTCTCTCCACGCGACGTCGACGCAGTCGAGGCCCACGGCACGGGCACCACCCTCGGCGACCCCATCGAGGCGCAGGCCGTCCTCGCCACCTACGGCCAGGACCGCGAACAGGCCCTGCTGCTCGGCTCCATCAAGTCCAACATCGGCCACCCCCAGTCGGCGGGCGGAGTCGCAGGCGTCATCAAGATGGTCATGGCCCTGCGCGAAGGGCTCCTCCCGAGGACGCTCCACGTCGACGAGCCCTCCAGCCACGTCGACTGGACCGCGGGCGCCGTCGAACTCCTCACCGAGGCCGCCCCCTGGCCCCGTACCGACAGGCTCCGCAGGGCAGGTGTGTCCTCCTTCGGCGTCAGCGGCACCAACGCGCACCTCATCCTCGAACAGGCCCCGGAAACCGCCGACTTGACCGGCGAAACCCTCGCCGTCCCGGGCACCGAAGGCCCCGCCGCGGGCGACGGGCAGAACGCCGACGCCACGGGCACCCAAGCCACGAGCGTCGACGCCACGAGCACCGAAACCGCCGCCGGACCCGGCGACCGCACCACCGGGACCGCACCCCTCTCCGGCCGCACACCGGTGCCGTGGGTGGTCTCCGCCCGTACCGAAGCCGCCCTTCAGGCACAGCTCGAACGCATCCGGGCCTTCGCCGACCGCGCCGCAGCACACGGCACCCCGACGGCCACGCCCCTCGACATCGGCTACTCCCTCGCCGCCTGCCGCACCGCCTTCGAGCACCGCGCCGTACTCCTGCACAACGCAGGAGAGAACGGAGAAGAAACCGCCGGAGAGGCCGTCGAGGCCGAACGCGGCGAGGCACCCTCCGAGGGGCGGCTGCTCGCGTTCGCCTTCTCGGGCCAGGGCAGCCAACGCCTCGGCATGGGACGGGAGTTGTACGACCGATTCCCCGTCTTCGCCGAAGCCTTCGACGCCGTCACCGCTCACCTCGACCCCCGGCTGCGGAAGGTCGTCTGGGGCGAGGACCCGCAGGAGCTCGCCGGCACCGGCAACGCACAGCCCGCCCTGTTCGCACTCGAAGTCGCCCTCTACCGGCTCGCGGAGTCCTGGGGCGTCACGCCCGACTACCTGGTGGGTCACTCCGTGGGCGAGATCGCAGCGGCCCACGTCGCCGGTGTCCTCTCACTCGAAGACGCCTGCACCCTGGTCTCCGCACGCGCCCGCCTGATGCGCGAACTCCCCGACGGCGGAGCCATGACCGCCGTCGAGGCATCCGAGGACGAAGTGCTTCCGCTGCTCGACGGCAGGGACGACGTGGCGCTCGCCGCCGTCAACGGCCCCACCTCCGTCGTGATCTCCGGAGCCGACCAGGCCGTACGGCAGATCGCCGGCGAGTTCGCCGCGGCCGGCCGCAAGACTAGGAATTTGCTGGTCAGTCATGCATTTCACTCGCCCTTGATGGATGCGATGCTCGACGACTTCCGCGCCGCACTGGACGGCCTGACGTTCGGCGAGCCCGAAATCCCCGTCGTCTCCAACCTGACCGGCGGCATCGCCACCGGCGACGAACTGCGCACCGCCGAGTACTGGGTACGGCACGTCCGGCAGACCGTCCGCTTCGCCGACGGCATCAACGCCCTCGCCGAACAGGGCGTCACCGCGGTCCTCGAGATCGGGCCCGACGGCGTACTGTCCGCCACCGCGGCCGAGACCCTCCCCGGAGCCGTGGCGGTGCCGCTGCTGCGCAACGACCGCGACGAGACCCGTACGGCGCTCGGGGCGGTGGCACGGCTCCACGTCAACGGCGCCCGTGTCGACTGGGCCCGCCACTTCGACGGCACGAGCGCCCGCCCCGTAGACCTGCCCACCTACCCCTTCCAGCACGAGCGCTACTGGCCCGAGGCGGCGACCGCAGCCGGAGGCCGCGAGAACACCACGGCGGACGGGGACGGGGAAGGCGACGCCGAGTTCTGGGCGCTCGTCGAAAGCGGCGACGTCGACAGCCTCGCCGCCGAACTGGGCGTACCCCCGGAGTCGACGGCCACGTCGCTGAGCGCTGTGCTGCCCGCCCTCAGCTCGTGGCGCAACCGCCGCCGCACCCAGTCGACCATCGACTCCTGGCGCCACGTGGAGCGGTGGATCCCGCTGACCACCCCCGCCGCTCCCCGCCCGTCGCACGGCACGCCGCAGCCTCAGGGCAGCTGGCTCGCCGTCCTGCCCGCCGAGGCGGCGACCACCCCCGAGGCCGAGGAGTGGATCACGCAGGCAGTCGAGGCGCTCGGCGACGACGTGGTGTGCGTACGCGTGCCGGACGTCGGCCACGAGGACGCCGCGTTCCCGGTACGTGACGAACTGGCCGCACGCCTCCGGGCCGCCCTCGATCCGGCGGACCTCCACGACACGAAGAACCTGCCCACCGAGGCTCTGCCGGCCGGTCTTCCGAAGTCTCCGAGCGGCCCCACGGCGACCGGAGCCGATGCGACTGACGCCCAGGCGACCAGCGGAACGGCGACCGGCGAACCGCACACAGGAGCCGACGCTTCCGGCGAAGCGCCCCGCATCCACGGCGTCGTCTCCCTCCTGGCCCTCGACCGCTCGGAGAACTCCGCAGGCGTCCCCACCGCCGTACGGAACACGCTGCTGCTCGTGCAGGCCCTCGCGGGCAGCGGCGTCACCGCACCCCTGTGGGCGGTCACGCGTAACGCCGTCGCCGTCGACGGCGCCGAACGGATCGAGCACCCCGCCCAGGCAGGGGTGTGGGGTCTCGGCCGCGTGGCCGCGATGGAACTGCCGCAGCAGTGGGGCGGACTCGTCGACCTGCCGTCGGCCCTCGACCGGCGCGTCACCCGGCGCTTCGCGGACGCGCTCGGCGCGGCCGCAGCCCGGCACGACGGCACACGCGAAGGCGACACCGACACGTACGACGAGGACCAGCTCGCCGTACGCGCCTCCGGCCTGTTCGGGCTCAGGCTCCTACCGGCACCGGAAAACGCCGCCCCCGCCGCCTGGGTGCCCTCCGGCACCGTCCTCGTCACCGGCGGCACCGGCGCCCTCGGTGCGCACGTCGCCCGCGACCTCGCCGCCCGCGGAGCCGGACGGCTCCTGCTCATCAGCCGCCGCGGCGACCAGGCGCCCGGCGCGGACCGCCTGCGCGACGAACTCGCCGCGCTCGGCGCCGAAGTGGACATCGCCGCATGCGACGCCTCCGACCGTGACGCTCTCGCCTCTGTCCTCTCCGCCGTCCCCGCGGAGCAGCCGCTGACCGGCGTCGTCCATACCGCCGGCGTACTCGACGACGGCATCCTCGAAGGGCTCACCCCCGAACGCTTCGACTCCGTCTTCCGCTCCAAGGTCGCCGCCGCCCGCGCACTCGACGAGCTCACCCGCGAAGCGGACCTGTCGGCCTTCGTGCTGTTCTCCTCCGTCGCCGGGCAGATCGGCAACCCCGGACAAGCCAACTACGCCGCAGCGAACGCCGTACTCGACTCCATCGCCCGCGCCCGCCGCGCCGAAGGGCTGCCCGCCACTTCCATCGCCTGGGGAGCCTGGGCCGGTGACGGTATGGCCTCCGCGAAACCGCGCCGCGACGACGGCACGGACCCGGTCGCGCCGGGCAACGCCGGTTCGGGCAACGACCGTACGGGCAACGGCGGTTCGGGCAACGACCGTATGAGCGGGGACGGTTCGGGCGGTGACCTTTCGGCCCGTGGTGCCTGGGCCGACCGCGACGGCGCCGGACTCATGGACCCCCAGCCGGCCCTCGAAGCCATGTGGCAGGCAGTAACCGGTGACGCTGCCGCGATCACCATCGCGGACCTGAGCAACCGGCAGCTCCTCGGCTCCCTCCTCGAAGTGCGGCCCATGCCGCTGCTGTCCGAACTGCCGCACGCGCGCCGCGCGTTGGAGGACATCCGCACCGCCCGCGGCTCCCGCCCGGCTGTCGCCTCCCAACTCCGCGACCAACTTGAGGCGTTGAACGAGGCGGACCGGTACGAGGCCGTCCTCGACCTCGTACGGACCCGCATAGCCGCGGTCCTCAACTACTCCGGCGGAACCTCCGTCGGCACCGACAAGGCCTTCCGCGACCTGGGCTTCGACTCGCTCACCGCCGTCGAGCTGCGCAACCAGCTCAGCGCCGCGACCGGGCACACCCTCTCCGCGGGCCTCGTCTTCGACCACCCGACACCACGCGCCCTGGCATCCCACCTGCTCGAAGAGATCCTCGGCGCGCAGGGCGAAGCGCAGAACGCGGCCACCCGCGGCACGGCAGCGCCCCGCCCAACCGACGAGCCGATCGCGATCGTCGGCATGTCCTGCCGCTTCCCCGGAGACGTCAACACACCCGAGGACTACTGGCAGTTCCTCATCGACGGCAGGGACGGCATCGGCGACTTCCCCACCGACCGCAACTGGGACCTGGAGACCCTCTTCTCCGGCGGCCCGGGAGGCAGCGTCACCCGGCAGGGCGGATTCCTCATCGGAACCGCCGACTTCGACGCCGCGTTCTTCGGCATCTCGCCGCGTGAGGCGGTGGCGATGGACCCGCAGCAGCGGCTGCTGCTGGAGTCGTCATGGGAGGCGCTGGAGCGCGCCGGTGTCGACCCCCAGTCCCTGCGCGGCAGCCCCACCGGCGTCTTCGTCGGCACCAACGGACAGGACTACGCCACCCTCGTCAACGACAGCGCGCAGGACACCGAAGGCCACGCCGCCACCGGGCTGGCCGCGAGCGTCATCTCCGGGCGCCTCTCCTACACCCTCGGCCTCGAAGGCCCCGCGATGACGGTCGACACGGCCTGCTCCGCGTCGCTGGTCGCTCTTCACCTGGCCGGACAGTCGCTGCGTCAGGGGGAGTGCGACCTGGCGCTCGCCGGCGGCGCGACCGTCATGTCGACGCCGATGGTCTTCGCCGAACTCTCCCGCCAAGGTGCCCTCTCCGCGGACGGGCGGTGCAAGGCGTTCGCGGAGGGCGCGGACGGTACGGGCTGGTCCGAGGGTGTCGGGCTGGTGGTGCTGGAGCGGTTGTCGGATGCGCGGCGCAAGGGGCACAACGTGCTTGCGGTGGTGCGTGGTTCGGCGGTCAATCAGGACGGTGCGTCGAACGGTCTGACGGCGCCGAACGGTCCGTCTCAGCAGCGGGTGATCCGGCAGGCGTTGGCGAGTGCGGGGCTGTCGGCCGCGGATGTGGATGCGGTCGAGGCGCACGGTACGGGCACGTCGCTGGGTGATCCGATCGAGGCGCAGGCGCTGCTGGCGACGTATGGGCAGGAGCGGGATGCCGAACGGCCGCTGTTGTTGGGGTCGGTGAAGTCGAATCTGGGTCATACGCAGGCTGCTGCGGGTGTCGCTGGTGTGATCAAGATGGTGGAGGCGCTGCGGCACGGCGAACTGCCGCGCACTCTCCACGTGGATGAGCCGTCCTCGCACGTCGATTGGGATGCGGGTGCGGTCGAGCTGCTCACGGAACGCACCGCCTGGCCGGAGTCGGGTCGTGCGCGGCGTGCGGGTGTGTCGTCGTTCGGGATCAGTGGCACCAACGCCCACGTCATCCTGGAACAGGCACCTGAATCCGCTTCCGGGATGGAGTTCGCCGACCCGTCCGCTGATTCTGAACCGGCCTCGCTCGGCGTTACGGACTCTGCCCAGACCGCATCTGAATCTGTTTCTGATTCTGGTTCCGGCGTTGTTTCTGGTGTTGTTTCTTCGGTTGCGGTGTGTGGTTTTGAGGGTGTGGTGCCGTGGCTGGTTTCGGGGCGTTCTGAGGCGGCGTTGGATGGGCAGTTGGGTCGTCTGTCGTCGTTTGTCGAGGGTGTTTCCGGGGGTGTGCGGCCGGTTGATGTCGGTTTTTCGTTGATGTCGTCGCGGTCGGTTTTCGAGCATCGTGCGGTGGTGGTGCGGGAGTTGGAGCCGGGGGAGGGCTCTGTCTCGTCGGCGGGTTCTTCGGATTCTTCGGTGTTTGGTGCTGCTTCGGTGGTGCGGGGTGTTGTGGGGGATGTGGGTTCTGGTCCGGTGTTTGTGTTTCCGGGTCAGGGTTCGCAGTGGGTGGGGATGGCGGTGGAGTTGCTGGATTCTTCGCCGGTGTTTGCGTGGTGGATGGGTGAGTGTGACCGGGTGGTCGGGGGGTTGGCTGGTTGGTCTGTGGTGGAGGTGTTGCGGGGGTCTTTGGAGGGTGATTCGGGGGTTGGGGTGTTGGAGCGTATTGAGGTGCTCCAGCCGGTGTTGTTTTCGGTGATGGTGTCGTTGGCGGAGTTGTGGCGGTCGTGTGGGGTGGTTCCGTCTGCGGTGGTGGGGTCGTCGCAGGGGGAGATTGCGGCGGCGTATGTGGCGGGGGTTTTGAGTTTGGAGGATGCGGCGCGGGTGGTGGTGCTGCGTTCTGAGTTGTTTGCGCGTGAGTTGGTGGGTGGGGGTGCGGTGGCGTCGGTGGCGTTGCCGGTGGAGCGTGTGCGGGGGTTGTTGGAGGGGTTTGCTGGTTTGTCGGTGGCGGGGGTGAATGGTCCGTCGGCGGTGACGGTGGCTGGTGGTTTGGGGGTGTTGGAGGAGTTTGTTTCTTCGTGTGAGGCGTTGGGGGTGCGTGCGCGGGTTGTGGGGTCGTCGGTGGCGTCGCATTCGGTGCAGGTGGAGCCGTTGCGTGAGGAGTTGCTGGGGTTGTTGGAGGGGGTTGAGGGGGCCTCTGGTGGGGTGCCGTTTTATTCGACGGTGTCGGGGGGTGTGGTTGATGGTGGTGAGTTGGGTGCGGGGTATTGGTTCCGTAATGCGCGGGAGCCGGTTGATTTTGTTGGTGCTGTTCAGTCGTTGGTGGGGGATGGGTTTCGGGTTTTTGTGGAGTGCAGTCCGCATCCGGTGTTGGCGGGGGCTGTTGAGGAGTCGGCTGAGGCGTCGGGTGTTGAGGTGGTGGCGCTGGGGTCGTTGCGGCGTGGGCAGGGTGGTGG